>JAJDUH010000079.1 GCA_022826805.1 Candidatus Poribacteria bacterium
AACATGCCTGTCATCAAGCAATGGACATAACATCTCAGAAAGCCATGTATTGAAGGCAATCCTATCGCAACTGCCGGCAAAAAGCACAGGAGCCGTCAAACGTCCTTTCAGGCGTGCAGCAATCAACGTCGTGCTTCTATAGCGATTGCTTGCCACCTTAGCTTCAACACAGATGCCTTTAGGCGCATAAGCATACTCACGGAAATCTGTTTCACTGAAACCCGTCTCGTCAATATAAACTGCCTCTTTGCCACCGACGACGGTTTCTGCTTGAAGTGCCAAGAGATAAGCTTGACGTTTTACGGGACACTGTTCTTTGTAGGTCTGTGTCTTTTTTTTCGCGTGATGTTCAATGTTTTCAGTCCATACCAGATACAGTGTCTGGAAACACCAAAATGGGCGGCACGCTCCTTTTGGGTAGCATCTGGAAAGTCAGCGACGTGTTGCCTGAGAGCTTGATAATCGAGACTGCGAGGCCCTCGGGGCCCCGGCTTCTCAGAAAGGAGCGGGTCTTGAGCAGTCAACCATTTATAGATGCAGGTTCTCGAGATACCAAACCGTCGTGAAGCTGTTGCTTTAGAACCGCCATTGCGAATGTAGTCAAGAACGCATTTGCGGAAATCTGATGAATAGCTCATAAGACAAAGTCTTACATAAATCTGAGAATATGTCAACTTATTTCTGGGCTTTACTATAACTATGTCCGTATCTACTTATTGCGTAAACTTTTAGCAGGTGTGGTTAATGCGATATAAACTTTTAGAAATGGTATTAGTTACCTCCGGCACGTCCAGGTAGAACGCATCCACATACACCGTATGCCCTGGTTTTCCATCATCGTTGTTGTTATTGAGTTACCGTTACTCCCATCTGGAATTCACCCGCAGGAATGAGTGCCATTTTCTGACCATTGAGCTATGTTGTTATCTTTGGAGCAGGGGGCATATGACGATACCTACCGAAGTAACAAACACAGGATCTGGTTTGGAATAGTGGGGCCTCAGTCGTTGTCGTTGAGGAGCATCCATATGACGAGAATCCCCAAAACAAAAAGTGTTACTGCAGCTTGCTGTTGTTGTGTTACTTTCTGTTCAGTAGGGTCTGTCATGGGTGCCTCAGTGAGATGAGACAGCGGCTTCACGCCTTCTACCTTCGTGAGTAGGCTTTTGAGATAGTTTGAGGGGATCGCGAAATTGAGGTTTTGTCCACCGCGGACACTTAAAACCGAAACGCCTATCGCTTCACCTTTCTGGTTGAGCACGGGCCCTCCGCTGCTGCCGGGCGAAATCGGTGCAGTTATCTGAATCAGTTTAACACTATCACCTAGGCGGATGCTACTGATAATACCATCTGAGAAAGTACCTTCCAACCCCCGTGGGTTACCTACAGCGTAAACCGTCTCTCCGACCTGTGCCAAATCACTATTGCCAAGTAAAATAACCTCCGAATCAAAGATAGGGACTTTTAGAATTATCAAATCCTGCTGTTTGTCGATTGCTGTATAACCCTTAATGTTGAATTTTGCCTCTTTACCAACTAGTTTTGCGTAGCCGCTTGTCGCCCCTTCAACGACATGAAAGTTTGTCGCAACCTGACCATCTCTGACAAAAAATCCGCTACCGCGAGACAAACGCTGACCTTCAGCATCCTCCATGACAAGAATTACTGTGGCGCGGAAAGCATTTTTGGCGATCTGCTGCGGAGTTTGTGCGGTTACAGCGGTTACCGCACAGAAGAAGAAAAATTCCAAAAATATGAAGTAAATTAGTAGTTTCTTCCCATGTTTCATCGTATTCCTCCTTAAGGCACCTCAATCTTCGCGAATATCTCTGAAATGATGCTCTCAGCATCCCGCCCGTCTGCCTCCGCTTCGTAACTAATAATAACCCTATGCCTTAGCACATCCATACCGACTGCCTGGACATCTTCAGGGGTAACATAGCCGCGTTGGGATAGGAATGCCCGTGCCCGTGCAGCGAGCGCAAGGAATATGGTAGCCCGCGGCGATGCCCCGTATTCAATCAGGGTGCTGAGTTCTTCTAACTGATATGTTTCTGGTGTGCGCGTCGCATACACAAGGTCTACAATATAATTTTCCAATTGTTCTGCCATGTAGATGTTGCGGACGACCTCTCGGAATCGGACGATATCTTCGGGGGCAATGACTCGCTGAATTGTAGCAATCTCTTCGGTTGTCATGCGTCGAAGGATTTGCAACTCTTCTGCATGGGAAGGATAGCTAACCTTAATTTTTAGCATGAATCTATCCACTTGTGCTTCTGGCAGCGGATAAGTGCCTTCGTGCTCAATTGGGTTTTGGGTTGCTAAGACGAGGAACGGATCGTCAAGTGGATAGGTAGTTCCACCAATCGTGATCTGTCGTTCTTGCATTGCTTCAAGGAGCGCACTTTGAACTTTGGCAGGTGCGCGGTTTATCTCATCGGCGAGGATAACGTTGGCGAAAATAGGTCCCTTTTTGGTGTAAAAATCGCCTTTTTGTTGGTCATAAATGAGTGTGCCAACAAGGTCCGCTGGAAGTAAGTCGGGCGTGAACTGCAGACGGTTGAAGGAAGCGTCGATGGTTTGAGCAAGGGCACTCACGGCGGTTGTCTTTGCCAATCCAGGGACTCCTTCAAGCAGAATATGTCCATTGCAGAGCAGCCCGATAAGTAGCCCTTCCAATAATTCACTTTGCCCGACGATAACTTTCCCCGTCTCTGTAAGAATTTGTTGTATATGCCCGCTATCCGCTTGGATACGGGCGTTCATTGCTTCTAAATCATATTGTTGCATCTGTCTGAATCAGGATTTGCAGAATTATAGAATTTGCAGGATAGGGGAGTCGCGATTCGGAGATCGCTCCTACCGTGAAAACAACAAGTTATACGAAAAAAGGTTGTGTTTCGCCTTCTTGGAAGGACTGCTCAAGCCACGGATCCTCGGTTATCTGCCTGAAGTCGATCACCTTTTGGCGCATTTCGTTGGCAATGTCTTGTAGTTCTGGCACGTCGATAAGGTTTTTTGATTCTGCGGGGTCGTTTTCTATATCAAACAGTGCTTCGCGACCTTGCTGTAGGAAGTCAGTCCGCTGCCGTTCCCCAAGCTGTTGAACGTTGTCGTTCCGGACGGCTGTCCACGAAATGGATCGGAACAGATCGCTGGGAAGCGGTGTTTCCAATTGGTACGCCAGATTGCGGACGTACTTATATCGCCTACCGCGCAACACGCGATACGGATAGTAGTTGGTCACTTCGTGGAAACAGTGGGAGAAGTAAGTTTCTTCCCATTCACCGTTCCCCGGTTGTGCGCTGTCATCTTCAAGGATAGAGAGGATTGACTTACCCGGAAGTGCGTCTGTTCCGTCGGGGTGCGCAACACCACACCAGTCTAACATCGTTGGACAGAAATCTACCCAGTTGACGAGTGCTTGATTGTGGAAGCCGCGTTTTTGTTGTGTAGGACTGGCTATAAGGAGTGGACAGTGGTGTCCACTGTCAAAACTGGATGCCTTTGCACCCGGAAATGGCATCGCGTGGTCTGTTGTAACAAAAACAAGGGTTTCGTTTGCCCGTCCAGAAGTCTCAAGGGCGTCCAATACTGCGCCCACTACAGCATCCCATCGTGAAACGCTTTCATAATAGTCGGCAAGGTCTTCACGGACGGCTGGGACGTCCGGCAGAAAATTTGGCACAATTATTTCATCAGTGCTATAAGAGTTGGGTTGGATACCGGCATGCGTCCGATCATTTCCGAAACCTTTGCCTGCACGATGTGGGTAGCTGCTACCAATATGGAGATAGAAAGGTTTATCTGCATTCTCAGTGAAAAATTGATTCACTTTTGCTGCTATATCTACAGGGCTTCGGGCATCGACCCTCGGTTCAAAGTCAAACGGGTAGACAGTGGTGGGTTCAACGTGTTTTTTTCCGATGCATGCTGTCGCGAATCCGTGTGCTTTCAGAATTTTCGGCACTGATTGCATGTGTTCGTGTGTGCGGAATCCGTGAATTCCGTGGCAGTGTCCGTATTGTCCGTGTGTGTGGCTGTGTTGTCCTGTAAGGATGCACGCCCGACTCACAGCACAAGATGGGCTTGTACAGAATGCATGGTCAAACACAACACCGCGTTCTGCGAAAGCATCAATATGTGGGGTTCGGATAACATCATTCCCATAACACTTCGCGATGCGACTCCAGTCATCAGCAATGACGAACATGACGCTTTTGTAGGAATTGTTCATGATTCTCCTATCTGGATAAATATTTAACATCTCTATGTCAGAGTTGGTCTTCAATCCATTCGCCATCATGGGCTGGGTTGTAGATGAGGCCTTCTCTAATATCAATACAGAGATCAAGCATCTCTAAGACCATGTGTCCAACGAGGACTGGCACGTTCGCTGGCACTTCTGTTATCTCCAACGTTCCTGCCCGATCCAAAACTGTAAATCGGACCTCTGAATAAATAAATCGATCCACAATACCATTCGTAGTGCGTGCCCTTGTCCTTCCGATGGGTGTTAAACCGAGTTGTTCGATCAAGGGTTTCGGCAGTGACAACCGTGTCGCCTCGGTATCTACAATTGCGTCCTCAACGGTAACACGTCGAACATCTTCGGATTTCATAACACCTGCTTCTGCTAAAAGCATATCTTTTCGATTCACGAGTTGAATTGTCGTTGTATGTTGCATTTTTCATCTCCAAAAGATTGTGGGTTGGTTGATGGCAGATTTTTCTGCTATACCAATCCGCCCCGTTTTCTTAAGAACCACTCGAATCCAAGGAACACGATGACCAACCCGAAAATCAGAGGCATATCCCAAATATCTACATCCGTGATCTTTGACGTTGCACTTTCGACAAGTGGGATCTGATTTACAAGTTGAGGTGCCTTCTCAATACTATAGTATTCTCCTCCGCTGCCTTCAGCAAATGTCTTAAGGAAAGGCGCATTGAGTTCAGCATCGCTAAATTCGGCGTAAGAAGTTTTTACCTCAAACAGACTCTGTTGTTCGCCCAAATTTTCACCGTCAAGAGTGCCTGTAGCGGTGACGGTATATTCACCGTATCGATTTGGGATAAAACGCGCTGTATAGAATCCGTCTTTGCCGAGAACCTGCTCAAGTTTCATCTCCTTACGTTTCCCTGTTTCGTCAACCACAATCGCGCGGAGTTTTGCGTTGTTTGTTAGTTCAAACTGCGGATCTGTAGCGGTAACTTCAATGATCACTGGCTCTTTCAAAGAATAGGCGGTTTTTGCAATATCGAGTTTAATGTGTTCCTTCGGCGCGGTTGTTAACCACTTGGCAACCTGTCGCCAGAATCTTTCATGACTATCGTCTTCGTGGGGCATGTGCATCTGCCACCGCCATGAGGTGTGGGGCGTAAATACCATGACGCGTCCCGCATTGTAATTCTGTGTTGCGATAAGGATTCGCTTGCCGAATTCATTCCGGTCTGTTGGATGTTCAGCGAGCACAAGTGCCCCTGCTTTTGCACGCTTTACTTTGCTATAGCCCATAAGCGTAGGAAGACGCATCCAGCGTTCCACGTTTTCCGTAGGGCCGGTTGCTAACGCCATTAGTGTCTCGATTTTCCCGTCTGGCGTCAGTTGCAATTTGTATCCCTTGTTCTCACCAGACTGCGAACCACGCCGTCTGGGTGCTAAAGGTGTTGGTGTTGCGCCGAGTTCCAATTCTACGGGCAGGCATTTGGCAATCGGTGTATTGATAAAGGATTCAGAGAGCTCGTGGTTGCCTAAAGAGTTGGAACCTCCTAACATAAGTAAGCCACCCCCTCGGGTCCGTACAAACTCAAGGGTGTTCTCTAACTGCGCACGTGTGAATTGGGAGGCATCGACGTTGCCTAAAATGATGGCATCAAAGTCGAAAAGCATCTCCTTCTGGTCAGGGTAAAAATTAAAGTCGTGTGCTGCTTCGGCGCGTGTGCCGCCGTAAAACCGTTTACCGGTAGTGATGCTTGTCAAAAATCGATCAGTTACTTGGATGTTGGGATCATTTTTAAGGGCGCGTTTTATAAAGCCGAGTTCATAGCGCGGTTCGCCATCAACAAATAAGACTTTTACGCGTTTGGTAGGTGCTACCTTCAGTAAAAAAGTCTTCATATTGTTTTGTGGCACGGCTTCCACTTCTCCCAACTCCGCATGGACCTCGAATCTTTGGGTGCCTGCTTGTCGAGGCGTGAATTTGAGCAACATACGTTCTGTTTTTGTGTCAGATGGGTCGTCTGTTCCACGGAGTTGTCCCGTCCAAGAGGTATCTTTATCCATATTGACGGACGCTGTTTTCAGTATTTGTCCATCGTTTGTTAATTGGACGTTGACTTTCTTTCCCTTAAAGCCTTTCCGTTTCAGTGTGATCCACATCTCTACTGGAAAATCTTCCTCTGCGGTTCGAGGGATATCCACTTTGACGATTTCCAGATCCGGATTACCAGTTTCTGAGCCGATGCCGACGGTATGGATAGGGAGTTTCTGTTCTCGAATTTGCATCGCAAATTTTGCAATGTCAACACCGCTTCTGTCGGCACCATCCGTTAACAGCACAGCCCCAGAAAGCGGGATACCCTGTAAGTCATCGAGTGCTTCGTTAACTGCCTGTGGAATGTCTGTACTTTCGCCGTCGGCGTTCTTCAAAGGCTCGCTCGGAATCCGTTTTGCTGTGGTATCAAACGCAAAAAGGCGCACCTTGAATTTGGCGTTTAATTTTTCGAGGAGTCCGTTTTCTTCTCCGAAAAGTAGTTCGTTGGCGCGGTGCAATCGGGTCACGGCAGCAGTGGAATCAGTAACTTGCATACTCTTGGACTGATCGACCATCACCAACAGATAGGAATCATCGGGGCTTGTCTGGTAGATAGTGAGGAAGGGTTTAAGCAGGCAAAATGCAAGCAGGCAGAGCACAATGGCGCGAAAGAAAATGAGGATACCCCGGAAGCCGCGACCCGTACGCCCCCGTATACTTCGATATGCCCATATCGTAGCCACGAAGAGTGCGACGAGCAGCACCGCTATCAGGAGTCCCGGCAGAGGTATACCGAACGAGAAATTTCCTTCTCGGAACACCTCAATGGGATACTTCATCATTCTCTCAAACATATTTTTAACTATTGCCTCTGGGCGGGGTGTCCGTTGTCCACCCTGATCTACAATTAATAAGGAACCTGCTTTAGGTTGTCGACGGCTTCTTAACTCATGAGATGCCGGATTTTCCGCCCCTTGCTAACGGTTCGCAATCGATAATCCTTGTAGGAGGGATTTCCTAATACTGACACCGATGACTTCAACATATTTTTTATCAAATTCACCTTAGGACACTTTGCGACTTTGACCTGTATGTGCGGATTCGTGCAACGCATCAATAGTTCGCATATTTCCGAGCGCATCGGTTATCGGTAAGCGCGTTGGCGTGCCAGTCTCCACTGCTCGACACAGATCCAATATCTCAGCGGCGTACGGATTCACCCCACTTACACTAAAGGTTTCATCATCCACTGTGAAATGTGCTTCTCCTTCTGAGTTGCCCCACGCGCTTTCAACAAAGAGCGTGCCATCTGTGCCAGCGACTTCATAACATTCACGCCAGGTCCAACCGAAGCTGCAGTCCAATTGTCCAGTAACCCCATCGCCAAAGTCCAAAGTCCCGATGAGGGTTTCCCAAACATGGTTAATCGCTTCAAACTTGCCTGTTGCCCAGACCGACTGTGGTTCTCTGCCTACAAGGTAACGCATGATGTTAATGCAATAACACCCTAAATCCATAACGGCACCGCCACCGAGGTCGCCTCTCAATCGCCAATTCTGACGGTCTGTGAGTCCTGTTGAGAAACTTGAACGTGCATAGCGGACCTCTCCGATTGCGCCCTCCTCAATCTTCTGTTTCACAGCGAGCGTCAAGGGATGGTGTCGGTACATGAACGCTTCCATCAACAGAATGTTCGAGCGCTCCGTAACCTGAATCATCTGTTCCAACTGTGTGGTGTTAACAGCGATCGGTTTTTCGACGAGGATACCTTTGACACCACATCGTACTGCCTCCAGTACATTTTTGAGGTGACTTGAAGGCCACGTCGCAATCACTAAGACGTCGGGTTGCTGTTTCTCCAACATTTGCCGAAGATCGTTGTAGGTGTTCTGGACATTATATTCGGTAGCGAAGTTCGCAAGCGATTCAAATTTCTCATCACAGGCACCTACAATTTCAATCTCTGGCACATTTCGCCAGGCGTTACCATGGGCGCGAGATATACCTCCACACCCCACAATTGCTACACGATATTTTGGTGAAACGTTAGTGGACTCGGACATGGGCTAGCTCCTTTTTGGGTGTTTGGAACATATAATTATAGAATGGAGGCGACGTCTACAGGTCTGTTCTCCTGTGCGGATCGGTTCGCTGCAAGCGATATTGCGAGCGTTTTAACAGCATCACTGTAAGGACTCAAGATTGCGGAAGCATCACCATTCCGTACCGCTTCAACGAAAACGTCATCAATTGTCGGACTCGGTTCTGTCTTATCGATCCATTCGCCATCTTCCTGGACTAACACCCTTGATGGATTCCAATTCAACAGTTCGCCCTCATAGAGCAAATCCAGGATATTAGCGTTTGACCAGTCCCCTGCGTAAGCCCAGGTGGCAGTCAATGAACCGACGGCACCGCTCGCAAATTGGAGTGTAACGCTGTTAACATCCGGGCAATCCGTCTCTTTAAGAAGCCGATTTGCCTGCATGGCGTAGACGGTCTCCACTTCACCGCCCATGTAACGCATCATATCAATGGTGTGTGTCGCTTGTTCGACAAGTTGACCACCGGATTTGTTCATTTGTCGGAGCCATGCGCTCGGGTCTCCATGTCCAGTGCTGCACCAGTACTTACCAACAATCATGTTAATCGTTCTGCCTTGGAGAATCTGCTGCGTTATTTGGGTTGAACCGAGGTAACGCAGTTGATAGCCGACACAGGTTATCAAGCCTGCTTTGGTTACTGCCGCTTCAATCTCGCGGGCGATGTCCATATTGATCGCAACAGGCTTCTCAACGAAAAATGGTAAGCCTCGCGCTATAACGTCAAATTCGGGTTGTCCATGGACAAAAACCGGGAGACTCAGATAGACTGCATCCAAGTCATCACGTTCGAGTAGGGCTTGATGTGCGGTATAGGCGTCGGCATTATGTTTCTCGGCTGCGCTTTGTGCGCGTTCGGGTTGAACGTCACATACAGCCACAACGCGTGCGCCTTCGATTTCTGCTAATCGATTCATGTGCCCATTTGCATTGCCACCACATCCAATAAATCCAATTTTAACTTCTTGCATTTTTCCCTCATTTGACAGTCTAAAATAATTGCAATCTTCGCGCTAACTAACGCGCTTTGAAATTAACCTGTAACGCCTTTTCGATATTTTCGCGTGGGTGGACACCGAATTGTGCTTCAAAATCTCGGTCGAATGCGTCCTCTTCAGCGGAATCTGGTTCAAGCGGAAGTGGGATGGGTTGCCGATTCGTTCGGATTGATCTGTGTGCAGCGATGACCATTTCCTGATCTGCCCTGCCCATTTCACCTGTCCAAAGCGGTTGCGTGTCTTCCCGTACTGCGCGAGCGATACCATCAAGCATTGTCGCCAATGAGATGCCGTTTTCCGGTAGTGTTGTATGTTGATAGGGGTTCACCCACTCAACAGTGCCACCTAACGATGGTGGAAGTTCTACATAGATACGACGCAGCGTTCCACTGTCGCTGTACTCTCTCTGAAATTCGTATGTTTGTGCCTTCCCGCTGTGCAGGGCAATGTCCTCATCTGTGCAAACGTTGACCGTTTCGCCACCTGAAGCACTCTGATTTCCGTTGGTGATAATTGTGCCGCGTTCGCCGCACGTTTCAAAACCGACGAGTTTGTTCCGTCCGAGGCACCCGTTCTTATTCCCGACCATAGCGACGCCGAGTCCACCGTTTTCAAAATCGACAGCATAAAATTCAAGGTTTTCTCGATTGTGATCCCGTTTTGCCCTATCGACGTAAGGTGTGACCGGCATCGTATGTCCGATACTACTGACCGCTTTGGGAGCAGCGTTCATCCGACACCGTATTGCAGCGAGTCCATGGTATCCGGTCGTAGAAAAAAGCCGATAGCACTTGTGAACCTCACCAATTACGCCTTCCTCAATGAGTTTACACACAAATTGTTCCACGGGAACAAACGGAAAGTTTTCCGAGGTCTGAAGTTTGACCGCATTTTTGGAAGCGTCGGCGATCATCATGTCCATTAGACCGAGTGTCGGGGCGAGTCCTGTCTCCACGTTATGGGGGATTCCGCGTCGGGAGAGGTAACAGGAAACAACATGATGCAGTGGCGCAGGCACGACGACATCACAAACATCCGGGGATATTTCGTCAACAAGTTTTCGGACATCCGTGTAGGCTTTAACGCTGAATTTTGGCGAAGCTTGCGAGCCGATATTGAGACGTGCTGCGCCTGTTTCTGCGGATTCTGGATGCGCGTCGCACACGGCGACAACATCAAAAGTGTCCTTTAGTGTGGCGGCTGTTGACAGATGCGCAGCACCGCGTCTACCGTGGCCGATTAAAGCGTATTTTAGTCGTGACATTTTTTAATTTTACCTTGCGGTTAAACAAGGCGTGCCTCGATTTCACGTTCCTTTCTCGAATCTGCTCTCCATTTCATTACGAGCTACGGTTCTGGTGCTATAGCATATAGGGCGGGAGCCCTTGAAGAAACACGCAAGAAAAACCCTTCATTGCCTTATCGGTTCAATGAAACTTAATGAACGCACTGGTAGCCGGCCTCTTCAAGACGCGTTCGGATCTTATCTATTTCGGCGGTGGACAATTGACGGAGTGGTCGGCGCATAGTCATTGAGGGGAATCTGCCCATCAACCAGCGGGCACATTTCATACGTTGGTGTGCGTCGCTGCTCGGTTCACCGAAATTGTAGACGATTCGTGCCAACGCGTCTACCTGACTACGTGCCTTGCGAGCACCAAGAAGGTCGTTGTTGAGTGCCGCGTGAACTACATCTACCATCAACTCAGGCACGAAGCCAGCAAACCCGATGAGTGCTCCGTCGCTCCCCTCAAGCAGCGAGGCGAGTAGATATTCGTCATGGCAGGTCAAAATAGGGACATCCGGCGCAGCTTCTTTCAGTTGTTCATAATCCCATCGCCAACGTGCCATGTCGCGGGTACCCATTTTAATACAGATAACCTGTGGAATCTTCACCATCTCCAACATCTCTTCAAGGCTATATCCTGCCTTTGTCCATGCCGGATATTGGTGAACAATAATGGGCATATCTGCACCTTCGGCGACATCTTGGAAGTAACCGACTGCTGTTTCTGACGTTCTTCCGAAACGCAGCCAGTGGTGGGCGGGCATTAAGAGAATGGCATCTGCGCCGACTTCCTTCGCCGCGAGGGCATCGTCAATTGCGGGGAGACTCCCTTCCGCGCTCACACCTGAAACGACTTTAACTTGGTCCCCGACAGCCTCAGCGGTAATCTGCGTAACCCGTTGTCTTTCGTGAAGACGGAGCGACATAATTTCGCCGGTGTGTCCATTACAGACGACGCCTTTTATGCCGGGGACGCTCGCGAGTTCCTGCATGTACTGGTGCAGTCCGGTTTCGTCAATTGATTCATCTTCATGAAAGGGGCAGAGCGTCGCCGGAAATACACCTGCCCAAGGATGGTGTTGCCAATTCAATGTCATTGGTTTTTCCTAAAGTCATTTGTAAAAATTGAGAGTTTTCACAAATTTATCTCCTCGCTCTAAAAAAATAGCATTTGCAAGCAGATGCGTATAGAACGGATAAATTTCTTATTTTCAAGTTTGAAGAACAGCGAGTTTGACCGCTTTTTTGCCCAGAATTCTGCATGCATTTCCGATTTTGTTTTATTTTAACTTGATTTTGAATGTAAAATCAAGTATTATTTTAAGAAGAGGAATTTGCTTCCTCGGTGTCATTAGTTTCTAACAGCAAGATTTGGCTTGCAAGCTGCGCCAAATCGCGATGTCCGACTCGCGCTAATGGAGGGTATTACGGGTGCAAAAACAGAAGAGACTTAAAATCGCCGCTGCGGGGGTCATCTTGCTAAGTGCTATGCTGTTTCTGGTGGTAGATGGGATTAAAAGCACCGGTGTACGGCATTTCACGCCTGCTCTGCTTGTGGCAGATAAGAGCACAGTGGACAATCAACTCGTCCAAGTTGATGGACTCATTTCAGAGGGTAGTTCCAAATGGGATGCCGCTAATTTTGAACTCACCTTTGCCGTCCGCGACCGCGAAAGCGCAGCGACCGTCAACGTGATTTATAAGGACAGACTTAAACCGGATAACTTTACTGATGGTGGTAGCGTTTTCGTTGAAGGTAGATACGATGCAACCCAAAATCTCATTGTTGCCTCTAAGCTCATGACGAAATGCGCCTCGAAATATGAAGGGGCAGAGAGTGCTATACCGACAGATGAAACTTCTTACATCTCGCAGTAACAGATACACGGCACTTTAAATAATATGTTCAATAACACCTTTTTAATTTTTTAAGGAGGCACAGAAACGCATGACTGCGGAAATTGGACAAGCCGCCATATATCTCTCTGTGCTTTCTGGCTTGTGGGCGATTATTTTCCTCAGCGTCGGGCTCCGGACGCGAAATCAAAACGCTTTGCGGAGCGGCAGAAACGCTGTTGTTGCTACATTCATTCTTATTAGTATTGCAACTGGCGCATTAATATATGGCTTTGTAACTGACGATTTTTCGATGCGCTACGTTGTTGAGGTATCAAGCGCAGCACAACCCCTCCTCTATAAAATCACAGCACTCTGGGGTCGAATGTCCGGCTCACTCCTATTCTGGCTTTGGCTACTTACCGTTGCTGGCGCGATTGTGGTCTGGCAAAACCACCGATACAATAAACAAACACATGATACCCTCGCCGACCACGCCCTGATTCCTATTGCTATTGTCCAACTCTTTTTCATTCTTCTCGTTACAGGTCTAATCGAGGGGGTTTACAACCCTCTTGACCGATTCCCTAATGGACAGATGGCACCCGATGGTGCCGGTATGAACCCACTCCTCCAAACCCCAAGCATGGCATTCCATCCACCGACGTTATATATCGGTTGGATTAGTCTGACGGTGCCGTTCGCGTTTGCTGTCGGTGCCTTGGCTTCCGGTAGAATTGGCAGCGATTGGATACTGCGCTCGCGCAGATGGACACTCTTCTCTTGGATCGTTTTGACTGTCGGTATCACACTTGGTGGCAATTGGGCGTATCGCGAACTAGGATGGGGCGGTTATTGGGCGTGGGATCCTGTTGAAAATGCTTCGTTTATGCCGTGGCTTCTCGGTACTGCTTATCTACACTCCGTAATGATACAAGAAAAACGGAGTATGCTTAAATTGTGGAACATCCTCCTTATTACCCTCGCTTTCCAATTTACATTACTGGGAACTTTTATCACCCGGAGCGGAATTATTTCATCGGTGCATGCATTCGCGCAATCTGACATTGGTGGATATTTCCTGGGTTTCATCTTAGTTTCTACAGCCGGGGTTGTTGGACTTATCATTTATCGTTGGAAGCGACTCAAAAGTGCGAATCGTCTCGAATCACTTCTCTCCCGTGAAAGTGCCTTTGTGCTGAACAATTGGCTCCTCGTTGGGTTAACACTAATTATTCTCTGGGGTACGTTATGGCCGATTATCTCTGAGGCGATTAATGGTCAGAAGGCATCTGTTCCTGAAGCTTTCTTCAATCAAGTCGTTATTATTCCTGGATTGTTGCTCCTCTTCCTGACGGGTGCGGGACCCATCATCTCGTGGAAAAAGATTACGGCTAATAATTTCCGACGTATGTTTTTGTGGCCCCTTGTTGTCGGTTTAGTCTGTGGTGCATTGACGTGGGGGATCCTCGCATTAAACGGCAATACGTCGCCTGTTTATTCGGTACTTTGTGTTGCTGCGGGTGTTTTCGTCCTGGTGGCAATCAGTGCGGAATTTTATCGCGGGGCGAAACTCCGTGCAAAACGACAGGAGACCTCTTTCTTCAACGGTTTGGGTCTACTCATCCAACGAAATAAAAGACGGTATGGCGGTTATATCATCCATATAGGTATCGTGATCCTTTATATAGGTATTATGGGTTCGAAAGGCTATTCTCTACTTGAATCTAAAAGTTTGACGCTCGGCGAATCGATGAAGGTGGGTTCGTTTGAACTCACAATGAAGGACTCCTTTGAGAAAGAGTACGCAAACTATCGCCGAAGCGGTGTTGTTTTTGATGTTGCAAGAAACGGTAGGCAAATTGGGGTAATGGAACCGGCGCGTAACTTCTATTACAAAGCCGGACAGGGAGAGCAGGATACAATTGAATCTGCTATTCGCCACTTCGGTGTGAATGATCTCTACATCGCTCTCGGGGAGCTGCCGCCGAATATTAAAGGTGGCGGTGTTGTGAACGTTCAGGTCTACCACAATCCTCTGGTTGGGGTCGTCTGGATTGGCGTCGCTATCATGGTGCTAGGTGGAATTATCGCTATCGCTGAGAAGTCTCAACGCAGTAAAGAAGCGTAATAGATAGGGACATAACTATGATTATAAAGATGGTGATGCGAAAATTTAAACACATGTCACTCCAGTTTGTAGGTTTTAATTGTGTGCAAATTATTACGTTTCTCATCGCCTATGGTTTTGTCCTTCCGTCGTACGCGCAGACAGAAACCACTGCCGAGTCGGAATCCCAACTAAAGGAATTGCTTACCACGGTCTACTGTTACTGTGGTTGTGAACGGGAGACGATCGAAGCCTGTGTGTGTGGTACGGCAGGGCTAATTGAAGAGGATTTTCGCAATCGGTTGTTGGCAGGACAAACAGTCGAGCAGATTCGCACCAATTACCTTGATACCTATGGACCTCAGTTTTACGCAGTTATGCCAGCAGAAGGCATTAATCTGATTGCCTACATTATGCCAGTTGTTATTCTTGCCCTCATTGGCGGTGTTGCTTTTGCCGTGCTCCGAAAATCAAAGCAGCTAGCCACAACTACGGGCGGAGGGGGCATGTCAAAGCAACAGGTTACTGATACAACCCTGAAGCGGGTTGAGGCGGAACTCGAAAGGTACAAACAGCAGAAATAGGTGGGTCGGTTTTTCGCACGAGATAGTGCACTTTGAAAAGGTTTTTTATGTCTTCTCTTCTCCTTTTGTGGATACTGATTCTTGGCATTGCATTGCTTGTTTATCTCGGACTCCCGATCTTCTCGAAAACAGGTTTGCAGCACAATACAATGTCCGAGGACATAATTGAAGAACGACGGCGTACCCTCTTTCAGGAACGTGAGCGCAGCTACGCCGCTCTGGCAGAACTTGACGAGGATTACGAAACAGGGAAACTCTCGGAAGCCGACTACCAAGAATTACGCGAATCGCTCTTGCAAGAAACCGCAAGCGTTATCATGCAGCTTGAAGAGGAATCGCTGTCAGATGTAGAAGCAGAAATTGAGAGGTTTAAACAACAACGCGGAACATAATATGCGCATTAACCTATTTTCATACAGCAATTTGAAAGGCAACTCGCAGGTTCAATATGTCGCGGCGTCGTGCATCGGTAGCCTGTTAGCAGTTGCCCTGATTTTTTTCTGGCTTTCTATCTCTCATGCACAGACAGCAAAACCGGGCGACATTCAAGGTAAGGTTATAGACAGAAAGCGTGAGAAGCCGCTCGTCGCACAGCCTATGATCCTCACTGTTCATAAAGTAGATACTGTGGAGACCCAAGAAACAACAACAGATGAAAATGGACACTACCGTTTTGGTAATTTACCGCTTGATCCGAGTGTCCATTACACGGTCTCTACCGTTTATGAAGGCACTGATTATACTGAGAAAGATCTGGTTTTATCAACTTGGGCTCCGAATATAACGCTCGACTTTGACATTGGAGCGTTTACAGACGACAAAACGCAAGTTCAGGTTAAAACGCATACATTTATCATTGGACCGCCACCTGCGGACCACGCACCAGATGGTGCCGTCACAGTTATTGAGGCAATCGGCGTTGAAAATCAGAGTGATCTGCCTTTTCAAACCAAGCACCGCACGCAGACAGTTGGATTGCATTTGACACTCCCGATAGGTACTGAAGGTTTTCAACCACATTCACCAACATCGCTCACGATGAATCCTGCCACCAATGCAGTTATCCTCACAGCCCCTCTACCTCCTGGAGAATCACAATTAGGCTATACTTATATCTTTCACGTTGAGAAAAACAGACTGAATTTATCCCGTCGCTTGGACTTTGACACCGCAGAATTCTTGTTCTTTGTCCCTGAGGGTATCGGCTTTGCACCGCGCGCCAAGTTTTTCGGTACACCGAGGCGCGAACAAATCCATAATAACGTTTATCTTATATATCAGAGTACTGCACCAAAGGCGTTCGAGGCGGGTGAAACAGTTGATTTAACGCTTAATGTAAACATGGGTGGCACCCGTGGTGCCTTACCCGGGCAGACATCTAACCTCGGACAGTTAATTCTTATTGCTGTTGCTGCAGCACTCACCGGCGGCTTTTTCGTCGCCGCACTTTTCAAACTTCGATCCGCCAACAATAACACGGCGTCCAATACTGACGATGTCACAGCACCGCCAGATGCAGGTTGGCTCCGTAAACTGAATCCTGATGACTGCGAACATGTCCGCATCGCAAGGCTTGAATTCATTACATATCTTGATGATAAATACGAGAAGCAAGAGATCTCGGAGCGCGTCTACAAACGCCTGCGCCGAGAACAGACGGAACGCCTCACCACGCTCTTAGAGCAACAAAAAAGGGGAAACAATGCATAGCAAACACCACATCGCTGATTTGATAGTCATGTTAGGTCATATGGATGAGAATGTTCGGAACGCCGCGAAAGCGGAATTGATTGCCATAGGTGGCCCCGCCGTTCCGCAGCTCATTGATGTGCTTACTCAGGAATGCTGGTATGTTTCTGGGTATGGTGCTGAGTTCTACACGCACATTGAGGAATCTGCTATCCCTGTTTATATGGAACAGATGGCGAATCAGGCTTCAGAGATACTGGCAGCAATTGGGGAAGCCACGGTCCCAGAGTTGACAGCAGAACTCACGAGAGCCGAACGCGAATTTTCGGAGTGGTTTTATAAGTATTTGCGACCCGAACAGACTGACCGTCTTATCACAATGTTGGCGTACGTTAAGAAAGGAGAATAAGTGCGATGGACAGCGAACGCGCCATAGCTGACTTAATCCACGATTTGTCAGATATGGATGACGATGTCCGCGAGGCTGCGAAAACGGAATTGGTTGCTATCGGTGAACCGGCTATACCACAACTGGTTGAGGCACTCGCCGAGAATTTGTGGGATGTTTCTGATCAAGCCTCCGATGTCTTAGCAGAAATCGGCGAAGCTGCAGTGCCGGTTCTTATGGATGAATTGGCGATAGTGGAACGGTACCATGCCCTCTGCATTAGTGATACGTTAAGCCGCATCGGCGCGCCCGCTATTCCCGCATTGAGTGAAGCTTTACAAGACTTAGACGAGCAGCTCCGCGAGTATGCTGTCCGCGCCTTCAGCCGTATGGGGGTCGCAGCAATTGAGGCGATACCTGTACTCATTCAGGCTTTAGCCGATCCAGAAGAAGAGGTCCGAACCTATAGTGCCTACGCACTCGCAAATCTTGGAGGTGCTGCCAAGGACGCTGTACCCGCCCTGATTGAGGCATTGGAGGACGATTCTGAGCGCGTTCAACACCATGTGGTGTATGCCTTGGAAAAGATTGACACCCCAGAAGCGAAAGAGGCGCTTATAGCATTGTATCCTTAAAAAACTTGAAAATTTGAGGCAAATATGGTATAATTAAAAAAAGTAGACTATTTTATGTGTGTGAATATTAAGAAAAAGGCGCAAATATTCCAACGTAACTCACAAAGAATCAATTTGCTTATTTATCCACCAATCTGGTGTTGTCGGGTTCATCGAACTGTGGCGTGTTTTCGATAGATTGTACGACATCAGAATGGAATATGGAAAAATTAGAAGGGAGCCAAGATGGCAAAGTACGATTTTGTAATCGCTGTAGGAGGGGCACCCGGTCAAGGGATTGATACCGTTGGTAAGAGTATGAGCCAAATCTGTGCTCGGCACGGTCTCCACGTCTATACCTATAGTGCTTACCAGTCCCTCATCCGCGGCGGTCATACCTTCCTCACCGTCAGAATTAGTTCCGAACCAGTAGCCAACCACGGCGATAAGATAGACATGATCATTGCCCTGGACCGGAACAGTTTAGAAACACACGTTCCACATGTCGCACCCGGTGGCGCAATTATTTATAACAGTGATGATGTTAAAGCTGCACCAGAGCGCGATGACATCCAGCTCTGTCCTATCTCTTATAGAGAATTGTCCAACAACACTGATAGAAAAAAGTTAATGCTGAATATCTGCATGTTCGGTGTCGCTTTAAAAATGGCTGGGGGAGATTTAGCGGTGCTTGAGGATATCCTCGAGCTTACCTTCCTTAAGCGCAAGGGGCAGGCAGTCGTAGATGCTAATGTCGCAGTCGCACGTGCAGGTTACGATTATGCAGCAGAACACTTCACCGCCTTTGAAGCACAGTTTATAAAACAGAAACCGCTCGCTTTTGTTGATGGTAATTCAGCAATGGCAATGGGTGGCGCAGCCGCAGGTGTCAAATTTTACGCTGCCTATCCGATGAGTCCGTCAACCGGTGTTCTCCACTGGATGGCTCAGAACGCTCGTAACCTCAATATCATGGTCCGCCAATGTGAGGATGAAATTAGCGTTGTCAATATGATTATCGGAGCGGCACACGCTGGGACCCGGGCGATGTGCGCAACATCAGGCGGTGGGTTTGCTCTCATGTCGGAAGCCATCGGCAGCGCAGGTATGATGGAAATTCCTATCGTCGTTATTAACGTCCAACGTGGTGGGCCCTCCACAGGTTTGCCTACAAAAACGGAACAAGGCGATCTATGGCAAATTCTCGGTGCCAGCCAAGGCGATTTCCCGAAAATCGTTGCTGCACCCACAAGCATCATGGACGGCTTTGATACTATTCCTGAGATTTTCAATCTCGCAGATAAATTCCAGTGCCCAGGCATGGTACTCTCCGATCTCACGCTCTCCATGGGCTTCACAACCTTTGATCCAGAATCTGTCAATTGGCAACCGGAAATTGACCGTGGCTCGCTTATCAGCGGTCCCGTGCAACCAGATGGCGAATACCTTCGCTACGAAATTACCGACAGCGGAATTTCACCAAGAGCGATCCCTGGCACACCCGGTCACGTTCACGTTGTTGCTACCGATGATCACGATGAAGACGGTACTTTAATTAGTGATGAGTTCACGAATCCTCACAAGCGGCGCGACATTATGGAGAAGCGGCAACGGAAGATGGATGGTATTCTTGAATTGCTCCCGCCTCCGACGCTCGAAGGACCAGAAGATGCTCAAGTTACGCTCATCGGATGGGGTTCCACACACAGTGTGATTGGGGAAGCTGCGGCACAACTAACAGAAGCCGGCATTCCCACCAACCATATCCATTTCAAATGGCTCTATCCGATGGACGAAGATGCGATCAACGAAGTACTCGCAAAATCGGCGCACTCCATCGTCGTTGAGTGTAACTATACCGGTCAATTCGCGCGATTCCTGCGTGGTGAAACCGGCTTTACAGCCGACGGACATATCCGCAAATACGATGGCGAACCTTTTATGCCACACCACATTGCTGACGGAGCCCGTGAACTCTTAACAAGTAAGACAGACCTTTATGTTCCCTATCAGGAAATTGTTGTGTAATAAAGGAGGATGAATCAGATGGCGAGACGAGAAAGACCAATTAAAGGGGCACCCACCGCGAGAGACTTCCAAGGGGATGTAAACCCTGATTGGTGCCCAGGTTGTGGTGACTATGGCGTGCTTCGTGCCCTTCAAACTGCTTACGCGAAGTCTGGACGCGGCAATCATGAACACATGACGGTTAGCGGAATCGGCTGCTCCTCTAACCTCCCCGGCTATGTCAAAACTTATGGAATGCACACCCTCCACGGACGATCCTTGGCAGTCGCGACTGGTGCTAAACTTGCGAATCACCACATGAACGTGGTTGTAACCGGCGGTGATGGAGACGGATATGGCATTGGTGGAAACCATTTTGTCCACACAATGCGAAAAAATATCGATCTCCTCTATATCGTCATGAATAACCAAATTTATGGGCTAACTATTGGGCAGGCTTCACCGACGAGTATGCTCGGGATGGAGACCAAAAGTACACCGTTTGGCAACATAGAGGCGCCACTCAACCCAATTGCTATGGCGATTGTCTCAGGTGCAACCTATGTCGCCAGAGGTTTCAGTGGTGATCAGAAGCAGCTGACAGAACTGATGTACGACGGCATGCAACACCGCGGGTTTGCTCTCATTGATGTGTTCAGTCCCTGTATTACGTTTAATAAGGATAACACATACGACTTCTTCAAACCGCGAGTCAAGGCTCTCGAAAATCACGATCCGACCGACAAGGCGGCTGCGCTTGAACAAGCCGTCAAGTGGGGAGATGAAATTCCGATCGGGTTGTTCTATCAAGATACCAGTCGTCCAGCTTTGGATGAGATGGAACCCGTTTTAGAAAACGGTCCCATGGCGCATCAATCCCTCGGTATTACCCAGGAACAGGGTGATGCCATCATCCGGCGTATGATGTAAAGACGCGTGTGGTATCGGTAGGTTGTTGTGCACCCTACTTTTTATTTTTAATACGCTCCATCCCAGTAAAAGATGGAAACCTTAGGCATATAGGGCGGGTCGGTGTCCCGCCCAATGTCTTTTTTCTTCATTACGGAATCGTTCACACCATGCGTATCCGTGCTTCCCAGCTCACAAAGGACTTTGGACACCGCTCAATTGTCAAAAACGCTTCGCTTTCGGTTCATCCCGGAGAGGTGGTTACGATTTTCGGTCCCAACGGTGCGGGGAAAACGACCCTCATCAAAATTCTCGCCACACTCCTCCGGCCGACATCAGGGGAACTTGAGATTGAAGACACAGATGCAATTGCGGATGCCTCGCGCGTGCGAAAGACGTTGGGTGTTGTGATTCATGAACATCTGGCTTACCCGATCTTCAGTCCTTATGAAAATCTCAAGTTTTTCGGACAGATGTACGGGGTCAAAGAATTTGAACATCGCGCAACAACGCTTCTCGCAGAAGTCGGTCTGCAGCGTTTTATTCATGAACCTCTGCATATTTTCTCTCGTGGCATGACGCAGCGCTTTATGATCGCCAGAGCCCTTCTCCATGCCCCCTCGGTGTTGCTACTCGATGAACCCTTCTCCGGGTTAGATGCTTCTGCTAAGCAGTTCGTCTTGGAACGCATTACGCAGGAACGCCAAACAGGAACAGGCATTGTCGTTACGACACACAACACGGAACTGGGCTATCTCGTGGGCACAAGGTTTTTCTTTATGATGGATGGAGAATTGGAAGAGGTCGCACAGAAAGATGAGATCACAGCGGAAACGCTTCTGCTCACGTATGAGGAACGGTTGGTCGGCAAACCGATCTAAAGCAGCTGTAGATAGACACTTTTAAGTCGAGACAAACATGAAGCCGTTCCGTCAAATTGGCGCGTTAATTCGCAAAGACCTTGGACTCCAATTCCGTTCAAAAGAGACACTGGCATTAATTTTCGTCTTTAGTGTTCTCGTTGTTCTTATCTTCGCTTTTGCGTTTGGTCCGATTTTCCCTGAAAGGGTAGAACGTGGTAAATTAACAGCAAGTGTCCTCTGGGCAGCGTTCGTTTTTGCAGGAATCATCACCTTAAATCGTTCATTCACAATAGAACGCACACACGCTGCTTTGCAGGGTATTCGGCTTACCGGGGTCGATGCTGGAAACCTCTACCTCTCTAAAGTTGTCAGTACCGTTATTTTTCTGTTTTTCTTGGAAATTGTCATAACTCCCATTGCACTTCAATTCTTAGATTTACTTGACGTGGTAACGGTAGGTATATTACTGAAATTGTTCGGCGTACTGAGTATCGGTACACTTGGCTTTTGCGCTGTTGGTGTGCTGTTAGCTGGTATGTCTACAAGTGCAAATGGTGGTGAAAGTCTTCTCTCTGTTATCCTACTCCCCCTTGTTGTCCCGATTATTATGGGTGGTGCGAAATGTACTGTCTCACTTTTGGTAACCGGTGGATTGGAAAACAGATTTTGGCTGAAGCTGCTCATCGGCTACAGTTTAGTTTTTCTGGCATCTGCGTACCTACTCGCGGAGGCTGTTATTGAGGAATAGTGCCAGTCACATTGGCTAACACATGGTGACTTGTAAAAAAGGAGAAAGAGTTGTCAGAAATTATCCATATCCATGCACGCGAGATATTAGACTCGCGTGGTAACCCGACAGTTGAAGTTGACGTTGATTTAGCATCAGGGGCATTCGGGCGCGCCGCTGTCCCCTCTGGTGCCTCTACAGGTGAGCACGAAGCGGTTGAACTACGCGATCAGGATGCCGACCGTTATTTGGGAAAGGGTGTTCAGAAGGCTGTTGAGAACGTTAATACAACTATCGCTGATGCCCTTTTGGGGGAAGACGCCTTCGCGCAAAGCGATATTGATACCGCTATGCGTGAACTTGATGGCACGGAAAACAAAAGTCGTCTCGGTGCGAACGCGATTTTAGGCGTCTCTTTGGCTGTCGCTAAAGCTGCTGCTACTGAAATCGCGCAGCCGCTCTATCGCTACATCGGTGGAACAAACGCAAAAGAGCTGCCCTTACCGATGATGAATATTCTAAACGGTGGCTCTCACGCTGATAACAATGTTGACATCCAAGAATTTATGGTGATGCCAGCGGGGGCAACGAGTTTTGCCGAAGCACTCCGCATGGGTGCTGAGATCTTTCATAGTCTCAAAACAGTTTTACAGGAGCGGAATTGCAACACCGCTGTCGGCGATGAAGGCGGATTCGCACCCGATTTGGGGTCTAATGAGGAAGCGATCGCTGTGATTATCGAAGCCATTGAACGCGCACGTTACGCTCCCGGTGATGATGTCCTTTTGGCATTGGATGCCGCCTCCAGTGAATTTTATGATCGGAACACTGGCACCTACGAGTTAAAAGCAGAGGCGCAATCAACGAAATCGCCCGCAGAGATGGTTGCCTTTTACGCCGATCTCTGTGGGAAATACCCGATTGTCTCTATTGAAGATGGTATGGACGAAAACGACTGGGAAGGTTGGAAACACTTAACCGAGGTGATCGGCGATAAAGTTCAGCTCGTCGGCGATGATCTTTTTGTCACCAATACTACGCGTTTACAACAGGGAATTGATGGACAGATCGGTAACTCTATCCTAATCAAAGTTAATCAGATTGGTACTTTAACGGAAACACTTGATGCTATTGAGCTTGCCCGACGCTTCAACTACACGGCTGTCGTTTCACACAGGTCGGGTGAAACAGAGGATACCACTATTTCTGACCTTGTTGTTGCAACGAACGCTGGACAGATAAAGACGGGTTCGCTCTCTCGCACTGATCGGGTCTGCAAATATAACCAACTCCTTCGGATTGAGGAAGAATTGGCGGAAAGTGCTATATTTGCTGGCAGAAAGGTCTTCTATAATTTGGCGGATTTCCGTTAGAACTCTGTAAGCGTCATCAGGGCGTTCACTTCGCTCACTTTCAGTTGTCAGTCTTCAGTGAGCATGGAAACTTGTATACTTTTTGTATTTCCATTGCCGCTTTTTTGAAAACTGAAAGGTTTGCGTAGCCGGTGAATGCCCTAAGGCATTCATACCGTTGATTCACCGTGCTGGTAACCGACAACTATTAAAAGGTATATCCTATGGGCATTGTGCGTCTAATCCTATTTGTAATTGCGATCGGTTTGCTCTTGGTCAGTGTCAGGCAATTCATGAACGGTTACAGCGACTGGCAACGGGCGCAAATTGCCGAGGAAGCCTACCGTGCTGAGATACGAAAATTGGAAGTCGAACGAGATCAGCTTCAACAGCGCGTCGAAATGCTAAAGAGTGATACACTCACAAAGGAAAGGCTTGCCAGAAAGCGACTCGGCTACGTTAAACCTGGCGAACTCAAGTTTAAAGTCGTCAAACCTGATGTAGTTGAATGATTTTGCTTTGTTTTAAGTTAAAAACCGTATCAAGTCAAAAGAAATATAGTATTTTTACGCGACGTGTATTATAATGAAGCCAGAACTCTGTCCTTAATGAGGAGATTGCTATTTTGGATAAGAAACAGATCCCATCTGATACCTCAGAATCAGGAGGCGCTGTCGAAACGGACACGGAAGTGAACAATTCCTCAGCACCCATCCGTACTGCTCCCACGGCTGATCGCGTAAATTCGGGCTATACTTCCCTCCACGATGCAGCGCGAGACAATGCTTGTGAAGCTGCAGAGATATTGCTAAAAAATGGTGTTGATGTTAACGCAAACGATCCATACGGGTATCCTCCACTGCATTGGGCAGCATGGCACAATGCCCATGAAGCTGCGGCTGTATTGCTAAAGAATGGTGCTAATGTTAACGCACAAGATTATAGAGATTTCAGCCCTTTACACTGGGCGGCCTGGAACAATGCACATGAAACAGCGATAGTGCTATTAAAGAACGGTGCTAATGTTGATACACAAAACGAAGAAGGTGATACACCCTTGCACTGGGCAGCATGGCGCAATGTTTATGAAGCAGAGGCACTATCACTGGAAGATCGTACGGGGGTCAATCCAAGGGAAAAGTCTGGCTTTACCCTCTTACATTGGGCAGCATGGCGTAACGCTTATAAAATGGCACTCGTGCTAATAGAAAACGGTGCCACTATTAATGTTCAGAATCATAAAGGTTATACGCCCTTGCATATCGCAGCTGAGGATAACGCACATGAGGTGGCGATCGCGTTGATAGATCACGGTGCTGAGGTTAACGCAACCGATAAAAGTGGTAATACCCCTCTCCATGTTGCGGCATCTCACAATTCGCATGAGACAGCGAAATTTCTCATAAGGGACGGTGCCAATATAAACGCCGTGGGTGAAAACGGTTATACTCCTTTACACATCGCTGCGCGAGACAATGCACGTCAGACAGTGGTGGTGTTGTTAGAGAATCGAGCGAATCTCAATGCAGCGGACAAAGATGGTCATAGTCCGTTGCACCTTGCTGAACAGACAGAAGCACTTGAGGCGATCAAAATGCTAAGTGTTCACCGAAGCAGAAGGCGATGGTTATGGTGATTGTTCATCAAAGGCTTTAGCGGGGAGCCAATGACAAACACAACTGCAAATAATCTTGTTTTATGGTATCAAAAACCGTCTAAAGAATGGACAGATGCCCTACCTGTCGGAAATGGACGGCTCGGGGCAATGGTATTCGGCGGTGTGGAACGCGAACGTATCCAGCTTAACGAAGAAACTCTTTGGGACGGCGGTCCTCGCAATTCCAACAATCCAAAAGCTTTAGAAGCACTCCCCAAAGTTCAGCAGCTACTTTTTGATAATCAGAACGAAGAAGCGACGCAGCTCGCCAGCGAAACGATGCACGGGATACCCGAACGCATCAAATCCTATCAATCCTTGGGCGATCTGTTTCTGGAATTTCCACACGGGAACCGTGTTACGGAATATCGTCGAGAACTTGATCTGGGGACAGCTGTTGCAAGGACAACCTATCGCTCTGCCGATGTCTGTTTTACAAGGGAAGTCTTCGCGACAGCGGTAGACAACCTCATTGTGATTCGGATTGAATGTGACACACCGGGCCAGCTTGCTTTCGACGCAACGATGACGCGGGAACAGGATGCTGCTGTTGAAACTATCGCTGACAATCTTCTGCGGCTTGACGGACAATCCGGCGATGAGGGTATCTTGAGATTTTCTGCATACTTACAGGTGCAAGTTGAGGGTGGAACGGTCGAGTCAGAAGGCGATAGGCTCTCTGTGCGCGGTGCCAATGTTGCGACGCTTTTTCTCGCTGCTGCGACAAGTTACATAAATCAGAATAATGCAAGTGGAGACCCACATGCCCTTTGCAAGGATTATCTTACAGGTATTGAGGGGAGATCGTATTCCTCAATTCTGAAGAATCACATTGCTGATCATCAATCGCTCTTTCAACGCGTAGATCTGAATCTTGGCTCTACTGCTGCTGGAGATTTGCCGACCGATGAACGCTTGGCAGCAGTCAAAGAAGGCGCGTCAGATCCAGAGTTTGTTGTCCTCTACTTCCAGTATGGACGTTATCTGATCATGGGAAGTTCAAGACCCGGATGCTTACCCGCAAATCTGCAAGGCGTCTGGAACGAACACATGGAGGCACCTTGGAACAGCGATTACCATACCAATATCAACATCCAAATGAACTATTGGATCCCCGAAGTCTGCAACCTTCCAGAGTGCCACGCTCCGTTATTTGATTACATGGATACACTCGTTGAACCAGGGAGCCAGACGGCAAAAGTTCATTATGGTGCTGACGGATGGGTTATCCACCACGTCTCGGATATATGGGGTTTTACAACACCTGCCGACGGAGTCTGGGGTATCTGGCCCATGGGAGCGGCATGGTTGTGTGAGCATCTATGGGAACACTACCTTTTCGGAGGCGATCTGGAATTCCTTAGAAAACAGGCGTATCCCTTGATGAGCGGTGCAGCGCGTTTTATCCTTGATTTCCTTGTTGAGGCACCTGAGGACACACCTTTTGCTGGTAAGCTCGTCACAAACCCGTCTCACTCACCCGAGAATAGTTTCCTAAAACCCGATAGCACGCGTTCGCTCTTTACCTACGCCGCGACAATGGACCTGGAAATCATCCACGAACTCTTCACTAACTGCATCGCCTGCATTGACATCCTCGGAGGAGATGCTGAATTCCGTGCTGAATTGGCTTCTGCGTTGGAACGCCTCGCACCCCTCCAGATTAGTGAGAAGACGGAACGGCTTCAAGAGTGGGTATTCGACTACGACGAACCGGAACCCGGACATCGCCACATGTCGCATCTTTACGCTCTCCATCCGAGCTGCCAGATTACGCTTCGCGGCACGCCAGAATTAGCAGCGGCAGCAAAGAAATCGTTGGAGTATCGGTTGGCACACGGCGGTGGACATACAGGATGGAGTCGCGCATGGCTTGTCAGTTTCTGGGCACGACTTGAGGATGCCGAGGAGGCATATACCCATCTCCAAGCGCTTCTCGCGAAATGTACGTTGACGAACCTATTTGATACACACCCACCCTTCCAGATTGACGGCAATTTTGGAGGGACCGCAGGCATCGCCGAGATGCTACTGCAGAGCCATGCGGGTGAAATTCACCTACTACCTGCGCTGCCCAAGGCGTGGAGCACTGGACACGTCAAAGGGTTACGCGCTCGCGGTGGGTTTGAGGTAGAAATGGCGTGGGAAAATGGACAACTCACCGAAGCGAAGATTCACTCCTCACTCGGTCAAGACTGCACGCTACGGACAGCGGCAGCTATCTCGGTGACGTGTAGTGGTGTATCGGTTGAAATCGTGCAGTCGGATTCGGTGGTAACGTTTGGAACCGAGGTAGGAAAAGCGTACGTAATCTCAGTCTCGACCTAAGTCTACTGATACCGGTAGCCGTGTCTGATCGGCATACGCTTTGATGCGTTCAGTTGCTAATTCTATATATTTCTCTTCAATATCGTAGCCGACATAGTGTCTCCCCGATTTCAAGGCACTCAAGCAGGTTGTGCCGCTCCCACAGAACGGATCCAGGACGACATCCCCGATGAAAGTATAAAGTTGAATCAACCGATGCGGAAGCTCCTCAGGAAATGGAGCAGGGTGTCCGATGCGTTTGGCGGAGACAGATGGGAAGGTCCAGACGCTTTTGGTCCACTCTAAGAAGTCCTCTTTTCGGATTGAGTTTTCTTTTTCGTTGCGTTTCCGAGAGAAGGAGTCTTTAGAGAAAATGAGGATGTATTCATGAACATCTCTCAACACTGGATTCGCTGCTGATTGCCAACTCCCCCACGCCGTTGAGGGTCCCGCACTTGAGGCTTTGTCCCAAATGATTTCACCCCGCATGTGGTAACCTATCGCCAACATATCTTCTATGATGTAACTGTGCAAGGGGATGTATGGCTTCCTGCCTAAGTTGGCGATGTTAATACACGCTCTGCCGCCCGTAACCAATTTTTTGTAGGTTTCAGCAAGGACAACATAAAGGAGTTCCCTGTATTCTACGAGTGTCAAGTCGTCGTCGTACTCCTTTTTGGCGTTGTAGGGCGGGGACGTAACCATCAAATGAACGCTGGCATCAGGGATTGTGGACATATCCGTGCTGGAGGTACAGTAAAGTTGATTGAGGTTTTCCGGGGATATAGGGTTTTCCGTCCATGTATCGGGTTCAGGAATTTTCTGATCGGCGTAGAGTTTGCTGCCGTAAAATTCGCTGGCATCGTGATTGATTCTTCCTGATGTTCCGAACGCACTGGTCTGGGTGCCCTGCCTTTGAGTTTTCGAGTTCGTTTTGCTCATGTTTCCATTGGAATTAAGGGAGATGAAATTTAGCACTATCATGGAACAGCAAAGGACACTTATACACCAGGACTTCTATTAATCCTTTGCTGTTCTTTTCCGTGCTATTTGGATGCTTTGCCGCCAAGTACAACAAGGAATGCACTATCTTCGTTAGCATAGACACTATGGAGGATGTCGGCTGTGAAGGTAACGCCTTCACCTTGTTCCAGCGTTATTTTATCAGGACTTGTTGTAAATATGATGCTTCCGCTAAGTATAATGACTGTAGCGGCAGCGGGAGCTGGATGTTCCTCAAGCACAGATCCTGCTTTCAGGGCGACTAGAACGATAGTCAACTCATCGCCGCGGGCTAAGGTCAGCGAGGCTCTGCCTGACGTGGCGGATGTGGCTTCTTCTATGAGGTTTTCAGCCATTGCCATAAACGGAAACGACTGAGTTAGTGGTGTATTCAAATCTACAGGTCTGTAAGGTCTTTCAAATGATGTATTCATTGCTTTCCTCATTTTCTCTCAATACTGGTCTGGAGACCAGAAGATGACGTCGCGTTTGGGAAACAACGTGGCTAAAAACGCTGAGATCTCTGGAGGTCCTGAAGTATTGGCGTTTATCTGTTCCCATCCTATTTCGCCGAACAGGAGTTGCCAGAAATCTGCTTCGGAGAGGTCTACCGCAAAATCAACTGCGTCGGTGTCTTCAGGAAAAATTTGCAGCGTTCCCTCAGCATTGTGCCGCAGCACAGTTTCTTGGCTGTTAATGGCAGGCAGTTTGATAGCGAGCGGTGGAAATGTGTCTCCAGCATCCGCAATTCGCGATTCCCACTGAACTATGAGCCGACGCAGAAACACAGATGGACTAACAGCATAGAGCATCATCCCTGTGTATTCTGTTGGGGTTACCGGACTATTGCACCTCGCTATCAAGCGTTCCGCAAACGGGTGCTGAGACGGAAATCTGCCCCCTATTTCTTCGATTCCTTCTGCTTCACAGACTTGCAAAAAGTGGGATGCAAGGGCGTCCAAGACCATCAGATTGTCGGGCCCGTATCCCACTTCGCACACTACTACACGCTTTCCATCTATCTCATAGTTGAGATACCCTTCAATGTGTTCATCTTGGCGTGCGACAACGGTTGGGAAAACCCCACGAATACGGGACGGTGCCATATCCCAATAAGCGCGCGTCCGTGTAATAGTTCCGCTCTGCTGTGCATTGGTGATGTCGTATAGCCGTGCCACAGCATCTAAATCCGTTTCTGGATTAAAATCGGTTACTTGCCATTCCGATGAATCGGCGACATCTGTTGCCGGGTCGCACGTTACATTGAAACCGTGTAGCGGTAAAGATGTCCACCCCAATCGACGATAAAACGCCTCTGGGATGATAGTAAACAGGACGCCGAGATCACACCCTGTTGTCCGTAGATAGTCGATTGTATCTCGCATGAGGGCAGATGCGTATCCGACGCCACGGTAGTTTGGATGTGTGCAAACACCGCCGATACCACCGATTGTTACGAGGGATGCCCCTACCCGCAGCCGACGTTCCCAGACGCGCAGGGTTGAAATAACCCTGTCGTTTACGACAACAACACGCGTCTGTGGAAGTCTGTAACTGCTATCCCTTTGAACATACTGCCAATAGCGTTCATGCCCGTTGGGGTTAAACGCCAAGCAGCTGAGTTCAACAACCTGCTCTAACTCTGATTCACGTGCACCTCTGATTTCCATATTTTTGTTCGTTGTCGGTTATCGGTTGTCAGTTGTCAGTTAAGAGACCTTTTTGTAACAATCCCATCTAACCTGGCGTAGGTGATATAGAAGGTCAATTGTTGCAAATCCACACTTTAGTAGTCTATCCACCTTTAAATTGTAGGTGGATTGGTTCGTAGTAGGGAAACCATTCATTGCCCGTTGCAATGTGAAACGAATCAAGGGACTCCGAATAAGCCCAAATTTTAAACTGGACAGTCCATTAGACCATCGTAAAGACAACACCTAACGCCTCATTCGGCGTTTGGATCAATTTTTCGCATCCTTCAGGTGCTTGATCTATCGGGATCATGTCTGTAATTACTGGTTCCACCTGAACTTTGCCTTCGGATATGAGTCGTAGCGATAATTCCAGGTTGCGTTGTGTGGGCCACGGAACAAATACCGGTGGGTAATCCGCGCCGTGTTCATAATCCTCATCATGATAACCTGGTCCGGTCCGCGCTGCACTGATAACATCTACATTGCCGAGACCGGCTGCGAAGCCGTGTGTAATGTTTGCACCGCCAACAATAACAATTCGTCCGAATTTGTGTGTGTCGGGTGCTGTCTTCAGCATCGCTCGGATCTGCTGAAACGCACTCGTTGCGTCTCCACCGAAGGCGATGATTCCACAGTCCATGCCGTAGCCGTTGGTAAATTCGTTTGCAATAGGAATCGGATCCGTTTCCGAGACGTTTATCGCTCGAAGTATCCCCGCGTTTTCAGCGATACCTATCCGCAATGGCAGTCTATCTAAGCCGATCACATAGGCACCCGCGGCTTTGGCTATCTGGCATGCAAACTGACCAACGATACCCAGTCCGGCGACGACGACGTTCTCGCCAATACGAATACGTCCGCGTTGCACAGCGTGCAATGCCGTTGCCACAAGGTGATTAGCCGCTGCGTCCTCGTCCCTGACGTTATCGGGAATTCTCGCACATAGATTATGCGGAACACAGGCATGCGTGGCGTGGAGTGCATAACCACCGCCCATACCGGTCACCCTATCGCCGATCTCAAATTCATCGCAATCGCCTTCTTTGCCGATGACGATGCCAGCGTTTTGGTATCCAAACGGACGTTGTCGCGCTTCGGAACCCGGATTCTCGCGTCGCCGTTTGACGCCGCCGAGTTCCGAGCCAGGACTTACCATAGAGGCGTGGACTTGAATTAAAAGTTGTCCGGGTTTCGGTGCAGGGGTTTTCTGTTCTTCCGTCCAGATACGACCTGCTTCGTTCATCATCAGCACTTTTCTCGTTTTACTCATAGCAATCCTTTCTCATTTTATTTTCATTCGTTTTTATTGGTAAGGCTCCAAATCAATCCCCGGATATGCCTGCTCAAGGCGTGTGAGGGCTTTCGGTGTATAATATGCATCGCCAGGGGCGGGCCAGCCTAAAACGCGTCGCGCAGCCGGGGTCGTTTTCGCCACAAATTTCATATACTGTGGACTTCCCCAACTCGGTACAGGGCGCGTTGTTTTGCACCAATCGGCGTTGTCCGCACGATGGAAATGATAACCCATCCAGGCGCGTTGTTTGCTTTTATTCTCAAACGGTTGTGCGGCGTGAACTAAGTAACTTGAACGGAACGCAACACTTCCCGCTTTTGCCGTAACAGGAATTGGATCGGCAAGTACACCTTTAAATTCACGTAAATCAGGGATACCCACACCGCCTGATCTTCCGGGGTACTTCGCCCATATAGTATCCAGTTGGTCTTGTGAACCTGGGCAAACCAGCATCGGCGCGCCGTCTAAGTCAATGTCGTGCAGGATAATTCCAGACAAGATATATCCATAGCGTTGCCAATCTGGGTGTGGTGGTAAAGGCGAGTTCGTTCCGTTGTCGATGTGGTAACCCTGCCATAGATGTTCGCTATGGCGGCTATCGGTAAGCCCTTCTCGGAGGAAGATTTGTCCATAACCGAGTAGAATTTCTGCCGTGCCTAATAATTGCTGGGCTACCCCCAAGTATGCTTCATTTTCAAGGAGTTTGTCTACTGCTTCCAAGCCTGTCGGAAAATGCAATGCTTTTCCAAAAGGCCCCGCGAGTCGTTGCATATCGCTGTTCTTCTCATAGGCACTTTTCAGGGCATCTGGCTGCGCATCCCATTTGGCGCGATATTCGGCGTAAGTTAACCCGTCGTAGGCATTCCGTTCAATTGCTTCCAGCGCGGGAACAACCATCTCATGCGAAAAAACGTTGGGCACTACGATTGTTCCATCTCGTTTCCATGCTGTCAGTTGTTCTGTTGTCAGCTGCATTGCATTTACCTCCGTGTGAACGTTTCCCATTTATCCTCTTGAACGACTCCATCGTCTACTTTCTGTTGAATCGCCTGCCACCATTCTTTGTTTTCTACGTACCACCGAATCGTCTCACGCATCCCTTCTTCAAAGGGAATCCTCGGTTCCCACCCAACTTCGTGGGTGATCTTCTGTGAGTCCAGCAAATACCGGCAATCGTGTCCTGGACGGTCGGGAACATAAGTTTTTAACTGCTGCGGTTTGCCAAGCGTGTCAAGGATAAAATCGCTGATTTCCTCGATGCTTTTTTCTATACCGCTCCCAACATTGTAGGTCTCACCGATTTTGCCGCGCTCAATCACTGCTGCTATTGCTCGACAGTGGTCTTCGACATGCAGCCATTCCCGTCGGTTATGGCTGCTTTGATAGAGCGTTAGCGGCAAATTTTGGATCGCATTCGTTGTGAATAACGGAATAAGTTTCTCTGGATGTTGGTATGGACCGTAATTGTTCGCGCAATTGGAGATAGTAATTGGCATACCGAAGCTGTGAAAATAGGCGTTCACGAGATGATCAGCTGCTGCTTTGGAGGCGTTGTAAGGGGTCTGTGGACGGTACGGGGCACTCTCACTAAACGTATGGGGTGAGTCTAAAGGGAGCTCTCCGTAAACCTCACATGTGGAGATATGGTGAAACCGTTGCACGCCATATTGTCGAGCAGCATCCAATAATACCTGTGTGCCCATCACGTTTGTTTCGAAGAAACGCCTCGGATGTAAAATCGCGCGACTGTTATGCGACTCAGCAGCGAAATTAACAATTACATCTGGATGTTCCGTTTTCAGAACGTCTTCTACAAAAGTGGAATCCAGGATGTCGCCGTGGGCAAACTTGTAACGCTTTGGACAATGGGTTTCTGCTATATCTGTCAGGTTAGAAAGATCTCCAGCATAAGTCAGTCGGTCAAGGTTGATAACAGCGTCATTCGAGTAGTGCCGCAGCCAATATCGGATGAAGTTGGTGCCAATAAATCCAGCACCTCCCGTAACCAGTAATTTCACTGCTTGTTCCCTTCTAAGAGATCGGATATTATCGTTTGGTCTGGATATATCTTTTCAGTTGCCATAGTGTCGTCCTTAGGTGTTTCCATTTCGCTGTTTATAGTTTTTCTATTTTTTAAATTAAGCAACTATATCTTATCAGAAACAGACGTGGTGTGTCAACGCAAATTTGCTTAGTTTTCGGTTGCTGGCAATCAGGGGTTGGCGTTTCGTGAGAGGTCGGGAAATGTAAAGCTAAGACAAATTTTGCCGCGTGGGGGCAAAATTCCCTCCTACAGGAAAGCTGAATGACCTTTGGAAAAAATTATACACCGTTGACAAATAATAGGAAATCTTGTAAAATAGCGAACAAATTCGGATCATAAAACTTGCTACAAGACACGGGCCCTGACTTGTGAGGGAAGAAATAATGCACCAGCGCAGATTGGGAAATACAGGACTGATTGTCTCCGAAATTGGTATGGGGACATGGGAACTCGGTGGACGTGAATGGGGTGATATCGGTGAAACGGATGCCGTGGATCTTCTCCGATACGCCTTTGAAAGCGGTGTCACCTATTATGATACAGCGGATCAATACGGCGGCGGACGCGCCGAACAACTGCTCGGTGAAGCTTTTTCAGCGCTCGGGGACAGGGTTGTTATCGCCACGAAACTCGGCTATGAGTTAGATTCTGATGGCTGGATTAGCCATGGCTGGGAACGTCCATCGTTTAACGTCTCGCCCGACTATATCCGATCGGCAGTCGAAGGAAGCCTCAAGCGATTAAAGAGGGATGTCATAGACATCTATCAATTCCATGGACCACCCCCTGCATCCGAGTGGGACGATGCCTTTGGAACGATGGAAGCACTCAAAGCCGAAGGGAAGATTCGCTTTTATGGGTTGTGCCTCGGCAGCGAGGCGGACGCACTCAAAGCGATGACGGAAACGGGTACTTCCTCATTGCTACTCACCTATAACATCCTTTCCCAAGAGATGGTAAAGCCTGTGATGGAGACCGCTGCGGAAAAAGGTGTTGCTATCATTGTTCGGCAACCTTTGTCATCAGGACTTCTCTCTGGTCAACTCGGACCGGACACCGTATTCGCCGAAAACGATTATCGGAAGACCTGGCCCCGTGAGAAATTCCTCGCCGATCTGGCGCGCGTGGAACAGGTGAAGTCAATCGTCGGCAATAGAGCCAAGAGTCTTCCGCAAGCCGCTCTCAAATTTATTTTGGGACATCCAGCTGTCTCCAGCGTCGTGCCGGGCATGATGAACCCAGCGCAGGTTGACGATGGCGTCGCGACTTCAAGCGCGACTCCCTTGCCTGATGCTGTTTTGAAACAGTTACGCAGCGATTGAGGGAAGTGCTATGAAAGTCATCGCAGATCTCTGTGTTGTTCCGATAGGTGTAGGTGTTTCGGTCTCGAAGTACGTCACTGCTTGTGGGAAGGTGCTCAAAGAGGCAGGCTTAAAAACGAAATTGCACGCCTACGGCACTAACATCGAAGGCGACTGGGATGTCGTGTTTCCAGCGATTCGACGCTGTCATGAGGTCGTCCACGAGATGGGGGCACCCCGAATTACAACAACACTTAAGTTCGGCACCCGAATTGACAAAACGCAGACCATGGATGATAAGGTCACCAGCGTCCAAAACAGTTAGCGGAAGAATAAATCTAATACTTTCAATAGCAGCTGCGGATGAACATTTGTTTGCTCGGTAGACGTAACAGTAAAGCCGTTTATGGCGTTAAATTTTGGTAACAATTGAAGTAAGGAGACAATTCTAATGAAAATCAAAATCGTGTTTTTGGCGGTGTGTGCTATCGGTTTTCTTCTGACGGCACAGTTGGTCGCTGAGCCGGATAAGATCGAGGGTCCTTGGATGTGGATAATTACTCCAAGTGATCCGGGCCAAGGTGGTGCCCTGGCAACAGACATTGACGGTATAGAAGAAGCGACAAAGGGCAAGTTAACGGAAGAAGAGGTCGCCTTGGAGGGGATTACAGATAAGATTCTCAAGGTTAAATTTCCGGATAAACTTAAATGGACTGAGGGTGAAATTGCCCCAGTTGGTGGGAACAACATCAACGACATGCTTATTAAAATTAAGTTGGGACCTGGCGGCGATGTCAACGACTATTGTTCCTATGCGGTAATCAATGCTGTATCAAAGGCTAAGAAGGGTGGTGTTGAAGCCCGGGTTGGCAGTGATGATTCTGTTAAGGTGTGGATGAACGGCGAAGAAGTTCATAACAATCCAGTCAACCGCGGTGCTGGTAATTTTCAAGATACGTTTGAAGTGGATTTAAAAAAAGGTGATAACGTGTTTATGGTTAAGGTGTGTGAGCGCGGTGGCGGTTGGAGCATGTTCGTCGGTATTGACGCACCTTTGGAATACAACTTGGAGTTCAAAGGGCTTCCCGTTGAACCCGCCGGAAAACTGGCGACACAATGGTCAGAAATCAAGAGTTCTTACTAAGTCAAGAGGCAACGATCACTTTTACCGACTGAAATTACGTAATATATTTTCTGCTTGATTTAATTGTAGTGTATTTGTTATATTGCAGTGAAGAGATTGTTTCGTCTTTGTAAGCACCGACGTTCTGTTGAAAATCTGAGTGCCCAGGAACAAACAATGCTTATTTCACTTTCAAAAAGGATAAAAAAATAATTGGAGGATTTTCATGTATAGAAAACTTTTCACAATAGGGGTGACATGCCTCATGACCCTCTTTGTCATGACGCTGACGCATGTCGCTGATGCCCAAGACAAAATTACCGGTCCCTGGCTGTGGATGATTGCGCCGACGGAAGCGAATCAAGGCGGTGCGAATTCCACTGACGAGGATTCACTTGCTGAAGCCAGTGGTGGTGATGTCACTGAGGCCGGCGTTGCTGCAAATGGTGCCAATGAAGGCGACAAGGTTGGTGACTTGGAATGGACGCTGGGTGAGATTTCCGAAACCGGCGGTAATAACGTCAACGATCTCGTCAACGAAATCGGTTTGGGTAGCGGCGATGTCAACGACCATTCATCTTACGCACTGATCACGCTTGAATCCGATAGCGATCAGGCGGGTGTAGAGATGAAGGTTGGTAGTGATGACTCTATCAAAGTCTGGCTCAACGGTGAGGTAGTTCACACCAATGCAATTAACCGGGGTGCTGGTGATTTTCAAGACACCTTTGAAGTTGACCTTGTAACCGGTGATAATACCTTGTTGGTCAAAGTCAGTGAGCGTGGTGGTGGTTGGAGCATGTTCGTCGGTATTGATGCTGATGTGAATGCTGTTGTTAAACCGTTCCCGCCTCCGGTAAGTGGAAAAATTACCGGTCCCTGGCTGTGGATGATTGCAGCGACGGAGGCGAATGAAGGCGGTGCGAACTCTACTGATGTGGACTCACTCGCTGATGCCAGCGGTGGTGCTGTCACTGAAGAAATGGTCGCAACAGTCGGTGCCAATGCAGGCGATGCTGTTGGTGATTTGGAATGGACGGTCGGTGAGATTTCCGAAACCGGCGGTAATAACGTCAACGATCTCGTCAACGAGATTGGTTTAGGTAGTGGCGATGTCAATGACCATTCGGTTTACGGACTAATCATCCTTGATGCTCCTGAAGATCAGAGCGGCGTTCCGATGAAAGTCGGTAGTGATGACTCTATCAAAGTCTGGCTCAACGGTGAGGTGGTTCACACCAATGCAGTTAACCGGGGTGCTGGTGACTTCCAAGATGACTTTAAAGTTAACCTCGTAGCGGGTGGTAATATCCTGCTTGTGAAGGTGAGTGAACGCGGTGGTGGTTGGAGCATGTTCGTCGGTGTCGGTGGTACATGGGATATCCGTCAGGATAGTTTCGTTTCCGTCGAACCCGCTGGTAAATTCTTCACAACTTGGGGAAGTTTGAAAGCCAGATAATATCTAACTCCGGCGCGAAACCTTCGCACCTGATGTACCATAAAGGACGTAGCCAACATATTTTGGCTACGTCCTTTTTTCTTTTTCGGTCGGTTTATCTCCCCATAAGTTCCATAAAAATGGGGAGAGATTCTCTGAATCCCTCCTCGCGCGTTCCACCGACTGGGGTATAGACGCTCTCTAAAGAGATTGTCCCGTCGTATCCATCTCGATCCAGTGCTTTCACGATGTCGTTGTAGTATGGGTCCATCTGTCCTTGGCGCATCGCGCAGAAATCAAATGTCGCCGCTGGCAAATTCACGACGCCATCCTTGAGGTGGACATGTGCGATGTGCTCACGGATAGCCTCGTAGCCGTCTGGATATGGCACCTCTGTACAGTAGAGAGAACTGCACGGGTCCCAGAGCACTTTCAGGTGTGGCGCGTCTAATTCGTCAATCAACTTTTTCGCGAGGAGTGCCGATGTCACATTTCCAGAGATTGCAGTTTCCATGACGAGTGTGATGCCTGCAGCGTCGGCGATCTGCAGGGGTTCTTCCAGCCGATCCAACAACATCTCCCATACCCCTTCTGAGGTAATCGGTTCCGCACCGAAGAGTACCATCTCTTTTCGGAAACTGAAGATACGGACTAAATTCGTGCCGAGAGTTTGTGCAACCTCAATACACTGTTCCAGCGTTTTAATGTGTGCGCGATACGCAGGAGCGACAACTGATGTATCGACTGGGATTGCCGATAGATTGTGATGCGAGATGCAGGACACTTTTAAATCTCGCGCCTCGATTAATTCCTTGACTCTTTTAATATCCCTATTTGTCAGATCGCCGACCTGTTTCTCCCAAAGATACTGTAATTCGACGTATTCCAAACCCGTTTCTACCATCACATCTAAGGCATGCTCGAAGTCTCGACTGATTCCATCTGTGATAATTCCCAGTTTGCGCATTTTACTCTCTCCCAATGCTGTATCTTCGCGGGGGGCCAAAGTGCCAAGCGATGATCTCCCAAAAATCTTAAGGCATGGTTATTCTGTTTTTTTGATTTCGATGCCCGCAATATTTTCCAAGATTTTGATAATAGTCCAATTATCTTCGTCTGGATTTACTGCTTTTCCCGCTTGAAATAGTTCAAAAGCCGCGCTCGCTGCGAAAAGCGGCACCCCGCAATCATTTGCCATGTTTTTCGCGAGGCTGAGGTCTTTATACATTGTGCCGATATTGCTCTGTCCCTTAAAGTTTCGCGTCAAAATATTTTCTGTTGTGTCCCTGAAGAGGAAATTCCCGACAACGCTCGTACTAACAACATCGCGTAGCATCTCAGGCTTTACGCCTGCTTTCACGGCTAATGTCAGTGCCTCAAATATACCGGCGTAAGTGGTGCCTATCAGTACAGCGAGCGCGGATTTGACGGTTTGACCCATTCCAGCTTCTTCTCCAACGTGATAAATGTCTCTTCCCACTGCTTCCAGCACCGGTTTCGATGCTTCAAACGTCTCTTTTGGTGCCGATACCATCATTGTGAGTGTTCCTGCCGCTGCGCCGGGGGCACCGCCACTAACAGGGGCATCAATGATATGAATTCCTTTTGCTGTGACGAGTTCAGCAACCTCTATCACTTGTGAGTGCCCGATAGTCGCTGTACAGATGACTGTGGATCCTGGCTTAAGCCCTGCGAGCAGCCCATCTTCTCCTAACAATGCTGCCTTGACTTGTTCAACATTCAGCACCATGATAAAAATGTTATCTGCGGCGATCCCTACCTCGCGTGGCGATACAGCGGCGCGTGCCCCTTCTTTTACTAATGTTTCCAGCGGCTCCGGGCGGACATCATACGCGATGAGTTCGTGTCCGGCTTTCAAGATGTTTCTTGACATACCCATGCCCATGTTGCCAACGCCAATTAATCCAACTTTTGCCATAAATTACCTCAAGGAGCCTCCTAAAAGAAAATTGTTAAGCACTTGCTTTTACTGGGCGTACCACGTGACCGAAACGCCTCTACCAACATACACTCGCAAAATTTAGCACAAATTTTTAGAAGTGTCAATTGATTTTTCCAACGCGGTAGGCAGTTTACAACGAAATCTAAAAATATGCAAACATTTTAGTGAACAGCAGATTCAAAAACAATTTTCATTTCCTTCGCAGTGTATCAATAGTTGTGAAGTCTACTATAATTTTCACACAATTTTCTTCTTTTGTGCTAAAATGATGCATTCATATATGAAAAGAAGGAGCTAATATTAATGGCAGATACCATCAGAGGTGCCGTCGTCGGGTATGGGGCGGCATTTAATATGGGCAAAGCCCATGCAAATATGATGCAACGCACTGACGGCATTGAGTGTGTTGCTATCTGCGATATCGATCCAGCGCGGACGACAGCAGCAAAAGAAGATTTTCCCGGCGTTCGTACGTATAATACAATCGAGGAACTCAACGCCGATGAGGATATAGATCTCGTCGCTAACGTCCTTCCGCATAGTCTACACTGTGGTCCAAGCGTTGCAAGTCTCAAGGCAGGAAAGCATGTTGTTGTTGAAAAACCGATGTGTGTCACAATTGCTGAAGCCACAGAGATGATCAGCACTGCCGAAGAGAACGATGTTATGCTTTCTGTTCATCACAACAGACGGTGGGATGCTGATTTCTGGACGCTTCGTGAACTCGTCCACTCTGGTATCATTGGCAAGGTGTTCAACGTTGAAATGTGGGGTGGTGGTTACGGCAGGCCTAACCCGAATTGGTGGCGCAGCGTCAAAGCCATCTCCGGGGGACAGTTCTATGACTGGGGTGCACACTACCTCGACTGGCTACTCAATGTACTTGAAGCACCGATGATTAACGTTACCGGTTTCTACCAGCCCAACCTTGTCTGGGACGACATTACCAACGAGGATCATGTGCAAGCGATTATTCGTTTCGCAGCCGGGGAGGTGGTAGCGGATGGAGCGATGGCGAACATTCAGATGTCTAACATTGCCAAAATCGGTGGACCGCGCTGGAAACTGCTCGGATCGCACGGCGCGATTACCGACGGAGATGGTGGATTCAAAATCTTATCTGAAGTCGAAGGACACCCCAAAGAGCAGACAGTAAGTTACCACGGTAGACCGGGACCGAGTTACTATGAAAATATCGTCGCGCATTTAAACGATGGCACGCCATTACTCGTGACACCAGAATCTGCTCGTCGTGTTATCGCTATAATGGATCTGGCGGAAAAATCTGCCAAGACACATCAGGCAGAAACCGTGCCTTACGAATTTGAATAGAATCGTGGGAGTTATCAGTCGTCAGTTATTATGGTAGATTTTGGAATTACTGTGACATTATCGGCACCTAAAGATTCCCAGATGAGTTCAATTGTTACCAGAGACCTCTTAACCGACAACTGACAACTGATAGCGATTAACAAATATATGAAAGCGATTGTTTTTGAAAAAATCCAGCAATTACGCATCCACGAAAAGCCTATCCCTGTGCTCGCGACTGGAGATGTTCTCATTCAAATGGAGCTTTGCGGTATCTGTTCCTCCGACCTCGCTGCGCTCCGCGGAGATGTGTCGGATTATACGCCACCCGTCGTGATGGGTCATGAACTCGCTGGTGTGGTCGTAGAGAGTCGACACCCAGATGTCAAGATGGGTGAACGGGTTACTGTCAACCCCATGCTCACGTGTGGTACATGCGCCGAATGCCAGAACGATCTCGACAAATACTGTAATACCATTGAGGGTATTGGACACGACATTGATGGTGGCTACGCCGAATACATGCGAATGCCAAAGCACGGCGTGGATACTGGTAAACTCATCCGAGTGCCCGATAGTATTCCACCTGAAGACTTGCTGTTTTTGGAACCGTTGGGATGCTGCCTAAATGCCATGCGAGAAACCCTTTTCAAGGATTCTGTTGCGATCCTCGGTGCTGGTCCCATTGGACTGATATTTACGCAACTGGCGAAGCGGGCGGGCTTAGCAACCTATGTGCTGGAACCGTTATCACATCGCAGGCGCGCAGCAGAAACACTTGGTGCTGACTACACTTTTGACCCTTCACCTGAAGCTGTTGTGCATCTCCAAGACCTCACCCGTGGCGGCGTTGATACCGTCATCGCCTCAACAACGAACAAAGCCTCGGTAATCGCACTCGCTTTTGAGGTCGTTCGCAGAGGCGGTTGCCTCAACTTCTTTGGCCTGGCTCCAGAAGGCGAGGAAATCCGGGTCAACTTGGAAGAGTTTCACTACACGGGTCACAAACTGATGGCATCGTGGGCATTTTCTCGCGCCAGTCTTGAGGAATCGCGTCAACTCCTGATTGAAAAGGCACTCAACTTTGAACCGTTGTTAACCGATCGGTTTCCGATTGCACAGGGTCTCGCGGCGTTTGATAACGCTGCTGCGCAACGTGGGGTCAAAACCGCTGTGCATTCGTAATAGATATGCCTTTATCTGTCTTAGAATTGATATTTCCCTTAATATTTGATGGGCGAGGTTTCTAACCTCGCCGATCTTCATTCTTACATTCCACAGTTTTTTTAACAAACACCTCACCCTCCAACGGATTTTAAACGCCTCTTTACTTGACTTTCTGTCGTCTTTGTGGTATCTTTAAATACGAGTCAGAAATCTTTCTCTAATTGTAGAATCCCGCACAAGGAGATACCAATTTAAAATATGATTCTTGGCGCACACGTGTCCACAGCGGGCGGCATACACAATGCCATCAAGAACGGGACCGATCTCCACTGCGATGCTATACAAATTTTCTTGAGAAACCCGAACCAGTGGCAAGGAAAGCCTCCTACCGACGGAATCATTGAAAAATTTCGCGCAGCATGGGCAGAAACTAACTTTGCAGATGTAGTTGTTCACGACATCCACCTGAGCAATCTCGCCTCTCCAAAACCAGATGTCTTGAAAAAATCAAACCAAGCGTTCCACGAACAGATGGAACTCGCGCACATGCTCGGGCTCCGTCACATTGTCACGCATCTCGGTTCCCACCTCGGCGAAGGTGAAACATTTGGATTAAAGCAGCTGACTAACAGTTTCGATCACCTATTCGAAAGTGCTGAGGCACCAGACGTCATGGTTCTCCTTGAAACCACTGCTGGACAAGGTACAAACCTCGGCTACTCCTTTGAACATATCCGTGATGTGATTGGCATGTCGAAATATCCAGCTCGATTCGGTGTCTGTTTTGATACGTGTCATGTCTTCGCTGCTGGATACGATATACGAACCGAGGCAGATTGTGCTGCGACCTTTGATCAATTTGACAACATCATCGGGTTAACCCGATTAAAAGCTTTTCATCTCAACGACGCAAAATCGACCTACCAGAGCCGAGTGGACCGGCACGAACACATCGGCGAAGGCAATATTGGTGCAACAGCGTTTGCTTATATTGTCAACGATCCCCGCTTTGCTGAAGTTCCACTCATCATCGAAACACCAGAAATGAAAATCAAGCATGAGGTGAACCTCTCAACGTTGCGAAAACTAAAGGCATAATATTATGCAAAAAACGAAATTAAAAATCGGTGGTATGTCATGCCAGCATTGTGTCAAAACGGTGACCGATGCGTTGACCGAACTGGAAGGTGTTCAGCGCGCAAAAGTGAACCTACGTAAAGGTGAGGCGATTGTCCGTTTCAATGCGCTGCGCATCACATCTACCGATCTTAGAGATGCAATAACAGAAGCCGGATTTAAGGTGTTGTAGAAAGTCCCTTTGGTTCAGGCGCTAATCGGAAACCATTGTAGGGGTTGGGGTTCCCAACTCGATGACCGATGGGCAGAGAAACTCTGCCTCTACGATTGTTGATGGCTGACCGTTGATGACTGAAAAGTGTGAGTATATGGACACCGCAAAAATTGAGGTTAAAGCAGGCGATGGCGGGAACGGGTGTATCAGTTTCCGCCGAGAGAAATTCGTTCCGCGCGGTGGTCCCGATGGTGGGGATGGTGGGAACGGTGGAAACGTTGTCCTCGTTGCCACTTTGGGGATGAGCACGCTGATTGATCTGCGTCATAATCCGCGTCAGGTCGCTGAAAACGGTGGACACGGCACCGGCAAGCAGCGAGACGGGGCAGATGGCGTAGACCGCGTCATAAAAGTACCTGCTGGTACCATCGTCAGAGACCAAGACACATTGGAGATGCTTGCCGATCTGACGGAACCTGACCAAACCGTTGTTGTCGCACGCGGCGGTATCGGTGGAAAGGGCAATGCCCACTTTAAGAGCAGTACCTTCCAAGCACCACGTGTCGCAGAAAGAGGAGAGCCCGGAGAAGAACATGAGATTAGCCTTGAAATCAAACTTATCGCTGATGTCGGACTGGTTGGTTACCCCAACGCCGGTAAATCGACCCTACTGGCGCGAACTTCCGCAGCAACCCCGAAAATCGCCCCGTATCCATTCACCACACTCCGTCCTAACTTAGGGGTTGTTCGTATTGATCGAGAACAGAATTTTATCCTCGCTGACATCCCTGGACTCATAGAGGGTGCGCACAAGGGAGCAGGTTTAGGTCATCAATTTCTGCGCCACATTGAGCGCACCAAAATGCTAATTCATGTTATTGATCTAAGTGCTGCAGATGGACGCGATCCGATTAAGGATTACGAACAACTCAATCGCGAATTGGGACATTACAATACACTGCTAACGAAACTTCCGCAAATTATTGCCGTAAATAAAATAGATATGCCTGAAGCGAAGGCGAACCTGACGCGTGTGCAGGCGTACTTCGGTAAACGGAAAATCTTCCCTATCTCCGCTGTTACGGGTGAAGGTGTCAATCCGCTCATGCAGCAGGCGTATCGGTCCTTGCAATACCTTGAATCGCGCGCCCGAGAGGAAGCAGAGACGACGATTACATTCGAGCACAAATTACCGTCAGAACCGACAGCACGGTTTGAACTCGTCAAAACCGAGGAGGCGTTTGTTGTCAGCGGGGCAGAACCGCGTCGCGCTGTCCTCATGACGGATATGGATAACGAACAGGGGTTGATTCTGTTGTATCGGAAGTTGAAAAACATGGGAGTGATAAATGCCCTCGCCGCCGCCGGCGCAGTGGAAGGAGACACGGTTCAGATTGATGAATTCGAGTTCACCTATAGCCCAAGAGCGATACAGTCCAGTTGAGACACGCCCCTGTTTGTCGGATGTACGGCGTATCGTCGTGAAGGTTGGCAGCAGCACCATTGCAGACGATGGGCACCTCAACGAAGCGGCGCTGGATGGGCTGGTTCACGATTTAGCACTCGTCAAGCAGGAGGGTGTGGAGGTCATACTGGTCACGTCAGGGGCAATCGCCGCGGGCTGGCCACAACTCGGTCTCAAACAACGTCCGCAGACGCTACCACATTTGCAAGCCTCTGCTGCTGTCGGTCAGATTTGGTTGATGGCGGCGTATGAGGAACGGTTCCGCAACTACGGACAGCGAACAGCACTTATGCTGCTGACACGGGACGATTTCTCGAACCGGGAACGCTACACCCGCATGAACGATACCCTCCGCGCACTACTCCATCACGGTGTGATTCCTATTGTTAACGAAAACGATACTGTTGCAGTTGACGAAATCAAAGTCGGTGATAACGATACCCTCTCTGCTTACGTAACGAATCTTGCCCAAGCGGAACTCCTTGTTGTTCTCTCCGATCAGTCAGGCTTTTACACTGGTGATCCAAGGCACGACTCGAATTCAGAACTCATTCATACCGTCAACGCGATTTCGGAAGAGATATGGAAAGCCGCTGGCGAGGCTGGTACAGAGAGTGGTACTGGTGGAATGGTAACCAAACTGCGAGCCGCTGACATCGTCACTGGATCCGGTGAGATGATGGTACTCGCACACGGACGAGAACCACTTGTTGTCACAAGACTCTTGAAGGGTGAGCGCCTCGGTACCCTGTTCCTTCCCCAATCCCGTATTTCTGGACGCAAACGGTGGATCGCCTATTCCCGTCCCCCGAAAGGTAGGCTTATTGTAGATGATGGCGCGAGGGACGCGCTCGTGAGAGGTGGTAGAAGCTTACTCCCTGCTGGTATCCGACGCGTCGATGGCAGTTTTGACTATAGCGATACCGTTTCGTGCCTCACAGAAAACGGCGTAGAGTTTGCGCGTGGTTTAGCAAACTATAACGCTGTGGAAACCACCAAGCTCGCTGGAAAACATACCAAAGACATTGAAAAAATCCTCGGTTACCGAGATTACGACGAAATCATACACCGGGATAATCTCGTCCTACTCGACTAATTTTGTTTTCCAGCCAAATATTGCAGCTACGTAGGTTGGGTTGAGCGGAATGTGCCGGAGAGGGTTGTACGCCTAAAGTGCCTTGCTAACCCTCAATGACACGTGTCACGAAGAACCTATAGCGAAACCCAACTTTTTTATTTATGTGAAGCAAACATAGATAAAACGTAGTAGTTACACCTGTTACGGCACACGGCGTATGCCTACTACTTTTAAAACTAAATAGCCCTGATCAAATTTTCAAACTATCTTGAAACTTTTCCGAACCTTATGCTATAATACTCACCATCACTTCCAACCTACAATTTTTCTATCGCACTCCTTCACATAAGGAATACTATGAGCAAAGATATACAACAAATGATCCAATCACAGGCTCGAATGGCAAAATCGGCGATGCGGGTTTTATCGCGAAGTTCTGCCGATGTCCGGAATCATGCCCTCTTAGCGATGGCTGAAAGCCTACAGGATTCTAAAGATAAAATTCAGGCAGCAAATCGCATTGACCTCGAAAATGGCGAAAAAACTGGACTCGCTGCACCGCTTATGCAACGCCTCTTACTCGACGACAAAAAAATCGAACGGATGGTGGACAACCTCCGCCAAGTCGCTGCACTTCCCGATCCGATTGGTGCAGTTATCAGTATGGGTGAACGTCCGAATGGACTCAAGATCGGTACAGTTCGTGTCCCTATCGGTGTCGTTGCTGTTGTGTATGAGTCGCGCCCGGACGTGACCGTTGAAGTATCAGCACTCTGCATCAAGTCTGGAAACGGTGTTATCCTCCGAGGTGGTTCCGAAGCGATTCACTCCAATGCGACGCTTGCCCGTATCCTCAGCGATACCGCTGCCGCAGAAGGTGTCCCAGACGCTATCCAATTCGTTGACACCACCGATCGACAGGCTGTCTACGAACTCATCCGTCTGCCAGAATACGTTGACCTCGTTATTCCACGCGGCAGCAACGAGTTCGTCCAGTTTTTAATGAAGGAGTCTGATGTCCCGGTGCTGGGACATGCTGATGGTATCTGCCATATCTACGTTGACGAAACGGCTGATCTCGAAATGGCGAACAAGATATGCATGAATGCAAAGGTTGGATATAAGGTTGCTGTCTGCAACGCTGTGGAGACGCTCCTTGTCCACGCTGATACCGCTGAAAAGTTTCTCCCTACTTTTTGTGAGGCACTGCAGGATGCAGATGTTGAAATTCGTGGATGTGAACGCACGCAGCAACTCCACCCTGCTGCGAAGCCTGCCACCGAAGAGGATTGGCGCACGGAGTACCTTGATTATATCTTATCCGTTCGAGTGGTGGACGACATAGACACGGCAATCGACCATATTGAAGCCTACGGTTCGCATCATTCTGATGCGATTATCACCGAAAGCTACAGCGCAGCACAACGCTTCCTCAAAGAGGTAGATTCCGCTGCCGTCTACGTCAACGCCAGCACTGTCTTCACCGACGGTTATGAGTTTGGGTTGGGTGCAGAAGTCGGAATTAGCACGCAGAAGCTGCACTCCCGCGGTCCCATGGGACTTGAGGGATTGACGACTTATAAGTACATTGTATACGGGGACGGTCAGGTACGTGAGTAGGGTTTGAATTTTTCCTTGACTTTTTTCTACGCTGCACTATAATGCTATAGGACATTTTACACGACAGGCAATAATATCTGTTGTGTCAATGAATGAGTGTGGGAGGGCTTTGTAAGCCCGATTTCCGATTTTGATCTTTTTAAGAGAAGGAGAAAATAGAATGGCAGGAATGATTCCGACAATTAGTTCCGGGGTTGCAGGACCGCTCGGCGTGTCACACCTCCCCCGATTCTGGTCGAAAGTGCTGATGGATGCTAAGGGTGTACTACATGAAGATTATCCGGCATGCGGCGCGGGCTTCGATCAAATGGTATTGGATGGTCTCGGTCTGGACAAGGACGCTACGCTGGCATATATCAGCGACAATTCGCCTACCTACCCACAGTTTGAAGCGTGGGTTTCGGAAAATGGAAGTTTTGATCAAGCAGCAATTGATGAGCTGAACGCTGCAATTGCCGGTTATAATCACGACGACGATACCCGTGGCAGCATCCTCGGTGCAAGCGGTATTTCAGACGATGGCTCTATCTTAGACGCTGTTAATCTTAACAACCTTGACGACTGGTATGAACTTCACGCCAGCTTATAGGTTAGACGTTTGGCTGTCGGTTATTCGCGGTTCGCTAACTGCTAATCGCTATCTGCTGACAGCCAACAGCCATTTAACAACAGTCCGAAGACGCGCAGCAATCTTCACAATTCTCTGCTTCTGTTGTCAATTCGATTGCCTTACCCGTTTCAGAGGATTTGAGACCCGCAAGTAGAATCTCCGTGACATGCCGCGCTGTATACGCATTTGAGAGTGGCGGTTGCGTTCCCGCACGGATATGCTCCGCAAAATGTGTGTGCATGCCACTCGGTGCTGCGTCTGAACAGTCGATATCTTTGACATCAACCGGCGCATGTTCACGTGTATAAGAGGTCGGCGTCCACTGACTGAGCGTCGCGCCATCTTTGCCGGGCATCGTGAATTTACCCGCTGTGCCGTGTACACTCGCTTCTCCTGTTCGCGCAGGATCGCACCAACTCGTCTCCGCAGTGACAATTCCACCAGATTGCATCTCAAGCACCAGCGTTGCGACATCCTCTAATTCCGTCGGTTTGTCGAAGGTCGAAACGAAACCGGTCACCCGTCTGAATGTGCCAAGCATGGCAACGAGCCCTGAGACAGCATAAACGCCCATATCAAAGAGCGCGCCGACACTCGCCTGTTTGGCATCGAAAAACCACAAATCGTCCCCACTTTCGCCGAAAATATCACGAATTTCGGCGTAGTAGATTTCGGGACCGCCGTGGCTACTCCGCATTCTCGCCCCGGAGACACGTCCAATGGCATTTTCGGCAATCAGTTGCCGAATTTTGTAGATAGCGGCGTTGAAGTGCGGGAGACACATCACGATTTTACCACTCGCTTCGGTCGCATCAACGAATTGATTCGCCTCATCCATATCACCACAGAGCGGTTTCTGCATAAGTACGTGTTTGTCTGCTTGGAGTGCTTTCACACCCCACGAGACATGCAAGGGGTGCGGTGTGCCGATCAGGATAGCGTCGAGCGTATCATCAGCGATGATTGCATCGTAATCTTGGGTCCAGTGCGGTATGTCGAATTCTTGGCACTGATGTTTGAGACGATGTTCACGTCTACCACCGATGACACTGACTTCAAAATCGCTGTCTTGTGCAAGGTCGGGCAAGTGCATCCGACAGACGATGCCACCTGCACCGATAACGCCAAGTTTTATTTTTTCCATTTTTTAACTATGGCCCTCTGGTCCAAACGTCCGTTGTCCGTTCGGGTTTTTGGTCTGGGTTACCTATTGGGTTTAACGCAACCTGTAATCATGTTGGGTTTCACTTGGTTCAACCCAACCTACAAGTCCTGACTCCCAAAGAGTTAGGCAGGTTTCAGTACAACATTGCGGAAAGCGACGGGTCCGTGATCACCCTGCAACATCAGGGGACCGGTGGCAGCCTCCTCTTCCAACATCGCACCCCGTGTTACCCCTACAACCTCAACGTCTTCATGGACAACCTGTCCATTCCATACGACTTTAACGAAGGTTGCATTGGCAATTTTATTACCGTCAGTATCGAATTTTGGTGCGCGAAAAGTGATGTCGTACGTCTGCCACTCGCCTGGAGGTTTACTGGCGTTGACGCTCGGTGGCACGCCATCTACCGGTTGATTATCAATCCAGCGACAATACACGCCGCCACAGGTGCCGTAACGAAGTTCCGTTTCACCCCAGCTGTCCAATATCTGGATCTCGTATCTGCCCATGAGGTAAACCCCTGAATTGGAACCTTCTGGCACTATGAATTCTACGTGCAGTTCACAATCGCCGTGCGCCGCTTCGGTGTAGATATCTACGGTTCGTCCCGTGGCACCGTTGTAAAAGATCCCTTCACCGGCTGTTATTGTGAGGAGTTTCGCATCGTCTGGGTTGAGGCCGGTGCTACTGGCGGCACCCCATTCGTGTTCTGGCGCGCCTCCGCGAGCGAGCCATCCATTCATATTTTTACCATTAAAAAGATTAGGCATCTATATTCTCCTATGTTCACTAAAAATTATTGACATATTTCGCTAAATCAAGTACTATATTTAATACTACAGATTACACAATAAGCACCATAGTTTCAGCAACGTAAAACAGACTTTTGTAGATCAAGTTTCGGCTTACAAGTTGCGCCGACTTCTGTAGATCAAGTTTCGGCTTACAAGTTGCGCCGACTTCTATATAGCAAGTTTCGGTTTACAAGTTGCGCCGAAAGTACAAGGACAATTAAAACCTATGAAACAAGCCTTATTATTTTTGGGGTTATCCGTACTGATGGGAACGATAGCCCTTTTTTCCCTTTACGGCTACGATCAAAATTCGACGCTCCATGCAGCACCCGTAGCGGACGCTGTAACTGACACGAAAACACCTTTTGCTGAAGGATGCGACAAGTGTCACGGTCACGAACCCGCCTATCAAGAATGGCGCCAAGCTGGACATTCACATGCCCTTGTCAACCTAATCGAAGGTCCGTATGAACTAAACACGTCATGTTTGAGCTGCCACTCTGCTGGTTACGAAATCTTTAGCGATCGGGTCTATCCAGGGCACACCTATAACGTGAAGACAGCGGTGAATGCTGTTTCTTGTGCTTCCTGCCATTCACACACCAGCAAATCCGAACACTTATTGGTGAAACCTGCAAAGCACTTATGTGTTACCTGCCACAAGATGGACTGTGGATGTGCTGGAGCAGGTATCGTCCACCAATCTCAATCGGAGATGTTCCTTGGACGCGAGGGAGCCGGTGTCAAACGGATGCCGTCGCCACATGTGCGTGCGATGAAAAAACGGTGTGTCACGTGCCACATGGTAAAAGAGAACCCAGAAACGGTCGCGCAACACGGCGGGCATACGTTCAAGGCGGAATTGTCGGTGTGTAGTACTGCAGGTTGTCACGATAGTGCTGATAACAGCATGGAGGTGAAACTGCCGCAGTATCGCGCCGAGATAGAGGCAAAGATGCAAGCCGTCAAGACGATGCTGGATGCGACATCTAACAAAACCTCACAAGCCTATCTTGATGCCAAGTTGAACTACGACATGGTCAAAGGCGATAGCGGTTATGGGCTTCACAATATGCCCTACGCAAATGCCCTACTGGATTATAGCCTTTCGCTCAAGAGCGAACTCGAATAGGACATGGGCAGTATAGGGATGCTAACTACGCCTCTGAATCAAGTGTTGCCTTTAGCGGTACGTCTTGATCTTGGGGTAGATAGTAGCTGAGTGGATCGCTGACGACACCGATGAGTTGTTTCTGAATCGGGTTGCATTTAGCGACCAGTTCATCAGGCATCGTGATATAATCCATCGGCTTCACCCAGCGATAGGCATATCCCATAAAAATAGTTTTGCGTGGCATACCAGACCAGTTGTGTCCGATGCCGTGCCATGTACGCTGCTCAAAGAGGAAAGCATCTCCAGCGTTGACGTTCATAGATATCGCACCGCGTGCCCAACCTGTATCTGGGTCGAGTGGCGGTCTGCCTGTCAATCGGTTGCTTCCCGGGACCAGCACGGTCGCCCCGGAAGCGGGATCGGATTGGTCGCTGATGGCGTAAGCAATTTTGAGCATAATGCGAGGGTGCGGTTCCTGCATTTCGGCATGTGACGTGCCACCGTCGCGATGCAAGCCGATACGATTTTTTACTTCGTCTGCGGGTTCTTCTTTTGAGGGCAGCACAATCAGATGTGAAGTGATCATCTGAACGTTCCAATTCAGCACCCCGTAGGCGAGTGGAACGGTTTTCTGCCAGTCCAGCAGTTGTAGAAACGCTTCGTGGTGTGTGATGCAATTACGGAGGTTCAACTTACCGCCTGCTTCGAGACGACCCGCGGCTTCCTCTTTGGCATAAACCTCATCAACGGCAGCATCAATTTTCGCCACGACATCGGGGGGCAACGCATTTTTAATAAGCAGATACCCGTTATTTTCGACAAATTCCCTGTGTTCGGGCGTAAAGACTGCGGCTTGATTAAGATCTGTTGTAATATCCATAGCATTATCCTTTAGCGTGCTGGCTTTTGATAGCAAGTTTTGGTTTGCAAGCTTCACCAAAAATCGCCTCGAGCTGCTGATCGAGATTCAAATTGTATTATGCATTATACAGGACACACCGAAAATTTCAAAGTAATTTAATTTGTGACTTGATAAGGAAACTGAATATGGAAGAAAATAGAGAGCCACCTGAGTCCGACGCAGACCCGCTTCCGAGTGCGGAATATGATGCTGTTGCCAAAAATGTTGCTCGAGACAGCCCGGATGATCTTATCAGGTACTGCCTTGGGACTTCGGATGCTCAGACGATCCAGGTTCTTGAAACAGAACAACCTACTGTCCAGTGGTACCGTGCCGATAGTTTTATACACGCGAACGTTCGCGGCGCGGAAGTGATTGTACATATAGAGTTTCAAACGCATGATAGCACACAGGTCCCTATGCCATACCGGATAGCCGGTTACGCGGGTTTAGGCATTCGTATGTTTGAAATGCCGATCTATTCGCATGTCATCTACCTTCATCCGAATGCTGGTCGTAATGACCCGGGAGCATATCTTCAAGATGTGCCAGGTTATGAAATTAATATCAAGTACAAGGTGATCAGGCTCTGCGAAATAGAGGGACAAAACATTTTGGATACACAACTGAAGGGGCTTATCCCTTTCACACCGTTGATGAAGCCACCAGAAGGAATGGTTCCCCAAGAATGGCTGCGGCGGTGTGTTGAAGTTGCCGAAACTTTCTCTATGGATGTGGCGGATAAACCGAATTACCTCGCCGCCATGGCTATTTTGTGTAACGTAATTTTTGACTTTCAAGACATTCGTGAAATCATACCGGAGGAAATCCTGATGCAATCAGATGTTGTCCAATACTTTAAAAAATTAGGCATTGAGCAAGGCATTGAGCAAGGCATTGAGCAAGGCATTGAGCAAGGCATTGAGCAAGGCATTGAGCAAGGTGCTCGGGAAAGCATCATTGAAAGTATTCTTGAGTCGCTGGAGTTCCGATTTTCCACCAAAGGTGCAGAAGAACTGAAACCTATACTTGAAAACGTTGAAACGCTTCAGCGTCTCAAGGAGCTGCGTCGTGAAGCTTTACGAACATATAGCATTGAAACCTTTACGCAAATGTTGCTGGAAAATGACGGCAACATGGAACCTTAGCGATTCAGGGTTCTTCTCAACAGTCGCTGACTCCGTAACTCTATAAAATAATAATGAAGACATATATTCCAATAAAAACCCATTTTTTCTATGTTGCATTTTGCCTCATGTTCCTGGGGCAAATGACGCAGGCATCAACGTTTACTTACCATTGGGAAATAGATGAGACACCTTCGGGTCAAGAATCGGTCTCTTTACCTGAACCTATAGAGGTTGAAATAGAAGGTTCTGGTATTAAAGCATCTTTATCCAATGGTGCAGCAACCAAATTAGCATCGAAATATAAAATTTTCCTGTCTCCGCAGTGGGATTCGGAGAAAGCGTATCTATTACTGAAAACACTGAATGATATGCCAACAGCACGTAACTATTTCAATCAGTACCCTAGATCCAGTTATTGGGTATTGAGCGATGCCCATATAACGCATGATATCCAATTTGGCATAGAGGTTAGAGGCGTAAAGTTTGTTACTATTGCAGCAGAAGCATTTAGTTATGCGAATCCCCTAATGGCTAAGATAGATGAGATTAGAGGTAGGTTTTTCTCCAAAAGATTACATCGGGCAATTGTGCGGTATATCACAGATAATGGCAAAAGTTGGTTAACAAAAGAACTACTGAAACTCAGATATGGTGTAAGTGTAGATATTCCTGACTATATGGAACTCACTAAACATACAACAGGCGAACATGCAGGTAAGTTTGACGAATTTAAACCCGAGGAACTTATATCGATTATATCTATGCTTGAGGAATACCCATCCGGTATGGTTTCAACGCCCGGATTAAGATACTTGGTGAGAAGATTAGATGGCACGCCGCACCCACTTAACCCTGGGGCTGCAGCTGTTGCTTGGACATCTACCGGTTATATTGAGTTTATGGAAAGTGCTTTTAAAGAAGGTATAACCAAATACACCCAACGTCTTATATTACACGAAAAGGCTCATTTTTTCTGGCATTATCTATTTGATGAACAGCTCAAAGCCGATTGGATAGAATTAGGGGGTTGGTTCCAAGAACGGGATAGGTGGTTTACCACAAAACAGACCGAATTCGTATCTGCCTACGCACATGGGGAAAATCCTAACGAAGATATGGCGGAAAGCATCAGCTACTACATCGTCAACCCTAATAAGTTACGTTCCCGATCGCCTGCGAAATATGAGTTTATCCAAAACCGAGTTATGCACGGCACCCGTTATATTTCCAAAATCAGGGAAGACCTTACCTTTGAGGTTTATAACCTCTATCCAGACTATATCTACCCCGGCAAGATAGTGAGCGTAGATGTAACGGTTGAGGGGAAGCCAGAAGAAGATAAATTAGTAACGGTTGAAATCCAAACCCATACTGAAAACGAATTAGATTATGGAAACGTTATTGGTGTGAGTTGCAAAAACGGCAATGTCGGGTTTAGTATCTTGTTATTGCCTATAGATGAAGCAGGGAACCCTATAGATAAAGGGTATCGGTTTAGAGGACAAACTACAGTTTCTAAACATCTAAAAAGTGGTCATTATGTCCCTCCCAAAATTGCTGTAGTGGATGATCACCGACACGTTAGACACCATTCTGAAAAGGATTTCGGTTGGCAGCTTTACTTAGATAATTCATTGGAGGATTTACATCCGCCAGAATATGTTCCTAATTCCGTCCATTTATCTTTATCTGATGCAACTACAGATATAGGGGAACACTATCAGATAATAACGGCAACTTGGCAGGTGAATGATGATTTAGGCATTGGTGGATATAACGTCGGCATTTTAAAGGATTCTGTTCTCGAAACTTACAGTAGATTCGCACATGCAAACATCAAAAGTTGGGAAAACAATATAGCGACGATGAAATGTAATTTTGATATGCCACATTATATGCCGGGTGGTGAATATCGATTAAATCCTATCTATATCTCGGATATAGCATCAAACATGAGGATGATTTCGTTTACCGATGAACAAATAATTGGAGGCAATTGGGTTCGGATTGATGAAGAACCTGCCAAAATAACGATTGAAACGGATACCCCTGACTACCAACCCCCTACGCTTGATCTAAACCGGATAACCATTAATGCCACACCTAAGAACCCAGAGTTCCCTGATGGTGAAACCATCGTTGATATTTCGTTTTATGTCAAGGACAATATCAGTGGATATAATTCCTGTGAATTATATCTGAGGGATCCAAATGGTGTGGTTTATCCTTCTGGACATTATGGTGGAGGCTTATATTTCCAGGGAGATCCAAAGGTATTTAGAAAGTATACCAAGACCGTTGTTTTACCCAAAGGAAGTATACCGGGAATATGGGGGCTTCAAGAAATGCTCGTTATTGATAAAGCTGGGAACCGCATCACACATGACTTCACAGAAATCGTCCGTTTTGAAGTCGGTGAAAAACCCGCTGCGCCTTCACTCATGACGGTCTTACCTCAGACGACTCAACTCTTGGCGAACTACCCGAATCCGTTCAACCCGGAGACATGGATACCGTATCACCTTGCTAAAGAGACGGATGTGACGTTGCGAATTTATTCTGTGAATGGCGCGTTAATTCGAGCGTTCGCGCTTGGACATCAGCCCGCGGGCGTTTATCAGAGTCGAAGTCGTGCAGCGTATTGGGATGGTAGAAACGAGTGGGGTGAACCGGTAGCGAGTGGGATCTATTTTTATACCCTCAAAGCTGGTGAATTCACAGCGACGCGAAAGCTGCTAATTCGGAAATAAGTGCCCGTGTTATAAGTCCATGTGTTTCTTATATTGTAACATTTGACGTTTGAATTTCAAGGCAGGTGTGGGGAGGCCCTCGCTTAATTTGCGCAAGCACGAATAGACGTATCACAGAGAGGAAGTATCACGCAATTTGAAGAGTGAATTGAATTCAGAACCTCATAAATCGCCATCCGAACAGAACAGTCAAAATGTAAAGCAAGGACAGACCTTGCGTTTTAGCAGCACAAGATTTGGCGCGTCATGGCGTGCTATCTTGCTCGGAACCGTCCTCATTATTCCAAACATGTACTGGATTCTGGACTCGGTCGGGCAAGGCTATCCAACGACGATCTCCCTCTACTTTAACGTCATTTTCTGTATCTTTGCCATCACTGGTATTAATTTTTTCATGGCTCGAGTCGCACCAGGGATCGCAATGCAACAGGGCGAGTTGCTGACAATTTACGTTATGTTGGCGATCGCTTCCTCGCTGGCGGGTCACGATGTACTTCGCGTCTTAATCCCGATGATTCCGTACGCCTTCTGGTATGCAACACCGGAGAATGACTGGGCAGACCTATTTCATCGGTATATCCCAGATTGGATGGCTGTTAAGAACCGAATATTTCTAACCGAGTATTACCGGGGCGAAGCGACTTTTTACCAGTGGGAGACCGTGCAGGGATGGTTGACGACGACAGCCGTCTGGGGAGGTTTCCTATGTGCTATGGTGTTCCTGATGGTCTGTATCAATACGCTCGTTCGGAAACAGTGGACGGAGCATGAGAAACTAAGCTATCCTATTATCCAGTTGCCACTTGAATTGACGAGCGTCGGAAGCCGAACAAATTTACTCACGAATAAGATGATGTGGCTCGGTTTTGGGATTGCTGGTGCAATTGATATACTCAATGGACTCCATCATCTCTATCCGACCGTGCCAAGTCTGGGTGGTAGACTCTACGATTTGCGTCCCTTTTTTACACAGAAACCGTGGAGCGCAGTCGGTTGGACACCGATAGCTGTTTTTCCGTTCGCCGTGGGTATGGCTTTCTTTATTCCGCTCGATTTGTCATTCTCTTGCTGGTTTTTCTATCTCTTCTGGAAAGTAGAGCGGATCTTCGGTGATGCCTTGGGTGTGCGTGGCATGCCGAATTTCCCTTTCACCGATGAGCAATCTTTTGGGGCATATCTTGGCTTGTTTGTGATTGCAGTTATAGCGACACGGAAACATCTCGCGCAAGTCGGACGCAAGCTATTTACTAACGATCAGCGTATTGACGATTCAGACGAACCGATGTCCTATCGTGTGACAGTGTTGGGGAGCATCGTAAGCCTTGTTTTCATCGTTGGCTTCTGCAAGACCGCAGGAATGTCTGTCTGGGTGGTGCTCGTGTTTTTCGGTATCTATTATGCCATCTCTACGGCGGTGACCCGCATGCGGGCAGAACTTGGTTCACCTGTTCACGATTTACACTTCATCGGACCTGACGAGATGATGCCTCGCATTTTTGGCACGCGGCTCCTCGGTCCGCACAATTTGACGATAATGGCGTACCTCTTCTTTTTCAATCGTGCTTATCGTGGACATCCGATGCCCCATATCTTAGAGGGATTCAAATTAGCTGAGCGGACCGGGATTTCCAACCGGCGGTTGCTGATAGCGATGTGCATTGCAATTGTTATCGGGACATTCGCTTCATTTTGGGCATTCTACCATATCTCTTACATTGAAGGAGCGCGCGACTGGTTCGCTGGGAGACCCTTTAATCGACTCCAGAGTTGGTTGACATCACCGCGGGCGCCAGACGTACCAGCAATTGTCGCAATGTGTATCGGTTTCCTCATTACCGGTTTCTTGATGATAATGCGGATGCGGCTCTTTTGGTGGCCCTTTCACCCTGCTGGGTTCGCCATCTCCAGCAGTTGGTCAATGAATGTGTTCTGGTTTTCGATATTAGTGAGTTCTGTTATCAAATGGATTATCCTTCGACACGGTGGTGTGAGCGCACATCGAAGGCTCATTCCGTTCTTCCTCGGTCTAATCTTAGGTGAATTTATTATCGGTAGTATATGGAGCATTATCGGCATTACGATGAACCAACCGATGTACCGGTTTTTATTCTAACGCGAGTTCGATAAAGGGGCCTTGTACGGTGAACTGTTAGTTTGCGGTCCTTCCGAAATTCACTTAATACGCCACAAACTAACAGTTTGTGCTACAGCATTTGCCAGAACCCAATAGAGCCGAGCAAGTTGCTTGTCTTTGTTTGTGGTTGTGCGATTCATCATGTCTTCAGTTTTGTCTATAGACACTTTCTCAAAACAGGTGACGGTTATTTGTCGAAGCGTTTGCAGGTCACTCGGTTTATAGTTTCGGATCATCATTTTATTTTCACTCACATCGGTTGTTTGGAATAGAAAAAGCGCAAAAAAAGCAAGTTTTTGCCCGTGAGATTTGAAATGCTGGGGTCGAAAATCGACTACCTTGAGAAATAAGCAAACATCTGCTATAATTGCGAACAGAATATTCTCAGGAGGAACATTGCGTGATTCGTGAAGCAATTCAGAAGGTTATGGCAGGCGACGCCTTAACCGAAGCAGAGATGATTGAAACGATGAACGAGATTATGGAAGGTAAGACGACAGATGCCCAAATTGCCTGTTTTCTTACCGCATTGCGGCTTAAAGGTGAGACAATAGAAGAGATGACGGGGGCAACACGTGCTATGCGCGCCAAAGCCACCCCTGTTCCGACCCGTCATGCGCCTGACCTGCAAGCTACGCCAAAAGTGCCGCGACTTGTCGATACGTGTAGCACAGGTGGCACAGGTTTGAACCATTTTAACATTTCAACAACTTCTGCCATCGTTACGGCGGGCGCGGGTGTGCCTGTGGCGAAGCACGGAAATCGGGGTGTGACGCGGCAAAGTGGCAGCGCGAACGTGCTAATGGCGTTGGGTGTGAATATTGAAATCGGTCCCGAACACGTTGGGCGATGCATTGATGAAGTCGGTGTCGGTTTTCTATTTGCACCAACACTTCACGGTGCAATGAAATACGCCATCGGACCGCGGCGAGAGATTGGGATTCGCACGATTTTTAACGCCATAGCACCGTTGACAAATCCAGCGGAACCGCAAGCACAGGTGATCGGTGTCTATGCGCCAGAGTTGACTGAGGCGCATGCGAATGCCTTGAACAACCTCGGATGCCAGCACGCGTTTATTGTGCGTGGAGATGACGGTTTGGATGACATCACAACTACGGCGACCACACGCGTCTCGGAACTCCGAAACGGCACCGTCAAAACCTATACGCTTGATCCCACAACACTCGGAATTCCGAAAGCGGCACCTGAAGCACTCTTGGGTGGTGCACCGGAAGAGAACGCTGAAATGATAGTGAATATCCTGAACGGTGAGAAGGGACCCAAACGCGATATTGTTGTACTGAACGCTGGTGCAGCGATCGTTGCGAGCGGGAAAGCGGATAGCCTTGATGCGGGTATCCAACTGGCATCGGAATCCATTGATTCAGGCGGGGCACTCGCGAAGTTAGAAGGGCTGAAAACGGTCTCGAATAATTAAAATACATTTGGCGTACGAGGCACGGAGACTTCGCTCAACAAAATGGTATTTATAAAACAGGTTCTGATCTTTTACAGAGAGGGATGAAACGGATTGATACTTGACAAGATCATCGCACATAAACGGAAAGAGTTGACAGCCCAACAAGGACAGGTGCCGCTTCCAACGTTGGAAGCGGAGGTTATGAGCCTACCGCCGACGCGGGATTTTCAAGGTGCCATCACAGGCTGTGGGACCGTCAAACTTATCGCGGAAGTGAAGAAGAAATCACCCAGTAAAGGCATTATCCGTGAGGTTTTCCACCCCGTATCAATTGCTAAGGCTTATGTCGAAAACGGTGCCGCTGCGATTTCCGTGCTAACGGACAAACATTTTTTTGCGGGTGAACTCGACTATCTCCGCTCGATTCGGAAAAGCGTTGGCGTGCCGCTCCTCCGAAAAGATTTCACGATTGATCCGTATCACATCTATCAGGCGCGCTGCGCAGGGGCAGATGCAATCTTATTGATTGTTGCGGCGTTGACGGCAGCGGAGTTACGAACGTTTATGGAGATCGCCGATTCGCTATCGTTGGCATCTCTGGTGGAGGTGCATACACCCGAAGAATTGGAGATTGCCTTAGATGTGGATGCACAAATTATTGGGATAAACAACCGAGATTTACGCACATTTCACACAGATATTACCACGACGTTCCGTTTGCGGGATACTATTCCAGCGGACAAAGTCGTAGTGAGTGAAAGTGGTATTTATTCGCGCGAGGATGTTGTGAAGCTCCAAGAAGCAGATGTCCAGGCGATGCTTGTTGGTGAGTCGTTGATGCGGAGTTCTGATATCGGAGAGCAGGTTCGGCGTTTAATTAGCGGTCAGTGTTAGTAATCAGCAGTCAGCAGTCAGTTAAGCGTATAGTAGGCGAAAACGTTTGTAACTGCTACAATGATTTCTGGTTAATTACTGAATGCCTGCGGCACAGGTGCCCTGAGAACCGAAGTTATTTGCTAATGGTTAACCGCTACATGGCGGTGACAGCAATACCGTGCCGTTTTAGGAGCGCGGTGGTCACGCCATCACCAGATATGAGCGTGCCAGAAAAAGTGCCGTCGTAGATGTCGCCACATCCACAGGATGGACTTCTCGCTTTGAGGATTACATGTGTTGCTCCGTGGGATTGTGCTACCTGTAAAGCGTGGTGTGCTCCCTTCAAATATGCTGCTGTTACATCTGTGCCGTTTGCAGTCATAACTTTTGCTGTCCCGTCTAGTACAGCACCCCCGTCACCGCCCACAATTTCTGCGGGCGGGCGCGGTGTCAGCAAACCCCCTGATTCCTCTGGACAAACCGGGATAAGCTGATGTGTTTTTGTCTGGTTCATCGCCGTTTCGTTTCGGCTATGACCGCCATCGTATCGGCAACGAACACCCAAGAGACAAGCACTAATGACCACCTTCATGCGGTGTGATTTCCTGTAACGCCTCAAACTGACGCATGATTGAATCTGTCTCACCTGCCTTCAGTTGCAGGTAGACTTCTTCCAGTTGATAAAGTATGACGCTTAATAACGGGATCCGACGGATCTCAGAATCCTGATTTCTAACATGGGCAGCTGCTATCCGGACAGAGGTTGCTGTTTCACGCAGTTCGGGAGGAAAATCCTTTAAAACGTTATTGACGTTCACGCCCATACCCAAGACAAAAAAGGATTGGTGCCGGTTGTCATAGGCGAGTTCTGTTAGCACACCCGCCACCTTTTTTCCGTTGATATGGACGTCATTAGGTGCCTTAATTCGGGCGTCAAGTCCGTGTGTCTCACGAATTGCCCTTGCTATCGCGATTGCACCCATGAGATTGGGAAGCTCAACTTGGTCGCGAAGCAATCGATGCCTAAGAATGACGGACGCGAGAATACACTTTCTTGGTGGAGCATCCCATCTCCTGCCGTATCTTCCTCGTCCGGCGGTTTGGTGCTCCGCGATGATGAGGGTCCCCTCTGCTACTCCTGCCTTTCCACGAGCAATAGCAATATCGTTGGTAGAAGCGACTTGTGAGTGGTGCTCCGTCTGACATCCAATAATTGAGGTCCGAAGTGTTGCGTGTGTAATAGGTGTGTTCATGACGCTACTGACTTAAATGTCTTTCTGCTTCAATTTTCCACTGTTCAGGCGGATTCAGATCAAGGAAACGTTGCCATTGCGCTCTTGCCTGTTGGCGTTTTTCCCTATATTCATACATCAACGCAAGGTTGTAATTCGCTGTCAAATTACGCGGTTCCAGTTGTATCACCCGTTCAAACTGCTCCGTCGCTGCGCCGAGTAAATCCATGCTGAAAAGATTGCTAGCGTAGTTGAGCAGTGTCGGAACGTGTGTTTCGTCTAAAGTGAGTGCTTTCTCTAATGTCTCTTTTGCCTTATTGTAATCTAAGGCATGGGTATAGTAAAGGTTGCCAAGGTGTTGATATGTTTTTATAGCGATGTCATCGTTTTCTTTCGCGGGCTGTTCAATCAGTTTCGCTTCCGCTTCAAAGTATTGAATCGCCTCGCTCCATGCCTGTTCCCATTCTGCGATCCTTCCTAAATACAGGTGAATACCCCTGTATTCTGGCGCATAAGAACGCATGTTTTCAAACACCTTTTTTGCGAGTTGATGCCGATCGATTTCAAAATAAATAACTCCCAGGTGGTAGTTTGCTTCAGGGTTTCTTGGCTGCATTTCTGCGACCTGTTTGAAATCTTCTAAAATCTGGCTATAACGATAAAGTGTATCACCAATCTGCTTGTAGCGGAGTGTGAGCAACCCACGGTAGAAGTAAGCATCCACATAATTCGGGTTTAAGGCGATGGTAGTGGTGTATTCCTTGACAGCCATCTCTGCATGTTGGTGATAGTCATCCCCCAGTGTTTCCGTATGCTGGTCGAGCAGACGTGCGTAACTATAGTGCCACTCGAAGTTCTCTGGATTGTACTGGTTTGCCAATCCATAATAGCGGATGGCACTCTCACGTTCGTCCCGTTTCTCAAAGATAACTGCAAGCAGGTAATGTAGTTCGGGATGTGCGGGTTCAATTTCCAAGGCGGGTTGATAGACGCGGATGATGTTATCTTCATCGTTGCGTGCGCGATAAATCGACCCAAGACGAAAAAACGGTTCCGCTTCTGTTGCTTGGATGTTCGTCAAAGGGCTTTGTAAGTCACGTCCTATGTCGGCTTCAAGTAAGGTAGTATCAAGTGTAATCGTTTTTTCATAATGCTCGATGGCTTTGTCTATTTCACCCTGCTGCTCAAGCAGGATTGCGGCGTGATAATGCGCTGCGACGTCATCTGGGTTCAGTTGAACAGTTTCGAGCAATGCTGATAAGGCAGCATCAGACTGTGCTAACGTAAGGTAAGACAGTGCCAATAGATAGTGTGCTTCGGTGGTGTCAGGTTCGATCTCAATAATTTTCTGTAGCGCATTGACAGCTTGTTCATGTGATTCGCGTCCTCGATAGATATGAACCATTTTGAAAAGCACATCCGTGCGTTGGGAATCTAATACCAGAGTGCGTTCATAAAAGGCGAGTGCGGTGTCTATATCGCCGTTAGCCTCGTGGCTTTGTCCTAACAGATAGACAGCCACAACATCATCTGGAAAGAGCAGCAGATGTGTGTTTAGCGGTTTTATTGCAGCGCGATAGTTCCCTTCGTCAAAGGCGTGTTGTCCTTGTGTAATGAATCTATCTGCTAACCCTGGGTCTACTACTAAAGCACGTTTAAAGTAGACAATTGCCGCCGCTATATCGCCTTGCTGGTGATAGAGTTCTCCAAGTTTGAAATAGACGTCGTTGAAATTTCCCAATGGGAGTTCCATTTGCAGATAACTCGCGTCCGCTTCAATAATTTGAATCGTCTTCTCGTAATGCTTAATGGCTTGTTCAGCATTGCCTGCATCAACCTCAATGTTGCCGGCGTAAAAATAGGAACGCGGATCGTCCGGGAGAACCAGTATCGCTTTCTCCAGAATTAGCATCGCTGCATCGGCTGGCATCAGCCCAGCGAAGTAGGACTCAAGCGGCGCATAGAAAGCATCCTTAATATGCGGTATCAAGGACAGTGCCTTTTGGTAATGTGTTAATGCTGTTGCGGTGTCGCCTCTGGTGTAGAGTATATCTCCGAGAGATAGATGTGCTTGTGCGTGGTTTGACTCAATTTCAAGGGTACGTTGATACAGTCTGATAGCACCTTCAGTATTCCCCTGTTTGTCGAAGATAGTCGCCAATTCATAAACTACCTCCGCTGAATAAGGCTCGTACTGTGCACCTTTGGCGTATTCTTCCAGTGCGTCGTCGAAGAAACCCTCCGTGGCGAGGACTTGTCCCAATTTGAAATAGGCGGGTGCGAACTTTTTCTTCTTTTGTGTCAGGTTCTCGAACGTCTCTCGTGCGCGATCTATTTCGCCTTGTGCGAGGTAAACTAAACCGATTCCATGTTGTGGATACTCCCATTTTCGATTTAACCCTCGCGCCGTCTCAAAGGCGTGGAGTGCCGCCGCATAATTCTGCTGTTTCAGATGAATCTCTCCCATGCGATAGTAAGCCGGATAATAATTAGGATTGAGACGAATGCAAGTTTCAAATTCAGCGAGTGCAGACTCGTTTTCTTCTCGTTGTTGATGGATACCGCCAAGGTTGAAATGTGCCCAAAACAGATCTGGCGCGATCTTGAGTGCATATTGTAAATAGGTAATTGCAGGGTCAAGTGTTTCACCTGTTTCCGTGGCATGAAGTGCATGTGTATAGCCCAGACCGTAATAAAACGCTGCATCGATTGTCGCAGAAGACGGTTGGCGATTTTCCTTTTGTGATTCATACAGTGTTAAGAGGGCAGAGAGTCGTCCATCTTCCTGCCACTTGCGAATGAAATCTCGGTGTTTTTCTGCTGGTCGTTTTTTCTCTTGCAGGACCTTTGTGAAGTCCTTTTTCATGTTCGATTCCCATTTTTCTGCTGCGAGTGCTTGTATCGCAATTGTGTTGCCCCATAAGTATGTAATTAAAGCGATAAGTATGGTGGTCGTTTTCATTATTTTTTTCATCGTCTGTTCCTCAGTTCCTAATGTTTTTAGTCGTTTTGTTTTTGATGAGATTGGGACATTAGAAGATCTACTTTTGCACGGGTTGGCATAGAAGGTGTCGCGCCGATTACTGTTACTGCTGCTGCACCTGCGGCATTTGCAAATGCGATTGCTTCACCTAAAGTTTCACCGCTTGCCAATGCGGTTGCGAGTGCGCCACAGAAAGCGTCGCCTGCTCCCGTCGTATCTACAGCATCAACAGAGAGTGCGGGAATACGTTCGGATGTTCTGGATGTCAATATCAATGCGCCTTGTTCTCCAAGTGTTAGCACTACAGCAGATGTCGTAGTGTCCACCATGCGAGCACGCAATACCTCTGCTGCGTTGCGTGCCTCTTCGTCATTACTTACCTGCATTCCTGATAGTAACTCAGTTTCGGATTGGTTGGGCGTAAGAATATCAACGAATGCCAGCAGACTATCTGGAAGAGGCTGTGCAGGTGCTGGATTTAATATCACAGTTGTCCCCTCACTTTTTGCACTGCCTTTGGCAATTGCTGCAGCGTGTTCGGATGCCGCAATCGGTGTCTCTAATTGCAAGAGAAGCACATCGGCGTCGGAGATGCAGTCGGCGGCAGCGTCTATATCTGTTGTTGTCAACGCCATGTTTGCGCGCGGCACCACAATAATGCTATTGTCGCCGTCTGGTTCAACGACGATAGTTGCTACACCCGTCCCGGTGTCAGTACGTTTTCTGACAAATCTACTATCAATATGTTCGTTTTCTGTCGCAGTGAGCAGCATCTCCCCAAAAGAATCTGCACCAACACTACCGATGAGCGTGACCTCGGCACCCAATCGAGCTGCGGCAGTTGCTTGATTAAATCCTTTTCCGCCTGTGAAAATGTTAAAGGCATCTCCGATGAGTGTTTCCCCTTTGTCTGGGCGCTTTGTTGCGTGGCATACTAAGTCAATGTTCAGACTGCCGACGACGGTAACTTTCGGTGTTCTGCTGTTCCTCACGACTTGCTCCTGTTTTTTGTAACGATTTTAGACAATTATAGTTGACGTGCAGTGCAAGTGTCAAGGGTTTTGTGGTGGTTTTGGCTTGCGTGTTGCCTCAGAAACTGCTATTATGCACGTAAGCTGCGGGATGTAAATCTTGAGTGTAGGAAGCGAGGTGTATCGTAATAGATTGATGAATTCTAAATTAAAATATGCGATCGGCTTTTTAATCTTTTTCGGAATCTGCTTTATTTTTAGATGGCGTGCTGAGCAGGTTGGAGGCGCGGAAACGCTTGTATGGTACAGCGTAATTCCACCGCTGCTTGCTGTCACGTTAGCGATTCTGACAGCCCGATTGTTTCCGAGCCTCTGTATAGCAGTGGGTGTTGGGATTGTACTTTCATGGTATCAGCAACGTGCCACCCCCATCGGCTTTTTGACGGAAATCGTCTGGTTTGTTCGTGCTGTGAGCATCGGAAACGATGGAGTAGACCTATTCAATTTCTGGGTTGTTCTGTTTGTTTGTCTTATCATGGCGACGATCTCTGTGGTGGTAGCCTCCGGGGGCATTAGTGGTGTTGTTGTTTGGCTTTCTCGGTTTGCGAAGGGCCCGCGATCTTCGCAATTTATCACAGGATTGATGGGGATCATTATTTTTATTGGGGATTACTCCAATGCGATGCTCGTCGGACCTACCATGCGTCCGTTAACCGACCATTATCGCGTCAGCCGTGAAAAATTGGCGTTTCTTGTGGATTCCACGAGCGCGCCGATTGCGGGTCTGGCATTTGTTAGCACGTGGATCGGTTATGAAGTCGGTCTCTTTAACGATGTGGCGGAGACAATCGGACTCGACCGTGATGGGTATTCTATGTTCTTCGATGCACTCGGCTTTCGGTTTTACTGCATTCTAACGATTATCTTTGTTATTGTCAACGCACTCAGTGGTAAGGATTATGGCGCCATGCACAAAGCAGAGAGGCGTGCGAGAGAGACAGGAAACATTGCCGCGCCAGATGCCCAAGCACTCGGACACGCCGCATCCTTTACCAGTTTACCAAATGCTGTTGTTCAACCCTTATCAGCGGTTTTACCGCTCTTGGCACTTTTTGGGCTGCTTTTAGGGGGTTTCTGGATAGATGGTAAAGGCACGGGATCGATTCTCTCGCTAACTGCGTGGCGAGATGCACTTTCAGCGGCGGACAATGTCAAGATTCTCGCTTGTGCGGCGGCAAGTGCGTTTATTATTGCGATTATCTGCGCCCGCGGTCTTTCAAAACTGCGATTCTCAGAGATCATACCGGTCATCTGGAGTGGTATAAAGGGGAGTCTCACGCCGTTGAGCATTCTGTTATTGGCATGGGGCTTAAAAGCGTGCTGTGATAGATTGATGACGGGTCAATTTCTTGCGACAATGCTCAGTGATGTCGTTTCACCGCTCTGGTTCCCGATTTTCGTCTTTATATGTGCGTCTGTTACTTCTTTCGCGACCGGCACGAGTTGGGGAACGATGGCGATCCTGATTCCGACTGCGATTCCTGTTGCATTCTCACTTGACAACGGGAGTTACGGACTCACGACAATCATTTGCCTCGGTGCGGTGCTGGATGGTGCAATCTTTGGGGATCACTGCTCGCCGCTTTCAGATACGACGATTCTCAGTTCTATCGCCAGTAGTTGCGACCCGTTGCACCATGTAAGGACGCAATTACCCTATAGTCTCACTGTTGCAGGCATTGCCCTGTTTTGTGGCTATCTTCCTGCCGCTCTCGGTGCCGCTTCAGGGATTGGAATTGCTGGCGGTACGGGTGTAATTATCTTGCTGTTTTTTGCAGTTGCTGGCTTCCGCAGGTTCCAAGAATCGCGGAGCGTTTAACCGACGTTGTGCTTAAAATTTTGGACGGAAGAGGTTAATTGTTGGCTGAGTTTGAACTCCGCCAGCGAAAGTAGGGTTTGGAGGAGAAATAGTATGAAAGTTGCACTTGAAGGAAAGGTCGCGATTGTTACAGGTGGCGCGCAAGGTATCGGTCGCTCTATTGTGGAGGCGTTAATTGACAACGGCGCACAGGTGGCAATTATCGATATCGACATACAGGCGGGTAAGAAAACCGCTGAGGAAATTCAACAGAGTGGTGGGACATGTCTGTTCGTAGAGGGCGATGTATCCAACGCTTCGGAGATGGTGTCTGCTGCAGATCAGGTGGCATCACATTTTGGTAAAATAGAAATTCTGGTGAACAATGCTGGGATTAACACACGGAGCGACAGGGTTCCGATTCATCGGTATACCTTTGAGGATTGGCAACGGATTCTGGATATAGACCTTACCGGTGTTTTTACGGCGAGTCGTGCTGTCATTCCGCATATTATCGAAGGTCATAACAAGTCTGGTGCTGAGGACGCCACTGGTAGGATTGTTAACATCAGTTCTATTGCTGGGCTGGTGCCGCTGCGTTTGCAGAGTGCTTATGTGGCAGCGAAAGCCGGGGTCGCCAATCTGACGCGTTCTATGGCTTTGGAACTTGGACCAGAAGGAATTCTGGTGAATGCTGTCGCGCCAGGTTCAACGCTGACACGCGGCACGAAAGCCCTCTTTTACGGAGATGATGGTGTGTACACAGAAAACGCCGCGAGTCTGCTATCACATATCCCACTTGGACGCCCTGGAAAAACCACGGAGATTGCAGCGGCGGTGCTCTTTCTTGTTTCGCCGGATGCAAGTTATATTAACGGTACGATCCTGCCAGTAGACGGCGGTTGGACTGCTGGCTACACACGGGATTGGTAAATCACCGCTGCGTGATGGCACACAGCGTGTGTCTATTATTGTTAGACAAGGAGAAGAGATGGCAAAGATTACTATGTTTAAAGGGTATCAAGGGGAACCACCTATTCCAAAACCGAGGCATCAGGTTCAAGCGAACGTTGTCACGGTCCAAGACGGGGTTCCTGTAAAGTATTCAGGTTGCGATGGCATTGGTGTACGTGTCGTGCATCCTGCGAACCCAAGCGCGCCCGCACAGAACTTAGGTTTGGTTATGTTTTTTGTGCCACCACACGTCGTTCTTGAACCGGGGAGTCACCACACTGAGGAGTGCTATGTCATTCTAAAAGGGAAAGGAGTAATGACAATCGCTGGTGAAAAAGTTCCCGTTGAAGCGGGGACGTTCATCCATCTCCCACCGTGGTGTGAACACGGCATTGAAAATACAGGGGATGAGTCGATGGAAGTCCTAATCTGTACATCGCCACCGAACCCATAAATTGAGTAAAAAATAGGGTTTCCAGTGGTTTAAGCCACTAATTGTGGCGTTATCCACGCTTTTTTATGCTTTTATGTATTTTTTTTTCAACTTTTTCTGCAAACCTTCGTTAAATAAAGTATCCTAAGTGTTTTATATAGGCTATAAACCATGCCTTTAATCTTTGGGGGTTTTTATTTATGCGAGGGATAATGCCGAAGTCATCCAATGTGCGGAGAGAATTCTTACGGAAGAGACCTTTTGGTGGGAAGTCCGCATTTGAACAATTGGGGGACGACGAGCTAACCACAGTCGAAGAGGTGCCCGAGGAATTGGAGCATCGGGCACATGCATTGTTTACGGATGGCGAGGAAATTAAAGTCGCCGTTTCAACCGATCTTAAGTTCGATGGCGACTACGGTAAGGATTGGGTGATTGTTACTGATAGGCGGCTCATTGCCTTTAATCAGAACGGTACTCCAAAACATCAACTTCAGGAAATTTCACTTGCGTCGGTTTCGGCTGTTGAAATCGTTGAGATGTATGGGAACAACATTTTAAAGGTCCGAACATCCGATAAGGCGGTTGAGGTAGCACGTTACTCGCGCCGCTTTACGCCAAAGTTTGAACTGGCGACGCCTGAGTTGGAGACGCTTGTCCAAGATGCGAATCCAGAAGCCGATCAAGAAAAACAACACCGTCCGCAAGGGCTGGGAAAAAATAAAGGCAAATGCGAAAAATGCGGACAACCACTACCTCGTTGGTCAGGGGTCTGTGTTCATTGTGTCGAAAAAGGGAAACTCATTTTTCGGCTTATTAAATATTCGCACCCGTTCTGGCACGTCGCTATTCCTGCGCTTGCCTTGATGATGGTAATCCGACTCGTTTCGCTTCTCCCTGCTGTTCTGAGTAAGGAGATGGTTGATAATATCCTTGTTCCGGCAGAAAGGAACATAAGCGGTGCTACGCTAACTGCGACGGGTGAACCGATTCCAGATCCCACGTGGGGACAACTTAGTGGGATCGTCGAGGGTATTTCGGGTTGGTTAACGCTTCCAGTGGCTGGAAGTTGGGGGCACCTTACCACCATTGTTATTTTAATGGTTAGCTTCAATGTTTTCACCATGGGGGCTTCCGCTGTACGAGGGTACATGATGGCGTGGGTGGGCCAAAATATCACACGCCGACTTCGGAACGAAACGTATGACCATCTTAACTCACTCTCGTTAGATTTTTACAATCAGCGCGATACCGGTAACCTCATGTCGAGGATCACAAGCGACGTGGCAAGGCTTCGGGATTTCATCGCCAACGGGTTACAAGATCTGATCGGTGATTCGCTGACGCTTGTCAACATCTGTATTATTATGTTTCTTACCAATTGGAAACTTGCCGCATGGACGCTGATTCCAGTCCCTTGCCTTATCTTCTTCACCATCTTTTTTGGGAAAAAGATGAGCAAGGTCTTTTCCGTGTTATGGAAGCGGTATGCTGATGTGAGTACTATATTGGCAAGCACTATTCCAGGCGTGCGCGTCGTCAAAGCTTTTGCGCGCGAACGCTATGAGGTAAACAGATTTAGCGAAAAGACATATCAAGTGTTTGATGGCGAAATGAATGCGGCAAAGTTGTGGACCCTCTATCGTCCAATCATGGAATTTATTATTTTCTCCGGTTCGATCCTAATATGGTTGATTGGTGGTTCACAAATCTTTAATGGGCTATTAACGCTCGGCGAACTCTTTATGTTCCAGGCATTGATGGGACGGTTTTTCAGACCGGTCTACACGCTTTGTCAGATGAATGAGAGATTCATCCGAGCCGCAACTTCTGCCGACCGTGTATTTGAAATTATAGACACACCCCCAAGTGTTGCTGATAAGGAAGATGCTGTTACCCTTGAAAACATTAAAGGTGAAGTTGAATTCAAAGATGTCTATTTCTCTTACGATACAGAAAAGAACGCACTCAACGGTGTCACTTTCCGAGCAGAAGCAGGTGAGATGATTGGGCTTGTTGGGCATAGCGGTGCGGGAAAAAGCACTGTGATCAACCTGATTACCCGTTTCTACGACCCGAGTGAAGGTTCAATAGAGATTGACGGACACGACAGCCGGGATATTAAGCTAAAGGCACTGCGGCAGCAAGTGGGTGTGGTTCTTCAAGATCCGTTCCTGTTCCAAGGTACAGTCGCTGAAAATATTGGTTATTCGAAACCGGGTGCTACGCGGCATGAAATTATTGCCGCAGCGAAAGCCGCAAACGCACATGAGTTTATCGTCAAGTTCCCCGATGGCTACGATACAATGGTCGGTGAACGCGGGGCACGCGTCTCTGGTGGTGAACGCCAGCGGATTTCTATTGCTCGCGCAATTCTGAAAAATCCGAGGATTCTTATCTTGGACGAGGCGACATCCTCTGTGGATACAGAGACTGAATCGAATATTCAGGAAGCATTGGAGCGGCTTGTTCGCGGGCGTACTGTATTTGCTATCGCTCACCGACTTTCTACACTTAAATATGCCAATCGACTGGTTGTGCTGAAAGATGGAAAGGTTGACGAAATCGGAACGCATGAGGAACTTCTTGCCAAGGATGGGACTTATGCAGGCTTGTGTGAAAAGCAGACGGAATTATCAAAGATTCGTGCGTTATAGGTAACCATGCTGTTCTGGTGCGTGCTTTGAAAGTGCGCACCAGAAACGCCTTCCTTGATATGGAAGAAGGAGAAACTGCGTAATGCAGGAAGCTACAAAGATTACCGATGAGGTGCAATTCCTCGATGCTGCCAATGTCAAGATTGCGCGAAATTCATTTGAGGAACTCACTGTCGAACTACCAGATGGCACCAATCACGCAAATGTTGAAGCAGTCCGCTCCTTTCCACTCACTGATTCTAACAAATATATTACCCTGTTAGATAGTGAAGGGGTGGAAATCGGTATCATTCAGGACATCAAACAATTATCACGAGAGTCGGCAGAAACCCTCTTGTCGGAATTGCAGAAACGGTATTTTATGCCGAAGATTACCAAAATTCACGAACTTGAAGGTGAATTTGGTGTGACACGGTGGGTCGTGGAGACAAACCGCGGTCCTGTTTCCTTTGGTATGCGTACCCGATACGATGTCGTCAGTCTTGAAAATGGAAGAGTGCTTATTAAAGATGCTGATGGCAATCGTTACGAGATTGAGAATTACCACCATTTAGATCCTGAGAGTATCGCCTTGCTCGAAACCCAATTATAGTCCCCTATTCTCGCAGCATTATTTATCCTTTTTACCCGATTTACAGGTTTTTTATTTTTTTAAAATACACCGCTACTGGTGCGGTTGAGAATCCCATCAGTAACTATTGGGAAGTGGTACGGTTCAATTTACATATCTACGGAGGGTGGTCAGATTGGAAAATGTAAAAATCGAACGGATTGAATGGGCGCGTTTGACAGGCGAACGTCCTCGCAAGGCTGGCTGCAATTCAAGGCTTGGCGAACACGGACTACATGTCCGGCCGGCTATTGCCCGTATAACGACAACAGACGGTGTCAGTGGTTTTGGGTTTTCCCCGATTTCTCCTGAAAAAGCGGAAGCTATTGTCGGATTTCAGCTCGGTGAAGCCTTCAACTCAGAAAGCGGTGTCACTGAAGAATTTAGGATGTTGGAGTACCCTATCTGGGACCTCGTAGGCAAGTTGGCGCAGAAACCTGTCTATGCAATGCTTTCTGGACAGAACGGTGAGTTCCGCGCACCGTGCTATGATACCTCGCTCTACATTGATGACCTGCATCTTGAAGACAATGCTGAAGCTGCGGCACTTATCGCTTCCGAGGCATTGGAGGGCAAAGCACGTGGACATAATGCCTACAAAATCAAAGTAGGACGCGGTGCAATGCACATGCCACTCGCCAAGGGGACACAGCGGGATATTGATGTTATCTGTGCTGTCCGCGAGGCGGTTGGTGCTGGTGCTACGATTTTGATAGATGCAAATAACGGCTATAACCTCAACCTCACCAAACAGGTCCTGGGCGGTGCTGCTGATGCAAAAGTTTATTGGATGGAAGAGGCGTTTCATGAGGATGCAAGGGTCTACAGTCTTCTGAAGGAATGGCTGAACGCTGAAGGCTTGGAGACCCGTATCGCCGATGGCGAAGGTAGTGCGTCGCCAAACCTTGTGGATTGGGCAAAGGAAGGACTTATTGACATTGTCCAATATGATATTTTCTCTCCTGGTTTCTCACGTTGGCTTGAACTGGGTCCTGAATTGGATGTATCTAATGTTGGTACAGCGCCACATCATTACGGTGGACACTACGGGAATTATGTATCGTGCCATCTTGCAGCAAAGGTCGAGCGATTTGAGTTTGTCGAATGGGATCATGCGACCACACCGGGTTTAGATGACTCCGGGTACTCTATATCTGATGGTTATGTGAGTGTTCCACAGAGTCCCGGCTTCGGACTGAATCTGGAGGAGGCACCCTATCGGAAAGCGCGTGAAGAAAATGGGTTTGAGGTTCGCGCGTAGCGACGCTTTTGATCGTAAACACATTGGGCTTGTGAGCCGAAAGGAGCACCTGAATTATGGCGTACTTAACAGCAGAAGATAAAGCGTTCTTCAAAGAAAACGGCTATCTGGTTGTGCGTGGCGCAGTGGAGCCAACATCGGTTGACGCTGCGCTTGATAGAATTTGGGAATCCCTTGAGGAAGATAGAAACGACCCGAACGCTTGGATTCGTAAAGGTTATCGTACAGTGCCTGTCGGCGGCGAAGACGTTATCCGCGGTACAATATACGACAATCGAGTCTTCGCTATGGGTGAGGAATTAGTTGGCAAGGACAAATTAAATACCGGTGGCGGTGCGGGACCTCACATCAATTTCCCAGATCCAGACATGGAATGGCGCGAACCGAGGGGACACCTTGACGGTTACCATACCCCAACGAACGGTGTGCCGAAAGGTGTTGTGGGTTCTTTCACGCTCGGTGCGACCGTCTATCTCGAAAAGGTTGAAGAACAAGGTGGTGGATTTACGGTCTGGCCCGGAAGTCATCTGATTTGGGCGGAATATTTCAGACACCATGATTTGGATAGCCTACCTGGTGGTATTGCTCCGTTTGATTTAGGACCGAGTTATGAATTCACAGGTGAGGCGGGCGATGTTTGCTTTTGGCATCACCAAATGAGCCATACGGCTGGTCCGAACTGTGGTCGTAGGGTCAGGATCGCGCTTATCGGTAGATACCGTCGCAAAGATTTGGATCAGATCAAGTTTGAGACACCCGACAATATGTGGAAATATTGGGACGGAATTTCATAGAGTTCGTTTTTCGTATCTGTATTATCACTCACTTCTTATTGGCGCGCTCTACAGGCGCGCCAAAATTACATCTGTGGACGCACCCCAGATTTCGATTTGTCAAATAATAGGATATGTGTTATGCTATTTTTAGTCCGTTTTTATGGACCAATGGCATTGTAGATATTGGATTGTTAATTTTTTATCAGAAGAGACTGGTTAGGAACTTAGGAATGGACCTCTATATAAATTCCTCCAAAATCTCTGAAATTATAGGTGTAGAGGAGGATATCATCACCCGAACGTTAGAGCGGAGAGACGTGGACATTGAGTCGTATATCCGCGTCGTCTCTGCGCCTCCTGACAGCCCAGGAGACTCTCCGAAGCCACAAATTCAGTTACGGGTTGATGGACTCGCGATGCTGATAAGAAAACTCGCCTACAATATCCCGACAGACGATATTATTGAAAATCTCAGCTGCCAGGTTTTTCATATCACACACCTACAGGAAACGTGCGACAAATTGGAAGCAGAGAATCAAGCGCTTGTCGCCGAAAATACGAAACTCCGAGAAGCAATTGAATCTTGCCGGAACGACAGAGGAAATTTGTCCGTACAAATTGACGAACTGACGAATCAGTTGAATGAGGAACAATCTAAAACCTGGGTGAGTCGCCTGCTGAAAGGGAGAAATTGATATACTTCGGCGAGTCCCTCTAAATGTAGTGCTCTCACAGGTTGTTAAAATGGCTGTCAAGGCACCCACGCGCTAAAGCGTGGGGTTTGTGCTTCGTAGACCGCAGCCTTCCGTAGAAGGTCTTACGCAGGCTCCACAGAGGGATCACAGGCAGCCCTCAAAATGTTTATCGCAGCGTTGATGTCTCTATCGTGGTGAGAACCACAGTCGGGACATGTCCACTGCCTATCAGAGAGAGAAAGATTTTCGTTGTGGTGCCCACAATCCGAACACGGTTTCGTGGTAGGTGTCCACTGTCCAACTTGTTGGAACTCACGATTATGTTTGAAACACTTGAATTTAAGGATCTCAAGAAACGTACCGAAAGCAAGGTCGGATATTGTCCGTCCCCAAAATCGCTTCATCGCGTCAAGATTCAACGTTTCGGTAGCGATAAGGTCAAATCTTCGGCAGAGATCAGTAGCGAGTTTTCACTGCCAATCAAGGCGTTGTCGGGCAACCTTTCTATAGAGCCTTGCGAGGTCTCTAATGGCTCTGTACCAATTGTTGGAACCCTTCTGCTTGCGGCTTACCGCTTTATTCAGAGACCGAAGTTGTTTCAAAGACTGTTTCAAGAATTGAGTACCCGCTATTTTCTCGCCCGTGTTAAGTGCCAAGAACGTCTCCATACCGAAGTCTACCCCCACGCTTTCACCTGTAGCGGACAAGACTTCTTTGATAGTGTTATCTGTCACGACATAGAGCCAAAACGTTCCGACAGCATCCCGACCGATTTGGATATAACGGACACGTCCCGTCCAATCGCGATGGGGGTGATACAGGATATTTCTGCGGACGAAGCCGAACTTCTGTTTAGCCGAGTTCCATTCTTTGAGCGACAGACACACCGTGCCTTGAGAAAGTTTGTATCCAGTTTGAAACTTCGCAGATCGGTATTTCCCGCGCTTTTTGAACTTCGGGGGACCGACACGCCTGCCTCGCTTTCCCTTTTTGAGATAATCAAAAAACTTTTCCCAAGCCAAGTGCAAGCGGATAATCACTTGGTCAGGTGTGTCACGCGGTATCCATGCCCAATGTTTCTTGACCCGTTGGAGCAACTTCGTCAGGTGCGGTTGCAAGCGAAAACGCCCAGCGTATTTCCCATAGATGCGGTAATATCGCTTTTCCAACTTAAGAAAGTGGTTATGCACATCGCCAAGGCCGTCGAGCATATTGCCCACGCGCATATTTTGCGGATGGTTGCGTATTTGATATTTATAGACTCTCAAAGGTATTACCAGTTACCAGTCTTTAACCCTTGCAAAGTGGGTAGGCAGACACGTCACCAAGCGGTGACGCTTTGCATGTCTGCCAACTGGTATAAAGAGTATAATATTTTTGACAGGTTTTGTCAAGAAAAAAACAAAAAAAGAGGTGGGCATTCCCCTCCACGCTAAAGCATGGAGTCCCCTGTCCAAAGAAATTGATGGGAAAAGAAAAACGGAATCAGCTGCTTGCGATTGGGTTCTTCGTGCTCGGCACTATTTTTCTCTATGTAGGCGGCATTTCAGCAGCCCCATCGCTTGTTGCTCAGAATGCTGTTTTGCTCAAGGGTATCGCGCTGGTACTGCTGAGTATTGCTGCAATCTTAGCTGGGACATCTTTTGAAGACAAGCGACGGATTGCGCTTATATCCGGTATTGGCTTAGTTATTGGACTCGCTTTTCTTTATCTACCTGTCCCGTCAATTTTACACGGTTCGGCGTTTCATATTCTGTTTGCCAGCGCTATTGCATTTGGCATGACAACTGGAATGAAGCAAGCAGTAACCATTGGTTCAGCACTTCTCGCATGTATTGGCATTGTCTTTCTTTATCAACCCTTTATTCCATCGCTTGGTAGTACCGCGTTACATCTGCTTCTGCCGGGGATTATCGTTTTTTCGATTGTTTTTTCTCAGAAAACCTTGTGTGAACGTATTTCTATTGGCTTAATTGCGATTGGTTTGATTGCGCTCTGTCAACCGTTTCTGATGTTGTTCTATCAAACTGGCTTTCAGTTGTTGCTTGCGGGCTTGACGGGATTTATCGTCGCAGCGCATCGTTGAGACATCACTGATAAGCGCATTCCCGCCGCGCACAGCATCGACTTTTCAGAGGAATCCTTTGGCAGACAAAAATCCCAGTCTTTCCCTTACCCCTAAGACGAAAAAAATAGTGATAGTCGGCGCGGGTATTATTGGTGCTTCGCTTGGTTACTATTTATCCCAGCGCAATGACATTACCGTAACGCTTTTGGAGCGTGACACCCCCGGTGCAGGTGCATCGGGACATTCCTTTGCTTGGGCAAATGCTTTTGGGAAAGACCCACGCGAGTACCACACACTCAATCGGCGTTCGCTGGATATGTGGTATCGATTGGCGCATCAACTGGATACAGACATCGGTATCCATTATGGCGGTGAAATGCGGTGGGAGAGCGATCCGCAACGGGCAGCGCAGCTGCGTCAGCGTATCCATCAGATACAGAGATGGGGGTATCCGTGCCGACTGATTACCTGTGACGAGATGTTGACTCTTGAAGCACATCTACAACCGGGCACCGTGTTGGCTGCATCTCTCTCCGAGGCGGATATTCACATTGAAACCGATACGTTTATTGATGTTTGTCTTCGGCAGGCGTGTGAAGCAGGGGCAGTCGTGCACTCTCAAACGGAAGCTACAGGTTTTGTCGTTCGCAACGGTAGTGTTGCCGCTGTCAAGACTCCTAATGGTGAATTTCCGTGCGATGTTGTCGTTTTAGCAAGTGGTGTTCAAACGACTGAGCTTGCCTCTTTAGCAAAAGCGCGCATTCCACAACAACGAAGTCCGGGTATTGTTATTAAGACAACGCCGTGTGTTGAGGTTTTACACAACGTAGCGGTTATTCACGCACCGCCGAAGGATGAAAACCATCAACATCTCCATCTCCGGCAGCTGGCTGATGGAAGCCTTAGAATCGGGCAGGGTACCCAGGAAGGAATAAATCGTGACGACTCACAAGCGCATGCCGATGCCCTCCTCGCTCGTGCCAAGACCTATTTACCAGCGATAGCGGATGCGAAAGCAATACCGACCCCCGTCGGCTATCGTCCGATGCCGCTTGATGGGTTTCCGGTACTCGGATTTACGAAAGCGGTGCCGAACCTATATATTGCGCTGATGCACAGCGGTGTGACGTTGGCACCTTTCGTGGGTGAAATGGCGACCTTGGAGATTGTTGATGATGTGCGGGTGGACTGGTTCGCACCATATCGACCAGAGCGGTTTGGGTAGGTTATTAGTGAGTTCATACAATCGGCGGCAATTCCAGACACGGGTTGTCTCTGAAACAGATTCTATTCTTTATAGTGTTCCGTATATGCCTTCACAAGGTCCCCCTTCCGAAAACCCGGAACAGCCGTAGCGCACTCCTGCGCCAGACGTTTATAATCAATCTCCATCAAGCGTGTTAAAACGGTAGCATTTTTCGCTTTCAGAAGTATCCACTGCTTATTCCGTTCACATCGCTTTTCGTCTTTCTCTCTACGGGAGTAATCCTGCCAACCTTGACACGGGACAGCGAAATCGAATGAATTTCGGAAGACCTTCAGCGCATCTGTTGTGTTGTTATACTGCCATATTTGAAAATCTGGGTGACAGATCGGTAGGGGTTTATATTGTCGCATGTCATGGTGGGTGCTTGCCAAACGGGTCCATATCTGAAATTCCGTGTTTACCGAATAAGGCTTGCCAGTGTCAAGATGAAATGCGTCTCTTGGGAGGGGCAATTTGCTGATAAAACGCATATTTGAGTTCAGCTGTTTGTGAACGGTAAATTTACGGAAGTTGACAGGAACAATGAACGCTACAAGGTCTGCCAAATAAGCGGCATGGTTAAAGAACGCTATTGCTAATTTTCCACGTTTGCCGAAAGGTGGATTACCAATGATAGCAGTGTCTCTGGAGGCAGACGGGAAGTCGGTCAATTTAAAAAAGTCTTGAGATTTCACATCCTTACATTTCGGTGCGAGATCTATACCCAACCGTTTCTGGGGGGGTAAAAGTTCGTAAAACGCTCCAGTGCCAGCAGCGGGTTCAATAAAAAAGAGGTCGCTGGGATTTCGGTTCAAAGTTGAAAGCGTATTCGTGAAATGCTTCCAACATATTCCCGCGACCTCTGGTTTGGTATAAAACTGATCTAACGAATTCTGCACGGTTTTTGTGAATTAAAGAATGGTATGTGAGACTGGGGACTCCTGAAAGGTATACCAACAGAAGTACCCCCAGATGTATTACACAACGACAGATTACTCAAAAAGTACCAATTCACCGTCTTTGACGATCAAGACTTTCGCGTCGTAGACGGCGTCTCCATTAGCATCAAAGGAGAATTTACCTAAAATTGTGTCAAAATCTTTGATACTTGCAAGCGCGTCTCGAATCGCGGCAGAATCAGTTGATTGTGCCTTCGTGATTGCCGCCGCCAGAATATGGAGAGCGGCATACGACCTTGCGGCGTAGTTATTTGGTGCCGTGCCGTATATCTCACTGTAATTCTGGATGAAGGCTTGATTTCCTGGTGTGTTGATTGGAGTCCCCCATCCTACAAAAGTTATTGCACTCTCAGCAGCTGGCCCCGCAGCTTGTACATCTTCTGCAGTCAATGTACGCATTATAAAGGGAATGGATATACCGAGTTCGTGCCCCTGCCTTAGAATTCCAGGCTTTTCTGGCGATAAACTTGAAACAAAAATAACATCGGGGTTCAGGGTCTGTATTCGGGCTAATTGTTCAGAAAAGTCGGTATCACCCCCTTGGAAGGTTTCAGTGCTTAGCACTTCAATATCGCGAGCCTTGAGCACTTCCCGCACTGCCTCATCTCCATCCGTAGAGAAGAGATCTGTTTCATCATATAGCGTAGCAGCGGTTTGATAACCCAGTTTTGCCTGTGTCCTTTCAATACCAATAGGAATGAGCACATCCGTGGTAAGTGCGACGCGAAAAACAAAATCGCCAAGCGCACTAAGACCGCGGGCGGAGGAAGTCGGGCTTATCGCCACAACCTGGTTTTCTTGTGCAATCGAAAAGGCCATCTCGGTTTGACTTGAGGTAGCAGGTCCGAGAATGATAGACACGCCTTCTTGCTGAGTCAGTTTATTGAAAGCCGCGACTGCTCCCTCTACCGTGCTCTGATCGTCTTCGATGATAAATTTGAGTTTCACACCGTTCGATTGTGCGCTATTAATTTCACTCAGTGCTAATTCAAAGCCTTGCTGCATTGACACGCCAAATGAAGTATCAAGTCGTCCTGTCAAAGGTAAGACAACGCCGATGGCAATTTCTGCACTGGGCTCTTGCATCTGGGGTGTGGTGGGTTGAACGACTGGTGAAACTCGATCGCAAGAAGAAAGTCCTACAATTAACGCTGCCGTTACGACGAGAAAGGTGAATGTTGTGATTTTTTGAATATTCATAAAACTCCTTTGACGGCACATGGTGTGTGCCTACTATTTGATTTTTCAAGATAATAAATAGCACATAGAGTTTACTATTATAAGTTTTTATTATACCATTGTTGCTGTGAAAGTCAAATTAAAAGCGGTTGTTCATTGATTCAGAGTCATTCTTCCCGGCTTTTGTAGGAGCGGTTTTCAACCGCGACCTATAAGCTATACTCTCACAGGCGGGCGTCTTAAAATTCACGTCATTTGTGCCATCTGTGTCAATCCGCGATTCAGACGACCCGTTGCCGAAATATTTACACCCCTATTTCTGTGTGCTTGATTAATTTTCAGTTGTGCGGTATATTGTAGTGAACTCAAGCGTCAAAATTTTAGATGGAGAAATATGACAACTGAAACAAAACCACCGGTCCGTTGGGGTATTCTTAGCACAGCCAATATCGCCACAAAGGTTGCCCGCGCAATCCGCCTCGCCGAAAACGCCGATTTAGTTGCAGTCGCAAGCCGAACAGAGGAACGCGCTGCAACATGGGCACAGGCACACAATGTCCCTACGGCTTACGGCACTTACGACGCACTTCTCGCCGACGCATCGCTCGATGCTATCTACATCCCTTTGCCACCCTCTCTCCATGCTGAATGGACAATCAAAGCAGCGGAACACGGCAAACACGTCCTCTGTGAAAAACCACTTGCTGCGAATGCTGACGAAGCAGCAGCGATGGCGGATACCTGTCACCAAAATGGTGTGCAACTTATGGACGGTGTTATGTGGGTGCATCATGAAAGAACGGCACAGATGAAAGGAAAAATAGCAGATGGCACCCTTGGAAAACTGCGTCGAGTAACTTCGGCGTTCACTTTCAATTGGGATACAATTCCCACCGGTAATATCCGTGCCATGAAGGAATTCGCAGGCGGGAGTCTGGGCGATTTAGGCTATTACTGCATCCGCTCGATTCTCTGGGCATTTGATGCTATGCCCACACAGGTCTTCGCGACAGCACGCTATGAGGTGGGTGTTGATTTCAATCTTGCTGGTATCCTCTGGTTCAGCGATGAACGTATTGCCACCTTTGATTGTGGGTTCGATACTGGACTTCGCAAGTGGTTTGAGATTGCTGGCACGCGTGCCTCAATCGTCTGTGACGATTTTACTGTTCCTACATCCGAGGACTCTGCCCGATTCTGGATTCATGGACCGGATGGCAACGAACAAAATACCGTTGGGGCTTGTATTCAGGAGGTTGCTATGATTAAGCGGTTCTCTCAGATTGTGCAATCTGGGAACCTTGAGGGGCAGTGGGCTGAGGTAGCGGTGAACACAATGCGTATCTGTGATGCGCTCCTTGAATCGCATCAGCGGGAGGAAATTATTAAACTCTAAGGAGATTTCTATGAAAATTACAAATATTGAAACTTTTATTGTGGATGCAGGTTGGCGTCCTTGGACTTTTGTTAAGGTAGAAACCGATGAAGGTGTCACCGGCTATGGCGAATGCAGTGACGGTAGGAATCCCAACGGTGTGGTCGGAACGATTAAGGATTTTACCCCACTGATGGTTGGACGGGATCCGCGCGCGTATGAAATGCGGTTTTGGGATATGATTCGCGGCTCCCGACAAAGCCCTGGTGGTATCGCCGCGAAAGCGATCGCTGGCATTGAATGTGCACTCATAGATATTAAGGCGAAAGCGTTGGGAATATCCGTTGTTGAACTTTTCGGTGGACCAACACGTGACGATGTGCGCGTCTATTGGTCGCATTGTGGGAGCTCTCGTGCCCGTAACTATGAACTCATCGGCGTTCCACCCTTAAGAAGCATGGATGACATCGCAGCGTTAGGTCGTGAGGTCGTCGAAAGAGGCTTCACCGCACTCAAAACCAACGTCATTTTTCCCGGCGACACGGCATCTGTCCATTTCGGCGGTTTCGGCGGTGGACCTGGGACGACTGATGGGAATGTAACGTCTCAAGTTCTACGGCACATCGAAACTTTAATCGGCACCTTCAGAGAAGCTGTAGGTCCCGATGTTAGTATCAATCTTGATCTGAACTTCAACTTCAAACCGGAGGCGTGCATGCGTATCGCCAAAGTACTTGAGCAGTTCGACATGCTGTGGCTGGAGATTGATATGTACGACCACGAGGCGATCCGTCAAATTAAGGATTCTACCATAACCAAGATATGCACCGGCGAGAATCTCTATTACATGCGCGAATATCTTCCTTACTTTGAATGTCGTGCCGCCGATGTATTCATGATTGATGTGCCGTGGAATGGGTTCGCGCCTTCAAAAAAGATTGGTGACTTGGCGAATGTATTCCAACTCAACGTCGCACCGCACAACTACTACAGTCACCTCGCTACTCACATGAGCGCGAGTCTCTGTGGTGTTTTACCCAATGTGAGAATCATGGAGATTGACATTGATGACGTTCCGTGGAAAGACGATTTGACGACGCATGTCCCAGACATTACGGATGGCTACATGAAAACTCCAACCACGCGTCCGGGATGGGGCACTGATCTTAATGAGGAGGTCGCCAAAGCGCATCCCTGGCCTGATCGGAGAGGGGAATGGTAGACAAGTCGTCTACCATGATGTTTTAATGTTTTACTGCAAGATAGCGGCATCATCTGCACTATGAACGGGGTGCGGACTCAGGTTGTAGTCGCCATCTAACGAAATGTCGCCAACCCTGACGACTTCTCCTATGCTCGCGGACTCGTGCATAGCGAAGACTGTCTGGACGACGTGTAGGTTGCTACGGCCATGCGTAATAGGCTTCTCTCCAGTACGCAGACACTCCTGAAAGTGTGCCATCACGTTTCCAAAAGCGTCTGGAAACCACGTGCCCTCTATTGACGGTTTGATTTCGCGGGGCTCTGGCTCCGTCAGGTGAATCGTTATGTCATCACTGTTACCGTAGATAGCCCCTTTGGTCCCTTGAATCCGAATTTCTTCGTGTGGATGTTGCAAGTTGCGTCCAGAATCCGCAAGGAACGCCCAGTTGCACGACAGCAAACCTTGGATGCCGCTGCGGCTTGTAAAGAGCGCGACGGACATAGTTTCGCCTGCTTCAATAGACCTGTTATGCCCGTGCGCTTGGCAGTAGATGCTCTCGTATTCACCAAACCATTTATAAACAAGTCCTACATGATGCACCTGCATCGCCGGGATCAAATGGCGTTCAGGGAATTCGGTGTAAAATCCGTTACAGGTTATTGAGACATGATAGATTTCGCCGAGATGTTCGGCGTTGATGTAGGGTTCAATAGCGAGGAAGCCCGGAACGAAGCAGGAGTTCTGGTTCACCATAAGCTGCACATTGTGTTGCTCGCATATCTCTACCATTTCGACGGCTTGTTGCATCGACATTGAGAACGGTTTTTGGCAGAGGATATGTTTGCGAGCCTCAGCAGCGGCTTTAACAATGGGAGAACGGATCCATGGCTGCACTGCCATATCGATCACGTCAACATCGTTATCGGCGATTAGGTCGGCGATGCGGGTATAGCGTTTATCGACCCCAAATCGATCTCCTACCTCATTAAGGCGGGCGGCATCTTGGTCACAAATCGCTACAACGGGTAGGTCTTGGCGTTGATAACCGAGTAGGTGCTGCTGTCCGATGCCCAACCCAATCAAACCGATTCCAAATTCTTGCTGACTTGTCATCCTATAGGTTGTCCTTTATAGTAGATTTCAAACTTATGTATTTTGGAGTTTTACTATAAAGCGTGCTCGCGAGATAATCAGATGCCCAACCCCTCGTCAATTTCACTCTGGTATGTATTGATTGATTCGTCCAGCATCTCGTCCATCTGAACGATCTGTCCGGTTGCACCAGACTCAAGCATGGCATAGGAGACTGCGACTGAACGGGTGCCTTGGTATGCATCAACTTCAACTTCACTGTTTCCAGCGATAGCTTCGGCGAAGTCGCCGTATTCAATAGCAATAATCTTGGCATCGATTTGTGTAAACGGCAATTCATACTTCCACAGCCGGTCGCCGCCGAATAAGTCTGTTGTAACAGCGTCCAAGTGGAAATCTGGAACAAGATTCAAGAGTCTTTCGTCACTAAGCGGTTCCTCTCCATCAATGTTGAGAGTGATAAGTCTACCACTTCGGTCTCCGGGAAGCGTCATAGAGCCTTGTGATCCGTGAATTTGGCGGAGCCAGCCACCTTGGCCCCATGCTCCATGGTCTTCAATATACTGCCCTACAGCACCACTTTTGAAGGTCAAGGTTGCATAAGCTGCATCTTCCGCGGTTGCCTCGAATTCCGCGGGCATCTTACGTTGCCATTTCGTATAAACCCCAGACGGATTAGAGCCAGACTCACCGGTCACCGCAGCAGAATTGTACCGGATGGGTTCGTGAAGTCGTGTCTGTGCATAGACGGTATCGATCTCACCAAGTAGATACTCGATCATATCCGCAAAGTGAACGCCAACATCCAGCAGCACCCCACTTTGATCCTTCTGGTGTCGCCAGACAGAGATGGTCATACGGTTTGTTCCACTGATTGTGTGATGGATGAGAAAGCGGGGAGGACCGATAACTTCTGCATCAAGGAGTGCCCTCGCAAGTCGGTTCATCGGGTCGCGCCGGTAGTTCTCTGCGACGCTGAGAATCGCGTCAGACGCATCAGCGGCACAGCGAATCAGGTTACACGCCCGAACTGTCAGTCCCATGGGTTTTTCTACCATGGTATGCCAGCCACGTTCAAGCGTCTCTACAGCGACGGTGTGGTGATAAGGTGGTGTGGTCGTCACATCGACAGCATCCACGCCGACTTCAGCAAGTTCTTCCAGACTCCCAACAACCGCAGGTTTTTTCCCAAAACGTTCTTCTGCTTGCGCAGCGAGTGACTCGGCGTTGTCGAGGACTGGGTCACAAGCACCAACGAGGTCAAACCGTGTCCACCCGGCACGATGGAGTTCTGCCAGTCCGTACATGTGTCGGTGTCCCATGCCGCCACATCCAACGATTGCCAATCTAATTTTATCCATTTTATTTCCTCGCAGCTGGAGGTGTGCTTCGCTGGCGCACCTTCTTTTTAATCATCATTAAGTACCGTTTCTAACCGCTTGAGGTCAGCTTCCATTTTTTCCTTATTGTCACGGTAGAGTTGATAACGGGTTAGCACCTTTTTCGCGTATTTTTTACCTTTGCTGATGAGGGGACCGCGTATCTTCACCCTGCTGGGTCCAACATTGTAAGCTCCGAGGGCCAAAGTCAAATCCCCTCTATATTTCTTTAAAAGTTTATTGAAGTAGGTTAAACCAGCGTGCAAGTTTTTGATCGGATCAAAACGTTCGTCTATGCTTGCATCACGGTTCGGTTTTCGTTTGTTTTTATACTTGGGGACCTTGAGTCCAAGTTCCCATGCAGTGGGTGGCATCATCTGCATTAAACCCCCCGCTCCATTTTTAGAGACAGCGACCGGATTAAAATTGGATTCAGCAAAAACGATTGCAAGGAGAAGCTCTACATCGGTGTTGTGTTCTTTCGCGATTTGAACGGTCTTGTACTTTGAAAGTTTCTGTTTTGGCTGTTGTGTGTATGTTGTTGATTTTGCTACTGTTGGTTGTATTGTGGTTGACTCTGCGCCATGAGGCTGTTGTATTCTCGTAGTGGTTTCTGATGTTTGTATAGGTTCCTGCCCACCGAAAAACATACCTATTGAAACGAAATGTTTATACTCGAGATCTCCGTGATTGAGATAGGTGTAATGGAGTTGCTTGCCCAATTGGCTGAGTGAAAATCCGGCACTCCATGACTGAGAAGGTGAATTGGTACCAAAAGAGAATGCTGAACCAATCCGAGCGGCAATCCTTTCGTTTCCGATCTCTAAACTCGTACCGAAACCGGGTGTGTTAATGTCTAACCGATTGTACCATCGAATGATTGCGTGGGGTTTTAAGGCGGCACCGAGCGCAAGATGTTGGTCGAAAATTTGCAATATCTGTCCATTCTGGTCGCGAATAGTTACACCGGAAATATCACGAAGCCGTATGCCGAGTGTCAGATAACGATTAAACTTCGTCTGCATGCCTATGTCGTAATTTTGTGCCCAGCGGCTGCCATAGTACGGTGCTCGGCTGTATCCGGTGTTGGCACCCAGTTGCAAGGGACCAAACTTCCTGGCATAAGAGAGGAGGACTTGATTACTACCCAGTTCGAAGCTGCCGATTGGGTTGGAGGCGTGTTTTATCAGAAACCGATCGCCGCCGTTTAAATCAAGAAAATTTAAACCAAATGTCCCGATAGATTTAATAGGATAGGCGATGGAGAACGCACCTTGCGACAGGTCATAAATTAGATTGCCACGTCGAAGTGTAGCGAGTCCTGCGGGATTCCAAAGTGGGCTTGTTGCGTCGTCAGCACTGCTAATGAACGCACCGCTCAACCCAAGTCCCCGTGTGCCAACTTCAGGTCTCGGATTGAGTGCGTCTGATAGTGTGTTTTTGTCAAGAAGGAAATACGACAATAAAAGAAAGATGGGGACCAGGAAGAGCCAACTTCGTTTACCGTATGGTGAGATACTGAGATGGTTTTTCACTTCTGCCTTTGTACCTAATTTCGAAATGTAAGTGAGGTCCTGTCGAAATCCCTGTGTTGCCTGAAAGACCAATTATCTTTCCTTGAGATACCCATTCCCCAACTTTCACTCTGATATGCGACAAATGTCCGTACCACGTCGTAAAATCATTCTCATGTTCTATGCCAACCATTTTACCGTAGCCACCTTTCCGCTTAGCAAAGATTACCTTACCTGATCTAGAAGCATATACACGTGTTCCTACAGCAGCGCGGAAGTCTATACCTTCATGAAACTGGTAGCGTCTGGTAACAGGATGAGAGCGGTAACCATATTTTGAGGTCACAACTAAAGGTATCCGGAGTGGATTTGCGAAGGTAAAAGCCTCTTCACCGTTTGGAATCCGAAGTCTTGTTCCTATCTGAAGCCTCCGGGGCGGGATACCGTTTGCATGCTGTAAATCTTGCCAGTCAAGGTTATAGCGGAGTGCAATGCTTGAATAGGTATCGCCTGCTTTAACAAAGTACCATGCCTCCCCAATAGTTTTTCCAGGAATCAGCAATTTTTCCCCAATTTGCAACCGTTTGGTTAACTTAATCTTATTGGCTTGGGCGATTGATTTGAGAGGTACTTTGTATTTCCGGGAAAGTTCCCACAATGTATCTCCTTTTTCAACCAAGTGTTGCTGAACACCAGCATCTGAGTCTGTTGCAACGGATGCAACAAGGAACACAACAATTGTAAAAATGCGAATTAAATTTCTCTTCATTTCATCTGATACCCTGGCAATAAAAAATAAACGCAAATTCTACCCAGTTGTGGACCCGGTTAGATGTGATGTAATTTCAGGGAATTTGCTTTACTGACTACTCTTTGACTGTTAATAAAACAGTCTTAGTTTCTGAAAAAATTTGGGTATCAGTATCAATTCCAGAGGTTCCGACTGAAACTACTTCACTAATCACGGTCACAACGAGTTGAATGACTTCAACTTGAACCGCCTCTCCATTTAACGTAGCCGGGGCAGTCCAGGTAACTTCATTGTCGCTGACGGGGGAAAGTTGACCAAGTCCCGTAATATTCAACCAGTTCAACGTGACACTGGTCCCCCTAACGCCTTTCACTGAAGCCGTGAGTTCCGCCTCTTCACCAGGTTGCACTGTTTTCTTTGTAACAGTGATTGTTACCTCAAGATCGGTAATCCGCTCCAGTTTTTCTGTGTTTTGGTTCTGTGCAAGCTCAACGATAGCATCGCTGGTTTCGGCATCCTCTGCTGTATTTGCATCTGATACTGGATTGTTCGAGTTACTACCGCCGCAGCTCGTCAAATTTAATACAAAACCAATTAGGAGAATCGAAAAATATACGCCAAGGAATCGAGATGCTCTCATGACACTATCCTCTCTTCATATTCAGATCTGGCAAAACGTTTGTATGCTCTGAAACTGACAACATTTCTGTTTTATCAACAAATGGGCTTTCACACAGAAAGAAACACTTATCTTATCGTTTCTACAATTCTGGACCCCTTGTGCCTGTCTGCTGGAAGCATTGAACTTTGTCTTAAAATTCAATGTTTCCTGATAGTTGACATTCACTTTTCAGGGTAGACATATTAAGCCCATAATCGCTCAAAAAACGCATTGATACAAACGCATATAAAGAGAGTTGGTTACGAAAAACCAGACAAAATTGTACAATAAAAGGTGTGGCTGGGACAGTTCATCCCAGCCTAATTTATTGTTATTTCGCTGTGTTTTCTATCTGATCGCGCAGAAATGCGATAATATCAGCGATGTCTTGGTCACTGAGGATATCCGGGGCATAGAACGGCATAAGGGAGCCGCCGCCACGAATTTTACCAGCCCAGCGCGCCATCGTGGCGTCGATATTGCGCGGTGCCCTGGAGCGGACCAATTGTGGACCGATTCCAGCTTTCTTAGCCGTTGGGTGACAAGCAACACATGCGCGTCCGAAAAGTTGCCAACCGTTGCTTGCATCACCACTCATAGCGGTGATGTCCTCGCCTGCTTTCTTTATAGCATCTTTATCGAGCATAGCCATTTCAAACTCGGGACCTTTGTTGTCACCAGAAATAACTTCAAAATAAGCCATGAGTGCTTCGGCATGTTCTACTGGAATTGCGGTAGGATTAACTTTATCGTGTGGCACTCTCTGCAAGAAATGCTCATAACAGAAACCACCACCACCCGCTGCCCGGGCAAAATCTGCACCTTTGATCATTCCACCTTTTGCTTCGCCACGGTGTGGAACACCGACCACGCTATGTCCGGCGCGAATCACGCCATCTGGGTTCGCTGTTTCATCAAAATCGGCGTGGCAGTTTGCACAGGTAAGCCCGGTCGCCTTTGACGGGTCAATTGTGCCTTTAAAGGTTGGATCATGGAAAAGTTCGCGCCCCAGCTGTGCTTTATCTGACATTTGGGCTTGCGTTAGAACAACAAACGCCATGATTAAAACACCACAGAGGCCAAACGCAATACATTTACGCATCATAAACTCCTTTCAAGCTGCGTTACTCTATATATTTTATCAGAATTATGACATTTTAGTCAACAAAAAAAGTGCTTTAAGCTGAATATTGAAATACTGAACAGCCTTAATTCGCCTTAAATTGATTCCAACATGGCAATGTAAGGCAGATTTCTATACTGCTGTGCGTAATCAAGCCCATATCCAACAACAAAAGTATCTGGAATCTCAAAACCGGTGTAATCAATAGCGACGGGTACTTGGCGTTGGGAGGGCTTATCAAGTAGTGTGCAGACTTGAATCGTTTTGGGTTTCAACGTCCACAGGTGTTCGCAGAGAAACTTCAAGGTATGTCCGGTATCAACAATATCTTCTACGATTAGCACGTGCCGTTGTTCAAGGTAGTCGGTGCCGCCGCGAATGAGTTCTACTGCTGTCGGTTTGGTACTATTGCGGTAACTTACAAGTTGTACAAATTCAAACCGGAGCTGGACTTCCTTTACAGGATTTTCAAGTTGTGCGCTGAAAATAGCACGCGCGAGGTCTGCGAAAAATATCACACTGCCCCTAAGCACACCCAATAGAACAAGTTCTTTGTTTTCGTAATCAGTGACGATCTGGGTACCCAGTTCGTGAATGCGGTTCTGAAGGTCGGATTCAGAGATTAAAACAGATTCAAGAAGAGGTTTCGGTACTGACATAGCGTAAGTGAAGATATTGCCGCGTGCTGGGTTTGATCTTGAAAGGTTCACTGGTAGTGTAACCGATAAGCCACAAAACCGCATCTCCACAAACAAGCAGTGGGATACTATCCCGTTCGTGGCGAGGCACTTTGGCATCTATCATAAAATCCTTAATCTTTTTCGTTCCTTGCATACCATACGGCTGAAACCGGTCCCCTCGCTGCCGATTACGCACCGTGAGCGGTAATGTTTCTGTGAACATCTTCTTTAACGTCTCGTGATCAAATATTGCTTCAAATTTACCATCGGGTAATGTTACGGACATATGAGAGGGAACATCGCCTATTTCTGCGATGATTTCCGCTTTCAGATCCGTGATAGACGTTTTACCGGGAACAGTGAGTGGATATATAAAACTTTCCGTTTCAACAAGAGACACGGAATCGGAATTCTCGGTGCTCTCAAGGATGAGGTGCTGATATGCGCGTCGAAACCGTAAGCCGTTTGGAAGTGCTAACACGGCGTTAGGTGTGTCCCTTTCAATGAGGTTTAGCATCGCTTCAAAGTGTACAAAATAGAAATCGTTTGTGTCCCCTAATATCTCAGAGATACTCTGCCGCAGCGCCCGTCTCTGTAAGGCAACGTGATACTCGCGGAATTTCGTCCTACTGAGGACAATACTATTCGGTCCGACAACTTTAGCCGTGTCTGCTATGCGACATCCCTTAAAGGCTGCTTGTGCGATTACATCAAGGTATTCCGACTCGGCTTCCAGCACATCAGCAGTCCGGTTTAATCCGATTCTGATGTTCGGATTATAGTTACTTTCGAGCAGGGGTATCAACTCATGACGGATACGGTTGCGTAAATAGCGTTTATCCGTATTGGTTGAATCGTGCCGCGGGATCACACCTATTGAGGTAAGGAACGCCTCAATTTGTTCACGTGTAAATTCTACGAGGGGGCGAATAATCTTGATATCTCTGACTGGAGCAATACCTTTCAATCCAGTGGTTCCACACCCACGGATGAGGTTCATCAAGACTGTCTCAGCGGTATCGTCCTGATGGTGTCCCAAGGCTACCTTGGCAGCCCCAACTTCCGTACAAAGATCCTCATAAAATTGGTATCGTGCGCTGCGTCCTGCTGTCTCAATTGAGAGTTTCCACTGCTTTGCCAGACGAGGGACTTCAGTGCGTCGGATAGTACACGGTAATTCCAAGAGGGATGCGTGTTGTTGAACAAAGTCTGCATCTGCGTCCGCGTCCGAACGGAGGCAATGATTTAAGTGCGCCACATGAAACTGACAGTTGAGTTGTGGACGTAAGGTGTGCAGTCCATACAGGAGGGCAATCGAATCTGCGCCACCTGAGACGGCAACAAGCACGGTTTCACCCTTCTCGATCATTTCGTGCTGCAAAATGAAGCGATGCATCTGTTGGACAAAATCAGTTGTCATGAGGTGTGCCCGTTTTCGACAGCAAGTTTTGGCTTGCAAGTTGTGCCAAAAAGGACAATGCCGGTGCGGAGAGTCGAACTCCGGACAGCACGATTATGAGTCGTGTGCTCTACCACTGAGCTACACCGGCACTTTTCTTAGGTAGGTTTTTAAATTTTACCCTAAAAACTACATTAAGTATAACATATATTACCAAAAAAGTCAAGTATCCAAGACTTTTTTCGTAAATAGGTCGTTATAGGACTTATGCATTTTAGGGTTGTGAATATGATATAATAGACACACTCCGTGGATTCTACTGAATCCAGATATCTGTTTTCAGTCGTCCCCAACGGGTGGCAAGTTTGCCGTTCGGTTCAACAGCGAAGGCAGGGATCTCTTCTCCGTCAATGGTCAGATTGTCGTAATGGACATTCGCCGTATGGGTAATAAAGCCGATGCGTCCACTGTCTCGGAATTTTGCGTCGTCTTTATCGTCGAATAGGAGCTCATCATCAACGAAACATTGATAATTCTGTCCCTCTGCAACAATCTTAAGACGATAAGTTTCGCCAACTTCCGGTTCAAGCGGTAAAGGCGTTGCGATGTGGTCCCATTGATTCTCTCGCCATCGGGAAAATTGGCATTTATGCTGGTCTGTGCGGATCCAGTATCGCATCGCGTTGTCTCCGTCCGTATCGGCGCGGATTAATACACCCGCCGCATTTATGCCCACATCTTTTACTAAGGTCACATCTACCTCAAGGGTATAATCTGTCCAATCTTCATCACCGAACATCGTCTTGGCGTACTCTACGCCAGAGGTTTCAGCGTATGCATCTTTCTCTATTTTCCACTCGCCCTTGACTTCGTTCCAGCCGTCTGGAAGACCCTTGTCGAAATTTTCCTGCCATGTTCCTCCCAAAGCGGTGGAAGTTAATATGGCGACCATGAATACAAGGGATATTACTTTTAAATAACGCATTGGTTCCTCCTGTCTATTGATTCCTTGATATAGACCCTTTGAGGTTGGCACATGTCATTACCAATTTACCGCTGGCACCAACTGTTAAAAACGTGTTTGAAAAGTGTGGTTAAGAAAATAAACTTTCGCTAAGTATGTTTACTGGATATTGGTTGGCACCTGCCAGAAAACACAAAAGAGTTCAAGAAGGTTGTGGGAAGGACAAAAAAATTGCAGGGGCGGGATTTGAACCCGCGTCCTCCGGGTTATGAGCCCGACGAGCTACCTGACTGCTCTACCCTGCGCTAAGAATTGTTTAAGCAAATCATGGTCGAGGAGGGACTTGAACCCTCACACCTTTTTAAGGGCGACGGATTTTAAGTCCGTTGTGTCTACCGATTCCACCACTCGACCGCGAATTCTGTTAATAGTATATACTATCTGTTGGATGTTTGTCAACTTTTTTTAACTTTTTTCAGCAAATGTTCCTAATCCTCCAGTGTTCATGAAGAATTCTACAATATTTTGATGGAGATGTCAAGGTCTAATCGAAAAATCACAGATGCTTTTTCGATGCTTGACTTTTTTTTCAAAATCGCGTATCATGGGGATATTATGAAAAACCTTAAACTTGCATCAGGACATGAAGTGCCAATACTGGGTTTGGGAACTTGGCAGTTAAGAGGTAGACAATGCCGGCGTATTGTCAAGGAGGCTATTGCGTTGGGCTATACCCACATCGACACGGCGTGGATGTACCAAAACCAACGTGAGATAGGGAAAGCACTTCGTGACATTCGCATTGACCGGGACGCTATCTTTCTCACCACCAAAATTTGGGGAACCCATCTCAGGCATGCTGATGTCCTCTCCCAATTTGAAGAGTGTTTGCGTGATCTACAGATGGATCACGTTGATCTGTTATTGATTCACCATCCAAGAGATTCTGTTCCGTTTGCTGAGACCTTTGCAGCTTTCCACGAACTCTATGAAGCGGGGAAAGTAAAAAGCATCGGTATCAGCAATTTTAGCATTGAGCAGGTCGAGGAATCACGTGAAGTCTCGAAACTCCCTATTTGCACAAACCAGGTAGAATACCACGTCCGAACAAATCGCTCAGAATTGCGGGACTACTGCCACGCGCGAAACATTATAATGACGGCGCACCGCCCGTTAGCTGTTGGAGATCTTGCCGGTGACACAACTTTGAGTGAGATCGGAGAAAATCACGGGAAGACCGCGGCGCAGGTGGCACTACGATGGCTCATACAGCAGGGCATCATCACGATCCCAAAGTCTGGTTCGGTGCCCCATTTACGTGAGAATTTAGATGTTTTTGAATGGCAGTTAACCGATGCAGAAATGCAAACGCTTGATACTTTGGACAGTTAAATTTGAAATCTCACCGTCGCCGAACAGAGCAATTGGTATAGGGAACGATAGAAATCTATGAAATTTGGACTGTTTTACGAACATCAAATCCCGCGTCCGTGGGATGACGGCGCAGAGCATAAACTTTTTCAAGATGCCTTAGCACAAGTACAGCTTGCTGACAGACTCGGATTCGACTATATATGGGAAGTCGAGCACCACTTTCTTGAGGAATATTCGCACTCTTCTGCTCCGGAAGTATTTCTTGCCGCATGTAGCCAGCGGACGAGCCAGATTCGGTTAGGGCATGGAATCGTGCTGATGCCTCCGGGCTATAATCATCCGGCGCGCGTCGCCGAACGTATTGCGACCCTTGATCTTGTATCAGATGGTCGTGTGGAGTGGGGGACTGGGGAATCTGCCTCGCACATGGAACTCGGTGGATTCAATGTTGACCCGAAATGCAAACGCGAGATGTGGGCAGAATGTACGCGCGAAACGGCAAAAATGATGGTGCAATCACCTTATGCTGGGTATGATGGGCAGTATTTTTCGATGCCGCCACGCAACGTGTTACCTAAGCCGTTGCAAAGCCCGCACCCGCCTCCTTGGGTGGCGTGTTCGAGCCGTGATAGTCTTCGCTATGCCGCGCGATATGGACTGGGTGCGTTAACCTTCGCGTTCGTTGATGCAGAAGAAGCCAAATTTTGGGTCGAGGAATATTACGACCTTTTTGAGAAAGAGTGTGAACCTTTAGCACAGCGGGTGAACCCCAATATCGCCATGGTATCGGGATTTTCATGCCACGACGACGAAGATGTTGCGGTTGCGCGTGGGTTAGACGGCTTACGTTTCTTCCGATTTGCCCTTGCGCACTATTATCACAACGGTTCTCAAATACCCGGAGAGACTGATATTTGGCAGCTTTATAGACAGGCACCACAGGATCCTGCTGAAGCCAGAGCCGGGATTGGTACGCCGGATCAGATACGTGAACACTTGGAGATAATGGAGAATGCGGGCGTGGACCAGGTCGTCTTCATTCAGCAGGCAGGCGCAAACCGACATGAAGATATATGTGAATCCTTGGAACTGTTCGCGGAACGAGTGCTCCCAGAATTCAAGGAACGAGACGCTGCACAAGTTGCAAAAAAGAATGAACGGCTTGCCGAAGTAATTGCGGCAGCAGAAAAACGGAAACCCGTGTTGACTGCCCTCAGCGAAGTTCCTGTTGTTGATTCTTATCCTGTCCTCAAACGAAAACTGGAGGAAAAAAAGGAAGAACCCGACGATACTGAAATGAGCGATGATGGTAAAAAATTTCTGCTTTCAATAGAAGGTGGCAAGCGAACAACAGACTGAGAACCAGCTCCACGTCATTGTAAAAATCGGCTATAAGGTGTTCAAGATGAAGCGTGTATTGGTAATAGACGACGATGAGAAAATCTGTTGGGCATTTGAGCAATTCCTGGAGGGTGAAGGCTACTGCCCCAGCATTGCAAACAACGCTGAGGAAGGCTTGCGCCGCATCGCAGCTGACAAGCCAGATGTTGTCTTGCTTGACGTGAGACTGCCGGGCATGAGTGGGCTGGAGGCCTTAGGGGAAATTAGGGAGCACCATCCGTGGGTGATTGTCATTATCATCACGGCGTATGACGATGTCGAGACGACAATAGAAGCGATGCGCCTACAGGCGTTTGATTTTGTCCCGAAACCGATTGATTTGGACATCGTCAAGAGTGTATTGGATCGCGCCTTTCGTACACAATCTGTTCGTAGTGCCTTGCCTGTGGATACAGTAGACGATTCACCAACAGTAGAGATTGGACACCGACTGGTTGGCAGAAGCAGTCAGATGCGTGAGATTTACAAACTCATCGGTGTTATGGCGAGCAATACGGTAACGGTTCTGATTGAGGGGGAAACAGGGACCGGAAAAGACCTCGTTGCACGTGCAATCCATGCGGGAAGTGAGCGCAAAGAAAAACCGTTTATTCCTGTTGATTGTGGTGCATTGCCCGATGAACTTTTGGAGAGTGAACTGTTCGGATATGAAGAGGGAGCATTTACAGGGGCGAGAACGGAAGGGAAACCGGGACGGTTTGAACTGGCTGATGGCGGGACACTTTTTCTTGATGAGGTCGGAAATATGACCCCGGCGTTACAGGTGAAGCTCCTCCGCGCACTACAGACACAAGAGATTGAACGACTCGGTGGAACCCGTACTCTAAAGGTAGATGTCCGGGTCGTCGCTGCTACCAATCAAGAACTCGGTGATATGGTGAAGCGTGGACAGTTTCGTGAGGACCTCTACTACCGTTTCAAACGCGTTGCGCTCCATCTCCCACCTTTGCGTGAGCGTCAAGCAGATATTTCATTACTCGTTACACATTTTTTGCAGTTGATCCAAGAAGAGCTTGGTAAACCGATTCGCGGTATCTCCGAGGACGGGATGAAACTCCTACAAAATTACGCATGGCCCGGCAACGTTCGAGAATTAGAAAATTGCCTCAGAAGTGCCGCAGCCCTTTGTAGAGCAGATGTGATTCTCCCAGACGATCTACCAGCAGAAATCCATACAGGGAACCTCGCAGCTCCTACGGATGCATCGGAATTGGTGACCGCTTTCAAATCCGTTTTGCAAGATGTTGTGAAAGAGGCTATTAGTCAAGAAAAATCTGAGCTTTACGATGAGGTTGTCGCTACATTGGATAAGGCACTGATTGAACTGGTGTTGGATGAGTGTTCGGGCAATCATAGCAAAACAGCCGACTTGCTGGGGATGAGTCGAACCACTCTTTTAAAGAAGATTAGGCAGAGCGATACCGAATAAACAGGTCGCTATAGGAGAAAACGTCATGGACTCGTGGATTCGGATCGCGCATCGCGGGGCATCAGGTATCGCCCCGGAGAATACACTCGCGGCGTTTAAAAAGGCAATCGAAATAGGTGTTGATGCTGTTGAACTCGATCTGCACGGCACCGCCGATGGTGAGATCGTGGTGATACACGATGCTTCTTTGGATCGAACGACTGATCACCGCGGTCTTATTAACCAAACTGCCTTGGAAACAATCAAACGTGCTGATGCGGGTGGGTGGTTTGGTGCTGAATTTGCTGGTGAACCGGTGCCAACGCTTGCAGAGGCATTGGAATGTATCGGAGAAAAAACCGTTGCTCTTTTGGAAATCAAAGATCCCCTAATAGCCGAAGCGGTCGTGGCAAAAGTTCGCGAAACCCAAACCTTAAACCTAACCGTTATTATCTCCTTCCACACCACCGTTTTGGAAGCAGTTCGCGCTTTAGAGCCGCGCATTCCAACAGGATGGCTCATCGGAAGCCATAACAATGATGTCCCTCCTGAGCAGTTGTGTCAAGCGTTAGGTGAACTCGGCAGCAGCCTGTTGAACGTCAATCACCAATTGATCACCGCGGAATTTGCCTACGAAGTCCGACGCCGTGGGATTGCGCTGTGGTGTTGGACTATCGATGACGTCGTTCGTATGCGCGAAATGGAGGCGTTCGGTGTACAGGGTATCACCTCAAACTATCCTGAGCGTTTCGCCGAAGTTTAATTTTTCTTTGGAATATATTCCCCGTCTTATTTTTCCTCAGTCTGTCGCCAGAACGCAATCGCAATGTACGCAAGGATCGGATAAGACAACAAGGCAGTTGACCAGGCAATCCCTTCTAAGCCCCAATATCGCATAAATAACCAGTTGAGAAAAGGGTTCAGAATAAGCCTAATAAGCGTTGCTGTGAAAACAGTTCGATGCGCTTGGCGTGCCAAGTGCGCGCGGATCAGTAGCCTGCTGATTAAACGTGGGAGCATCCCGATTAGGTAGATCCCGAGCAAGGACGCAATATGGTTCTGCCCTGCTTCTGACAATTTCCCATGTCCATATAACACTGTGACGATATCCAATCGGAAGAGATAGAACACTACGAGAAACGGTCCCATCAGGACGAGTAATACGGTAACACTTTGCCAGACGCTTCGACTTACCCCATACGCTGGCGGCTTTGGGGACCCTTGCTGAGTGTCTTCTGTGTGAGACTCGGATGCGGAGATCTTTGCCCAGTGCGATAGCAAAATAGGGAGTGTGACCCCTGTAAGTGTTTCAGGGATTGCGCACAAGCGGAGTGCATAATCAAGTTTCGATACCGAACTTGTCCCTAATCTGCTTGCCATACCCCTGTCGACAACTGGGTTTAACCCATCGGAGATCGCTGCACCCATCATCGGTACACACTGCCGTAGGAACGATTTGGTATAGGGTGTCTCTTGCCAACTGATTTTTAAGTCCCGTGCGCGTAAGTTCAACACAGCACAGCATCGCGGAAACAAGATAAGCACTTGAAATACCTCACCGAGGATCAGGGCAAAGGGTATGCTAAACCACGCCAGAGTAGGCTTGAATAGGTAGATAGCACCGATGACGAAGACAGCGCGAATCCCCTGCACAATGATCGGCAATTGGAATGCTTGGTAGGTATCTAAAATAGCCTTAAGCATCCAACGAACCGCGGAAACAATCGCGAAGATAAGAAAGCCGCAGATGATACCGATGATCGTGGAAGACGCGAGTCCGACGTTCGGGAAAAAGAGTTGAGAAACCGCCCATGAAATGCCAACTAATAGGCAACAGAGTCCCGGCATTATTGTGATATACAGAGAGGAGATGGATTGTACGCAACGTTGTGCTTCGGTCTCGCCCTTTGCGCGGGCTTCGGCTAACAACGGAACAAGAACGGAATAGGCGGAGGCGGCACTGAGCAACTCGATCAGGAATACGGCGATAGCCCAGTAATAATAGATAAAGTCCATCTCCGCTGTGTCGCCGAACCAGTTGGCGAGGACAACGTAGATCAGAAGTGTGCCAGCACGTCCGATGAGACTGAGCGGCGTAACAATAAGAACGTTTTTGAGGATAGAGGACTCAGTTTGGGGGGCATTATTGCGCATGAAGTGGTTGAAGGGAAAGCTTGGAGACGACAGAGTTGTAGCCTCTGTAGGATCCAACTCTGTCGATTGTTGAAAAGTAGGGTGTTCTACTACGGCTGCCACCTCACATTGCCTGCTTTTTGCGTTTCTGCCTGAAGCAGATGACTCATCTCTCCGAAGAGTTCCTCATGTGTTTCCACGTTGTTCGTTGTTTCCAGCGGGTCACTTGATAAGTCGTAGAGTTCTAACGGTTCAAAAGGTCTGTTGTGAAGTAGTTTGATGTCGCCCCGTCGGACTGCGTGTTGCGGTTGACCAAAAAACGTTCCGCCTCCTTCCCGTCGCAACCAGTAGAGGCTACGCTCCGAGAAATCCTGCTGTTCACCTTGAAGCGTCTGCCAGATTGAACACCCTTCGATCTCATGTGCGATCGGTGCATCTGCTACCTCACATACCGTTGGGAAGAGATCCATGAGCAACGCCACTTGATCCGTGACATAACCCTCTGGGATGTGTCCAGGCCACATCACACACGCCGGGACTCGGATGCCACCTTCGTACATGTCGCCTTTCTGACCTCGTAGCGGACCGTTGTGTGCCCCGACCTTCATGTCTCCGCCGTTATCAGAGGTGTAGATAACAAGCGTGTTAGACAACTGATCGGTCTCGACGAGCGTATCGAGCACGCGTCCGATACCAGCATCCATGTGTTCAACGAGGGCTATATATTTGGCGCGTTGGAGGGAAATATCCGGTTCGCGTTCACGTACTCGTTCAATCCAGTCGTCAGGAGGTTGGATGGGTGTATGTGGTGCATTGTAGGCGAGATAGAGGAAGAAAGGATCGGAGGATTGTGCCTGGGCACGAATGAACGCTGTGCTCCATTCTGTGAAGAGATCTGTGGCATGTCCCCTTGGGTCGATCGTTTCAAATCCGTGGCGCATGTAATTTATATCATGCCGAAGATGTGTGTAGTAGTCATCCATCATATCGCCGAGGAAACCGTGGAAATGGTCAAAGCCGCGCTGGCACGGATGATTCTCTGGTTGAAGTCCGAGATGCCACTTACCGATTAGTGCGGTGTGGTAATCTTTCTGTTTCAAGACTGAGGGGAGTGTGACTGCGTCCTGTCGAAAGTAGCCCCAACTGTTTTCTGGATGGGTGCGGATTACACCCGGGACACCGACGCGATCAGGGTAACGTCCGGTCATGAGAGAAGCTCGGCTGGGGGAACAGACAGATGAATTTGCATAAAATTTAGTGAACCTTGCTCCACTTGCAGCGATCCGATCGATGTGGGGTGTCTGAATTGATGGACCGTTGTGTGCTGAAATATCGCCGTAGCCGTGGTCGTCAGCGAAAATGAGAAGGATATTTGGTGATTTTGTCATAGTTATCTCCGTGTTGATGAATTGTCAGTCTACTATTCCACACCATTTTCGCGCGTGCTCAATACGCTCATTCGTGTGCAACAATGTCCACAAAATAGGTGCAGCCAGTCGTTCAAATACCAGACCAGCTGCACCGATTTACTTGATCTATTGTCGCGCTTTAATCCCTGCCCATGTAGTGGCAAGTTTACCAGCCGGCTCAACGGGCAATAGGGTCAGTAACCCCTTCTCCATCAAATCTTTTATATCCTCTTCTTCCAGTATGGAAGCGAAGATTGCGACCTCATAGAGCATACCGTCAAGCGTCTCTGAGGTATTGTTGGTCCAACCGCCAATGTTGACATCAGTGTCATTCTGAGGAGCCGGTTTACCCATCCCGGAAGCGCCACCGATTTCCTCAGCATTTTCGTAGATCGTAATCTTATCCTTTGCGTCGTAGACAGCGGTCATATACAACCATTCATCTTTTTTTACCTGACTTTGATTCCAAGCACCTTTCCAGCCGCCGTTCGCAAAGTAAGCTTCCCAGCCTGTACCCGTGCTGCTTGTCCTGAAGGCGTAATTTGCCACTGTGCCAGCCGCAGGTCTTTTGCCGAGAATATGCCCATAACCGTTTTCGGATTTATTCACATAAGCCCATGCGGTAATCGACCACGCCTCTTCGAGATACATACTATCGGAGTCCGGGATGATAACCCGATCATTTTGCCCGTTCAAACTTAGGGCGGGACCATCAGGTCCTTTGACCCATTTTCCCCCTTGGAGTTCACCGTGATTTTCGTTTCCAGAAATATCCTCAATCTCCTTGCCTTTACCTTCGTCGAGTAGCCAAATGCCTCTTGCGGTTTCAAAGTCGATCTCCGCATAAGTTTGCACTGTGAAGGTTAGACAGATGATGATGATCGCTAAGCAAACTATAATGGTTTTCATTTTTACCTCCTAAAGGTTGAATTTACCATTAAGGGACGTTTTAACCAAAAAACTGTGTCACACTAACTGAAACCAATCAACCTACTATTCCGACCTATTATTGAGATTTGATATTTGCCCACGTAGTTGCAAGTTTGCCAGAAGCCTCAACAGCCGTTAGGGACGATAGACCTTTGTCCATCAGAGCGTTTATATCCTCTACTTCCAATACGGAACTGAAAATTGCGACCTCATAGAGCATGCCGTCAAGCGTTTCTGACGTGTTATTAGTCCATCCGCCGATGTTGACATCGGTATCGTTTCGGGGTCCCGGTCCACCCGTCCCACCGACAGAACCGATTTCCTCAGCATTTTCATAGATCGTAATGGTGTCGTTTCCGTCATAGACTGCGGTCATATATAACCATTCATCTTTCTTTACTGAGCCTTGATTCCAGGCACCTCTCCAGCCGTCTCGCGCGAAGTAAGCTTCCCATCCGGTGCCAGTACTGTTTGTCCTGAAGGCGAAATTTGCCACGGTTCCAGATGCAGGTCTTTTGCCGAGAATATGTCCATAACCATTCTCAGTTGTATTCACGAAAGCCCAGGCAGTAATCGTCCACGCCTCTTCGAGATACATACTATCGGAATCTGGAATGATAACCCGATCATCTTGTCCGTTTAAACTTAGGGCGGGCCCATCTTGTCCTTCAACCCATTCTCCGCCCTGAAGTTCACCGTGATTTTCGTTTCCAGAAATATCGTTGATAATGTTGCCGTCACCTTCATCGAGTAACCAGATTCCTCTTGCGGTGCTAAAATCAATCTCCGCATAAGTATGTACTGTGAAGGTCAAACTAATGGTGATAATTGTTAAACAAACTATAATCGATTTCATTTTACCCCCTAAAGGTTGAATTTACGATTAAAATACATTTTGTATTACTCTGGTTGACGGCAATCAACGTGCTATTCCGAATTTACCGCCTGAATCAGGGCGATGATGTATCCGAACTGGAATGCCCACGCTTGACGGACTCTCCCAGAAACACCAGGTGGTGCTGTGTCATCTGGGTGCCCTGGGGCGTGGTCAGGCATCAGCATGTATGGGTATTCTACATCTCGGAGTGTCTGTGCAACTCGGTGCATGTCTAAATGTCCCTCATCGGGCCACACTTCTTGGAAATTGTGCAAACCGCCGCGGATATTGCGAAAGTGGATGTTGAAAAGTTTCTTTCGCTCGCCGAAGTACCAAAGAATTTCGTAGAACTCGGTGCCGGGATCGTCTAAACCCTCTGAAACTGTGCCACAGCAGAAATTAAAGCCGTGATATGGGCTATCCACAATTTCGGAGAAGCGTTTTAAGCCGTCAAATACTGGATAATTCCACCGTTCAACGCCTCTCAAAATAGGTGCGGGTGGATCGTTTGGATGGCACGCCATCTGGACCCGATTTGCCTCGGCAACCGGAATTACGCGCTCAAGGAAATAAGCGATCCGGTCAAACGCCTCTTCACGACTCACTTCGCCTGCCTCTGAAAGCGTTTCATTATCGTACTTGGAGAAGTCAAAAGTACTGTAACGTGAGCCGCCGCGTCCGGATGTGCTCTCGGTCCGCTGATGGTTCAGGATGCAGAAGTTATAATTCAGTCCCCGTAGTCCTGCCGCTGCAGCGTTCTCGATCATCTTACAGACTGCATCGAGATCCTTATCGCGCTGTGGATCTTGCGCGAATACAATACTCTCAGGAAGCCCGATGTGAATCATTTCAAGGTTGACCCCTGCTTCTGCCGCTTCTGCCTTGTGCCGAATCAGTGTTTCGGTTTCGGTGTCTTCAACGGAGGCGTCCATGTGCGTTACACCGTGGCGAACGAGGAATGCCAGCTCCTTGGGGGATGTTCCGATGCCTTGCACACCGACGTGCATTTTCGCTTTTTTACCTGATTGCTTTTCAGTTTTGTCCATCGTTTCCTCCTTTGACGATCGGGTGTCCTAATCAACGTGTTGCGCTAAGAGACACCTCTGCATTGTAGCATCTCCTAAAAGTCATGTCAATTCAAAATGAGAAGACAAGAACAGAAAAATTTATGGACAGGCAATCGAGTCTATGCTATCCTTAGAACTACAGATTTTCGGCGCAGCTGGCAAGCCGAAACTTGCTATAAATGAAGTATAGAGCTTACATGACAGAGGAGATACGATGGCTACAGAAGATTACACTTCACTTGTACCGCATTACACATTCGCGGAGACCTTGGAAGATCAAGAGGCAGAGCTGGAGACAAATCCGCTGATGCAACGGCTCAACGCTTATCGGAAAACGTATGAAGGCGATCCACATCGTCCTATCTATCACTATATCAATCCTGAAGCGATGCTCAACGATCCAAACGGTCTCTGCTTCTGGCAGGGACGCTGGCATCTCTTCTATCAGGCGTATCCACCCGAAGATACACGGCAGCACTGGGGACACGCTATCAGTGATGACCTTATTCACTGGCGCGACCTGCCTTATGCGATCTATCCGAATCCTGAAAGATGCTGTTTCTCCGGCGCAACACTTGTAGAAGAAGATCGCGTGATTGCGATGTACCATGGAACGGTTGTGGGTAACATGGTGGCAGTATCAAGCGACCCACTTCTTCTGAATTGGGAGAAGGTCTCTGGCAAGGCGGTTATCCCAGCGAAACATGCGGATGGCACGACACCGGTTTATCGCGTCTTTGATCCGTGTATCTGGAAAAAAGATGGTCTGTACTACTCACTTTCAGGTGGCACACTCCCTCATGGGCCCGGCGGCAAGCGCATCCGCGCCAATTTTCTACTCCGTTCGGCGGATCTCGCGAACTGGGTCTATCTACATCCGTTTATTGAAGATGACCAATTTACGTTAGTCGGCGATGATGGTGCCTGTCCGTATTTCTGGCCCATTGGTGACCGACACATGCTCCTCTTCTTCAGCCACATGAGTGGGGGTCAGTATCTGCTCGGTGATTATGATACTGAACGCGACAAGTTCGTTGTGACAGCCGGCGCGAAAAACAATTTCGGAGCAGCATCTCCTGCAGGTGTCCACGCACCCTCGGCAACACCTGATGGCAAAGGCGGACTCATCGTTATCTATAACATGAATCCCGCAAAACCTACTAAAGGCTGGAATCAGATTATGACGCTGCCGCGTCGGCTGACCCTCCTCTCCAGAGACGAAGTAGGGGTTGAACCCGCAGGTGATATTGAGTCGTTGCGATATTCCCATCAGCGTGTCAACGCTATGACCCTGCCTGCAAATCAGGAAGTCGTGCTGGACGGTATAGCGGGCAATGCGATGGAACTTGAACTCGAAATCGATCCGAAATCGGCACCGATGGTTGAACTAAACGTTTTTCGTTCACCGCAGAAAGAGGAATTCACTCGGATTGCCTTCTTCAGAGAACGGGGTATGCGGAACCCAGATATACCCGATCGCGTTCGCGACAGCCTTCTTACAATTGATTCGTCGTATGCGTCGGTGGCACCGGATGTCCTTTCACGCGCACCTGAAACCGGAGCGATCTCCATTGCCCAAGACGAAACCCTTAAATTGCGGGTGTTCGTTGATAAGAGCGTTGTGGAGGTCTTTGCCAACGGAAAACAGTGTGTCGCTATGCGTGTCTATCCAGACAGGGAAGATAGCGTTGGTGTGTCGTTGCGTTCACAAGGACAAGCCTGCGAACTCAAATCTTTAGATGCTTGGCAGATGCAGAATATCTATGCATAGCAGCAGAATACCAAGTACTTCCATCCAATGCGCCGCGGATCTTAATAAGGGGTAATCCGATATGGCGGACACGTGGGAAAAACTAAAAGGCAAAACCTATCCTGACACGGCGGCAGAACAGTTCGCTGCCCTTGAAACAGATGAGACGCTGCGCGACTACAAGCAACGAAGAAAAGCGTGGGCATCAGATCCCTACCGTCCCATTTACCACATGTCTTCCCTCTACGGTATGGGCGATGCGAACGGGCTTTGCGAGTGGCAGGGTAGGTATCATCTGTTTTATCAGTTCGGTCCGCCGGATGCCGATCGGGTTCACTGGGGACATTGCTATAGCGAAGATCTGGTGCATTGGCACGATTTGCCACCGGCGTTGTATCCTGATACCGAATTGCACTGCTTCAGCGGACAGTGCCTCGTGGAAGATGAGCGGGTTGTTGCTATCTATCACGGCAAAATGTCGGGGAATAGCATCGCGACTGCGAGTGATCCGCTCCTACTCAACTGGAAAAAGCATCCGAACAATCCTGTTATCTCTAATGTTGAGACGAATGCATACGAACAGCCTTATAACGTTTTTGATCCGTGTATCTGGAAAGAAGAAGGCGGATATTATTCGATTTCGGGGACATCCGCTAACGGTTGGATTCGCGAACGGCGTAGATCCGCCTCACATCTGTTCTATTCAAAGGATTTGACGCATTGGGAATATCTCCATCCGTTGCTGATTGACGATGTTTTCTGCGACCTCGGTGAAGACGGTGCCGTGCCGAATTTCTTGCCTATCGGAAACGGTAAACATATCTTACTGCTCTTCAGCCATAAGCGTTCAGCACGCTACTATATCGGCGAATATGACCACGGAACCCACAAATTTACGCCTGAATACCACGGTAGAATCAACCACGGCACCTTCGGTGGTGGGATGGTCTCCTGTCCATCTGCAACGATAGATTCCCACGGTCGCTGCATCGCTATCTTAAATTGCTCAGACGGAAGGCAGAGTGAGGCGGCAGCATCGGGTCTGTGTATGACGCTCCCGTGGCATCTCACTCTTAAAGAGGACAACGCCTTGGGGATAGAACCAGTCGAAGAAGTAAAGGGTTTGCGAAGTGCGCACACCCGTCTCACTGATATTACGCTGTTAGCAAACAAAGAGCGTATTCTTGATAACGTGAACGGCAAAGCGATTGAGATAGAACTCACTGTGGAGATAGGAACGGCACGGGAAGTCGGTCTGTATGTGTTCCGCTCACCCGGTGGAGACGAACGAACAAAAATCTCTATCTACAACCACAGACATGGCAAGACGAACGATACCCTGCAGATTGACACGTCCTATTCCTCGCTGCGTACCGACCTTGTCGGTAAACCTCCTGAGACTGCGCCGTTCCGTTTGAGCAGTGACGGTAAAGCGCGCCTCCGCATCTTTCTTGACCGCAGCCTCGTTGAGGTCTTCGCTGATAACGGAGAGTGTCTGCCCGAATGGGCGTTCCCGCGGAAAGGTATTGACAAGCTATTTCCGCTGTTCTCTCGTCAGTGTGCTGTTGCGCGTGTCTATCCACAGCAGGAAGAAAGCAACGGCATTTCGCTTTTCGCAATTGGTGGGGAGGCGAAGGTCGTTTCAATGAATGTGTGGCAGATGCGCGCCATTTGGCAAGAGTTGAAGTATCGGGAAGGGGAATAGAAATAGAAAATTAAGTCTAATCTATGTTTTATCTAACTGCCGTTCTTATTCTCTGTATGTTATTTCTTTCAACCCAGTTGACTACGATAGTACAAAGTATCAATATCTCTGAACCTGTGCCTCCACCGGTTGCTGTTCGCGAAGCTTTTAATCCGGATCCGTTTTATGAGCAATGGATCGATGTGGAAGGCTTGCCTGTCGTCGCGTCAGCGAAGGTGAATCCTTATGCGGTGAAAGAGGCAGCATGGCTTATTCGGCAGATGGTTGGGCACCGTCAGGATATATTGCAAGCACTTGCAAAAAATAGGGTGCGTTTTGCTGTGATGGCGTATAGTGAACTGACAACCGATATTCCTGAACATAGCGATCTGAAACCAGACTATTATTGGGATCGACGCGCACGCGGTTTGGGTTCAACACCAGTAAGACCGGCGGTGAGTTGTGGTGAGGAGAACCTGCTTAATTACGCTGGTGATCCCTATTCAACTGAAAACATTCTGGTTCACGAATTCGCTCATGCGATTCATCAGATGGGCTTGAATACGGTTGATCCAAGTTTTGATGATCGTCTTGAGATAGCATTCAATGCTGCGAAGGAGAAAGGGTTGTGGAAAGACACTTACGCCATTACAAACAGATCAGAATATTGGGCTGAAGGCACGCAGTCTTGGTTTGACACAAATCGGGCAAATGATGACCAACACAACCATGTTGATACACGGGACAAATTGAAAGAGTACGACTCGGCACTCGCCACATTGCTCACTGAAGTCTTCGGCGATACGGACTGGCGATATACACAGGCAGTAACTCGGACGCATCTCGGACATCTCCAAGGGTTCGATTCTGAAGCATCTCCGAAGTTTGAATGGGCTCCTGAATTAATAGAATTGACAGAGTTTCACCGGCAATTGAGAGACCCGAGCAGCGATGGTGATGGCAGATGGGTAAACTTGGAGAAACAAAATCTAAGTTCGCTTCCATCTCTAAAATCTGCGGACAATGACACAGAGACAGCAGTTCTTTTTGTGAATGGAACGGAAGCCGAGATTGCCTATTATTGGGTGGATTATGAGGGTAATGAGAAATCTTACGGTAAAATTGCACCGGACGCTTTTGTAAATCATCAGACATACATAGGACATGTCTGGCTCATCAAAGATGTGAATGGGAATAACATAGCTGTATTTCGCGCTGAGGAACAAACGGGACGGGCACTTGTTGGTGTAAGATCTTCGAGCACACAAAATGAGAATTAAATTTCCCCGATAGTATTATGTATTCACCTGTTGGTTTAAGAGGTGTTTTCGCTCCATTCCTTCAATATCAGCGTTTAAACAGAACTTTTGAAAGCAAGGGGAAATACAAGTGAATGAAATCGTCCAAAAGGTTACCGCATTTATCGTCCGAGAAAGAAATGGCGTCAAAGAATTACTTGTTTTCAAGCATCCCACTGCAGGTATCCAAATCCCTGCAGGGACTGTGGAAAAGGGTGAGGACCTTGAAACTGCCGTAAAAAGAGAAGCTTATGAAGAAACAGGCTTGCAGTTTGTGGAGATTGAAAGTTATCTGGGTTGTTTTGAAAATGAATTGGAAAATAACGAAAGAATCATAGCGGGAACAACGCAAGTTTACATCGAGCCTAACTTAGATGCAATTCCGTACAAGCGAAAGCTGCCCAAAGGACTTACCGTTGATTGCCATTCCACACAGGAAGATTTCACACACATTTCGTACATTGAATATGGGTATGACCAATTTTACGAGCCTATCTGCATTGACGCTAACATTACCGGATGGGTGCCCAATGGAAACATAAGTGCCCGAAAAAAAAGACATTTTTTTCTTATGTCCACACAAGAGAAAACAGAAGACGCGTGGGAATTGAAAAGCGATCAAGGACACATTTTCAAGCCGTACTGGACTCCACTTTCACCGAAACCCCAAATTATACCGCCACAAGACAGGTGGCTGGATTTTGTCTGTGGGAAAATCTGAACTGTGGTAAAATAAATATTATTAGTAGGACGAGATAACTTCGCCCCTACAATTAGCATATTGGAAAGGGGAGTAGAAGAATTATGAAAAATCTTAAACTAACTTCGTTGGGACAAATTCGTGAAGCCGATATTTCTTTTGGAGATTTGACAGTGTTTGTGGGTGAACAAGCAAGTGGAAAAAGCATTCTACTTCAACTTGTGAAGTTAATTTTAGATACCGACGATATTACGCAAACCCTTAAGAAACACGGTTTTGATTGGCACGAAAAAATAGAACATTTTCTGTCTCTCTATTTCGGTGAAGGGATGGAGGGCATTTGGGACCCCGCTGCAACAAAAATCACCGTTGACGACGAAGCGTTTGAACTTGACAAAGTACTAACGAAAACAGGGAAAAAAAAAGCAGAATCTCTCTTTCTGATTCCTGCTCACCGAGCGATGACGCTCAAAGATGGATGGCCCCGCGCATTCACAGATTACGCTATTGGTGACCCGTATGTTGTTAAGCAGTTCAGCGAGTATTTACGTTTGTTGCTAGAGATGAGTTCTAGTGGAAATGTCATCTTTCCGCAGGCCGGTGGTATGAATAAAACAATACGAGATGCAATCGGAGAAAGTATTTTGGGCGAAGCTCAAGTTAAACTTGATCGTTCCGGATTGCGCAAACGTATTGTTTTGGACCTTGCAGGTAGCCAACTACCGTTTATGGTTTGGTCTACTGGCCAGAGAGAATTCGTGCCGCTTTTGATGAGCTTGCATCGATTAATGCCCCACGCGAAAACAGGAAAAAAAAGGCTACTTGATTGGGTTGTTATCGAAGAACCGGAAATGGGGTTGTACCCAAAAGGAATCACAGCCCTACTCGTCCTCCTTTTGGACCTTTTAAAGCGCGGCTACAAGATTATTCTCTCCACGCATTCGGCACAAATACTGAACCTCATCTGGGCGACTCAATTACTAATCAAATGGGATGCTGGCCCAACACCGTTGTTGAAATTGCTGAATGTAAATGCTACACCCTTTTTCAAAGAATTGGCGAAAACGGTACTTGAAGAAAAGAGATTCAAGACCTATTATTTTTCTGGTTATGACAGCGTCAAGAATATTTCAACGCTGGATGCTGAAGATCCAGATGACGAGATTGCGGATTTCGGAGGACTAACAAGGTTCAGCACACGGGTTTCTGAGGTTCTTTCTGAGGCTATACGGAGGGGAGAATCTTGAGTTTTGCCGAAGCAGTTCGGAGTACGCCTGAAGTTGAGGAGTGCTTAGAAGCCGGGTTACAAGCATTGGGTTCAAATCGAAGAAAAATAAGAGTCACCTCAACACGCGACTTAGCAGGAAGCGTTAATATAGACGCTTGTCTGGCAAACAGATATCCGAATGCCCCTCGTTGGGATTACGTATTTGGCTATAAAGACCGGGTTTATTACATTGAAGTTCATCAAGGGCGTACAGGCGAAATGGAAAACGTCATCGCAAAATTAAAGTGGTTAAAGCGTTGGCGTAAACGTGCCGCAAACAGTCTTGAAGAGTTGAGAGAGCGAAGTACGTATCATTGGATCGCTAGTGGAAGAGTTGATTCAGAATTTGCGAAAGATGATAAATATCGTAGAAAATTGTTGCAAAATCGTATTCTTGGCCCTGATTCTGTGTTGAGACCAGATGCTGGTCTGTAAGCAGGTTACTACCAAAACGCCTTTCATTTAGCACAACCCTTTTGGAGGGAAACAAGATGACAACTTATCGAGCAGGTGTAATAGGTTTAGGACGTATGGGTAGCACTTTCGACGACGAAATCACACAAGGTGGATCGATCTTTTTACCCTATTGCCACGGTCCAACTTACCACGCCGCACCGAACGTAGAACTATCTGCAGGGGCTGATCTGCACGCCGAGCAGGCAGCGATTTTCGGTGAACGGTGGGGACTAAGTTCCGAGCATATCTACAGCGACTATCGTGAAATGCTGGAAAAGGAAAATCTCGATATTGTTAGCGTCTGTACGACAGCACGGATTCGGTCGACTATCGTTCAGGATGTGGCGCGCTCCAGTGTCAAAGCAATCTGGGCAGAGAAACCAATTGCGCTCAGTCTTGCAGAAGCGGATGCGATGGTGGAAACCTGTAGAACGGAAGGTGTCGCACTGGCAATAAACTGTGCACGTCGTTGGAATCCTTTCTTTAGTGAAGTCCGAAAACTCATTGATGAAGACGAAATCGGTGATGTGCTGCAGGTAACGGTCTATGCACAGTGCGGACTTTCACATAACGGGAGCCACGCTATTGATGTTCTACGCTATATGGCAGGCGGGAATGTGAAGTGGGTCTTTGGTGAAATGGAGTCCGATGAAGTCGCCGCCGGTGAAAGCGACCCGCAGGGAAATGGCTACCTCGTTTTTGATAACGGTGTGCGTGCGTATCTGCGCAGTACACCTTGTGGGGCGGCACCTTGGGAGGTCGATGTTATCGGCACAACCGGACGTATCCGTTCTGTCAACAACGCCGAGACGTTTGAGTTGATTCGTGTGATTCCTGGTGGACGGCGCGGACGCGGTGTACCTGCGCAATGTCCGTTTCCCATCCCCGTGCGGATGCAAGGTATGGGACTCACAATCGTTGAGGATCTCATTAGCGCCATTGAGAACGGGACTTCTCCGAAGTGTTCTGGGGAAGATGGACGTGCTGCGCTGGAGGTAGCGATGGCACTCCGAGAATCGCATCGGCGTGGAGGGGTAAAGGTTGACCTACCTCTTGAAGACCGGAGCCTCCGGATTCTTTCCTCGGAAATCCAGAACGACGACACGCCCGCCCGAATTCGACGATTACAAGCGCGTTGATCGAAGATATCTATGTGTTGGTCTGGTTTACATAAGAAATCAAAAATGTAACCTTCAGCATCGGAACCATATCCTGCAACAATACGCAGAAACACCCAAGCAAAAACACGCAGGCGGGTACTTAGGAAGGCACGTCAAAATCTAAACTCGCCTCGTTCTTCCGCAAGGTAAAATTAAAAACATGAAGCCAGTAGATTATGCGTTTTTTCAAGAAAACGGCTACATCTCACTCGGTAAGATACTCAGCGATGCCGAGGTTGAGCATTTTGTTCATATCTTTGACCGAGATCGCACTGAGGTTAAGGATCATTGGTATCGTATCGGACATTACCAGACTGTGAATTGCGATGCCCTTCTGACTTCACCTGAATTCGACAATGTGATTCGGCATCCGATCGTTATGGATTGTCTACACACGCTGATGGGCAATGCTCCTTGCTTTTCAGAAATCTGCATCCGGCACATGGCACCGTACGATGGGGAACTGAATCGCGGCTGGCATCGAGATGGTCCCAAGCATTGGCTTGAACACCCGTTGCGCATTGGGTTCATACAGTTGATGCTATATCTGACCGATGTTGATGAAACAACGCACTGTTTCTCCTTATCACCGGAATCCGTGGACGCTGAGATTCTTGAATCAGATGCACAGTTGGAGCGTGGTGGAATTGTCGATTTGTACGGACCCGCCGGGACAGCCATACTCTTCAACATCGGTGTTTTACACACCGCGACAACCCGTCCCACTCAGGAAGAACGCAAGACAGTGCAAGTCTATTACGGGCATCCCAACCGTCGGTACTTGAGCGAGGATTCGCTCATACCTGTTGAACTCTGGCGGGACCACTCCGACCCTGAGGTGCGTGCCTTTTATAGTGTGCTCAACAACAAGACGCGCGATTACCTCGAACACACAGCTTCAATGGGTGAACTGCCGTTTGAGGACACTTTGGTACTCCTTCGCGAACTGGATGTCAAACACCGCAAGCGACCGGAGTGAATTGGTGAAGGTCTGTGGTGGTTCTTCAGTGTGAGATGGCAGACGACTTTAGTTGTGGTTTGGTCCTGTCAACGTCTAAAGTTTTAGCCCGTCAAAACCTCCGCCTGCACCGGATTTACATAGCACTGATAATGCCGTTCAACGTCTGCTGCTGACGTAACACCTTCGTGGACATAGGCTCCGAATCGTAGACAGAAACGGTCATTTTCCAGTTCATCAGGCGGATGGTGGAGGATGCTCATCTGTTCCGGTACAGCGATTTCCCCGAAAAATCCCGGATGTTCAGTGTTCTCTGAGTGATCAAATAGCGCGAGACCAGCCACTCCATCTCCCACTGTGCCTCCTAAATCGCACCACCGGGCGTGTTGATGATGCACCGTTGTTCTGCCAATCTGTCCTTCAGAATTTTCAACGTGCCCTTCCTCTGGAATACCCATTGATGGGTTCAAACGCGCTACGAAGAGGAATTGCCGATCACCGATGTCCAGCGGCGTTGTCGTTTCGTGCGTAATTTCCAGAAACCGACGTGTATCGTCCGCATACCATATCCGAGCGGTCCGCGTTTCTGTCATGATAACGTCGCCATCGCCCTTGACATGGATCAAGTCTTCGACAAATTCGGCGTAGACGTTCCCTTCGGTGATTCGGACGAAGCGTTGGTGTAGCATCTTTCCGCAGGGACCATAAGGTGGCTCATCCCAATCAGACCAGATGTTTGCAGACCCACCTTCACCGTGCCCTCCGTAGGCGAGGTAAAGTCCTGTGTGATGCGGATGATCGCCGCCGCCAGCCCCGCGGACCACAGTCCCGTGATTCGCGTTGAGGGGCCAAAAGTAAGGCTTCCAGACACCGAGAAAGTTGTATCGTGCGAATAACGCGTCATCGGCAGAAATGAGCAAATGCGCAGGTTTTTGTTCAATTTGATAACGGGCTTTTGGTGGCGGCTCATTGATCTGTCGAATCGCGTAATATGCCAATGCCCCCGCCGGAAGTTCGCCTGTCTGCCATGCAAGCTCACGTAGCGTCGGCTCGAATTGGCAGGGTACATCCTCGCCGGAGACCCGACCGTCTGCATCCGCTATGGACATCGCAAGCGTTGAAATCCCTTCTTGCCAATTGGGAAAGTAACGTTTCGGTTTGAAACGCAAGCGGACGAGGTCATTGTGCCGCTTAACCGAACCCGCCTCAGTTTTGATGATTACACTTCGATTTTGTGTCAATGATTAACTCCTGTTCGCTTCACAGTGAGATTGTTCAATCTTCCAGCGCAGGTTGCATACCTCTTGCACAACGGACGCGTCTGATTGACTCAAGTCGTTTGAAAGTTATACTACATTTCTACCAACTCCGAATGAAATCTTCTGCCTCAAAATTCGCTGGCATGTCCGTCAATTGATAGCGCATCACACGAGATGTTCTATTGGGAACAGAACGGGCAATCTCTGCCTCAATTTTTTCATATAGCGTTGAGAACCGTTTCCAGATACTTTCGGCGTCTTCGACAGAAAAACGACGGGCGAAATCCTCATAGAGATGGAAGTTGAGTCGATGCGCGGAGATTGCACCGATGCGCTCTTCAATCGGAAGTTTGCTGACTTCGGGGTCTTTGAGTGTGCGAACCTTGTCTGCTAACTTTGAGAGGAATACAACTGCGACCATGCGTTCCTCTTCACCCGGATGCAATTTCGCCAATCCGTTCCGAAAACCGTCAGCGTCCTTGTTATGGATAGCGTGAAAGGTTGCCGCAATCACATCACTCTGTTGCATTTGGAGTTGGAAGAAATGTTCAAATCGAGCGCGGGCTTTGGCGGGAAGGTGCTTGGTAAATCCTAAATTCCAATAAAAATGATCAACGATTGGATACGAATTGCCACCGAAGGCACGATAGCCAAGATGCACAGTACGCCGCAATTTCGTGCTATAGTTGCTGCCCCAATGCAAGCCCATGTGACTATAGACGACCCCATCGCCTGCTGAAAGTTCGATTGGAATTCCATTGGGCATCGGTTCCTGTGGGCGTGTCAATAGGTGTTGAAGTTCCTCTGGTGTGTTGGGACGACAATAACTCTTCGGCACCAGCCAAAACACGCTATCGTCGTAAAGTGGAATGTTCCATTGAACATATCCGGGTCCGTTTTTAACATAATCCATCTGCATCCCTTTGAGAGGTGCCTGTCCCGTGGGGTCAATATCACGATGCCAACTGGCGGGACCGTGATCTCGCACTGGGTTGCACATCAGGGCCATCAGTGTTATCGCCGCCTCAGGTGCTCTCATGAGTTGTTGACTCACGCCGAGTGTATTCTCATGCAGGCAGAATTCGATAGTATTGGCAGTTGCTGCGTCAACGACCTCATCGAAAAACACCCTCGGTTGTCCACTCGTCGTCCAGACGCCTCCAGGCTTTTCCCCTGGTTTTCGTTCCCGTTCCCAGACTACTTTTTGCTTTTCAACAAGGATTTCAAAACTGGTTCTTAACTCTTCCAGTTGGTCCGGTGGTACAACCTGTCTTAGCACAATGTAGCCATCATCAATGAGTTGTTGTGGATCGACTTTCATCGTTAGCTCCCCTTTTTAAGTTAAGCGTGCTGTTTACATTAGATCCACTTATGTTTCTGAATGTGACATTCATTAACGATAAAATTCAGCGGCTTTAATCCGCCCCCAAATGAGACTCAGCTTCCCCGTGGGCTGGACCGCCAAGCCCTGTGACTCAAAATTCTGCTTGATTTCTTCTACGGTCAATACTTTCTCATAGATACGCACTTCGTCCACGGCGCCTATCAAGTACCCATCGGTATTGCCATCTTGAGCAATGTTCCAGTTCGTCTCACCGCCGCCTATATTGCCGGACATTGCCTCATCTTCTTTGACGAGGACACTATCAACATACACTTGTGCCTTATCGGCTTCGCGTGTTGCCACTACATGGTGCCATTTGCCATCGGCGTAATCCTCATCGGTTATCCACGCTTTTCTGATGTTGTTTGCCTGTTCGGTATAGTATCGAAGTTGTCCGGTGTTCTGATTAAAACCGAGCCGAAAGAAATGATCGAAGAAATTCGTTTTGTTGGTCAGAATATATTGCCAACCGATGCGACTGTTAGGGGTTTTCAAAAACCACGCTTCATACGACGCTGGTTTCTCCCCGATATTGAAAATGATCGGCAACTCCACACAATCCGGTTTTCCTCCAAAATTGAGTGCATCTCCGAGATGACCTTCGATGGACTCCGGCTCACCGATGATTGTTCCGTCCTTGCCACCAATGACATCTTTGACCGTATCGCCAGCGATGTCGTTTTTATCGAGCGTGTAATAACTCACTAAGCCGTCCGTGACAACTTGAGCTTTCACCGCAATAATTAAGATGAAAGTACAGAGAAGGGTCAAACCAGTTTGAATAGCCCGCCAATTTAAACGTTTCGATTTCATGATGCCTCCATTTTTCCAGTTTAGCGATACGGTTGGGGTGCTTTGAGGGGTTCTGGTTAAATAGTGAGGTAAAAAAATAAGATACTCTCTGAATCGCGTTTATCACATTTCAATTGTCGCCATGATGGCAAATTTGACGAAGATTGTCAACAAAAAAATCAAACTCATTTTTTCTTGACTTGTGTGTCTAAAACTTGTATCCTCATAAAAAGCAACTCATCAATATCATTGAATACAAGGATAGAAATGTCCCAAGAGCAAGTACTTCAGATTAATGGTGTTCGACTTTGGACAGCCGTTCAAGGAACAGGACAACCGATGGTGCTTTGCCACGGCGGTCCGGGTGGCTATGATTATCTTGCGCCAGTTGCCGATATGATTTTCGACTTATGTCGAGTTGTTCGATACGACCAACGTGGAAGTGGAAGGTCAGAAGCAGCAGGTCCTTACGATGTGTCCACATTTGTTAATGATTTGGAAGGGTTAAGAAAGTTTTTCAACTTTGAGCGTTGGGTTGTTGGAGGTCATTCGTGGGGAGCGGAACTTGCTTTAGCCTATGCAGTTAAGTTTCCGACTCGGACGATGGCCCTTCTTCACATTGCAGGCACAGGTATTGATCCCCGATGGCACGACGAGTATCGCGAGCATCGGTTAAATGCGCTAAGTGAATCAGAGCGTGAAGAGTATCAACGACTGCGTGCACAAAGGGAACATACGACAGGTGCTGAGTCGCAACGAATGTTAGACAGATTCCGCACTTTAAGTCGCATGACAGATGTATTTGACTCGAACCAAGCTGATAATCTTCCAACCTTTGATGAGCATCCTGTAAGTGATGAAGCGAACGAAAAAGTAGGAGCGGACTGGAAAAGTTACACCGAAGATCCAGAATTCCAGCAATCGGTTTACAATCTATCCATACCTGTTCTTTTCCTTCATGGGGCTTGCGATCCTCGTCCGATTCACTTTATAGAAACATTAGCCTCTAAATTATCTTATAGTAGGTTTGCGTCGATCCCCGAATCTGGACATTATCCTTGGGTAGAAAAGCCCGATGAAGTGAAGGCAGCACTTAGACAGTTCATAGCAAATTTTACAATTAACGAGGCGGTACGCACAGAAAAGGTTTAGAAGAAAAATGAAACGCTATAAGTAGATATACCACCATGTTAATAGCATCCGAGGTCAACGGATGAAACAAAAATTGAACATTCTTATTTTACTCACAGGTGTACTCGTTTTTCTGCCGTTTGTGGGTTGTGGAACGGTTGTAAATAAGTTTATACCAAAGGGTGAATATGAAGTACCACAATTATCAAAATCCGAACTCGCTACTATCCAAATTGATACGGAGATTGGGTGGCTCCAGCGGTATAATCTAATCGTGTTCCGAATTGATGGCAAGTTAGCCTTGCGTAAAAATATTAAGACAAACGAGAAAATCGCTATCGACGAAATTCTGGTTGTTCCAGGGAAGCATGATATGTCAGTAACGACAATACACCGTTCTTTTGTTGATAGAAGCATAGGAAGAACTCTTCAAACCGTTTCATGGTTTTCTGCCGATCTAAGTGCTGGGGGCACCTATTTGTTGCAGGACGATAACAAATTGGTCGAGGCAAGTACAGATAAAGTTATCAGCCAATCGAAACTTTTCGGATCAGGTTTTGGGTTTTAATATTAACTAAGTGCGCGGTGCGCCAAGGTTCTTAGGAGACAGTATGCTAATTCGCGGTGAGGACAGTGCGATTAACCTGCCCTCTACACTGACAGAAGAGGAGAAATGGCACTACGATCTGTTTGGCTATTTAATGCTTCGGCAGGTGGTTTCGCCAACAGAGGTTGAACGGATGCTTGAGGTGGCGAACAGTTGGTTCACTGATTCCAAAAACGCACCTGAACCAGTGAACGTTACCCAAGATCAATATAGCGGTGTACTAAACAATATTCAGTACGGCGATCGGATTTTTGAACGGTTGTCGCTCAATGAGAAGGTCTTACGAGTTGTGATGGGTTTGATGTGGAACCGTCCGAGGCTCTTCAATTGTGCCCTTGTCATGCAGAAGCAGCGTCCTATCTCTGGCGACGAAAAAGAAAGGCTTCATCGCGATACCAGCGGATTTGAGTTTCCGGATGGTTTCCGTAATCCACATAACGACTACCAAGCCGGAAACGGACAGATCTACAGCAATTTCGTCAATACCGCTATAACGCTCGTCGATGTGCCGGAGGACAACGGTTTTATGTGCATCCCTGGCACACATAAATCACGAATTGAGTTCCCTACAACAGTTGGTATTGATAACGAGTGGGCACCCGCAATCACCTTTGCGCTAAAGGCAGGGGATTGCCTCATCTTCTCACCACGACTGATGCACGGCACAAAATTTTGGAAAGTTGACTATCCACGTCGGGTCGTCTTCAATCGGTATCAGTTCAGTTTCTACTTCAATGAAAACTATAACCTCCCAATAGAAACGCACCGACATCGCATTTCTGAAGACCAATACGAATTGGAATTGATTCAACGGAGCGAAAAGGAGTTTACCAAACGGATTCTCAAAAAACTGGAGAAGGGGGAGGAACTATGCTGACACAGGAAGAAAAATGGCACCTCGATCTACTCGGCTACTTTGTGGTGCGCAACGCTGTACCGAAGGCGGATATCGAGTTGATGAAGGGACAGATGTTCGAGTGGTACGAATGGAACGCTAACGATTTCAAGTTTCCCATGCGAATCAACGCCCCGGAGGGAAAACCGTGGTGGGTCTACAACATGCATTACGGGCATGAAGCATTCCAGCGGCTTATCTTGAATCCAGAAATCCTGCGTGTGGCGACTGCGCTGACTTGGAACCATCCGCGGGTTTTTGATGTCGTGGCAAATATTTGCTACCCAGATGCAGACGGTTTGGAACTGCACGGCGGACATAAAGGTTGGTTTAGAAGCCCGCGACACCAATACCAAGTCGCCAACGATGAGATATTCGCAAGCTTCTTTAATCTCTCCGTTTCGTTGGTAGATGTGCCGCCCGGCAACGGTTTTGCCTGCATTCCTGGGAGTCACAAATCTGAATTCCAGTATCCCGAATACATCACGATGGACGATCCATCACCGGTAGTCCATAATGTGCCAGTGAACGCTGGCGACTTCATTGTGTTTCTGCCGAACACGCGGCACGCCGGGAGACAATGGAATCATGAGAGTTATCCCCGTATGACAGTATTTTTACGATGGGTGTATGCGAAACAGTTTCATCACGCCGACGCGTCTTGGTGGCTTCCATTTGATGCACATAAAGACGAAATCTCGGAAGCACTTCACGAACTTGAAAGCCGCGACCACGGGCAGCGGAAAGCGTTGAATGCGCTTATAGAGCCGTTTAAAGTAGATGTTCCCGAATGATGAATAAATCAAGTCGGGATTCGGAGATCCCTCCTACAGGTAAGCTGGATGATTCTAAAAAAAGCGTTGACGTGAAGTCCGAGAGTTGGTAAGATGCACAAGGAAACCACCCTTTGTGTTACAGGACTGGAGAATTAGATGGCAGCCCCGACGAACCGAGAAGTGATTGCCCAGTGGCGCGACGAACCCGCACCACTGCTCGCACTGCTACACGCCTTCCATGACCGAGACGGATTTATTTTGGAGGCAGTCCTTCGCGACATCGCAGTCGGACTTCGCATTCCACTTGCAGAACTTTTCGGCACCCTAACGTTTTACCACCATTTTGCCCGTGAAGTCCCAGGACAGGATGCACCGCGCGTGTGTACCGGACCCGTTTGCCGGTTGCAAGGCGGATTGGAAATCCTTGAGGCACTCAAAGATGAGGGGGCGACGCCGATGCCGTGTGCCGGAAGATGCGACGATTGTGTTCCAGTGTTGAGAGGACATAAGGTGTTCGTCGGGAAACAGGTAGACATGCTTTCTGTGGAACCCACGCCTTTACCGCCACCATATCCCGGCGATGGCGAAGAATGTATCTTCGCCGAGATTCGCGAACCTGAACGCAGTACATTAGGGGGCTACCGACGTACCGGTGGTTATGAAGCGTTGACGCGTGCGGTAACAACCCTCACCCGGACAGATGTAATTGAGACGCTTAAAGAGAGTCAACTCGCTGGCAGGGGTGGGGCAGGATTTCCGACGGGTATGAAGTGGGAATCGGTTTTAAACGCTCCGGGTGAACCGAAGACGATCGTCTGCAACGCCGATGAAGGTGAACCGGGATGCTTTAAGGATCGGGTTATTCTCGATTATGCGCCACATGCTGTGATTGAAGGGATGACGCTCGCTGCTTACGCAACGGGTGCAACGCGTGGCTTTATCTATCTCCGATATGAATATCCAGAGACCCTCAAAATACTTGAACGCGCCCTTGCAGAAGCGGAAGCGGCAGGACTGCTTGGCGATGCGATCCTCGGTGAGGACTTTAGTTTCCATATCTACATTCGGCGCGGTGCGGGTGCTTACGTCTGTGGTGAAGAAGGGTCGCTGTTGAACAGTTTGGAAGGAAAGCATCCGTTTCCGAGAAACCGCCCGCCGTACCCTGTAACGCATGGGTTTGAGAATTTGCCTACCGTTGTGAATAATGTGGAGACACTCGCTGCCGCTGTCCAGATCGTCCGGCACGGCGCAGTGTGGTATAAAAGCCTTAGTTATGACGAGAACTTGGCAGGGACGAAGGTTATTAGTCTCTCTGGAGACATCCAAAGACCGGGGAATTATGAAGTGCCGTTTGGGCTTCCCTTGAAGACGCTTCTCTACGAGTGGGCAGGCGGGGCACCGGAAGGACGCGAGATTCAAGCGATCACGACAGCCGGATTGTCTGGTGGGTTTATCGCTGGAAGTGACCTCGATATTGCTATTGATGAACCGAGTTTCCAAAAGGTCGGTGCGATGCTTGGCGCTGCGGGGATCATGGTATTTGATGACACACGGGATATGCTTGATGTCGCACGCAATGCAATGGAATTCTTTGCCGAGGAATCTTGTGGAAAATGTTTCCCGTGTCGTATCGGGACGCAGCGGTTGACGGAGCTTTTGTCTGCCCCGTTGCAATCGGATTCAGAGGAACTAATTTTGAGAATCGGCGCAGTTATGAAGGCGACAAGCGCATGTGGACTTGGAACTGCTGCACCGAATATTACAGACAGTCTGATGCGCTATTTTTGATAGTTGTCAGTAGTCAGTTGTCGGCTATCAGTTAAGAGGCTTTGATGTAATGTTTATAGTTTTCTTGGAATGCTCCAAATTGGGGTAAATTGTTCCAAACCGCTCTTAACCAACAACTGACAATCAGTAAAAAAAATGTGGAATCGGAGGTTTGTTCTTCTTTGTAGCATCGTGTTTGTTGTTGCTTTGGTAACAGGACCGGTGCAGATGCTATTTCCTGTCTACGCCGAGCGGGTCTTAAAAGAGACCGCCCTGTTTGCAGCGCTGCTGCGTGCGCTTCCTATCGGGCTTGGCGGTGTCTCGGCGCTGATCGGTGGCACGCTCAGTGACCGGTTCGGACGAAAACCGACCTTGCTGATTGGGATGACAGGCGCAGTGGTGGTTGGCGGGCTTTTCACGACCCAAACGCCTCTGTTTCTTTGGGGTATCCTCTGTTATGAGGGTATCGCCTCCGGTTTCAAAACCGCAGGCGGACAGAGTTATCTCATCAGTGCCGTGCCTCCGAGTCGGTTGGGGTGGGCGACGGCACTGTACTTCATCAACATGACTGTGGGGAGTGCAATCGGCAGTGCTATCGCAGGTGAAGTTATCGACCGGACCGATTATAGTGTTTTCGGCACGGGCGCGGTGATTTTAGCGGGTGTGCTATTTGTAGGGGCGTGTCTCTTTTTGCCGAGGCTGACACAACAGCAATCTTCCGACAGCCACGGAAAACGAGACGGGATATGGAAATCGACCCTTAATGTTGGGGCATATCTGAACCTAAGTCGACGGCACGAAATGCGGATGCTGATTGGTTTGCGGGTTTTCCCAACCTATTATTGGGGTTCCGTGAATCTGTTGATGCCAATCTTGATTGAGCGTATTGCTGGCGTGAAGGCGACGGGTTATTATGGTGCAATCAGCCTCCTGTTCGCTTTCGGGTGTCAACTAACTGTCGGAAGAATATGTGATGTTGTTGGGCACCGGGCGCCTGCCTTTGTGTCAAATACAATTGTTACGCTCCTCGCTTTTGGTGTGGCGTTCTTTCACGACTCGTTGGTCGCGCTGGAAGTTTTCGGAATACTCGGTGCTGGTGCCGCATGGTCACTTTCGACGACTATCCCGCGGTTTATCAATGAATTTACCGAGCCTCATGAGAAGGGACACGGCGTAGGTCTCACACACTTGGCATGGAGCACTGGGTTTCTTCTCGGTTACGTCGCAAGTGGCTTTCTGATTAATATCTCTGTTCATGTTCCGTTTATTGTCGCAGGAATTTTCCTGATTTTTTCAACAGGTATTGCCTACAGACTGTGGTATACGAATACTAAGGGCACAAACTAAATGAAGATTAAAAGATAAGTCAGATAATTTCACAACTACATCTGGTGCGGAATGTAAAGCTAAGACAAATTGTGCTTTGATAGCACAATTTCAAACCGCCCCTACTGCGGTTGAGAAAGTGCGGTTACAAACCGCCCCTACTGAGATTGGGAAAACTGATGTTATCCAATCAAATTCTCTTAATCTTTAGACAATTTGTGCTATGTTTAAACTAAGAAAGGAACGTATAATGGTTATTGCAGAACTTGATTTAGAAAATGTAGAACATCGTGAACTCACCAATTCCGAATGGCGTTATGGCGATGGACTTGTCCCCGGGGAACCGAACGGCGGTTTGGTCAATCAGTTGTCAGAAACGCCTGCTCGTCTTGCTGACTATGACGACTCAGGCTGGCCCATCTGTGAGGATATTCAAGAGTGGGTCTCGTCAGGATTTTGCTTCGGGTGGTACCGAATTACCGTGACCCTTCCAGAGGAAGTCGATGGTGTTTCGATTGCTGGTTCAAAGGTATGGTTCCACACATGTATTGACGACTACGGCGAAGTCTGGGTTGATGGCGAAATCGACTTGGCTTTCGGCGAATCAGGACGTGGTGCTGCTTCTGGTTTCAATGCCCCACAACGCGTTGTCGTCACCGAAAGTGCTGAACCGGGTGCAAAACATGTTATCGCGTGCTTGGCTGTCAATGGTCCTTTTGGTAGACCGGGCGGTGGCATCTTTATGCGTTTCGCGAAATTAGAATTTGAACAGGAATAGAAAAGATTCAAAAGGTGGAAAGTTGTGAAGTGTAGCTAAAGTGAACTAAAGTTAGGTTGTGTATCAAACATAACTCGCAAAATTTTAGAACACTTGCTAATTTACCAACTTTCCCCCTCTTTTCGGAAGGAAAGCAGTGCTTAAAAAGGCAGTCGTCCTACTGAGTGGCGGCTTAGATTCAACAACAGTGCTCGCTATGGCTCGCGATGAAGGTTATGACACTTATGCAATGAGTTTTCGATATGGCCAACGACATGCAGTGGAGTTACAGTGTGCAAAAAACGTCGCGAAGGCATTGGGCATCAAACACCATACGATTGTTGACATCGATCTACGTACCTTTGGGGCGTCAGCATTGACAGCGAATATTGAGGTTCCAAAAGACAGATCTGATACGGAAATGGGAAATGGCATACCGATAACTTACGTCCCCGCCCGGAACACAATCTTTCTCTCCTACGCCCTTGCTTATGCGGAGGTCCTTGGTGCTGATACTATTTTTATTGGTGTGAATGCCCTCGATTACAGCGGCTACCCCGACTGCCGTCCAGAGTATATAAAAGCCTATCAGACAATGGCGAATCTCGCGACGCAAACCGGCGTTGAAGGTAAAACAGAATTGAAAATTCGCGCCCCGCTTATTGATAAAACGAAAGCGGAGATTATCCAAATTGGCACAGCACTTGGTATCGATTATAGCCTTACCTTAAGCTGCTACGATCCAGACGCTGAAGGCAGGGCATGTGGAAGGTGTGATAGCTGCTTACTCCGAAAGAGGGGCTTTAAAGAGGCAGATATCCCCGATCCGACGCGCTATATGTGTTATTAGGATACTTCAATAGGTATGGTATTCAACTTTACATGGTGCAGGGCATGCTCACAAAAACCACCTAACTTACCATTTCTCTGTAAAAAAGGAATCACTATCAGTGTTTAGTTATCGATTGTCAGAAAGAAGGGTATCCTCTGACTGATAACTGATAACCGTCAACTGACAACCATTAGAATGATAAAAGCAGTCTTCTTTGATTTTTATAATACACTCTGCACATGGGGACAGCCGCTTATAGGGCGTCTCCAGAAAATCGCAGACCGGTATGGGTTTGAAATTGACGCAGCACGCTATGCAGCAGCACGCGAGAATCTCTATGCGGAGGCATCAGGCTCCGATCCTACCACGCACGCGCTCCTTGAAACGATGCAAGAGATCATTGAGAGTTACTACGAATTTGTAAAGGCTCTCGGTGTTCAAGAACATAGAGAACAGGTGACGTGGGAACTCTTGCAATCCGAACACTCACTTTTCGCTGCTAACGCCGCGAAACTCTACAACGATGTTGTCCCGACGCTTGCGCATTTACGAGATATGGGTTTCAAGTTAGCGATTGTGTCAAATTGGGATACGCCATTGGATCCGCTTACCGAACGATTGGGAATCGCCCACTATTTTGATGCGATTGTCGCCTCGCATGATGCACGCGTTCGGTCCGCAAAGCCAGATTCGCATATCTTTAACTATACACTCGCAGCGGTTGAGGTTTCGGCAGCGGCAGCCGTTCATGTCGGAGATACCTACGAAGCAGACATCGTCGGGGCAAGAAACGCCGGCATTCGTCCGATACTGATTGACCGTGACAAGACACAAATCGACAAATGGCGTGAAACTATTCAGAGCCTGTCCGAATTACCGAAACTGCTTTCCGATCGCGACTAATGTTTCACACAGAACCTGTAGCCTGCAACAACGGCGCAGGGTTTTTGCCTGGATGTTTCTTCAGATTTCGGAAACGCACGGAAAAAATCTTAACACCCGTCGTTCCCCCGCAAGGAAAATTAAAAATTGGTAAAAGCTGTTTTCTTTGATTTTTACGAAACATTGTGTTTTCATAGGCATTCGCTTGAAGAAAACCTTGAAAGCATCGCTGAGAGGTATAGTGTTGCGGTCAATTGGGAACGCTGTAAAACAGCAATGGAGAACCTCTTTGCCGACACATCAGCACCCGAACCTACTACCGAATTTTCTTTGCTGGACTTGTCGATGACTGTAATGAGGCGAGAATGCGAGTTTATAAGAGAAGTTAGTATTGAAACGCACGTAGAACAGATAGCGTGGGAGTTGTTGCAATCTGGGTACTACCTCTTTGCTGCAAACAGTATTACGCTTTATGATGATGCCATTCCGACACTTCAGTATTTTCGGGATGAAGGCTTCAAGTTAGCGATTGTTTCGAATTGGGATACCCCCTTGGACCCGCTCACCGAGCGGTTGGGTATCGCCGAGTATTTTGATGCGATTGTCGCTTCGCACGATGTGCGCGTCAGGTCCGAGAAACCGGATCCGCATATTTTTAATTATGCGCTCGCAGCGGTTGGTGTCTCGGCGGAGGAAGTCGTTCATGTCGGGGATACATACCAGACGGATATCGTCGGGGCAAAAAATGTGGGTGTTCGTCCGATACTCCTTGACCGCGATGGCACGCAAGCCAGCAGGTGGAACGAGACGATCCAGAGCTTGTCCGAATTGCCGAAACTACTCGCTTAGTTCTCGGTTCAGCAAAGGTAAGGTTTCATATCCCATAATAGAATGGTGCCGTCTAAACTACCACTCGCCAGCAGTGTTCCGTCCGACGAGAAAGCGAGCGATTGGATGTCAGTGGGATGACTCCAGAAGGTGGCAATATTTTCACCGGTAGCAATATCCCACAATCGGATTGAGACTTTATCGGTACCTTGCCACGATGCACCCGAAACAAGATAGCGTCCACATGGAGAAAAAGTCAATGCTTCTGCTCGCCAACATCCATGCGGTAAACATATCACCATTTGGGTTTTGTAGGTCGTTGCATCCCACAACCGAAGCTCCCGAAACACACCACCTGCAATCAGTGTTCCATCAGGCGAAAATGCAATTGCTTTTGGGGTAGCCTTATACTCCGAACCCTTCTTTAACCATTGGAGCGTCCTCTGAATTTGGCGATCGTCGCCTTTGTATTTGGCGACATCTTGCGGGCGGTTTGAGGTGAGTTCAGTAATCTGCTCTCCGTTCTCAATGTCCCACAATCGAGCTTTTTCATCTTCGTGTGCACTCGCAACGGACTTACCATCGGGTGAAAACGCTATTGACCAGATCCAATCCGTTTCTTCCGTGAACAGTCGAAGTTTATAGTCGTGTTCCACATCCCAGACACCCAAAACACCCTTAGCGTCCGCACTTACCAGTAGATTGCCTTTTGGAGAAAACGCAACAGCATAGAGAACTGCTTGATGTCCGGTGAGTTCAGTCGGTGATGCATCTGGTTTCCCAAAGTCCCATACCCTCACAGTCTTATCGTAGGACGTAGCAGCCAATTTGTCGCCACAGGGTGAAAAGTCAATAGATCGGGTCATGTGGAGACCTTCACACCTGAATGTCGTTTGCAGTTTTAATTCCTGAACATCCCGTATATGAATATCGCCTGACCAATATCCAGCCGCCAAAGTACTTCCATCGGGTGTAAATGTGACAGCACCACACACAGAGGTGTGTCCACGAATAGGAGGAGATTGGGGTGTGGATTCTCCGACGTTCCATAGCTGAATTGTATCGGTACCGGTTATAACCAATTGTGACCCTTTTTGTAAAAAACGGACTCTCTTAATGGGCTCTGTATGGACTAAGGTCGTAATTTCTCTGTTGTTTTCTACATCTGAGACTGTAATCGTTGTTCCAGAAACCATCGCAGCAATCAAAATGCTGTCGGATGAATAGGTGTATTGCACCCAATTGATCGTTTTGGGCAAGGATGTGACAACTGGAATGGGTGTATTGGTGGTGAGTTTATCAACCTCCCACTTGCGGAGGTTACCATCCCGATCTGCGGATACTAAAAACTTGCGACATGGAGAAAGGAATAGAGCAGTCAACGAAAATGAATGTCCTATGAGGTGAGCAATGCGTTCACCGGTTTCGATATCCCAGACTGAGAAGGTATTTTCGGGAGTTGCGCCTATGAGGCGTCTTCCATCAGGTGAAAAGGTAAGTGGAATGCCAGTGGCACGATGACGAGGTTGAAGTTCTTCGTCAACCGTGAATTTTGCGATCTGTTCACTGGTCTCAATATCCCAGACATAAACGGCATCGTATTTTCCACCGGAAGATGCTAAATATTGTCCATCGGGTGAAAAAACGAGTTCGGAAGCCAGATCAAAATCTCCCTTCCGCTGCATTGTCGCGAGACAGCGGCGACTCTGTATATCCCAAACTTTAACACCACCGTCCCAATTGCCAGTCGCAAGCAGTGCTCCGTTCGGTGAAAATCCAAGAGCAGAAACCATCCCACGCTCTGTCTCCCACAGATCAACAGGCTTCATCGTCGCGAGTTCATACCACCATAGCCCAATCCATGTTCCGATAAGGAGATACTTTCCATCTGGCGAGGATTCGAGTGGACCTACCATCGCGCGTCCTAACCGGGCAATTGCACCTTCTGGAAGTGCCCAAGTGGTGACATCCCTATCCATGCCTATTTCTTCGGAAACTGTCTGCAGATTTGGGTTTTGCACTGTGTGCTTCCTATTTCAATGATTACGAGAAGTTATCTATTTTTCGACCACAAACGCAGAGTCTACAGACCTTGGAGTTGCTAATGAATCTCTTGGTCGTAGGTGATCTCATCATACCATGCCATCTGTTGAGAGAAGAGGATTGGCGTATCCGTAAGATTGATCTGCTTATTTTATCTTTACTCGCCCCCATGTTGTTGTCGCTTTTCCAGAAGGTTCGACGGGTAGGAGCTCTCCAGCCATCGACAATTTGATTTCATCTTCGGTGAGGACGGTGCTCCAGATTCTGACCTCATCAATGAGACCGTTCCACGCTTGGGCGTACCCTTCGTTGAGTATGCCAATCCATATAGATTTTTCACCTTCGCCAACTTCATCTTCGGGATGATCTACTTCGTTTTCGAGTTCGCCGTTGACGTAGAGCAGTTGCTGCTTTGTTTTGCCATCATACAGGTAAGCGAGATGCATCCATTTTTTATTTTCTAAGGTGGATTTCGATGAAATTTGTTGACCGTCTTTAGCGTTAACCCTCGCCCAGAATTTGCTCTCATTCCACGAAAAGAGATTGTAGACATCCGCATTCTGCCATGCTGCGCGTTTGGAGACGATGCCTCTTGCGAGGGCATCTGTCCCAAAGGGTTGAACCCAGGCTTCAACCGTCAACTGTTTCATGCCTTCGAGATCGGGGCTGTGCGCAACTTCGACAAAATTCGCCGCGTCTCCGTCAAATTCAAGGGCGCCGTTGATTTTGCCCTTGACCCATTTCAAGTTGCCTTTGAGGCTGGCTCGGTTTTCATTGCCAGAGGCGTCTTTGGGATTTTTTCCCGCACCGTCGTCAAAGGGTAAATAAAGGAGCAATGCATCTTCATCGACGGCTTGCGCTATGTAGATACCGACAACAAGCACAAAAGTCAAAGCAAAAGAAAGTAAACGCATGATCATGTTTCCTTTTATCTCAGTTTATAGGCTTCCAGAAAGGCGTCTCTGGAAATTCCAGCTTGCGTACAAATTCGACGCAAAGTTGAGCCTTTGATGCGACGATGATTGGGTAGAACTAGAACGCTACGACTCGCATCTGGATTTTCACGTGCCATGCAAATATGGTTCCGTTGCACGGATAACTCTGTTCTTTGGGACGTCTGTTGGAAAACGAGGCATTAGATATTCACTTCAGTTATGAAAACTTCCAAGGCGGGTTCCTCAATTTCAAGTTCTTCTTTTCCAAAAGTCTCGATATAGAACCGAATTGCCGATGTTACGTCCGCAACACTTTCCTCATAGGTATCACCTTGCCCTATAACAACGCCTTTTAATCCCAGTGGATAGGCGACATAGCCATCGGTATGTTTTTCGACAATAATCTTGAAAGGTGGCATTCTGTTCTCCTGCTTTCTATGAAAATTTATTTATTAAACCGCGAGCGGAGTGCCCATAAGCCTTGTCCAGGTTCGCTGATGTAGAAGAAGTCGCCGTTGAAACCATCAGCAAGCGTTTCAGGATTGTATTCGGCGAGCACTTCGTTCACGGGTGCCCACTGGTAGCCTACGGATTCAATCTCAGTTTGCGTGAGATGTCCGGTCGCGTATGTGACCTTGAAACGTCCTTCAGTACTGCCGTGAATCAGGTGCGCGGCGGCGGAGAGGTTTTCTTGTAGTTCTCGGTTTTCTGAGACTGCCTTGAGTGTTGCAGGTGTGCCACGGTAGCCATACTTGCGGATGAGTCGGTCGATTTCAGCGTCCTCCCCGAATTCGCGGAGACCGGGGGCAATGATAATTAACTCACCACCGTCTGCCATCGCCATCCGTGTGCGGTAGATCGCCTTGTTGCCGAGCCATGTGCTCTTGAACTCTATCGGGTCCAAGTAGACGACCACTTTTGCTAAAGGAGCATCCAAGAAGATCATATTTGTGGCTCTGCTCAATTCAGCAGCGGTCTCAAAAGTGTGTGCATCGTCGCCAACGTAAAGTCCGCGCATTACGCGTTCGCCGGTGGCATCGACGTCCATGACGCTCATGACGTACAAGATGCCCAGCTGTTTCAGGTGGTATGTATGTGCGTAATTTAACACTCTTCTGACAGAGGTATTTGTTCGTCCCATCAGGCGTTCCATGCCGTCTACGGCACCGAGGAAGTGGGATTTGTTAATCATCTCAACCCCGCCTGCTCCGACGAGGATGTTCTTGAATCCGTTGGCGATACCGATAACTTCGTGCGGGATCACTTGTCCGACGGAGATAATGAGTTCGTAATCTCCTTCCACGAGGTGCCGGTTTACGGCAACAGGAATGCTGTAATCGAGTTTGCCTCCTGAGACCTCCTGCACAAACTCGGATGGAACTTCGCCAAAGTGGTACAGTCCGGTGCGCCAGTTGTGGACATGATACGTCGCCTTGGGCAAGTCGCCATACATCTCGGCAATCTGTGCTTCGGTCATCGGAGCGTGTGTACCGATGGCGGGGAGGATATCGAAGGTCGTGCCGTTTGCGGTGTCCCATAACTCATAGAGGATTTGCGTAAGTTCACCGGCGTTTGAGTGGAGGCGTGTTATGTCGGGCGGGATTACCAGAATCTTTTTGGGGATACCGCCTAACTTGAGCAGTGCTTCGTGTAGTAAAGAGCGTTTTTCTTCGGATGTGATGACGGTATCTTTTCCACCGTGGGCAATATAGGTTGGCATTTTTTTTTCCTTTACCGAGTTATTTATTGAAGTTTCATACGGTTTGTGCGACAAAAGCCAGTGCAAGTGGCATGCTGGGACAGGGCGAGGTTAGAAAACCTCGCCAGCGGAGAGATTGGAAAGTACATCTACAAAGGGATCACTGTGCTACGACAGGATTTCTCAAAATGCCGATGCCGTCAATCTCGATTTCGACGACATCACCGGCTTTTAATGCACTCGTTGTGCCGGGTGTACCTGTGAAGATTGCATCCCCGGGTTCAAGGGTGATTGCCTGTGAGATGAAGCTCACAACGGTTGTTACCGGAAAGATGAGGTCTGCAGTGGTCTGTTTCTGGACAACTTCACCGTTGATCCGGGTTTCCAACTGTGCATCGGTGTAGTCAAGGTCTGTAACGATGACGGGACCTATAGGACCAAAGGTGTCGGAGGCTTTGGCACGCCACCACTGTAAGTCGTTGCTCTGCCAAGTGCGCGCACTGACGTCGTTGCCACACGTCACGCCCAGTATATTAGCGGAGGCTTCTTCTGGTGTTGCCTTGCGGGTCTGTTTCTTCATAATGACAACGAGTTCGCCTTCGGCGTGGATTTCATCATCACCGTCTGGTAGTTCGATATTGCCGCCCGGATCGTTGATACAGGATGGGGTCTTAATAAAGATTTCGGGGTTTTGCGGTTCTGGAGCGCCGTCTAAGTGACTCCGATAGTTCAGACCTACAGCTAACACCTTTGTGGGGGTTGTCGGGGCGAGAAGTTTGACATCCGCTAACGCAACGGTCTCGCCTGTTTCGCTGTGTTCGCCAAACGGGCATCCCGATAGTACGTTCAGATTATCTCCTGAAACGGTGCCGTAACCGATTGTGCCATTTAATTCGTATCGTGCTAATTTCATTGTAGTCTCCTTCTTTAGTTTTCCGGCGTAGTTTGCGAACCGAAATTCGCTATATTCTATCGTGTATCTGATGTGGTGTCAATTTATTTATTGTAATTGGCAGTCAACGGTCGGCGATTGGTAATTTGACTTTTGGCACAAAATGTGTTAGAATTTCTATACAAAATTAACACCCTTATAAAAAACATGCGGTGAGTTGTAAATGGTAAAGATTGGAATTGTTGGGGCATCTGGATATAGCGGTAGTGAACTGTTGCGTTTTCTCGTCAACCATCCTGGAGAACTACAGGTAGCCCTCTGCACGTCTGAAACCTACGCTGGGCAGTGTATTGACAGTGTTCTACCCAATCTCCGAGGGTTTTTATCCGCCAAATTTGAACCCTTAGATATTGATTCCCTCAAAGAGAGAGTGGATGCTGTTGTTCTCGCTGTTCCACACAAAGTTGCGATGTCGTTCGTGCCACGGATTCTGGAACAGGGGCTACGCATTGTGGATTTCAGTGCCGACTACAGACTGAGGGATGCCGAAATCTACGAAGCTTGGTATCATGTGGAGCATACAAGCACAAGGCTGATACCAGAGGCGGTATATGGTTTGCCCGAACGTTATCGCGACTACATTCGTTCCGCACAACTCGTCGCGAATCCAGGGTGTTATCCGACAAGTGCTATACTTGCGGCGATACCTTTCATCACTCAAGGGATCGTGGAATTAGACTCTATCATTGTTGACTCGAAATCGGGTATTTCCGGTGCCGGTCCCAAACCTCGCGAAAATACACACTATCCGAATCGGGAATCTAATTTTGTTGCTTACAATATCGGTGTCCATCGACATACGCCGGAGATTGAACAGGAATTGTCGACTGTTGCCTCGGAACCCGTTTGCGTAACGTTTACCCCTCACCTTGTGCCAATGACGCGTGGTATCCTCAGTACTGTCTATATGCGTCTGACAGAAGAGATGTCCACCGAGGCAGCCCTTGATATCTATTCAGACTTTTATGAGCACGAACCGTTTGTTCGGGTCCTTCCGTCGGGTACCTACCCGGAAACGAAGGCAGTCCTTGGAAGCAACTACTGCGATGTTGGACTTGAGGTGGATACGCGGACCCGTCGCATTGTTGCCATGGCAGCAATTGACAACCTCGGTAAAGGTGCTGCGGGTGCTGTCGTGCAGAACCTCAACCTGATGTTCGGTTTCAAGGAGACCGCTGGGCTGAAGGTGCCGGGGATGATGCCTTAGAGTGGCTGTCAGTTGTCAGCGGTTAGCAGTTAGCGAATGGCAAACAGCGAATTCCCATCAGCAAACAGCGAAATGTGAATTGTGAACAGCGAACAGCGAACAGCGAATTGCCGAAAGCCGAAAATTATGATTGTTGCTGGAGAACCCTCTGGTGACCTGCACGCTTCTCATGTTGCACACCGACTCAAGGTGCTTTGTCCCGATATAACGCTCTTCGGCATGGGCGGCGACCAGATGGAAAAGGCGGCGGTGAAGCTGGATTTCCACATCCGAGATTCTGCCGTTATGGGGTTTGCTGATGTTGTTACCGTCCTACCTATGTTCCTTCGGAAACGGGCACATCTGAAACAGCGCATCCGTGAGGAACGTCCCGATGTACTCCTCCTTGTTGATTTCGCCGAGTTTAATATGCCGTTAGCCAAGTTCGCACAGAAACGCGGTGTTTCGGTTGTTTACTATATCCCTCCAAAAGCTTGGGCATGGCGTGCGGGTCGGGCACGGAAGTTGGCGAAATGGGCAAATATTATCGCTGCGATATTTCCCTTTGAAGCAGAATTCTATCGAAATGCCGGTGCGAATGCGGAATTTGTTGGACATCCGCTTGTCGATTTTGCACAAACGCCACTCACTATGCACGAGGCACGAGAACGGCTCGATTTAGGTGGAACCGGACAGACGCAAGATGCGCCTGTCATTGCGCTGCTGCCGGGTAGTCGCCGTTCTGAGATTCGACACATTTTACCAGTGATGCTGGAAGCCGCTGCGAACGTTACCAAAATCTATCCAAACGCCCAGTGGATCCTCCCTTTAGCCCCAGGACTCTCACGCGATCTTATTGCCGAGTGCCAACAAGAACTGGTAGATATCGAGGTTCCGCCTATTAAAATTGTGGAGCAGTTGACCTATCCAGCGATGCGGGCATCAACCCTGCTGCTGGTTACTTCTGGCACGGCGACACTTGAGGCGGCATGCCTCGGGACCCCGATGATTATCCTCTTCCGTACATCAACACTGAACTGGCGTATTATCAGGGCACTGTCTCCTTTGAACCGGAGTGGACTTCCCAATCTGATCGCTGGACACGATATTGTTCCTGAGCTCCTACAGACGGATCTGACACCGGCGGCTTTGACGGAATTGGCTCTGGATTTCTTACGGAATCCGGAGAGACGGGAGACACAACAGAAAGCACTTCAAGCCGTTTACGTGCAGCTCGGCACAGCCGGTGCCGCTGAACGCACTGCTGAATTGGTTTTCCGAACGGCAGTCAGTAATTAGTGGCAGTTGACTGAAAAATGAAACTCACTTACCCTCGCGATCTCGCCTCGTTCCAGCAGAAACTTCTTGCTACTCCCTTACGCTTTTTGTTGATTCCGTTCAGTTGGCTCTACGCTGCAGGGGTCTGGATACGAAATTGGCTTTATGCGCTCGGCATGTTTAGGGTGCGGACACTCCCGTGTACCGTCATCAGTGTCGGCAATATTGCTGTCGGTGGGACGGGCAAAACGCCTGCTGTTATTGCTATTGCGAAACGTCTTCAGAAAGAAGGGCTGCGTGTTGCTATTCTGCTACGTGGTTACAAACGACACGCTCGTGAGAAGGTGACGGTTGTCTCAGACGGCAAAAAGGTATGCGTTTCTCCGAGAGAAAGCGGAGATGAAGCATACATGATGGCGAGACACCTCAATGATGTTCCGATTATTGTAGGTAGACAACGCTATCTGGCAGGACAGGTCGCTCTTTCGCGTTTTAATGTCGATGTACTGCTCCTTGACGACGCATATCAGCATCGACAGCTTGGGCGTGATGTTGATATTCTGACGCTTCCAGCAACACATCCTTTCGGAAATCCGGAGGGACTGCTGCCAGTCGGAACCCTGCGTGAATCACCAACTGCGCTTCGACGCGCCGACCTTGTTCTGTTGACGCATGCAGACACACCTGGCATCTCCGGACGCGCTAAGGCAGCAGTGAAACGGTTGGCACCAAACGCCTTGGTTTTGGAGAGTACCCATCAACCGACGCATTTCTATCCGTTGATTGGCAAAAACAGTGAAGCGCGGACTGATGTAAAAGAACTCGAAGGAAAACGACTTCTGGCGGTCTGTGGAATTGGAAATCCAGAGAGTTTTGTCGTTACGCTCCTGCGGTGTTCTCCACAGAGTATTGAGCTGATGGAGTTTCCCGACCATCACGTCTATACGGAAACTGATAGACAAGAGATATATAGGGTGTTTCGAGCAGCGGAGGCGGATCTGATCGTCACAACGGAGAAAGATGCGCAGAAACTGGCAGATATTGTGGCGTGCGGATACCCTCCGATAGCCGTGTTAGCGGTTGCATTGGTTATTACTGGAGGGGCTGAGAAGCTTACTGATGTTTTGCTGGCGAGTATTCGTGGGAAATAGCGGTCGGGATTTGGAAATCCCTCCTACAGGAATGCTAAGTCGTCTTGCGTTGTCGGTCCAGCCACTTGACAGAAAAATGGAGCAAGTTTTCCATAATTTTGTTGTTAATTTGTACGTCCTCTTCCGTCTCATTCTTCAGACTGGTGACAATGTATAACCCTTTCTGGAAAGGGAGAAGTAAGAGCGGAGATGCATTTTCAAATCCGTTGTCCGGAAGCCCCGCGGCAGCTGTATTCGTTTTAGCAAGCGATGTCCATTTTCCGAGCGGATCTATCCACATATCGTCCAATCGGATAAGCGGTTGAGCCTTTACATCCAAGTCTCCATTGTGGTTTCCGTTCAATGGGTTTGGGGACTTGAAGATGCCAGAGCGTTTACCTTGCGATGTGGGGAAGAGTTCGTGGGTTTCTTCGCACTCGACGCCAGTAAGCGGTTCTGGAACCCATCCAGTGCCGCGGCGCTGTTTGGCACTGGTTTTGATGTCTTGCCCTGAGACAATTGCGATGCCACCTTGACTGACGAAATTTTTAATCCGGTGTTCAGTATCAATGTTCAAACGATAGCCGGATTTGTAGATTTCCCCGTTACCGATCCACAACATGTTGGTCTTTGCGAGCCTGTCGGTGCGCAAATTTTGGACCTCATTGTGGATTATATGATGTCCCTGAATGTATTCAAAACTTTCCAAGATGGGAAACTCCACTGTGGATGTATTTCCAGTAAGGGTCATAAGTTTGAGGGGTATTGCAATTTGTACTTCTGAGCGTGCGCTACTGGAAGTACCATTTTCTGGTTTCAAAAACTTACCGTCGAGGACGGCATCTATGCGCCTGGCAGTTTGGTTCCGGATTGATTTCCATTTGCGTGCCCGCTGTTCAGTTGTGTTTAAGTTGCGTGTCTGCGGGTAAGTGAGTGGTGCCAACGCTGCATGTCGAATGGGGTTACTGTGTATCTGCTCAACGGTGGAGGTGTATGCAGCAATCCGACCTCGATTTATCGGCAGGAGTCTCTTATAAAGAGGGAACCCGTGTCGGAGTTTATTGTCGAAGCGGCGAAACGCGTTCTCAACATTCCACCGTCGGCTATAACTGGCGTCAATTGATCGCAAATCGATCCGTTCTTCGTTGATGTTCGTCACATATCCGTGGACAACATTGATGCCGTGGATAGGTTCGCCGTCTTTGTCGGTGATAGCGATGTCCTCTGCATCACGCATGTTCAAGATCGTGTCGGTCAAACCCGTTAGACTGAAGAGCTCTGGTTGGTATTTCTCTGCACTTTCGACGATTGTGCAATAGCGGCGTGGGAAAACGATGTCCGCATCGCGGAAGGATCGAAACTTGAACCAGATTTTTTTGTAATCTTTGATAGCGTGTTGATGTTTGGTCTTAACACGTTCAAAGGGTTTCACTTGACGCCCAATGACAATATCCAGTTCGTGTTTTTGGACACTAAAGGCGGGGATGTGGTATTTGTACTTATAATCTTTCTCCCATCTGGGTGCGTCTTCCCATAGGTGGATACGACCGAGTTGGATGGGATAGGGTGTATTGTTTTCAAAGATAATCGTGTTCCCTTCGGCCCGACAGCGTAAGCCTCGGTCATCACGAAAGTTAAGTTCGTCCAAGTTTTTCTTAAATTCGCATTCGTATTCCCATTCGTCCTTGTAGCCGTTGTCGTCCTTATCCTTCACGTTCATCAGTGCGATATGCTTGTTATTATAGTCTTTGAGGATGGCGGTGTATTCAGTGCCATCTTCATCAAAGCGGACTCGAACTTTAACGCGTGTACCGATGAGGCGTTCGATGAGGCGCTCATAACTTTCCTGCTCCAAGTAACTGGCAGATTCGTCCTCTAATTCCTGAAGCCTTTTTTCAAAATCGCCGCCCGCTGCGGTTTCATACGCTTCACTGTACCTTGCCAGTCGCGTGTCAGCACCTCTCCTGAAACTGTTCCAAACCATACTGATGGCTTCGTCGAGTGCCTCTTTGAGGGCGATGAACATGTTCCGAATTTTCCGCCCGATTTTGTAGAAGATGGGTGGATGGTAAACGCGCTCAAGTTCCCACACACGTTCGCGTAATTCGCGCGTGTTCATCGAATCAAGGTAACGGATGTAGGCAACAATCCCTTCCTCGCGTTCAGGGTTTGTGAAGATGTAGCTCGGGGCGTGCCCTCGTTGCCGCGACTCCTCGGAGATAATTTCCATACCTGTAAACTCAAGTCGCATGGTGCCTCTGTAACGCTGTCCATTTCTCATCTGAAAGACGACGTATTTGTCGAGGAGTTTCTTTAGAAGTTTGTCTTTTCTAAAGAGCCTAATTATGTAGCCGATGCTGCTAATTAGGAAAACAAGGACGATAACGCCAACATAGACCTGCGCGTTTGACCACCAGCTGCGAACCTGTTTCTGTGCTTCCTCAACAACGGTCGATTCCTGTCCTATTGCTGAGGGCAAGAGGTAGGACAAAGTAAAAATCAGGACGAAGATAGATATATTAATATGGGAAACCCGCAGGTGATGTGCTAAAAGATTTATTGTTTTTACGCTTTTAAACATAATGGAGCTCCTCGGCTCCGGCGCGGTTAGGAATGCACGTCGCATGAATCAACGGTATTCATGCCGTGGGGCATGAACCGAGGCGAGTACGCCGCAAAACCGCGCCTACCGAAATTAATGAATACGGATGCCGTTTTCGGCGGCAATCCGCCGGACATTCGCATTGGCAGTCGGAATTTTCTCGGCGGGGAGATGTTCTATCAGTCCGTAACCGTTAGGGTAGCGTTCATCAAAACGCTGCAATGCCACGCCAAGCGCTAATTCACCTTCACCTGGGACTTCTTCGTTGAGGTGAAGGACCAAGCCGTTCTGGACGCTAATGTCTTTGATGTGTGCCATTGGAGCAACGGGCCCCATCACGCTAAAAATGTGATTGAGTCTCTCTTCGCTGTTATAAACCTGTAGAAGCGTTTGAAAATGATTGACGAAATCCATGACGATCCGAAGCCTATCGGAACCGACGCGTTCCACGACTTCCCGACAGATTTCTGGCGAACCCATAATTGAAACGGCGTGCGTTTCCATCACAAGTGTTAATTCGTGTTGTTCGGCATGTTCTGCAATGGGTTTCAAGGTGTCAATCAAGCGTTCCATTGATTCTGGAAGATGGTTGTCCCGATGCGATGTCCAAGCACCATCGGGGTTAAGACTCCCCGGACGGAATAGATAGTGGTGTGCATTGAGAAAAGCAGCAGTCGCCATGCCGCGTTGGACGCTGGCAATTGCGGCTTCGCGCACGGCGGCATCCGGGTGGAAAAGGCATTCCTCGTAAGTTATACCGAATTGCACAAGATCGAGGTTCGCATCTTCTAACATCTGCACGCAGCGGGAACAGGCATCTGGTGGCACAGATGGGATCTCCGCGCTGCGGAAATGGAAACTTAGACCTGTAAATTCTAATGCCTTGATGTTTGCGATTTCATCTGATGTGAGTGTGCGGAAGTCTCCACAGAGTCCAACAACGCCGAGTCTCATAATTATTCCTCTAAGTTCTGTTGCGGGTTCTATTAAATCCTAAAGTCCAATTCACGTGAAACTAAACAGTCTTAACTTCCAACGCTTCTAAGAGGTTGCTGGCATGTTTGAGGTCTTTCGTATTAAGCCCCTCTGAAAACCAAGCGTATATCGGTTCCAATAACGTATATGCCTCTTGGTATCGGTTTTGTGCCTTCCATAATTCGCTTAAACTGAGTGTAGCTCGGAGTTCCCACGATTTTGCGCCTTGTTGGCGTGCTATTGTCAATGCCTTTTGAAAATAGTCTTCAGCTTGATTCGATGCAACACGCGCATTGCTTGAAGTCTCGGTTTTCTCTGAGAGCATGAGGTAAAGTTCTCCTTGCTGTCGGGCAAGTTCCGCAGCGTAGGCGCGCTCCCCTGTTTGATCGACGACAGACAGTGCAGCGTCAAGGGTCTGTAGGGCTAAGGTATATTGTTCGGCGCGTTGGTATGCTTGCGCGAGCAGGGTCAAAAAAAGAGGGAGTAGCATCTCAGCCCGCGTTTGCTCCCATGCGGCGATGCCTTTGCAAATCATTGCAATCCCTTCTTCTGGATTCTTCTGTTCTGCGAGTGCCCATCCTTTCATTACCGTTGCGGCGGCTTCCCAACTGGAAAAACCGTGTTCTTGGGATATTTTTAGCATCTCCGTTGCAGCGGTGTCAACCTCTTCTGTGTTGCCTTCATACTGATAAAGTACCGTTTTGAAATGGAGCAAGACGGCGTCACTAAAAGGATGATTTCTATCTTTGCCGATCGCTGCGGCTTCATAAAGTCGAGATTCCGCTTGTGTAGGATAACCGAGACACCACAAGACGGGTGCGGAATAAGCGAGCAGCGTCATTCCAGGATCTGCCACATAGTGCAGAAATGTAGGGACCGAGTGGTGTTGCGGTTGATAGCATTCAATCCCTGCGTCCAAGTGTTCCCGAGCGGCGTTGAATTTACTCAGGTAATAAAGTGTTGCCCCAAGGGCGCGACGCGCCTCGACTTCAAAACCAGGATCTCCTACTTGCTTGGCGATTGAGAAGCACTGCTCACCGAGTTCACGCGCTGAAAGAAACCGTCCGCGTACCAGATGGGATAACCATAACCCAAATAAAACAGGAAAACGGAGGTCTTTTACGCTCCCGACCGAGAATTCAGAATCTTGGCTTGAAATGGGTTCTTTGACTTCAAGTGTGTCTAACAATTCAAGTGCTCGCGTATAGGCGATTTCTACTTCCTCAGACGCATAGCCTTTTGTTGCAATCAGCGCAGTGCCAAGGGTCGTCTGCAATTCTAATTCTAATTGCGCGGTAGCCTCAAGTTCTTGTGTGTTGCTGCGCTCCGACAAATTTTCGAGTGCTGCAAGTCCTTGCCTGATATGTTGTATGCTTTCGACATTTGCGGAGCGTTCTAAAGCACGATGTCCGGCATGCTGCCAGTAGTGAATCGCTTTTTCGGGAAGTCCAGCCTCTGTATAGTGATACGCAACCAACTCCGGCTGGAAACGGTCACTCATACGCCTACTGCCATCCTGCAGAACCTCAGCAATCTGCCGGTGATACTGTTGCCGTCTGCTCTTGAGCAGGGATTGGTAGGCGGTCTCACGAAGTAGTGGGTGCCTGAAAGTATAGCGGACCTGATTGTCAGATGTCTCATTGTAGTTGAGGATGTATGCGTCTACTAATTCCTCCAATTTGCTTTTTAGAGATATGAGGTCGATAGATGCGTGATTCTCCAGATGAATACCGGAAGCGACTTTGTAAAGCAATTCTCCTGTCCATTGCCTTCCAAGCGTTGCGCCGAGTTGCACGATTTCCTTCGCGGGACCGAGTTCGTCTAACCGAGCAGTCAACAAATCCTGTAAGGTAACAGGAATGTTTGTTGTTTGCGAGCGCGGTGCTGTATTGTCGAGTGCGTCAGGCATCACGGACAAGGCACCACTTTCGAGCACCATTTGGGTAAGTTCTTCAACAAACAGCGGGACTCCCTCAGTCATTTCAGCAATCCGCTTTAGTAGATTTGGTGATAGAGATGTGTCACCCGCAACGCGCTGAATCATTGTCTCTGTTTGAGAAGGTGTTAGTGCTGCTAACGGCAGGACGCTTGCCCACGCAGGACGCAGGAGTTCCTCGAGAATTTCTCTGTCGAGAGCAGCACTTGCAGTGTTTTTGCCGTCTTGAGACTGCTCGTTGTGTCGAGGGGGTTGCACGTTGGATCGACTGGACAGGATTGCGAAAATTCGAGCGTTTTCGATGCGTGTGATTAAAAGCGTAAAAAATTCTATGCTTGAAGGATCGATCCAGTGCAAATCCTCAAGGACGAAGAGTATCGGTTTCTGTTCAGCCATTTTCAGTAGTACTTGGACAAGCACTTCCAACGTCTGTTGTCGCCGTTGTCTGCGTCCCCATCCTGACGGATATGTGTTCTGTTCGACGGGTCTGCTATAAGCGCGAGTCCCTATACCTGTTGCCGTTTGCCGTTGGATCTCAAAGGGTATCTCCAATAATTCAGCGAGGAGTGGTAGTGTATCTGTGGTATCTGATTGTGCTTCATTATCTGAATTTTCCTGTTCTAAAGTCGGGACATTGTAATCGCGTAGCAAGTTTTCGAGTTTATCGAGCCGCGCCTTTGCTGTGTCGGTACTTGTGAATTGAACAACGTGTTCTTGGAACATCGAAAGGATAGGATACAGAGGACTGTTCTGATAATACGGTGAGCATCTACCTTCTACAATGAGTGCCTCCGGATGGCGTTTGACGTATTCTTGAATCACCTGTATGCATCTCGACTTTCCGATGCCGGCTTCCCCTTCAATTAGAAGTGCCTGTCCTTTAGAAGCAAGTACTTGTGTCCAACCTTGTTTGAGACGTTCGACCTCTTGATCTCGCCCGATAAGCGGGGTCAAACCACTTTCACTGGCAATGTCTAATCGACTTTGTGCGAGGATTTCGCCTGATACTTGGTAGATATTCACCGGCTGTGAGATCCCACGAAGTGGCGCGGCACCCAGAGCATCACACTTAAAAAAGCCCTCAACCAGTTGATGTGTTGTGTCGCCGATAACAATACCGTTCGGTGGTGCTAACTTTTGCATTCTGGCGGCGACATTTGGCGTTTTACCGACAATATCAATGGCTTCTGGGGATGCTTCGGCAGAGATATTCCAGACAACAACAAGCCCTGTATCGATGCTAATCCGTACGTTGATTTCCACACCGAAAGTGGTGTGAAGGTACGGGTTGAGGGTCTCCATAGCGGCAACGATACCGAGTGCAGCTCTCACGGCGCGGTGTGCTGCATCTTCGTGTGCAATTGGGTATCCGAAATAGACGAGAATACCGTCGCCAAAGTACCGAGCGATGTGCCCGTTTTGTGCTAAAACCACCTCCATAACACATGTCCGATATACCTCTAAGAGGTTTCGGAGTTCTTCGGGATCTAACCTTTCGGTGAATGCCGTGGAGTCGACGATATCACAAAAGAGGACGGTTAACTGGCGGCGTTCTGCCCCATGTGGCAGTGCGGCTTCCATAGCAGCGGTGTCCACTGCTGGCACTTGGGACGAATCTGAGGCATCGCTGAGCGATGCACCACATTCACCGCAAAATTTGAAGGGTGGATTTAAGAATCCACATTTTCCGCAACGTTTGTGCTGCATGGTGTTTTTTATCCTGCCACGCGGCGAGTACAAAACGTGTATTATAAGGCTCGCCGAAGGAAGCGGTGCTATCCAAACGCAAGTTTCCACCTTTGTAGCACAATCTTTTAGATTGTGCCTCTAAGCACGCAAACTAAAAGTTTGCGGTACAAATCCCCACCGAGAATTAGCGATTCTCAATAAAAAAAATCTCGACGTGCCTAAAGGCTTGTAAGTAGCAACTTAGGTTATGCGACTTGCGTTAAGCAGTATCGAAAGAAAAAACTATTTTCTGAACTGGTTCAGGTATTCTTCAAGTTCGGTGTCGCGAGGATCCAACTTGTACGCTTCCTGATAGTGATCAAGCGCACTATCGGTTTTGCCTACCTTCATAAAAAAAGATCCGAGATTTCGATAGGCGACGCTGTGTGTGGGTTTCAAGTCTAAGGCACGATAGTAGTGGTCTCGGGCTCGCAACAGATAGGCTTTTGTTTCTCCAATGAGGATATTCACAGTGGTTTCGTTTTCCCAACGTTGTCGATAAACCTCGCCCCCGAGTTGTTTGGCGTGTTCCTCGATGGCATCGGCGACTGCTTCATCTCGTGTTTTGAGGACGATGACACCGGAAGTTGTTTTCGCAACGGCGGCTTTAAGTTCTTCCACTGCTTGATTGGGTGTTTCTTCTCTGAGTTCTTTTTCCCATGAGGGCCAACTGGGTCCGGCGTACCTGAGTCCCTGCTCGTAGTAAACCGTCCCAAGATCGTTATAGATTTCAGCATTTTCAGGGCGCATTTTTAACGCAGTGCTGTAAAGCTCAATGGCTTGCTTATATTTCCCGGCGTTGAAGGCATCTGTGGCGTGCGTACGGAGTTGTTTAAATTCCTCGCTTTCCAAGTTGACAGCGATGCCCAGTTCTGCCTTGTCTCTACCAAAGAAATAGATGCCGCCAATCAGTAGGATGGCGACGCAAACAGCGATAAGTGTGGGTAGTTGCAGTTTCATTTTTTTTAACTTTTGCCTCCGATCTGCTTTAATGATTTTCAGTACGGGTTGCTAGTCGTCAGTTAAAGACATTAACTGCTAACAATCTACTTCAACTTGGCGTACGCCAAGCCGGGGTGAATTGTTACTGAAAGACTTTTAACCGAAAACCGACTACTGAAAGCATTGCGTAGCAATGCGAACTGATAACTTTTAAAACACTTATCTTCGTCGATTGTTTCTATTAAAAGTGATGGGAATTGTTTTATCGACGCCGTTTCGTTCAAAATGGAGTTGCATCCCACTTTGGGTACGGATAAGTTCGTCAACAACGATTTTAAAAAATTCGAGTGAGTGAATTTTGATGTCGTCAATCTGATAGATGAAATCCCCACGTTTGAGGACATCGCTTAAGCCCCTTCCTCTCTCAACGTTCGTGACAATAATACCGGGTTGTCGATATTTGCGTGCCATCGCCTTATCAGGTTGAGAAAGCGTTATGCCCCATCCAGAGGGTGTATAGTCCCATTCCAATGTTTTCAGTGTAAACTCAGTCTCTCGCTTTTTGCCACGCCGAATAAGTCCACATGCCGTCGGTTGGTGGAGCGGGAGTAGTCGTGTGATTGTTTTAAAATCGTCTTCGCCTTTTATGCGGTATCCTGCAATCTCTGTAATGACATCTCCACGTTTAATACCGGCATCGGCAGCAGGACTCCGTTTCTCCACTTCTGATACCAAAATTCCGGTGTTATGCGACATGGACAGCTTTTCTGCCAAGTCTTCGGTCACCGGTTGGACTTCATTAATGCCGAGGTAAGGCGGAAGGACACTGCCGTATTCGAGAATTTGCTGAATGACTTTTCTTGCCTTGTTGACTGGAATCGCGAAACCGACGCCTTGCGAGCCGCCGCTCGTTGACCGAATAACGGTATTGATGCCGATCAGCTGTCCGTGTATATTTACTAATGCCCCGCCGCTGTTGCCTGGGTTAATAGAGGCATCTGTCTGAATCAGGTCTTCGTGATAGCGGGCTTCGACTGCGAAAGCACGTTGCGTTGCACTTACAATACCAACTGTGACGGTGGGCTGCGCATCACCTATAGATAAATTGAACGGGTTTCCGATCGCAACGACCCACTCCCCGATCAACAGTGTGTCTGAATCGCCCCATTGAATTTCTGGTAGGGCTGCCCCAGCATCCACTTTCAGAAGCGCGAGGTCTGCCAAGTAGTCGAATCCGATGACTTGTGCTGCGAATTCCCTCCCATCCGAAATCGTCACGGTGATACTATCGGCATCTCTGATGACGTGATGGTTCGTTAGAATGTGTCCCTTTTTGTCGATAATGATGCCCGAACCAACTTCTCGGAGAGAGCGTTTGCGTCGGTACGGAATATCGTCCCACAACCACCATTCAACAAACGAGGCTTGTGTCTCGACGGTACGGATTGCACTGATATTGACGATAGCAGGACTGGCATGTGTTACCGCTGTGACGATCGCTGTCTGCCGCGATGCTGTGACCGCTTCTTGGGTCTCTTGACCTCGGAATTCAGCACTATAAGCAGGCTCACAGCGAAACCCTACATAAATAGAGAATGCACACAGTGAGAGCAGTAGGATGTAACTGTAGCGATGACGTAAATGTATCATATAGCAAATAGTAATTAGGTCGTTCGCTCCGCTCACTGTTAGCAATTAGCAACCTGCCAACTGCTGACCGCGATATTAGAATTACTGTTTCAATTTGAGGGAGATGCGATAGCCCTCAAGTCCCGGATCGGTGTCAACAATTTCTTGGACTGCTTCGGAGTTGCGTCGTTTCGCGGGAAAATCGTCGGCGTTCGCACATCGGAGTGCTATCCTTGCCCCAACTGCACTGGCGGCACGCAGATTCTCCAGTTGTACCTTTTCGAGCGTGTCGTAAGCGGTATGCCCGAAGCCTCTACCCGCTGGCGGTGCTTCAGGGTCGCCCATGTGGCATGAAGGCACACCTTTGAGAAAGAATGGAAAATGGTCGGAATAGGAATGCACCTTTTGTCCGACTGGCATTTCGGTGTGCATCTGCTGGCGCGCTGTGTTAAAGAACGGTTCCAATGCGTCCCAGCAATGAAGGACGATACCTTTGCGGCTCGCGCCACCTGCGGCATCCATATTGAGCATGAACCGAATGTCGTCTAACTCAGAAGCGTGTGCGTCAACGTAACGAAACGCTCCGGTAAGTCCGATTTCTTCGGTTCCAAAGGCGATGAACCGAACAGTCCGTTTAAGGGAATCGGCAGCGTAAGTGGACAGGGCACGCGCGGCTTCTATCACGGATACCATTCCAGAAGCGGGATCGTGTGCGCCTTGGGAGATGTCGTGTCCATCGTAGTGGCATCCCAAAATTATCATCTCTTCGGTGTTATCATGCCCGGGCAGGTCTGCGACGACGTTCCACGATGTCCGCGGTTCGTTGATATCTGTCGTCTTGAGTTTCAACGTGACTTTTCCCGATCCGCGTGCCAGCAGTCGCTTCAAAAATTCGCCGTCCTCTTTGCAAACGGATATACCCGGAATGGGTGCTTCTCGATTGTTTTGGAGGCTTCCTGTTTCGGGTCCGACCCCCGGGTGTTCGCTAACGAAGATGAAACCACTTGCACCCGCGAGGAAGGCACGTTCAAATTTCTCTTTACGATGTACCCATCTACCGAGATCGGGGGGTGAGGCACTCAGCGCCATGACCAACCTATCAGTAGCAGTGTTACCGAGTGCTTCGTATTCGTCGGGACTTCCGTATCCGGCAGAGACAAGTTCGGTGGTGATGTCTCCAGACGGGCAATAGGGGAGTGAGATACAGTGCAGGGTTCGTTGAATGGGTTCGATCACCTCAAGCGTTGCCGTTCCACGTGACCAACCGGCGTAAGGATACGCTTCGAGTTCGACATTTTGTAGTCCGTAACGTTTGAAGCACGCTGCGATAAAGTTTGCGGCTTCATATTCCTCGGGTGTTCCGGCGAACCGTGCACCGTATTCATCGCATAAGACTGTTAGGTTTTCCATTGCCTCTTGCGAGGTGTAGATGTCACCGACCATCTGCTGGTCGATCTGCAAATAGGGGTTCGTTTTGCTCATAAGTTTCGTTCTTCTCTTCTTGGATTTGCGGGAGTGTTTCCATTCTTGCCTTAGCAATCTTTTTTAATTGCCATGGATCAAGTACCTGAATGCGTCGAAATCGTTTCTCAAGGACTTTGTGTTGTTTAAATTGGTTGAGGAGTGTTTCCGTTTTCTCAATCGAACTACCGATTAATTGTGCCAATTTTTTTGTTGAAAGTTTACGTAGGGTACACTGCGACCCGTGTCCTGCCAGCGTCTGATTCTGCTTCGGTGCATCTGCGTAGTTTTGTAGGAGCAGTGCAAGCCGCGATGCGGAACTCCGAAACACGATGTTTAGGAGTAAGTTCGTCGGTTCTGGACGCGATTTGCTGCGTGAAAGTGCGGGGTTAAAATTCTTTCGTTTTGTGAACATCCAAGAGATCCACGCATGCAGGTATCTCTTCAGAAGTCTACCCAATGTTTTTGGTGGCGGCATCGCTAAATGCGGTTTTCGTTTCAGGAAAAATTGAAAGTTCTTCACGTTGACAATGCCGACGACAACTTCTGTGAGCGTCTCAGCGGTGACATTCGGGTGTGCGTTATCATCTTCCCATTGAACGGCACCAAAGATTTCGCCGGGTTCCAGCAGTTCAAGAGTGACGGGTTCCCCTTCGGGTGGCGTTTCATAGATCTTGACGCGTCCTTCTTTGAGTAGGTAAACGCCCTCGGCACAGAGCGGTTCTCCGTTTTCTAACCGTTTGAAGGTCGTGAGTTGTGCGAGCGCATTGGCATCTGTTTCCGCAAGGTCGCGGAAAATATCTATCTGTTTAACAGACCAGAACCTTTCTGGAATATTTTGTTGTCTCACCATGTTTTGATTATCCCGAAGGTATATTCTTTTGCTATTATCAACTGTGCTGACTGTTCTAACCCAAGTTGCTACTTAACAGATTTTATAGGCTTGCGTGCAGCGTTTTCAGGGCAAGTGTTCTCTTCGCACCCCAGCGGGGTGCTATGTCTATAGAAAATCGTTGTGAAAGCGGCTGCACCCCAGCGGGGTGCTATGTTTATGAATAAGTGGTAGCTTGCGTTATTCTAAGAGTTTTTGGTTTTCTATGCCCTTAATTATAGCAGTGTGTTGTCAATAAAGCAAACAAAATATGGTTGTTGGTTATAGGTTATAAGTTATAAGTGAGGAGTCGAGATTTGAATCCCAACGCCCTCTTCTGTAGGAGCGACCTCCCGATCGCGACACCGTACACAGAACAATCAGAAAATTGAATTGCGCTGCGTTGAAATTAGGTATTTGGTTTTTGGTTTTGGATTTGTGGGAGGATGTAAAGTTTTTGGCATTAAGCAACCCGAGTTGACACCTACAAACAGCATTGCTTTCGTCGCATTGTTTTAGCCCCAGCAGGGCGACAGGTGTATAGCAGCTATCACCTACACAACCAAGCCCCAGCGGGGCGATAGGTTATAATGTGCTGCGAATGTAGAATGCTAATTGTCTAAGCCAGGATTTAGCGGATTGTGGAGCTTTTTATATTAACTATTCTAACGCCTTGTAGAATACTTCTCGGCATTCAACCGAGCGGATATTTCCAAAAATTCATTCTCACTGAATACCAATTGGAAGATGCCTTGTGCGGGACCCTCTGACATTTTCATCTTGCCAGCAGTGTTGAACGCACCCTCAAGGGTTTCCAACACCTTTCGTTTATACTCGGTGTCAAGGTTACCTTCTAAGTGCTGCCCTTTTGTGTCAAAAATCAGAACGCGTGTCACACCTCCAACTTCGTTTGCCATCGCAACGAAATCAGGATAGATACGTCCGCGTTTCCAACCTTGTAAGTAATACCCACCGCGTTGACGCGCTGCAACCCGATGCCACCACCGTAGTGCTTTCTCCTCGTCAAGATAGTAGGCAAATTTCTTTTCCAGTTCGGAATCAAATTGTTGCTCAAATACCGGCTCAAATAGCGTTAACTGCACAGGGTTCCCGTACTTTGTGAGAGGTTTATCATCGGCACCAACTTGTATTTCATAACGCTCTACCATTCGATAGTTGGGTTCCTGCGTCTCTAAGTCAAAACGGATTTCACCTTGATCCAGTTTGTTACGAAAGACCTGTTCCGCCTGTTTTTCCACTTCGCTTTTCACGTGTTCTCGCAGGACAGGCGCGAGGTAAGAACGCCGATCATAAATCTCTGCTGCGGTTTCACCATCTGCTTTAAGGCGTTCGTGCATCTGCTCTGCAATACGCGCCGCTTGCCAGAGATTAGGCATAATATCGGACAGACGGCGCGCAAAATCGGAAATGCTAACACTTTTGTCAACATAAGGCTCTTGATCAGGGTGGAAAACAGGTAGACTCTCACCTACATCAACCGTTGCGGTTTGCCGTTGGACGCTTTGAGGTGTAGACGCTTTCGGGTCGGGAGGTTCAATCGCTGCCCAGTCTATGTGTGGTAGGATATGTGCCTGATAATTGAGTTGAATCCAATTTTCACCATCTTTATGGAGAACCATCGGCAGGTAGATAGACTGGTTCTGAAACCGTTCGCGACGTTCTATTAACTGCGTCTGAACTTCTGGCACTTCGCCCGCTTGTTGTGAATCCGACGCCCCCATCACTTCGTCCCCTAACCCCGTTAACCCTTCTGATTCCAATCCATTTTTGACCTGAGTGACGACTGTGCCGACATCGGCGTTATTGCAATAGACGTAGCATTGATCCAGTGATTCTCTACCGGTCAGTTGTGCGTGAGGTTGCCGCATCACCCGCCCAACGAGTTGCGTGATTGCGCGTTGTGCTTGTGTATTGTCCAACATCACCAATAGATAAGCGAAGGGGCAATCCCAGCCTTCCATCAGTGCGGATTTTGTGATGATCCAGCGCACCTGCGAGAATTCAGAGAGTAGGTTTTCTCGTCCGAGTTCATCGTTTTCAGCGGATTTGATGCGAACTGCATTGGACGGCACATTAAGATTTTGCATAAGATATTCGCGGACATCCTCGGCGTGGATTCGCTCTCTGTCTCGTTGATCTCTACCTGTTCGCTCCACACGCACCACAGCGATAGGGCGGATATACCGTCCCGTGCTATTTTCAAACGATTTTGCTTCGGCATCAAGCCGCTCAAGTTCATCGGCTGCTTGTCCGAGCGTTAGCTGCCACTCGGCATTCGGGAACGATGTTACCTGCACGGGCAACTTAATCATCTCTTCTTTTTTCAGATCGGGTCCCTCGATATCGACAAGCAAATTGCTAATACCACGGTTGGGTGTGGCGGAGAGTTCAATGACCATGCGGGGGTCGAGGCGGTTGATAGATTTAGCGAATTCTTCGTTTGCTGCCTGATTTCTCGCGCCGTAGGCTTTATGTGCCTCGTCCAGAACAACGACAGGACGGAGCAACTTGAACACGTTAAACAGGCTCTGTTTGATGAGTCCACCTTCGGTGTGGCACTCCAGATCGGGGTATTCGTTTAGCGTCCGAGTATTGCCGAAAATATCATCAATATCAGGGAGAAAGCTGGGATAACGTCCGGTATCCCGAAACATACGGAGGAACTCTTTGCCTTTTTGTCGGTTTGCTGCGGGTAACATGAGGAGCATAACGCAGAGGTAGTTGGCGATGTCGTCTCTGTTGAAGGTATCCTCCTTTTCCAGCATCTTGACGCGGCCTGCACTTGCCCGATTTAACATCTTACGGTACGGGTGTTGCCTATCCCACAGCGCAGCTTTTGTTTGGGCGTAGATTGCCTTGCTTGGGACAATCCATAGAACTAACCCGCGTTGCCAAGGGAGACGTTCCAATGCGGCAGCAGCGAGTAGGGTCTTACCGCCACCCGTTGGTACTTTGAAACAGATGTGCGGAATTGAACGGTCTGCTTTGTCGGTGCGGTCAACGTATTCGCCAGCAGTTGCAGCAACGCCGCCGCTTTCTTTTAATTTTTTCCACGCGGCTTTTGGGTAATTGCGTAATTCATCGGGGATCGGAACATCAACGGGTGTCTTTTTTAGTGCCTCAATCACAGTTTCTGAATCACGCTTTGTTTCCTCAAGCGTTTCTAACCAACGACTGAAAGCGTCAAGTGCCCCGCGTTGATATTCCTTCAATTCCATCATGGTCTCATTTTCCGTTTAAAGCGTGACGTGATGAGAGTGAGGAAAGGTAAGACAGACTGTTTCTTCGGTTTTACCGTATCTACTTCGATGTTAATGTATTCTGCTGAAACACCTTCAGGTGTTTGATCGGATAATTTTGAAGTGGGCTTTGGGACGGTTTCTCCATCTTCCTGCAAACACTCGATATGAAATTTTATGGCTTCAGAGATTTCCTTACGTGTTTCTTCAAGTGTATCACCGACTGCTATACATACGGGAAGATCCGGAACGTACGCACTATAATTCGTATCGCCTTGTTCAAAAAATACAAGATAACGCATTAGTTTAAGTCTCCTTTTTCTAAAGAGGCTTGTTTGAAAATATAGTTCAATGTTTGGGGATGAACATCTTTACTCATCTTTCCGGGAACTGTCACTTTTCCAAGTTTAGTCGGATGTTTAAAATGTCTGTGGCTACCTCTCGTTTTGTGAGCAAACCACCCATCATCTTTAAGTAATTTGATGACATCTCTAACTTTCATTGTGAAGCTGCTGATTTTTGTTTTACGATTGGTGCTAACTCTTAATGCTTCTACGCTACCGAGAGTATATCACAGTGATTGGTGAAATGTCAATAAGATTGCCAAATGCTTTTGCTTGCGAAGCACCCATCGGCGCGGGTCTGCTACCTTTCATGTAGGGCATCAGGGAGTTGGCAAAATATAATTCCCATCCGTGTGAGTTCACGCTGACCGATGTAATTGCCTGCTGCGTAGACGATTGCTTTCCTGTCGTTTTTGTTGCTGGCATCGCGGATGCGTTCCGCACGCTCCAAGTTGAGGATAGCGGCGTTGCTACGCAAGTATTCAAGATCGGGTTTGTAGATGAGGTAGTAGTCATTTTTATCGTCGCTGTGAAAAAGCCCGTCGTCGGTTTTGGATTCTAATTTATCTGCTCCTACGGAAACGCCTGCGGTGGTGTACAGGAGATTGGCGGCGAGTGCTGAATAGGATGGAAGTGCTTCACCCGTGAGCATTGTTTCTACTTCAATAGGTTCACCTAAGGTGCAGTAGGTAAAGGAGCCGCCTAAGCCTTCGCGGAGTGCATCGTCACGAGCATTGGGTACGCCGTTGATGACACGACGGACGCGTTCGGCAGTGATAGTGTCGGCGTAGTCTTCGCACTCAATAAGGATGAATTTCCGATTGCCACCATCTTCTTTGTTGAGGGATAGGACAGCATGGGCGGTGGTGCCTGAACCTGCGAAAGAGTCAAGAACGATAGCGTTTTCATCGCCAGTAGTTGCGTAATTGATAATCCGTTTTATTAAATCCGTGCGTTTTGGATTTGGAAAGTCAATCCCTAATGTTTTCGTTAAGGAGGCAGATTCGTTAACAATCAGATCTGTCCAGAGGGAACTCACAATACGTTTATCTGATGGAGGCACATAATGTTCAGGTCGATTTGTCGTTGACATTCGCAATAGGTCGGGTTTTTCAGGTGATTGTGCAAACCACCATTCATCAATTGCAGCTTGTGTGGGGTTGGATCCACATTCATCAAGTAGGCGTTTATAATTTTCTATAGCGGTCAAACTTCTTTCTTCTTTCCATCTCCATTGGCCTGTTTCTGGAGTTGTTCCCATCAACTCATATCGCATCGTTGGTCTATCAGTGCCGCGCCAATGATTATTCCAACTTCCAACCTTATTTTCATCAAGATCAACGGTCAAGTGAGGAAACTTCATATCAGCGGATTTACTGAAGAAAAGTATATATTCCGAACCGACATTAAGGCGATCTACATATTCAAATTGGGCTTGAACACTTTTGACACCACGGCGGATACTAATTACATTTCTAAAATTTCTCTCTGTAAAAATCTCATTCATTAACATTCGCAAATGGTGTTGTTCGTTGTCGTCAATCGAAATAAAAATTACGCCATCGTCCGAAAGCAGTTCTTTGAAGAGATGCAACCTCGGCCACATCATACAGAGCCATTTGTCATGTTGCTCCAGGTCCTCGTTGTCAACAGGTGCGTTTTCTGTAAGCCACTGCTGCATCAGTGGACTGTTTACGTTGTCATTGTAAATCCAACCCTCATTACCAGTATTGTAGGGTGGGTCGATGTAGATGCATTTGATACGGTTTGCGTAGCGCGGAAGTAACGCTTTGAGGGCGTGTAGGTTGTCGCCGTGGATAATGAGGTTGTCGTCAGTATCAGTTGGATTGCAGGAGCGGTCTTTGTCGGGTTCGAGAGGTCGGTAGGGGACGGTGAGGTGGTGGGCATAGATGTGTTGCTTTCCTTTGAATTCCAGCGTGGGCATGGGCAATTCCTTTTGGTTTGTCTGTGCTATCGAAGTAAAAAATATTTCTCTTGTTAATTTTTCCAATCTTCCAAACGGAGTCCTAATCCGACTATTCTTTCATAATCAGAATCGGAAGCAACCAAAATTGCATCAAGAGTTAAAGCTGTAGCAGCAATCCAAAGGTCGCATTCACTTAAAGACGTTCCTTGTTCTTGCGACGCAATTTTTATTTGTGCATAGACATCGCCAACCCTCTCTGGAATTGGGTCACACGGGACTGTAGCAAATAGCTCATTTGCCCTTTGTTCAAGGTCTTGTCGTCTTTTTCCATCAGGGAGTCGAGCAATTCCGAACAGAATTTCACCCTTAACGATGGAACAGGTAAAAGGATAGTCCGAATCGGTTAGAGAATCCAAACGCTCTTTAACTTTAGGATTGTCTTTCATCAACAAACTCCATGTTGTTGTCTCCAAGAGATACTTATTCATTATTTTCCCGTTCATCCGACTCAAAGATCGAATCAAACTTTATAGGTATTTCTCCCTCTTTGATTGACTGGTTTAGTGCTTCAATGTCTTCATCGGTGAGATGCGGTGGTTTCTCCATCGCCTTGATAAGGCGTTGTGCAGCAGGGTTTTTTCTTGTTGCAGGTGCCTGTTTCTGCTCTGATTCCGATTCTGACCAACTGCGAAACTGCTGTAAGGTTTCAGGTGCCACTCTGAGTGAGACAGCTTGAAGTACGGCGAGTAGGATCTGCCCAATTTTTTTTCTACCAGTCTCATTACTCTGACAGGCATGTTCTATCTGGGGCACTGTGATCATAGGCATTTTCAACGTTGCTCGAAATTTTATTTTTTCAATCCATTGTGCAGAAAGGAATTCTGCCAAATCTGACACAACAGGATCTAGCCATGTTAGATTATTAATGAGACAAGTTGTAATGAGTGTATGGGCATGAAAGAGGTTTTCTGGACTCGTTTCGATGCTATGAACAATCCTTAATGCTGCTACGAGTCGATTTTCATATTTAGCGTCTTGTGTTTTCATTACTGTTAGCGCGCTATTTCGATCTTCAAACAACATTGATTCAATTAAATCAAGAGCAATGGTCAAATTCTCTTTTATAGGTAGTTCTGACGAATTCGCTCGCCATGTCCTTAGAATTTCATGCATGTTTACGCTGATTGGTAGTTGAACAACGAGGGATGCTGCTAACATAATAGTGATGCTCTCAACAGATGTGAAATTGGGTAAAGAGGCAATAGGGATGGAAGCAATCTCATTTTCCCCAATTCCTTTCCCACTTTGAATATACTTTTTTGTTGAGTCACACATATTCACTAATTGATGTATACGTTCGGGCAGTTCATCGAAGGTTTTGTTTCTAAAATCGTGTTGTGTTTTGAGGAGGAAAAGAGAACTAATCGGTATTGAGTCTGGATTTTCCCAATCCGTGGTTTGCAAGACATGATCTAGGACTGTCGTCTCATGCCCAAATCTGTACTCAATTTGTGCAAGATGGAGCCAAGAGTATACGAGCGGAGAATCAGGTAAGTCTAAAACTTTTTCGTTAGTCTCCGGATCACTACAGAAGCCTACAGAGGGTTCAAACAGTTCTGCGGTGTTATCTTCCGACTCATACCATATCGTTTTTATCCATTTTATGGTGTGCTCTAAACGTTTCTTTAAAGTGAAATACTTGACATCTGTATTGTCTTGAGGAAGCATCTCAAAATTTTGCAATGCCTGATGCAGCAACTTTATGCAATTGAACATATTACCTGCTTTAAAGTGGGCAAATCCGGCATCCGCATAAAAACCGACATACCTTTCTGCATTCACGGTTTTGTCAGTTCTTTTTGCTCCTTCTTCAAAAAAGGCAGCTGCTTTCTTCCAATCCTCCAAATATGCGGCACATATAGCAGCTCGGCGACATACCACTGAGGGCATAATATCTAATTGTCCTGCGGGTGGATCCCACTTCGGAAGAATACCTTCGTAAATACTGAGGGCCTCTTTATAGCGTTTCTGATGTAAATATATAACTGCTTGTTGTTCCTCTATTATCGGTGATGGCGGCATTTTTGATACAAAATCTTGAATAACTTCGTGTGCAGTATCAGGTTCATTTAGGTATTCGTCATAGATTGTTGCTTTACCTCTTACTGCTGCTGCGGCAAGGTGAGGATAACCCCACGCGAGAGTTTTTTCAATTACTTTGTCAAATATTTGGAGGCATCTTGTCCAATCGGGATTTTCAAGGTCCGCTTCTGATCGCCAGATACCATCTATCAGAACGCGAGAGTCAATGGTGTCGTCCTCAAAGTCAGCTAACAACAACGCCCTAATATTTGGCTGAAGTTCGTCCAAGGCATCAATAAGCTCGCTGAGAAACAGAGCGTAAATAGGTCTACGCGCATAGATAAAACCAAATAAGATACTAAAAAGATTGGATTTATCAGTTTTATATCCTTCTAATTGCCCCATGGAATTGTAGAAAATTTCCCAAACTTCTTTATCGCTATTTTTGATGTCAATCATTTCTCTAAGAAAACCTACCATCTTCTTAGCTGGAAGTGATACTTGATAATATGTCAATGCTTGCATTACCAGCATTAAACGACACAACAAATATGACTGATGTGGTTTGTATGGTTTGGCCTCTGCATCCCAAATTTCAAGTATTCTCGGTGCTAACTCTGGTTTTACCTCAACTGCAATTCGATATTGCAATGACCGAAACATTTGATTTAGAAAGGCATCACCAGGGAATAATTCTTCGGCAGGATCAATTTTAACGTGTGCTAACAACGAGAATTCTTGGCAGACATTTTTCCAATCGTTCTGTGGAGCGTTCATCAATGAAGAAATGAAAGCAACCATCCCTTCTTTGTTCTCTCCAGCCATACTATGTGTGAAAACAGTCCATGCCTCTGTTGGGGTCAGTTTCTTTGTTTTAAGGATAGCATTTGCAATATTGACCTGAAGCCTTTTTATCGTGTCATCAGACCAAACTGCTTTGGCTGCGTCTTTCAATAAAGGGGAAATTGTGTAGTAGTTTTCACTAACTTGATCTATCCAAGGACCGACGAGTTGATTAAAAATATCTCCTGGATTAGGTATAGCTTCTGGTATCTCTCCAATATTGAGCGAGTAATCTTTCCTGAATTCGGTAAGTAGACTGAGTCTATAGAGAAATTTCCGTTGATCTTCCGATACACCCATAAGGAGTTGCCGCGCTTCTTCACGCTCCTTCACGACCTCTTGTGGTGTTTGCCAGAGACTTTCGATTTTACCTTGATGCTTCCAGTTTTCTTGCTGTAATTGAGTGAGTCGGGCATGTACAAGCCTCGGGTGCCCTTTTGTATGAACCTGAACCCATCCTGACCAAGCTTTTGCGTGTTCGGCAGGGCACCCCAGTTGTTCAGCAAATTGCTCAATTTCGGGAATGGTAAAATATGGGGTATCAACGACCACTGACGATGATAAACCGAGGTTACGAATGAGTTTATCAGGTGGTTTATGTTGGCTTGTGATCAACAATTTTGCACCGCGTTCCAGTACCCTATAAACAATAATACCCAAGTATTCTTCATACGTCCGCAATTGTTGAGGTTGTAAGTTCAGGTCGTCAAGGACGACGTTGACCTGCTCAGATTCATTGCTTACTGCGATAGCGAGTTGCTGTAGAAGTTGGGCGCCCTGAGATGAAAAGTCTTTAGATGATGGATCCCCATTTGTGAAATTCAGCCAAAACCATGATCCATTTATATCATTTGCAGCCAATTTTGCAAGGGTTGTTTTTCCTGTGTCCACCCCTCCTTGGATTACAACTATACCCTCTGATTGAAGTTTAGCTTGTATATCTGTGAGTAAGTTTTTCCTCGAAACAATAACGTCAAGATAGGATGGAGGTATGTCGGTTTGTATATGAAGGTGAGATTGAACCGTAATATCAGAGGAGTCGCCAATGAATCCCGTCCCAACTGCACTTTTCATTGCGGCTAACATTTCCATGTGCTGCAAATACTGGTCAGAAACCAATCGCTTTGTTTTTTCCTCGAAAATTTCCAGAAAACGTAATCGAATAAGCTTACGGTTTTCCGGTTGTCCTGCTACCTTCCAAGTTTCAGTAATAAGAGGTTCAACAATATCTTTTGCTTTAGAAGGTGAAATACCGTGCCGATCGCCATGATAAACCAATTTTTCACGTATGGATTGCTCAACAAAACTGGACGGTTTGCAATCTGTATCCCAAGTAATGGGTTCAATGAGTTGTTCATAGATTTCTTGAGGATCTGCTTGTTTGAGAAAATCATTTACTTCCTCTGATATTTTTTCATAGTTCTGTAGAAAGTCTGATATTTTTTCGATAGCTGCTTCATCACCCGAACAACGGCTCCATACTTCAAGACCCGGTTTATCTGTTCCAAATGGGTTACCTTGTTCTTTACCTATCTTGGATTTTGTGAGAAGGCGGAATTTCACACGCCGCTCGGGATTGTTAATCCGTAGTTTCCAATAGTTGTTAATCCCGTCAATTACCTGCTGAGACCTGAGTGTTATATTGTCTTGCGTGTGTTTGACTTGCGTTGCCGTAAACGTTCCATCTGACTCTATATCAAAATCTTCCGCAACTTCAAGGTAGAGAATATCGTTATCATCAAGGTCCAGCCAAGCATTCACACTGTGCAAGATTTGGTAGCGATATCCTTCTATGGAATCGGTTGCTTGACGTTTGGAATCTGCTTTTAAGGGTTTTCTTTTTCGCTTTTTCTTTCCCATTTTCCCGGAACCCCAACACTGAAAGGTGATTAAATTAAGGGCTGATTATGCAGCATTCTACTATGAACGGTAGGTTTTTTTCCAGACTGTCCTTGTGCTACTGAACGGCCGGTTAAAGCGTATCATATCTGGTGTGGAAAGTCAAGGTGGAAATCAGATATGCCGTTTGATTCTCTTGTGTTGGGTTTCACTTTCAGTTCAACCCAACCTACGATTATTAGATTTTGAGTACTTACCTTACATGACGGAATCATTCAATTCTCCAATAATTGCGATCTTTTACTTGAGGGTTTTCGCTGTAGGAGCGACCTCTGGTCGCGATATTCTGCGCTACACGGATAGGAATATAGTACAATCTTAAAAATATCGATACGATCCGTTAAATCTAATTTCACATTCGTTTTTTCACGGAAAAAGGGTATATTGAGTCTTGGGAACCCACGGCCCACCTACCACCATAAAAACCTCCGTGAAGCCTCCGTGAAACCTGAAATATTCCTACCTCACGACTTCTGAAAAAGCCTGATACAAACCCAACAGCAATTGGTATTACTTGGCACGCGAACACCCGCGGTCCACTCTGAAATTTTCAGATAGTGATTTCAGGATTGGGGAGGATAATGTTGTTATGTCAAAAAGCGGTGGTAGATGAGGGTTGTGAGTATCTTATAGCCAGCTTTGAGCGACCCGGTGAGAGTGCCGGTGATTTTGGAGGTGCCGATGCGTTTTCGATAGCGGACAGGGACTTCGCATGCTGGGATTGCTTGTTTGGCGGCTTTGAGTTGCATCTCCACTGTCCATCCGAAGGTTTTATCTTGCATGTTTAAAGCGAGGAGTTGAGAATAGCGGATTGCTCGGAAGGGCCCTAAATCTGTGTAGTGTGCCCCGAAGAAGCGGCGTATTAAGAGACAGGCGAGCCAATTGCCGAATCGTGCTTGTGGCAATAACGCGTCCCGTGCGTTAGAGGCTTTCCTGGCACCGATGACGAGCGCGGCGCTGCCTTCAAGGATAGGTTGGAGGAGTCTGGGTAGGTCTGTTGGATAGTCGCTATAGTCACCGTCGAGGAAAACCACGATATCCGGTGGTGATTCTGCGAGTGCAGCAATACCTGCGAGACAGGCGGACCCATAGCCTCTCCGCGGTTCATGGACAACCCGGGCACCGTTCTGTTCGGCGATCGCAGCCGTGTTGTCCGTAGAGCCGTTGTCAACAACGATAATTTCCTGCACAATCGCGCCGGTGTGTCCGTCAGGCGTGCACACATTTTTCGGAATATCGGCGATAACTTGGGCAATCGCGTCTTCCTCATTAAGTGCTGGAATAACGACAGAAATCGTTTTCATGGAGTGGTTATTGGTTATCGGTTATCGGTTTTCAGTTAAAGAGGTATCTGGTAACAATTTCTCCAGCTTGGCGTACGCCAAGAAGTGGTAAATTGTTACATCAAGACCTCTTAACCGACGACTTACAACTGATAACTGACGACTCAAATCCTGACTGCCGACAGCCCTTCTACAGCCTCACAGCAGGTTCCTGCACCGTGTCAAGCAGACGTTGGACGACGGTATCGGAGTCAACACCCTCCGCCTCAGCATGGAAGTTGGTTAGAATCCGATGTCGTAAGACCGCTGGTGCAACAGATTTGACGTCTTCGCAAGAGGCGTTGTATCTACCGCGTAGAATCGCCCGTGCTTTCGCACCTAAGATGAGATACTGCCCTGCGCGAGGGCCTGCGCCCCATCGTATCCACTGCTTGATGAAATCGGGTGCATCTTCCATTTTCGGGCGCGTCGCCCGTGCGATTTTCACGGCGTATTGAACGACGTTGTCCGCAGCTGGGACACGCCTGACAATCTTATGCAGTTCTACGATGGCTTCACCGGACAATGCGGTTTCGAGTTCTGGTATATCTGCGCCGGTTGTCGCGGCAACAATATCTGTCTCCTCATTTTCTGTCGGATAGTCTATCACAATTTTGAACATAAACCGATCCAATTGTGCCTCTGGAAGTGGATAGGTGCCCTCTTGCTCGATCGGGTTTTGTGTAGCGAGTACAAAGAAGGGCTGCTCCAATTGGAATTCGGTTCCACCAGCAGTGACGTGATGTTCCTGCATCGCCTCTAAGAGGGCGGCTTGGGTCTTCGGTGGTGTTCTGTTGATTTCGTCGGCGAGGAGGATGTTGGCGAAAATAGGTCCCTGAATAAACCGGATAGTGCGATGTCCTGTCGTCCGATCTTCCTCTAAAACATCGGTGCCGGTGATGTCAGCGGGCATCAGGTCTGGGGTGAACTGGATTCGCTTGAATTTGAGATTCAGAATTTGTGCCAAAGTCCGAATCATGAGCGTTTTGGCGAGACCTGGCACGCCTTCTAACAGGCAGTGTCCTCCGGCAAAAAGTGCCATCAACATCTGATTAATGACGTCTTCTTGCCCGATAATAATTTTTTTCAGTTGTGCCAAAATGAGTTCTTGGCTTTGCATCAACTCTTCTATGGCTTGAACTTCTTCTGTTGCCGGCATCTTTATGAGTTGTCAGTTGTCAGTTGTTAGTCGTCAGTTAAGAGGCTTTGATGTAACAATTCACCACCTTCTGGCGTACTCCAAGTTGGAATTAATTGTTAAAAGGTTGCCCCGCTTAACCGATAACTGATAACTGATAACTGATAACCTCCTTATTTACTGTGTTAATATAAATCGTTTTGTCCCTCGGTTTGAGGCGGCTCTGACGACCTCTTTGAGACGTTCGATATTGTTCGGTGTTACGGTTGGGGTCAGGAAACGGACAATCTGATGCATCTCGGCTTTACGCTTGGATTGGGTGTAGCGAAGTTGGATATCAGCAACTTCGGTGTTCAGCGTGAGTTCTTCGGGGACGGTTTCTATCCTAAAGGGTGTCTCTGTGCTGACAGTGACTTTGTCTTCAAGCGATAACGCCTTGCCGATGATAGCTGGATGCATTCGGCGTTCTTCGCTTAGCAACTCTGCGTACGGGTGTTTAACGAGGGGTAACTCGAGCACAAATTGGCTGCCAATGGCGTATAAATATCCTTCGCAGGTCCAGGTGACCTCAACTTTCAACTCGTTTTCCAATTTGAAAAGATCGGATGCCTTGAATTCAACTACTTTGGCGCGATCGTCTAATTCCAGTTGTTTGTGCATGAATTCGGATCGTTCTTCGGTGGTATCAAGACGCGCAAGTTGGCTTCGCAATTTCGTGTTGAAACTTCCAGTGGCAGTTATTTTTTGGCGAACGGAGACGCTCATATCCTTTTTGACTTTTACCTCAGTGTGCATCCTTTTTAGATTCGATGTGGCATCCAAGGAGGGACTCTTCTGAAAGCGGTAGAGTTTGTTCTGTATATCGCTCGCGTTCTTGGCAGCAGTATCTTCTGAATTATCGGTTTTATCTTCAGTTAGGAATTGTGGGTTGATAATGAGCGTCCATCTGTCTTGGTCGCCAGCTGGAAAATCTCCGAAAGCACAGGTTTCCGCTGTTGGATCCAGCCAGATAAGTTCGTCGTCTTTATTGCCCTCGACGGCAAGAATCATGTGATTAAAATAGGCTAACGATGGGACCGCCTCGACTTCCGAACCACCATCTGAAAGGTGGGCGTTAACGCCACGCGTGTCCCCAGCGGAGATGAGGACGGGATAAGAATTAATGCCTGCTGATGCGAGCATCGTGGACAGAAGGGTTGTTTTGTCTTTACAATCGCCTCTGCGATCTTTCAGGACGAGGTTAGCCGGACGGGGTTTAATTGCCCAGATGCCGAGTTCATAGCCGAGGTATTGGATATTGGTTGCGACGTATTCATAAAGCCTTTTCACTTTTTCCTGCCGTGTCCAAGCACCCTTGAGGAGTTGCTCTGTCTTTTCGGCGATTTCTGGTGTAAGGGTATCTTGCTCCCGAATTAAGGTGGCATACCACGTCACGAGTTTATCCCAAGAATCGATTGAGGAGATGCTAATACTGTAGGCGAGATCTTGCGGGGCAGGCATCAGATATTCCTTTTTCAAGGGTGGTACATCTTGTGCCTCGAAGGTATAGGTTCGCGTATAATTGCTTTCTGTAATTGCGGGTTTAATGGCGAGGAAGTGAGAAGTCTCAGCAGCAGCGGGTGCTCCAGAAATCTGATAATACAGCTCCTTTTTCTTTGGGATATGCACGGTAAGCCGATAATGTTGCACGGGTTGTGATGCTTGGAAGTAGACTTTGCGCCAGAACTCGCCTTGCATGACATGCCCAAGGTTATTCGTGGAATAGGCGTAATCTATGATGCATCCGTCGGTGACGCCGGGAATAGCGAAGTACATCAAACGTGCATCGACGTACAACCCAGCATCCACGGCACTGGGGGGGATCAAATCGGTTATCACTTGGCTTGTGTCGAGTTCAATGACGTTGCCATTCGGTGTCAATGTTCGTGCGTGATGTATGGTAACATCGTCTTTTCCGCGCATATATGGAATACTCACCTCGGCGAGGTCCATACCGTTTTCATTAAAGATTTTGATGACCCGTCGCATGGAATAGATATAACGGCTCTTTTCATCGATATCAACGTCGATGCTTTCCCAAAGCACGGCAGCACCGTCATCTGGATACGCTTTTTGAGATGGGGCATTCTTGATGACTTCTTGAATGGCTTTTTCGTCGGCTTCGCTGATGTAGTCATAAGGGAGTGGAGATTTATTGCCACTATAGGCGTCATCGGATGTAGGGGTTTCTGCGTTTCCATGTTCATCTGATTCAGTGGACGAGGTGTCAGCGATAACCGCTGTTTCGGGCGGTGGACTCGGTAAAGCCGTACGGCGTGTGCCTAAAAAGGTTTTTTCGGCGAGTTTGCCGTCGTCTGCCACTTCTTCAGTTTCGAGGGCGGTGGTTAGGTTTCGGGTGGCGTTTCCGTCACCGTTATCGTCAAGATGTGGGTGTTCAGATTGAATAGTACCGAAGTTTTCATACCACTCTTTCGTCCGTACCTCTACGGATAGAAATGCTTCTAAAAGTGAGATTGCGCCATCGCTGTTGGTATCGGCAGTGGGTGTAGAAAAGGCATCGACGAAAACATCACCGAATCCTGCTTGCAGTGAATAACCCTCATTCGGTGAGCTTGAGGTCAGAATTATCCGTCCCGGTGCGCTAAGTTGTGAAACGAATCTTCCGCTATAAGGGAAACCGAAAATTAGGATCTGATTTTCGGCGGGGATGCTGTTGATAAGCGTTATGTATTCCGTTTCACTAATATCTCGTCCCATTAAATTAAACTTCGGACTGCCTCTACCAGTGCGGGAAGCGTGTCCGAGCATAAACAGTAGAAACCGGTCTGAGGGTTGAATTTTCTCAGTGAGTTCTGCGAACGCCGTTAAGATCGGCTCGTGTCTGGATTCAGCATCAACGAGTCCTGGCTTTTCTGAATCTCCCATGTCCTCGAAGAGGAAGGTGATTTGTTCTGGAGTATAGCCGTATTCATCGGTGAGTAGTTGGTGGAACCTGGAGGTGGCACCCCAGAATGCGTCGTAAAAGGACTTTTCGCCAGCAGCACCACCGATAATCAGCACGTAATCTGCTGCGAAAGAAACCGGTGCAGAGATTAGACAAATTGCGAGAATTGTAAGTAGTAGGTGACGCATTTTCTTCTCCAACCCCTAACCCTCTTTATGAGGGGAATTCTGCTGGTTTTATGGGGAGGTTTAACCGCCCTTTTCAGGGAGAATTATGTATCGGAAACTGCTATGAAATCCCCACTTTTACCACCCGTCTTTTTGACGAGTTTGACATTGGCGATGACCATCTTTCTATCCACTGCTTTACACATATCATAGACGGTCAATGCTGCAACTGACACGGCGGTAAGGGCTTCCATCTCTACGCCTGTGCGACCGACTGTTTGGACTTCCGCTTCAATCTCAATCCTTGGCGTGTCGGCTGCAATGGCGAGTTCAACACGGATTGACGTCAGTGCGAGGGGATGACACAGCGGGATAAGTTCACCCGTCCGCTTCGCCGCCATGATACCAGCAAGGCGTGCGACTTCTAAAACATCGCCCTTTTTCATCTTTTGTTCGGCGATTAATTGAAGCGTTTCGGGACGGGCGGTGATGTGCCCGTGTGCGATGGCAACGCGCAACGTTTCCTGTTTGCCGCCAACATCCACCATCCGTGTGTTGCCTTTTTCGTCAAAATGTGTGAGTTGTTCGTTCATATTTTTTATTTTTGAAGACTGAACGGTATCTGTCTACTCCTACAGTTTGGCACGTTGGGTTTCGCTGTGTCTACATGAGCGCGCCATTGAAAGTTAGAGTTCACTGGTATAAATGAAAGATTCTTGGTCTTTTACCGCTCAACCCAACCTACATGTATTATACGGGGTGTACTGCCATAATCTGCTCGTATTTTTCACGAAACCGCTGGAGATATTTTCCTTCGCCGTGATAGGCGGCGACATCTGCAGGATTCGGTTGAATTGGTTCCCCGCGTTTAAGGACTGAAGCGCTGAAAGCCTCAATGTCAAATGTTTCGGTATCGGCATCTATGTTATAAAGTGCCTTCACACCTGCGACAGCAGCACCGAGGGCTGCCCCTCCCTTTTCTACCGGGAGCGTGGGTCTATTCCAAATTCCTGCGACACGCCGCATGATTCCGGGACTGTCAGTCGCTCCACCTGTCACAAACAGCGGTGTCTGGGTCTGTTTCGTGAAGACCTCTGAGTAGATGTAAAGTGCAGCGAGGCTTGTTTCGATAATACCGGTATAGTCTCCTGCTAAGGTTTTTTCTGGAGCGGTACGTATCAACTCAAATGCCCCGGAGACGGGAAAAGATTCGGTTTTGGGTTGCCAGAACGTCATAAATTGTCCGGGTGCGACTTCCTGCAGTGCTGCTTCTGCGGGTGCGTATTCTTCTTTTGTAAAACCGTAATTGGCTCTCACGGCGTCCCATACCATCGCGCCGTTTGTCCGACACCCGAACATGAAAGGGCGGTTGATGCCATCATACATGGCGTTGGCGAACCCTTCTGGGTCGAGTGTGTCGCCGTCGGTTGAGACCATATTGACGAAACTGGTGCCGAGACTCAACAGATCTCCGGCAACAGGGACTTTCGCCTGTGGATTATCACCGGAACCTGCTATCACTGCGCATTTGGGATCGAATCCGTATTTCTCGACGTAATACGCCGCGAGGTTACCGACGACGGAATCTGGGGGTGCGAGTGCTGGCAATTTCGATCGAAATGCTTCCACGCCGCCGGGTAAGCCGTGGGCGGTTGCTTCTAACAGTGCGGCGTCCCATACTTTCTTCTTATAGTTCATGAGCGACATGCCGCAGGCGTTGCCGTAGTCGATCGGTACGTTGGCATTGCCTGTTAGCACGGCTGGAATGAAACTGCTAATCAATTGGATTTTTGTTGTCGCGGCGTAGTGTTCAGAAGACTGTTCTCCGACACGCCGCATGACAGCACCCGTGAACCGAAGTGGGGCATCCGAACCGGAAAGATTAATCATTTCCGATTTCCCACCGACTCCGTTTCGGACGACATCGGTTTGTACGATGGTGTTAGCGGTCATCCAGATCGGGGCACTGGGATACGCGAACGTCTTCTCCAGTTGGGTTTGCAAGTCTGGGGCATCTTTGGCGTTTTGTGAATCTGTAAGCTCCGCCAAAAGCCTATCTGCGTCGCGGTTCAGATAGACGTGTCCATGTTGTTGTCCTGAGGTGTTGATGAGAAGAATGGATTCAAGCGACACGTCTGCTTCGCGCATGTCGGTGAACAGTGCATCGAGTGAGGCGAGGTACATCAGCGGCGGTTGCTCGGCTTCGCCTTCTTCTTTCGGCGGTAGGATATAGTCCTCCCCGATCTCGAATTGGTTAAGTCGTTCATCGGCGCGGTAGTCAAGTGAATGCTCAAAGCATTTTTCTGCCGTGTCCATATCGATGACAACAGCGGATAGACTTTGTGTGCTTGAATCTAAACCGAGCGCGAGTCTTCTTTTTGACACAAATTTCTCCTTTGCGTCCAATATTATGGTAAATTTTACAGTTACTCAGAACCTCTGCCTCGGCGAGGTTAGGAAACCTCGCCTACCGGAGCGGTGTTCATCTGTGCGTTTGTTAATTCCCCGGATAGGCGCGGTTTTCCAATTCTGCGACGAATTTTTCAGCGGCGATAGCGGCTGCAGCACCAGCACCGGCCGCGGTAATCGCTTGACGGAACACGTGGTCATGCACATCACCAGCGGCATAAACGCCGTTTATGTTTGTGCGTTGCATCTCATCGACAATGATGTATCCCTGTTCATCCATATTTATGACATCTGTGAATAGCTCTGTGTTCGGAATATGTCCTATAAAGATGAATACGCCGTCAATCGGGAAGAGTTGTGTTTCGCCGGTTTTAACGTTTTTGAGGGTGGCACCGCTCACTTTTTCTGAATCACCGTTTATCTCTTCGACGATGGTATCCCAGATAAACTTGATTTTGTCGTTTTTGAAGGCGCGTTCCTGCATAATCTGGCTCGCCCGAAGTTGATCCCGTCGGTGAACGATATATACTTCGGATGCGTATTTGGTTAGAAAGATGCCTTCTTCTAATGCTGCGTCGCCACCACCGACGACGATGAGACGTTGATCTTGGAAGAAGAACCCATCGCATGTAGCACAGTAAGAGACACCGCGTCCACCGTATTCCTCTTCACCAGGGATATTGAGTGTGCGAGGTGAGGCACCGGTACATATAATCACGGATTTGGCACGGTATTCTTTCTCATAGGTCGTAACGGCGAACGGATGTTGCGTGAAGTCGACTGCTGTCACGGTGTCGAATTTAACTTCGGTGCCGAACCGTTCTGCCTGTTCTTGCATGCCTTGTATAAATACACCCGCTTCGTTGCCAAAGAAGCCCGGATAGTTTTCCAGGTCAAGGGTCAAGGAGAGTTGCCCGCCAAGGGCGTCACCTGTGATAAGGATAGGTTCCAGCATTGCACGGGATGTGTAAACGCCCGCGGCGAAACCGGCGGTTCCACCGCCAATAATCACGATATTTCGATCTTCTATGTTGTTTGCGTTGGTTTCCATCTTTTTTCTTCCTCTTTATTATTAAAGGTCCTTAGAACGCTTTGAAGATAGCAAGGATGACACCGATGATAGCGACTTGCGCTCCAATTACCCATCGAAGCGTCGCAATACCGGCTTCAATCCGGTCGAGGCGTTGCCCCAAAGAATTAACATCTTCCCTAAGGTCATTGATGTCCTTCTCCATATTTACCCTAAGGTCATTGATGTCCTCCTCCATATTTACCCTGAAGGCGTTGAAATCTTCCTTATCTGCTTTGGTGTCAATTTTTGCATCCAAGCGATCTAAACGGACGTGTATCTGTTTTAAGATTTCGATCAGCAGTTCGTTGAAGTTTTTATTGTTATTATCCATGAAATTTCTCCCTATGAAAAACACAGTTTATGCAGTGTATAGAGAAAATTGGGTGCTTACCAATGCATCTATAAGCACAAACGGGGAATTCCATCAATAATTGGATAGCGTTGCTCACACGTTTTGCAGTGGAGACTGTGTCCTTCCCATCCGATTTCACCTTTACACTGCGGACAAACGAGAATTTCTTGTAATGTTTTTCTCTGACGGGAACCTCGGTTCCCTTTTACCAGGAAAGATTTGGCACGAGAAACGATGCTTCGCGGTACGATGCTTTTAAGCAGCGGTAGCCACTGACTTTCTGCTGTAGCATCCTTACCCGATGCGATGAACTGCTCAAGTGTCTCTGGCGATTCCAGATCCAGCGGTGAGTTTTGTTCTTGCAGTATCTCGTAATCTATTTCGTCTTCCCATTCGTATTGAACGAGAAAGAGACTGTGGTGTGTAATGTGAAACCGCTTCCAGTACTTGTCTTTTGCCGCCAGGGTGTGAAAAAGCTTCCCAAATTCAGGGTGCTTGTGGTTCTTTTGTAGGATCAGACGGTTATCAATGAGGTTGACTACCCAGTTGTGATAGTGCCATCCGTAGATCCGCTCACCTATTTCAGAGGGCGTTTCAATGTAGCCGCGATGCGACACACGCGTTAATTCGGCAATAAGTCGGGTCGGATCCTCGACGTGTTCCAACACGTGTGAACAGATAACGTAGTCGAACGCCTTGTCGGCGAATGGAAGAAACTGCCCGTCTGCTTCTACGATGGGTCGGTCGGCGATAATTTTGCCGCCGCGCTGTTCATCGTCTTCTATGAACTTGTCACATAACATATCAGAACGCGTTTTTGGATTATGACCGCTTCCTATCTCTAAGACAAAATCGTCGGCACGAATGTTCATTTCTGGACAACCATGGTAATATAAGGGCTCAGGTACGGCAAAGTGCCTGCGATGATTCTGCCTTTTATACCAAACCCGACAGCCGTTTTGACGATAGTAAGCCCGTTCAATCGGAAGAACTGGGCGAGATCGATTGGACTTGCATAATACGCGCTGTCTGCATCGCCGCCGATGGCATCTGCCTGCAAATCGGGTTCCCGATAAATAAAGTGTGGTGATTTCGTAAAAAATCGCTTTTGTACATGGAGTTGACAGTTGCGTGTGAACTGTTTCAATGCTTGCTGCTTTGTTTCACCCCAAACCGGTCTGCCGGACTTGCCTGACATCAGGGATAGCCAGTCAAAAAGTGGGATTAAGGGTGAGCAGAGGTTCGGTCCAGAAAGCACAATTCTTCCACCTTTGCGAACGACCCGTATCATTTCGGTGAGTGCTGTCTCTACATCCGGTAGATGTTCAATTAATTCATTTGAGCAGATAACATCGAAGGACCCACTTTCAAACGGCATCTCTATCACGTCACAAACATAATACTGGAGCCGCGGGTTTTCCCACTCCCGTGCTTCCTCAAGGAAGAGCGGAGAGATATCCGTACCAACGACATCGAAGCCCGCCTGATTGAGGAGTCGCGCTGAAATACCATTTCCACATCCCAAGTCGAGTATCTTAGAACGCAACGGTGCGTGACGGATCACCAATTCTACGTAGTGTTGGAGATAGACTTCATCGTGTGCGTCTAAAAGTTTCTTGTAAGTTTCCGATGTTTCGTAGAATTCGCGCATCCGCTGGCGAATTGACAATGATGTTTCAGAGACCGGCGTTCCAATCATATTCATGCCATCAAAGTTGTAAGCACATTTTATGAATTGTTTGAAAGTATTGCCCAATAAGAGTTTCTCGTCCAAGAAACCCCCTAAATCTCCCTTATCAGGGACTTGTGCGATGGTTATGAGCGGAGGGTATTCCACGGTGCCTCATCGAAGACATCAATGAGTTGGTATCCCTCTTCGCCTTTAGATGGACTCAGGGTAACAAACAACTTCGCCGACTGAGAAGAGACATTAAAAGAGGCATGGACCATATCTGCAGGAATGAACACGGAGTCGCCTGCGTTGAGTACCTGTTTCTTGTCTTCGAGCCACTGTTCCACGCTGCCTTCTATAACGTAAATGACCTCTTCTTGCTCAGGATGTTTGTGGAAATCGTGTCCATATCCGGGCGAGAGGCTGACTTCCATAGCGACGATGTCTTTGGCGTTTGTGCTCTCTGGACGACTGAGCCAACCGATTGTTCCCCAGTCGAGTTCATCTCGTTCTACGTCGGCGGACGCAATAAATTTTCCGTTCATGAAGTTATGAGTTCTCCTTTTAGTAGATTTTACAATTACCTATACATTTTGAAAGGCGAGGCATAAAGCCGAAGCCATCCTCGCCAAACACCTTTGCAGATGCGAAGTTAGGAAACCTCGTCAGCAGGCAGAGAAACTTTACTATAAACCGCACCTAATCACGTAAAGTTTACCTTTGGGATTTTAGCGTTCCCCACGTTGTGGATAATTTTCCAAGCGGGTCGACCGGTGTCAGCATACCAATGTCCATCTCTGCGAGAACTTCGTCCTCACTCAGGGCACGATTCCAGATGCGCACCTCATCAATGAGTCCGAGGAATTCACGATTGCCCTCGTGTGTCTTTCCGACGAGAACATCATCAGTATCAGCAGCTCCGGGTGGTGGGTTTTTACCGTCGAATTCCCCAGCATTTTCACCGTTCACCCAATACTTGTGTGTCGTGCCGCCATCGACTTGTGCTACGACGTGTACCCATTCATTTAGTGCAACCTTTTTGTCGCAAACGCTGCCACCACCGACACTGAGATGCAGGCATTCGCTCGGAAATTCAGTGTAGAAACTATAAGAGCGTGGATTGTTACTTTTGGCAACAATGCCTTGCCACCGTTGGTTGTTGGGACCTTGATGGCGTTCGGCATTAATCCATGCCATGACGGTAACACTCTCGTCAACGGTAAGGATATCAGCATGTGGCACTGTGACCCAGTCGTCTTGACCGTTCAGTTTGAGTGCCTTGCCGAATTTACCGTCAACCAACTCAGGCGCGCCAGAGATAATGCCATCATTTCTGTATTGCGAGAGATCTGTAACCATATCACCGTCAAGTTCATCAAAAGAGAAATAGAGAATAAGCGAGTCATCAGATGGATCTGCAGCGTAGGCAAAAGATGCCGTTAGTGCAATGATTGCTAATGTAGACAGAAATATTTTCATTTCTTCTCCTTTTTTCGATGGCAGAAGGTGCGCGCTTAGATTTCATAAATGTGAGACACCTACGAGAATCAGAAGCGCGCATGTAGACGAATTTTATCGTTGTGAAGACTTCAGATGTCCCCAAGTCGTGGTGACTTTCTGACGTGGATCGACGGCGAATATCTCAAAATAACCCATCTCCATCTGTTCGAGGACTTCATCCTCATCCAAGGCACGGTTCCAGATGCGGACTTCGTCAATCAAACCGAGGAATTCGCGATTGCCTTCGTGTGTTCTTCCGACGAGGACATCAGCGGTATCGGCTTTACCGGGAGGATTATTTTTCCCACCGAATTCTCCAGCGGCTTCGCCGTTCACCCAATACTTGTGGGTCGAGCCGCCATCTACCTGTGCGACGACATGTACCCATTCCTCCAGTGGAACCTTTTTGTTGCAAACACTCCCACCACCGACACTGAGGTGCAGGCATTCACTCGGAAATTCGGTGTAGAAACTATAAGAACGCGGATTGTTACTCTTGGCAACGATACCTTGCCACCGCTGTCCAGCGGGACCTTGATGGCGTTCTGTGTTAATCCAAGCCATGACAGTGACGCTCTCATCAACGGTAAGGATTTCATCGTGCGGGACGACAACCCAGTCGTCTTTACCGTTTAATTCCAGTGCCTTTCCAAATTTACCGTCAACATGTTTTGGGGCACCAACCATTTCACCATGATTCTCATACTTTGAATGGTCGATGGTATTTTTACCGTCGATTTCATCGAATGAAAAATAGAGGATGAGCGAATCTTCCGGCTCATTTAGCGCGTAAGCAGAAGATGCTGCGAATGCGATGAGGATTAGAATAATAAATAGGTTTCTCATTTTACCTCCATAAAAATCCCCTGAAGGCAGAACAAAGGGCAAGCCCATCTGCGAAAGGGAGAATTTTAGTTAATCTATCGGAACAATCTTGCTCGCTTCGATCGCTCTGAACCTTCGGTTGACAGGGAGATGTTTTTCTTGGTCGATGTGTCCACTGGTCCAACGGATTTCAAGGAGTTCAATCTGTTCCGCTTTACCAACGCCAAAATGGGTGCGTAGATCGTGGAAGGAGAGATAACTCCCACCACTCTGCACCTCCCGATATTGAGTGTGCGTTTCGGTTACGACCTTAATTCTCGCTCCGATTCCAGAACGATTGCTTTTTCGTCCGACAACCTGAATTTGTATCCAATTGTTCTGGTTGTCAACCACATTTTGGAGCAAGTCTGGACGTTGATTGCAATTGGTGACGAGAATATCGAGATCCCCGTCATTGTCATAATCACCGATGGCAGCACCACGACTGACTTTTTCCAGTGCCAAACCGTCTGTCTCTGATGTAACATTGACGAACGTGCCTTCGCCTGTATTTCTAAACAGTAAATTCCGCTGCGGATAGCTAACGTGCTTCTCCAGTGCGGTAATATTGTCCATCAAATGTCCATTGGCGACAAAGATGTCTTGGTATCCGTCGTTGTCGTAGTCAAAGAACTTGATGCCCCAGCCCAGATAGCCGTGTGTTACCTCTGCGATGCGTGACGCAATTGTATTATCCGTAAAGAAGGTGCTGTCGTGATTGTGGTAAACGGTGTTGGTTTCGGTCTGATAGTTGCTGACAGTCAGATCGAGTCTTCCGTCATTGTCGTAGTCACCGAAATCCGTTCCCATTCCGGCTTCCTCTTTACCCATATCATTATAGCATACGCCTGAAAATAATGCAACCTCTAAAAATTTGCCGTTCCCATCGTTTTGGAATAGAAAGTTCGGGTCCTGATCGTTTGCGACATAGAGATCTGTGTCGCCATCGGCATCGTAATCCCCGAATGTTACACCTAATCCGTGTTGGGGATGCAGCTCTGGCGGACGGAATACGTTTGACATGTCCGTGAACGTGCCGTTTCCATTATTTTTGTAAAAAGTATCGTGAACAGCGGGATACGCATGTGGTCCGCAGTAGACGTGAACTCCTCGTTCTTCACATCGGATGTCGTTCTTCGGTAAATATACGGCATAGTTGGTTACATAGAGGTCGAGGTGTCCATCGTTATCGACGTCAGCGAAGGCGCAGCTGGTGCCCCAGTTTGGATTGCCGACACCGGCATGGGTTGTCACGTCTGTGAATGTGCCATCTCCGTTGTTTTGATAGAGCTGATCGTCCCCGAAGTTGGTGACGTACAGGTCGAGATGTCCATCGTTGTCGTAGTCAGCAACGGTCGCACCCGTGCCGTAGGCGGTGCTACCTACGCCTGCTTCTTCAGTGGCATCTGTGAATGTGCCGTCTCCGTTGTTTCGGTAGAGTGTGTTGGGTTGTGCTTGGCTTGATGGGTTATCTGTCTGGATTGCACCGTTGACGAGGTAGATGTCGAGGTCGCCGTCTCCGTCGTAGTCGAAGAATCCGCCGCCGGATCCAAGAAATTCGTTGAAGAGTCGTAAGCCGCTCCTACCATCGGTATGCACGAACGTTATTCCTGCGGTGTCGGTAACATCGATGAAAATTTGTTCTGCTGATGCAGTTGGGCAATATAGGAAGTTTATGAGCGTCCCTATGATTACAGATGCGAGAAGGCTATAGAGTTGGACAGTTTTGTTATGGAGGTGGTTTTTTCGCATAAAGGTAAGTTCATCGCGTCGTTTGCTGATTTCTCTTTAAACGTTCCAAGTTGTGCAATGCCTTCCAAGCGTCGTTATCGTCGGGTTCAATCTGAACGATGTGTCGATAGACATCTATTGCCTTCTGAATGCGTCCCTGTTGTGTGTAAATTTCGGCTAATCCGTGATACGCCAGTGTGAGTTGTGGCATTTTCTCTATTGCTTTCCGTAGGTGCGATTCTGCTTTGTCGAACGCCTTTATTACGGTATAGAGCCAGCCCAATCGGACGTGTGCTTCTACAGCGTTTGGATTCAATTCAAGGACTTTCTCGAAGAGAGGGACGGCTCGCTCAGGCATGTTGAGGTCCATGTAGAGTCGCGCCAGTTTGTCGTATCCGGTTGTGAACGTTGGATTCAACCGAATGAGTGCCTGATATGTAGCGATTGCCGCTGTGGTATGTTTGTATGCCAGATGTATCTCTGCTAATTTCAGTCGAAGCGTGGTGCTTGTAGGTGCTTCCGCCAATGCGCTTTCGATCGCGTAGGTCCGGTCATAGTAAGATTTCATCTGTTGGAACGATTTGAGTTGTTCCGTTGCTGCTGCTGTATTACCGAGGAGCCTGTACGCCTTAGCAAGGTTATAGTAGGTGCTCTGAACGTAAGGCTTTTTCTCGATGGCTGTCTGATAATGCGCCACTGCTTGCTGGGGTTTGTGCTGCATGAGGGCAATCAAGCCGAGCCATTCATAGACTTCAGCGAAATCGGGATTATATGCGAGGGTCTGTTTAAAGGCAGTGAGTGCGGCATCAAACTTTGCTTGGTGTGTATAGATGTATCCGAGTCGGTAATGGGTATCAGCGTCTGTCGCACATCTCTGAACGGCTTCTGTGGCGTGTTGTTCTGCGATGTCCAGTTTGCTCTGCTTGCAATAAATTTCAGACAGGGCAAGGTGGGTTAGTCCGTAAAGTCTATCGTTTGTTGCGGCATCGTTTGGATCTGCAATTGTGAAGATTTTGTTGAATGTCTCAATTGCTAATTCCAATTCATCTTGTAGTTTATAGACGTTCGCGAGTTGAAAAAGTGCGGCCGCATTTGTCGGTTGTTGCGATAGGATCGATTTAAAAGTATCCACCGCTTGTGGGTAGAGTCGCAATTTGACGAACTCCACACCTTGTTGAAATTCTGGTGGCGTTTCAGTCCTGCTGGTGGAAGGCGTGAGACAGGAAATAGCAGTCAGGATCAGGACCGAGTGGATACACTTTCTAAGCGTCCAGTGATGGTGTTTACGACCTGCTTCCATGCCGATTTTCCTGAGCAAATTTTGCCCCGGGGAAGCCCACACGGGCTTCATACCGTTGATTTACGCGGCAAAATTTGTCTTAGTTCTACATTTTTTGCCCCGGTGAATGCCACACGGCATTCATACCGTTGATTTACGCGGCAAAATTTGTCTTAGTCCTACATTCTACGATTGTTTATCCACCACATCTTGGATCCAAGACAAGGCAGCCATGCTTGAAGACCAGCCGATAGAGGTTACGGCGAGCAGTGCAACTTGTTGCAATTCTTCTCGCGTAATGCCCTCTCGAAGGGCACGCCGGGTGTGCGAATGTACGGCACCTTCGGATTTTGCCCCGATAGCCAATGCGAGTTTGATGAGCCTTGTAGTCTTTGGTTCAAGCGGACCAGCAGTGCCAGCGGCTTCACCCAATGCCTGATAGGCTTTCCAAACTTCGGGGTATTCTTCAATCACATTTTGAAGAAAATCAGGTAATTTATCTTGCATTGTTAGTTATTGGTTATAAGTTATTGGTTGTCAGTTAAGGGTATAGAAATCGCAAGTGGAACTTGCTCCGACGAGCAGATGAGAGCGCAGCGGAGGGAATCCGGTGCGTTTCTATCCTGTTTTCTCTTTTGATGATTCGGTCTCTTGTTGTGTTCCGGTTTGGTTCTCATTCGTCTGTTCTTCACTTAGCCCAGCTTTAAAGTTTGTGACACTTTTACCGAGTCCACGCGCCAGTTCCGGCAGACGTTTTCCGCCAAATATGAGTAACACAACAGCCAACACAATCAGTAATTCCCACGGACCAAGGCCTAACATATTTATGCCTCCATGTTTCGATCATGTTTGTGCACTGTGAGGATGCACGATGTATTTGGAATATATTTTAGCATATAAAAAAAAATGTGTCATGTAAAATTGGTTGTTAGTTGTCAGTTATCAGTAACAAGGTTATGGAGTCTCACCAGCGAGAGAGGACTGGTGCGCTGGTCGTCACAAAAATGGTGTTGACACAGGAGGCAAGGCGTGGTATAATTAGGGTAGTTTGCAAGCGGTGTGCAGGGTGTCGTTTTTAAGGATAACGGTGGAGGAATTCGGATTATGAACAAGGTGCTGGTCAGCGATTTGCTGTCGCAGCAAGGTTTAGATGTTTTAAAGGCAAACGACGATTTTGAGGTGGATGTTGACCTCAACCTCTCGCATGAAGTGTTACTGGAACGGATTGCCGCCTATGATGCGCTGCTTATCAGGAGTGCGACGAAAGTAACAAAGGATGTTATTAATGCAGCGACGCGGCTGAAGGTTATCGGTCGCGCCGGTGTTGGCGTGGATAACATTGATGTTCAGGCAGCGACACGAAACGGTATCTTGGTTGTCAACACGCCGACAGGGAATACAATTGCGGCTGCTGAACATACGATTGCGATGTTGTTGGCGTTGGCGCGTAACATAGTGCCTGCGGGGATCTCGCTGAGAAGCCGGAACTGGCAGCGGAATGATTTCATCGGGGTTGAGTTGTACGGGAAGGTTTTTGGTACTGTTGGACTTGGCAGGATTGGACGGGAAGTGGCTCGTCGTGTGCAGGCTTTTGAAATGCAGGTAATTGCCTACGATCCGTATATTTCAGCAAACGCCGCGGAAAAGATGGGCATCCGGCTTGTTGATCGAGAGACACTCTTTCAGGCATCGGATTATATTTCCGTCCATACGCACCTGAACGCCGAGACCTATCATAGTATTGGTGAGTCAGAATTTGCGTTGATGAAGTCGGGTTGTCGCCTGATTAACTGTGCCCGCGGTGGTATTGTTGATGAAGATGCTCTCTACTACGCCCTGAAGGCTGGGCAGCTCGCTGGTGCTGCGCTGGACGTCTTTGAAAACGAACCTGCGACCGATACCCCCTTGTTGGACTTGGAGAATTTACTCGCGATACCCCACCTCGGCGCATCAACGTCTGAAGCACAAGAGCATGTTGCTATTGAAGTCGCACAGCAGGTGATAAACGCACTCCGCGGACAACCCGTCGCCAATGCTGTCAATCAACCCAAGATCGATCCACGAACTCTTGATATTTTGGGTCCGTATCTGGAACTTGCCGAGAAGATTGGCAGTTTTCACGCCCAGATTGTTGACGGACAAATATCAGCGATTAAGATCCATTATAACGGGGTGCTCTTCCAGAAAGAGGACGTTACACCCTTAACTGTTGCTGCGCAAAAGGGGCTTTTGGCATCCGTGCTGACGAACGTTAATTATGTGAATGCACCTTTTCTGATTAAACAACGCGGAATTTCCGTTACGGAAACGAAAAGCGAAATGGAAGCAGATTTTGCGAACTCCATTGCTATTGCAGTGACGACAGACAAGGGTGAGGCAGTGATTGAAGGCACCGCTTTCGGTAGAAAAGACATTCGCATCGTCCGTATAGATCAACTGCATATAAATGTGAGACCGACTGGATATATTCTTCTAATTTATAACAGCGATCAGCCGGGTATGATAGGTTTGATGGGAACAATCTTGGGTGAGCACGGTATCAACATCGCCGATATGACAGTTGGGCGTTCAAGCTTATGGGAACTGGCTGTGACGCTTATTAACGTGGATATCCCTGTGCCGCGGCACGTTTTGCAAACTATCGCTGCGCAAAAGAAGATTGACTTTGTCAAACAGGTCTTCCTTGCGTAGCAGAAGGTGGACTTTTAATTTCTGGGACCCCTGAGCTCCATTACATTACGCGCAGATTTCTGGGAACTTGTAGCATAATCTTTTAGATTGTGCGGGTTTAAGAGTAATTGTAGCCTGCAACAACGGCGCAGGGTTTTTGCTTGGGTATTTCTTCAGACATACGTCGATTAACGTTATTCGTCCAATTATCCTAACCGAACAACCGCAGGGAATAATTAAAAAAACGGTAATTGTAGCCTGCAACAACGGCGCAGGGTTTTTGCTTGGGTATTTCTTCAGACATACGTCGATTAACGTTATTCGTCCAATTATCCTAACCGAACCGCAAGGAATAATTAAAAATTGGATGCTAAACAGAAGTGTTTATTTATTAATGACGAGATTCCAAAAGCAAGATTGTTTGAAAGCGAGAAACGGGATGTCCATCCCGATTGTAATACCTCGTGGCGTATCTCACCGGAACCGTTTTGGATTCCTGAAGCGGATTTGAGATGGTTTGAAGAACTCGGCACTCATCTTTTAAATTTCTATCGCGCGTGCAACCTCCTCTATTCACAAAGTGTTCGGGGTATTCAGCCCGGTTGGGTGGCTGAATATTTGGAATTTGGGAAACCTGAAACAGTTATCCAATATGGACGGATGAACCGTTTTAAGAGCCAACTCCCCGGCGTACTACGTCCAGATATTCTCCCTACTGCCGATGGCATGGCAATTACGGAACTGGATTCCATTCCTGGATTTATTGGTGCAACGGGTTGTCTCTCAAGGCTCTATGCGCAACTTGGATATTCTATTGTTGGTGGTAGCGATGGAATGGTGAGCGGATATGCCGAGATGATCCGGGCTTTGGCGAAGAAAGACGATCCGACGCTTGCCATTGTCGTTTCGGACGAATCTGAAGACTATTGGGCAGAGATGGTGTGGTTGGCTGCGGCACTCTGTGAGGCTGGACTCCAAACTTTCACCCTCAAACCGCATGAAGTCATTTTTACCGAAGATGGACTGCTCGCCGAGGGTGCTGAAGGTAGGATCGGCATTGATGTGTTGTACCGTTTCTATGAGTTGTTTGATCTGCTGAATATCCCAAAATCGGAGTTAATGTTTTATAGCGCGAAAAAACGTTCTGTCGTGATAACACCGCCGCCGAAATCCTATTTGGAAGAGAAGTTGTGCCTTGCGCTTTTCCATCATCCAGCACTTCAACCGTTTTGGAAGCGACAACTCAGCAGAAAAACTTATCCGTTCTTACAAGAAGCGATTCCAGAGACGTGGATTATCGATGCTCGCCCGTTGCCTCCGCATGCGGTGATTCCTAACTTGGAGGTAGACGGAAACGTCGTAACAGACTGGCGGCAGCTTGGCTCAGGGACGCAGAAACAGCGGGAATTGGTTATCAAGCCATCCGGTTTTTCCGAGCTGGCGTGGGGTAGCCGTGGTGTGGCAATCGGACACGATCTGCCCACGGAGGACTGGGAAGCGGTTATTGAGAATAGTCTTGAAAATTTTGAGAAGGGTCCGTACGTCCTGCAGAGGTTTCATACGGCGCAACGGGTACGGATGCAGTATTACGATTTCGATCGCGGGGATATCCAGGAGATGCCGTCCCGCCCGCTCCTCCGTCCATACTATTTCGTCGTGGGGGATACGGTTAAACTCGGTGGTATGCAAGCTGCGGTCTGTCCAGCGGATAAAAAGATTTTACACGGTATGGTGGATTCTATTATCGTGCCGTGCGCACAGATGCAAGGAAGGTAGTTGACGATGCAATTAAGTGAGACGCAACTCGCGCAATTTCGAGGTAACGGGTATCTCACCATTGAAGGGTTTTTCGATAGGGTTGAAGCGAAGACGCTCCGCCTGGAATTAGAACGGATTTACGATACGGAACTCAAAAATGGGACGGGTATCAATTGTGCGGTACAAACGGATGGGACCCAACGAGACAATGAAGGTAAACGACAGAATCTTCAGGTGATTCCGCTTAACAACCGTAGCGATTTGCACAAGGCGTTGCCGTTTCATCCGAGGGTTATCTCCGTGGTTCAACAGCTCATCGGAGATGAGTTTATGTTGGAACTGGATCAGGCGTTCTGGAAACCGCCTAAGGTTGGTATCGGGACGAGTTGGCATCAAGACAACGCCTATTTCAAGATCGCAGATCCGTTGCGTGGCACGGCGATGTGGATTGCTATCCACGATGCGAACGTTGAGAACGGATGTATGCACGTTATTCCGGGCAGCCATCGCGAAATGTATGAACACTACCGTGATCCGTTGAGCGACCATCACATTCGGTGCGATCCGCCCGAAGAACGTGCCGTGCCGATTGAACTAAAAGCAGGGGGTGTCCTCTTTTTCTGCTATGGTGTCGCACACTGTACCAAGTCGAACCTTTCTGATAAAGAACGCGCAGGGGTTGCCCTCCACTTTCTCCACAACGATTTCGGGGGTACGGAACTTTGGGAGAAAGGTAACGCAACCAAGCCGATGCTTCGCGGGCCTCTCGCAACTGGTGGAGAAACCGAGTTTGGCGAAAAATTTGAAGGCAGATGGGAAGAACTGATGAATGCTGTGCTGGGGTCTAATTAAAATTCAGTTCAATTTCATTTTTTTCAGATTGTGCAACCTTTCCGACCGATAAGTGTGTTTTTATTGGGTAGGAAGGATTCTTTTTTTACATGAAACAGACATCTTCGATATAAAAAACTCCACAGGAGGTTAAAGAAAATGAAGTATCTACTTGGTTATGCAGCGTTCCTTTTCCTTGTGTTGATTACAGTCGGATATGGGACAGCAGATCTTGATGATGACCTCGTTGTTTACTTTACCTTCGACAACGTTAAAGGCAAGCGGGTTCTTGATGAATCTGGCAATGGTCTGGATGCCGAGGTTATCGAAAACACCAAATTTGTCGATGGCAAATATGGGAACGCTGTTCACATCACGCGTAAGACTGAAGATTGTGTAAATGTGCCCACTGCTGATAAGATGGAAATTGACGACGCGATTACGATGATGGCGTGGGTGTATCACGAGGATTGGACCGGAAGTTCTTCTCAATGGTTTGATAAGGGAAGTTATAGCGAAGACTTCAATAGTGCCTACGGTATGGTGGTCTTTGATGAAGACGATGCTGGGGGTAGAGGGTGGTTTGACAACGGTTCTGCTATCGGACTTATCTTAGGCGGTGAATTCCAAGTACGGATTGTAATTCAGAATAGCATGAAAAATAAAACGTGGCATCACATTGTCGGGATCTGTGAGGACAAGAGTTTCAAAATCTATCTCGACGGAGAAATCTTGGCTGAAAGTGAGATCCCATTTGACTTCATTGGTGCGAATGACCAGGATTTGCGGATTGGGTGTGCTAAGCATAAGCCTGAATATGCATTTGAAGATGGCTTGATTGATGAAGTTGCGATATGGAGTCGTGCGCTCAGCGAAGATGAAATCAGAACTGCCATGCGGGGTCCGTTGTTTCCTGTTTCGCCTAAGGATAAGGTCGCTACGACGTGGGGCGATATTAAACGAAACGCGTTTTAATAATTGGTTTGGTGTGTTTTGCTTCGCATGCCTCTATTATAGGACGTTGGGTTTCGCTACATTTATCTATACACAAGGATCATCGAAAAGGGATATTCTCTCTATAAATGAGACGGATACTGCTCATTTTCCGCTCAACCCAACCTACGCCTACTGAATTCATTCGGGCGGGTATATCGATCCAGAGAGTCACCAATTTTCATAATTGGTGGCTCTTTTTTTGTCCAATACACAAAACGGTAATTTATGAAAACAAATTTTTCTATGAATTCCGGCGAGGAATATAAAGCTAAGACATATTTTGCCGCGTAGGGCAAAATTTGAAACCTCGCCTATCAATTTTAGTAAGACACGATAAAAAACAGATTTTTTTTTTGGCATGATGCACGTTTTCTGATCAACATTTCGTCTTTAATAATAAAGAGTGTGAACCATGTTGCATTTGATTAGGAGGAAATCGCGTGGAACGAGAAGACGATGTTCAATTGATTCACAAAATTCTATCGGGCAACGATGCTGCATTTAGTGCCTTGGTTGAAAAGTACCAAAAGAGCGTTCACGCGCTTATATGGCGGAAGATCGGCGATTATCACGATGCTGAAGATATTATGCAGGACGCCTTTCTTCAAGCGTTCCAAAAACTCTCGACCCTCAAAAATCCCAATCAATTTGCTGCGTGGCTCTATGTTATCGCAAATCGGCTTTGCATTGATTGGATGCGAAAACAGGACTGGGTGCGGAGACAAAAGTTTGTGATGCAATCGCTGGAGGACACACCTGTGGCAGAAATCGAGAAGTCTTCTTATGTGCATCACGTGTCGGAACAGTGGGAGACGGAGAGCACCGAACATTCTCATACACTTGTAAAAAATCTTTTGAAAAAACTACCGGAGCGTGAACGCACGGTCGTGATGCTCTACTATCTCGATGAAATGACAGCGAAGGAGATTGGCAAATTCTTGGGTGTGTCGGTGAACACAATTACGAGTCGACTCCATCGCGCGCGAAAGCGGTTACAGGAAGATCAAGAACTCTTGGTTCAAGAAGTTTTTGATGACGGACAGTTATCAGAAAATCTGAAGGAGAACATTATGCAGCAATTAGAAAATATTCGCGATAAGTTTGATTCATTCATGAAGCAAGCAAAATCCGACCCGACATCAGGGGAGGACATCCTTACAGAAGCCTACAACCAGATTGAAGATGCGCTTAAGGGTGAAATTACACCCGAGTTGGTGCATCTCGCCGATGAGATATACGAGTATATGGGCAAACTCGGATTGGAGAAGAGCGTCTCTCTGCACCGTAGATATCTGAATGTGGCTTCGGATAATAAAGAACGTTTCTGGTCGCATCGGCAATTAAGTGGTAGACTTGCTATGCTTGGGCAGAACAGGGAAGCTATTGAGGAACAGGTTCGGTTTTATCGTTGGGCGTGCGAGTTTATGTCAGACGAATATGTGTTGGAGACTCTTAGCACTTTAAACCACACTGGATGTTGGGAAGTGGAAGGTCGTATTGATGAATGGTTTCAACTTTATGACGAGGCCTCCGAACGCTTAGAGAACCCTGAATTGAGTCGCTATGCGCGCTGCGATTTCCTGCAAATCGGCTCAGAAATTTTACGCGCCTATGGCCGGTTAGATGAGACGCTTCTTGGCATGGAAAAGTTGGAGCGTGCTAACGGCGAACCCGATTGGGAGCATTATTTCAGATTCTGGTTGGCTGTGAGAACGAATCGACTTCTGGTGTATAGTAGACAGGAGGATTGGGATCGTTTCAATCAAACGCTTACGGAGGTACGCGCGTTTGTTGAAAGCGAGCTGGAAAAACGGAATGCTGGTCATTCTGTAGACCTCGGCAATCTTGCATGGGCTGCTCACGATATCGGTTGTTGCCTAGTATGGGAGAAAAAGTATAACGAAGCGAAACATTTCCTGCAAATCGCCATTGATTTGCAAAATATCAACGATTATGGTCACTTCATGCTTGCTGTGAGCATCTGGGCATCTGAGAATAACCGCGAGAAGACTTTACATCATTTAAAAGTTGCTCAGGACATTGTACTCAATTCTTGGAATCGAGGTACGTACTACCATACCTTCCTTGGGACACCTGAGTTTGCGGATGTAAGAGATGATAGAGAGTTTCTGCAGATTCTGGGGCAGAAGTAGGGCAACCATACCTCCCATAGATACCCAACCTTCAAACACCCGTGTTACTAAAGAAAAATATATTGCCTTCTCCTCTGTTTCGTGATACACTCTAATTACTTCCAAAAAGCGCATTCTTTGATGTAAGAGAACCCACAAGAGGAGAAATGAAATGAAGCAGTTGTTTAACTATGCCTCGCTGTGCTGCGTGTTGCTGTTTATGATGGCAGGGTACACCGCGGCGGATCTGGCGGAAGGCCTCGTTGTCTATTTCACATTTGATAATGTGAAGGGTAAGGCAATTGTTGACGATTCCGGCAATGGGTTGGACGCCGATATCATCGCCAATACCGAAATTGTGAAAGGTAAATACGGGGACGCGATTCGCATTACAAGCGTAGGCGCGGATTGTGTTAACGTGCCAGCCTCGGATGACCTGAAAATCACGGGTGAAATCACGATGGCGGCTTGGATCAATCAGGACTCTTGGGCCACTGACGCACAGTGGTTCGACAAAAACTGCCATAACGGAGGTGAGCATTCCTCCTACGGCATCGGTGCTTTTAACGGCGGCGCGAATTTCAATATGTTCTTGGGAACAGGAAACGCCAGACCTACTTTAAGCCAGCCACACGGACTGGACGCAAAAACATGGTATCACGTCGTTGGGACCTATGATGGGGCAACCATGAAAGTCTATGTTGATGGCGAAGTCGCCGCGGAGAAAGACGAAAAATTTGATTTTAAAGGCACGAATGATCAGGACTTGCGAATTGGATGCTCCAAAGACAGACCGAATTATACCTTCGAGAACGGTTCTATCGACGAAGCGGCTGTCTGGCGGCGTGCACTCAGCGAAGGTGAAATCCAAGAGATAATGAACGAAGGCTTCCTCGCAGTTTCACCACTTGATAAAGCTGCAACAACATGGGGCAATATTAAACGAACAACTGGCATACGTTAAACACAGACTTTCGTAAGCATTGAATGGCACAGGTATTCGTCTTAAAAGTGGGAAGCACCTGTGCCCTTTCTATAAGGGAAACCGAGAAAAAATGGTAAAAATTGGAATTGTCGGTATCGGATTTATGGGTATGATTCACTATTACGGGATTCAGCGTGCTACCGGTGCCGAAGTGGTTGCTATTTGTACACGAGATCCAAAGAAACTTGCTGGTGATTGGACAGGAATTCAGGGGAATTTTGGACCTCGCGGCGGCATGGAAGATCTCTCAAATGTCCGGAAATATAGCGAGATTGACGAACTCCTTGCTGATGAAGAGGTTGATCTCGTCGATATTTGTTTGCCGACACATCTCCACAAAACCGTCAGTATGGCGTCCCTTGAGGCAGGAAAACATACCCTCGTCGAGAAACCGATCTCTATCTCTATCGACGATGCAAACGAACTCGTTGGACTTGCAGAAAAGATAGGCGAGGAACGAAAAGCAGCCCATCAAAGTCCATGTTTCCTTATGGTTGCGCATGTACTCCCTTTCTTCGCCGAGTACGCTTATGCGAAACGAGTAGTGGAAGAGGGAAAATACGGCAAGCTGCTCGGTGCCCATTTCAAACGAATTATCTCCAAGCCGAGTTGGTCACGAGATGTCGCCGATATTGAAAAGAGCGGCGGTCCCGGCATTGACTTGCACATTCACGATACTCATTTCATTCAACTGCTCTGTGGTGTTCCTGATGCAGTGTTTTCACAAGGCAAGGTCGCCAGCGGCAACTATGTCGACTATTTGACGACCCAATACATCTATAACGATAAGGCGCTTTCTGTCAGTTGTTCGTCTGGTGCCGTGTCACAACGTGGGCGCGCTTTCTCACACGGGTTTGAGATTTATCTTGAAAAAGCGACACTACTTTATGACTTCTCAACATTAGCGGGTGAAGCATCTACTGCAGTGCCGTTGATGCTTCTGAACGACGAAGGTGAAGTTGAAGAGGTCGATTTGGGGGATGTTGATCCGATTGATGCATTCACCGCTGAACTGCAATACGCTGTTGACGCGATTGATTGGGAAAACGAACCGGCAGCACTGTCGGGCGTCGGTGCGAGGGATGCGCTACTGCTCTGCTACAAAGAAGCAGAATCGGTTAGAACAGGTAAGATTGTTCCAATTCGGTAAGTCTTTTGATGGCTGTTGGCTATTGACTATCAGCAGTCAGCCATCAGCGTTCAGTAGTTCGTTTGTGGCGGTTGCGGATGTTTGTCATACTTACAACGTGTTACTACCCACTGACAACTGGAAGTGAGCGAAGCGAACGTCCTGATGGCGAATCGCTGAAAGTGGAACGAAGTGGAACGTACCGATTATTTTGTTAGCAATATTGGTAAACTCTATGTACCCCTTGAGTGTCGGGACGCTGTTTTTGCGCGTGCTCGCGTCAAGTTATTCGCGCATCAAGACTTAAGGCATCTCAACCGGATCTTCACCCATATCAGACACGGTGGTGTTGCTGTTGTGGAGGGACGGTGGGAACAAATTACGAGGGTCATGGACTATATCCAGCACCACAAACAGGATTTAGTCCAACAATTGCCACGTAACGTCAGACCACAGGATCGAAGGAGGTCGCGCGGACGATCTGCAAGCCGTGCTTTGCAGGAAGCCTTAGCAAGGCTCATGTGTTGGGCAGATGCGGATGGTATCCTACAGGTTGACCCTGCCCCTGTCCTTCCCTATCTATTAGAACTTGCTGGTGAGCCTGCCGGAGCGAATGCGGGGAAACCCTTTCTTTTATCTCTAACAAAAATTCAACAGATTCAGGATGCATTGGCGGAGACCTATCCTATCCGTGCACTTGATGCCTCGCTTGTTGCTTCCGAAAACGTCCTCGCACCACGTTCACAGGAGACGATTGAGTGTTTTCAAGAAGCGTTAGAATATGTTCGTGAACATAACCCGACTCTGATCGCTGATATTGGATGTGGCAGCGGATGTTTAACCTTATTGGCACGACAGGAGTTAGGCGAACAAACTAAGGTCTATGCCTCTGACCTACTCCCTGAAGCGGTTGCGACAACAAAGCTGAACCTTCAGCGCCTGCTTCCAGATGCAGACGCTGTACACGTGATGTCTCCCGGCGACCTGTTTGATCCGTTTCCTTCACATCAATTTGATGTAGTTATTTTCAATGCGCCGTGGGTTGTTGCTCGTGTCCGCAACCGCGCCGAGCTTGCCATACACGATGAGAAGCAGAAGACGGTGAAACATTTTTTTGCACAGGTCTCAGATTTCTTGAAACCTGATGGCGCGATTTTATTGGGCTATGCTGATGCCTCAGGACCAAAGGCGATAGAGAATTTGGAAAGGGTAATCGCTGAAGCCGGCTTTAGGGCGGTTGCCCTCTTTAAAAGGAGGGTTGCGACGCACAGGTCGAAGCGGAAGTGGGAGCAGATTCGGGTGTATGTCTTACATTCCGGTTGACAGGTAGCCGAGAAAATGGTATGCTAAAAAAAATATCTACGTAAAGGTCTGTAGAAATGGACTCCTGGCCAAACCAAGAAGCACTCAATAAAGCATTGAACATATACCGCACGTACATGCGCGCATTCATTATCTTTTATCTAAAAAAGATTCCGGGTGAGAAGGTTGAAAGCGTAGTCATGGATTCGTTGGACAAGGCAAACCAATATGATCGTGCTGATGAAATTGAACGTGAGTTGGAACAATCCGATCGTGATATTAAATCCATAATTGACATTAATGATTTTCCACATCTCATTCACCAGAATTGGGGCAGAGTTTTTGAAAAACCTCTCAAGGACGATAAGGACTTTCGGAATCAGCTTTGGCTTATAAAAACACGACGAGATAAGGATGTTGCACATCCACCTGAAGACGATGCCGAATCCGAATCTACTCGGGTGCATCTGTTTCTCATTGCTGAAGTTCTCCGCAAAATCAATAGGACGGATAAACAGTGTGAAGTCGAAGCCATCCGAGATGAGCTCTTTTCTGATAATACCCCCGAACGCCTTGCAGAAACAGAAAAACGTTTAAAGACTGCAGAAACAGAAAATGCTGAATATAAGAAAGCCCTTGCGGAAGCGGAGGAACGCTTGGCAACTGCGAAGGCAGAGAAGAAAGAATACGAACAAAAAAACACTGAACTTTCAGAACGGGTAGATGCGAAAGAGAAACAACGTAAGAAATTAGATAGGCAGCTGAAGAATGCAAAAGCGGGAAATGACAAACTTAAAAGGGACCTGGCGGACACAAAACGACGTTTGGAAAAATCCGAAGCAGCACAAGCTGACTATAAGGAGCGTTGTGAAACTACGGATGAGAGACTAAAGGAAACGAAATCAGAGTTGGCAATCGTATCAGGTCAATTTTCAGATGTGAAAGCAGAGAAAGAACATATTGGGACGCGTCTCGCAGCCGTGCAAGACCTATTCACGACAGCGACGCTTGAGAAACCAGAAATTCGATCCATATTTCCTCCCCTTGATGCTAATGCCTCTGTCCGGATACTTGACCGACGCGGTGTGGACAAGAAAAATTACCTTTTAGAATTGATGGAACAGAAGCAGCCTACTCTCATTTATGTTCAGAGTGAAGAGATGGTTGATCTGTTATTGGAACGTGTTCTGCCAGAAAAAGTAGACCTTATCGAAAAGCATGGTGAACAGACCTCTGAGACAGAAGAGATGGAAATTTTGAAGAGACTTGAAAATGCGGAATTAGTTGCTGTTGTTTCAGATACTACATTTTCTACAATGGCACGGTCACACTGCGTTGAACACTTTGTTTTCTGTCATCTTGCTCCAGATTTAGATGAATTCTTTGAGCGGTGTCAATCTGCTTTTGCATCAGAAAAAAATGCTTATCTGCATCTCATTTACGAAAGTGAACAGGATATAAAAGAAATAACGAAAAAGTATCTGGATGAGCCAACATTGAGAAAATTGTACGAAAAATTTAGAGACTGTACACCGATGGTTGGAAAGTTTATTAAGCCTGATGATCTTTATAGTGAACTTTGTAAACAGAGCGAATTGAAGAATATGACAAAATTAGGGATTGAGACAAGTTTTTCTATTTTTGGAGAGTTAGGGTTCTTGGAACAAAACGAAGAAGGCATAAAGCGCGTATCGCCACCCTCAACAAAAACGCAGTTGGAAAAATCGGGAACTTATTGTAGAGGGGAGAAACTGAAAAAGGAGATAGCGAATTCTCCAGCGTTTCAATATGAGCAGTCAATTGAACAAATCTGGGAAAAAATATTGGAGAAACTGGACGTGGATGGCGAGCAGATATTGCGCGAAGTTAACACTGATGAGATGTACTCGAGCGTTTCAGAAATACAGGGTGATCAGCAACGGACGGAGACGGTTGAAAATGACAGCGAGTCGGATGTGGGAGATAGTGAGGCAAATCAGGTACCTAAACCTGAACGCGCGAATGCTAAGGTAACTGAGGAACAGCTTAGGGAAATCCAGTCTCGGAGCGCATCCGGTGAGTCAAATAGTGAACTTGCGAAGGAATTCAACTTATCGCTTCCTGCTATAAGGTTTGTCGCTGAAACAACCGAGGGCACCCGCAACGAGATAGCGGTGAAGGTTGTCGAACTTCGAATTAACAAGGAAGGTTCGAGACCTATAGCGTGGGAGAAGATCCGCGAAGAACTCGGTTTGCATAACGACCATTTCCACCTGGTTATTCGGCATTCCGAGGGATACTTCAACGCAGTTATTGAGCGGATTAAGTCCCTCAAATCCGCTGACGGAGGGTGGGAATATAACGGCAAGCTCTCGGTATTAACGGGTATTGAGGACATTGAGAATTACCTTGAGTAAGTAAAAAGGTTTAGGGTTACCTTTGCGATGATGGATGTGTGAAGTGAATGTCAGTTTTCTTTGATTGGAAAGCGTCCTGGACGGATCCGTTCAACCCAACCTACGATGAAGTCTTTTCTAAAATTGATACTTATGGGGTCGGGTTGAAACCGCTCCTACTTGCGGATGATCATTTTCCGGGTGGCGGAAAAATCGCCTGCGGTTAATGTGTAGAAATACAGGCCACTTGCCACAGGCTCACCCTGCGCGTTTCTGCCATCCCAATACGCTGCCCGGCTCTGTTCATGGTACATACCCGCACGTTGATGCCCGAAGTCTAAAGCACGCACAGCCCGCCCATGAATATCGTAGATCGTCAACGTCACATCTGCAGATGTAGCAAGTTGATACGGTATCCATGTCTCCGGGTTGAACGGATTTGGATAGTTAGCAAGCAGGGACGTTTGATCAGGTACCACCACGATTGCAGGGGCTGCAGCAAGCGCGCCTTGAACCGGCGCAATGCCGAAGGTAATGTTACTCGGCGCGCCTGCATATAAAACAACATCTTCAATATTATCACCTTTAAGGTCAGCGCGTCGGAGATGCCCCGCCTCCGTCCAGTAGAGTTTCGATCCTGCTATATCTATAGCAATCTCTCCGGGGGCTTCCAAACCCTTTATGAAGTTCCGATTGAAGCCGGAGCCATTGAGATTCATCCGTTGAATTTTACCCGTAGGGGTCGTTAAGTAAATCTTACGATTCATAGGATCAACGGTCATACCGCGAGGCGTGTCCGCTAAGTCCTTGATTAGCTCGACATGCGTCCCGTCAAGATTTGCACGTCGGATTCTACCGGTTTGTGCGTCTATTTTTTCTGTCCAATACATCTTACCACGTTCAAGGTCTAATGCGAGGTGTTCAGGTGCCTCCAAACCCGCAATGAGATTCGCCTGGAAACCCGAACCGTCAACATTGAGTCGTTGAATTTTACCCCACGAGTTGGTCAGGTAGAGTTTTCCACCAGCGGTATCAAGTGTGAGGTCAAGGGGGACACTCGTTAGTTTCTTGAGGAGTTGAACGTTGGCATTCTTGATATCTGCATATCGGATTTCTCCACTCGCTTTACCCGTTTTCTCCGTCCAGTAGAGTTTGCCTTTTGCTGCGTCCACGGCGAGATGGGTTGCGTTCTGGACGCTGGGTATTAGGTTTTCCACTGTGTCATCAACAAGTCGATGAAGTGTGCCAGCCTGGGTATCTATCCAATACATCGGTGGACGTTGTGATGCGTCGACTTGCACAACCGGTTCCCGTAGGGTCGGTGGTGGAATCTCCCAGAGCAGCGCGCTGTCCTCACTACTGCTAAGTGTGACGAGCATCTCAGAACTCAATGCTATTTCCGACTGAGACCAAGACCTCGAGACAGTGCGTAGGAGCTCACCGGTGCTAACATCCCAGAGCTGGATGGGGCCGTCGTTAGAAGCGGTTGCCAGGATCTGTCCATCAGGACTAAACGCTCTCGGGCTCCCCGTATTTCTTCCTTTGAGAGAAACGAGGTGTTCATCGGTGCTGACATCCCAGAGTTGGATAGTGTTGTTCGTATCGAGAAATACAAGCGTCTGTCCATCAGGACTGAACAAACCATAATACTGCAACGAGTGAGCAAACTTCCCTGTGAGCGTGCGGCGACGTTCGCCTGTTCTGACATCCCATAGGGAAATGGTTCGGTCCGGATTGAGACTTGCGAACGTCTGACCATCAGTATTCAACAACACCCTATCGACCTCTTCCCTACCCAACGTGAGTGTGTTGAGAAGCTGTTTACCGGTGCGCGTGTTCCACAGACGGATGGTGCCGTCGTCACTTTTAGTTGTGAGAGTCTCTCCATCAGAACTAAACAAGACCTTGATGATCCTATCCTTATGTCCTTTGAGCCGACGGAGGGATCTGCCAGTGCGGGCATTCCACAGCTGGATAGTTCTGTCATCAGTGATAGTTGCCAAGATCTGTCCATCTGAACTGAACGATATTAATATGTTCCAGAGCGAATCCGTCCTTCCTGGGAGAGTATAAAGGTGTTCACCCGTGCGTGTGTTCCACAGACGGATGGTGCCGTCGTCACTACTGGTTGCCAGGGTCTGTCCATCCGGACTGAACCCTTTTCGCCCGTGCCCGGTGTATCCGGTATGTCCTGTGAGGGTGTAGAGGTGTTGGCGGGTGGGCACGTTCCACAGATCATAGGTATTGTCCCAATAAGAGTTGGTTACGAGGGTCTGTCCATCCGGACTGAGTGATATCCTTGAGAAATTGGTATGCCCCGCAAACTTGGGGAGGTATTCACCCGTGCGTGTGTTCCACAGACGGATGGTGCCGTCGTTACTGCTGGTTGCCAGCGTTTGTCCATCAGGATTGAAGGATATGCTGTTAACTACCTTCACATGCCCCGTGAGCGTTCGGAGATGTTTGCCGGTGCGGACATCCCATAGACGGACAGTATTGTCATAACTGCCACTCGCCAGGATCTGTCCATCTGGACTGAACGTTATGCAACTGACCGCCTCCGTATGTCCCGTGAGGCTGAAGGGGTCGTCCATGAATAGTTCCCACAAAGCCAGGTCGGATCCATGGTTTAATCCGTTACCCGCTACTGTCTTTGCATCCGGACTGAATAATTTCATATAACTTGTTGGTGCTCCGGCACCAAATATGCTATAGGTCTGAGTATCCCACTTATGGACAGAGTATACCCCGGCAATCATCAGGGTCTGTCCATCAGGATGGAAGGATATGCTATTGTCCCCATTCCTAGCGTCCCAGTGGGTAAAACTCTGCAGGAGTTCACCGGTGCGCGTGTTCCACAGACGGATAGTTCCGTCCAAACTGTCAGCTACGAGCCTCTGTCCATCGGGTCTGAACAATATCTTCTTGACCGTTCCTGTAGGTCCCGTGAGTGTGTGGAGGTGTTTATGGGTACTGACCTCCCAGAGCTGGATGAGGTCGTTGTAAGAAGCAGTTGCCAGGGTCTGTCCATCAGGACTGAGCGACACGCGTGTGATCGTATTGGTATGCCCTGTGAATAAGTCAAGGACTTCCCCGGTCTGGGCATCATATATCCAAAGACCTATGGAACTCGCAACTGCAAGACGCTCACCATCCGGCGAATACGCTATATCACTTGTTATCCGACCTTTACCGATACGGGCTTTAGCGCCTTCGGGTAAACCCCATGTTGTGTAGTCTTGTGCGAAACTGCTGGGTAGACATAGGGTTGAAACAAGAAATAGCATTAGGGGAATCGAAAACAGCATCTTTTTCATGATAAAGTTTCTCCTAATACGGGACTTACGCAGCGCTCTTTACTGGTGAGGTTAGGCGGGAAACACCCAAGCAAAAACGCCTCAACAGCGGTGTGCGGACTATAGGTCCTCATTAGAAACTACGTAAATCTTACTGTAACCCGAGTTGCTGCTAACAAACGTTGAACTTTTCAGATGAGAGGTGGCTTAGGATGCGTTCTAATCACGCGCAATGGAGACCGGTGTTCCTTCCTGTAACCGGTGTTGCTCATCAGTAATCACCTGTGTTCCATTGATGAGCCGCGAGATAATCTCTATTTCGTCGCCGTAAATACTACCGACGTTTATCTCCTCTCGGTGTGCTGCGCTTCCCCTAACAGTGAAAATTGTCCCACTTCCGTTCTGAATGTGTAAAACCGCCTGCAAGGGAAGCAATTGGACGTTTTTCCGCTCGCCTGTTTTGATGGAAATCGTGATCATGCCACCCGGTTTCAGATTGCTGTTGTGAGAGAGGGATCCCGCAACATTCGGCACGGTTGCGTGGACAATCACCCTGTTGTGTTCAGAGTTAACCGTCGGACTAATAAAGTCAATCGTGCCGACAATATTCCGAATACCGGAATCCGTAGAAATCAAAACAAGTTCGCCGCTATTAATACGGCGTGCTTCTGCGACAGGCATATTCCAGATGGCTTTGAGAACATCAACGCCCATTACCGTAACTACCGGTTTACCTGTAGGGGACGAGGCGGATTGGGCATAATCGCCTATGCTCAAGTGCCGCGTTTCAACGATGCCGTTAATTGGGGATTTGATGGTTGTATTGCTCATCTGCTCCCGCGCGGTTTTGAGTTGTTCTTCAGCTTGACGAACGCCTGACCTCGCAATTTCAATTTCGGGTTCCCAGGATTTTGCTTCCACCAATCTCTGCACCGCGCTGAGATCGGTTTCTGCTTGCGTAACGTTTGATTCTGCCAAAGCGATCTCGCGTTCCCAACTTCGGATTTCCACAAGTTTCCGAGCGACCTCTAATTCTGCTTTTGTCTTTTCCACAGAAGGATGCCGGGCACCCTCCATAAATTGGTCCGCTGTAACGAGTGCTTCTTGATAACGAGTTCTCGCCACTTTCAAGCGGTTTTCCGCCGATTCAAAATCGCTATCACTGACGTGTTGTTTTTCATGGAGCGACTTGGTGCGTTCATAATCCAGTTGGGTTTTGTCAAGCTCCACTTTCGCTCGTTCTAATCCTTGCTCTGCATTTGTTTTGGATTTTTCGATTGATTCCTTAGCAGCCTGATATGCCGCTTCTGCCTGTACAAGTTGGTTGCGGATACGCATTTCAGCGAGTGATTTCGTTTCCACAAGTTGTGACTGAGCCGTTAGTGACCTTTCCTGTGCGACTGCCAGCTGCGATTTAACACGTGCCTCGGCGTTTGCTTCCGTTGACGTAAGTTGCGATTTTGCACTGCTCAATGCCGACTCTGCCCGTATGACGGCAAGGACAGTGTCTCTGGAGTTGATTTCTGCGAGTGACTCCCCTTTTGCGACCCTTTGTCCGACTGTCGCATTCACTTCAACAATTTTGCCCGGAATATTAGCGAAGACTTTTATTTCTGCTTCTGGTTCTAAGTGTCCAGTGTATTGCTTTGTGGAAACAATCGTACCGCGTCTTGTTGTCGTAACCGGCACAGGGACGGATGATGCCTCTTGGGCGATTGCAGTTCCAATACTAAAACAACAGGTAATGGCGAAAAATTTTATAAGATATAGTTTTAGAGGGACGCTTGCGAATTTTAACATCGTCCCTCCTTTATATGCTTTCAAAGCGTGTTTATTAATCATTTTTTGAGTTTATCCTTAAAATCCTTTGTGAACTTCCGCATTTTCGGATGGATCACAAATTGACAGTATGGCTGCCTCGGATTCAATTGAAAATAGTTTTGATGGTAATCTTCGGCAGGATAGAAGGTGTCTATTGGTGTAATTTCCGTGACAATGGGAGCGTCCCACATGTCGGATGCATCCATGTCTGCTTTAGATTTTTCTGCGATACGTCGTTGTTTTTCCGTGTGGTAGAAGATCGCAGAACGGTATTGGGTGCCGACATCAGCACCTTGTCGATTTAAAGTCGTTGCATCGTGCGTATGCCAAAGAACTTCCAGCAATTCCTCGTAAGAAATGACAGTCGGATCGAACTGGATTTGGATGACCTCGGCGTGGCCCGTCATTCCCATACAGACGGCTTGGTAAGTCGGATTGACAGTTGTCCCGCCCGTGTATCCTGAAACGACTTCGTGAACGCCTTGCACTTGCAGAAAGACTGCCTCGACACACCAAAAGCAGCCTGCTCCGAACGTCGCTGTCTCTAATTGCATTTTTTATTGGCGGTTTTCACACTGTGGCGAAGTCCGCGCTTCTCCTTTTAATGATAATAATGTAACGTACATTACAGTGCTACGATTTCAAATCTTATATTCCTCGGATTTGCGGCTGGAATGGAATCAGACTGAACTGACGAGTGTTCAATAGAAGAAAAAGGCGTTGGGTTTCACTTGTATCTCAGCGATTTCAAATATCCTGAGCCTCCAGTGATTCCTAAACCAGATGTGTCGGATTTTTCATACTCCGTTCAACCCAACCTACGGTTAAAGTCAAACGCACGTTAAACTTGTAAAAAGCGGAATACTATGCTATAGTGTGAATCTATGAAAGGTCTTGTTTTGTTTTCCATACTTTTATGCTTCGTCGCATGCCAATCAGAGGAGCAACGGGCAAAAACGTTTGTTACGCAACTCGGCGCAGCAGATATTGTGCTTCGGACTGAAGCAATGAAGACTTTGGTCACAATGGGGGCACCGGCTATTGATGCCCTGATTTCCGGGGTATCCAATGAAAATCCTCAGATTCGCGAGATGTCTGTGTGGACACTCAGCGAAATCGAAACACCAACTGACCGTATTGTACCTGCAATTATCTCCTCTCTCACCGATCCGGAAGAAACTATCCGCGTTGTCGGTTCAGTTGCGCTTCAGAGTTTGGGTGAACCTGCCGTGCCGTATCTGATTGATGCCTTAGCGGCGCCGTCACCAGAAGTTCGATTGAATGCCGCCTATGCATTAGGCGAGATTGGCATGCCTCTGGATATGATTATTCCGGCACTCATCAACACACTTACCGATCCAGTATGGAATGTCCGCCGACTTGTTGTGCGCTCCTTGATTAGGATAGGTGATCCTGCAGTTGAGCCGTTGATTCAGGCGTTAAATTCACCCGATCAGGACCTCCGTCGCATGGCAGAACGCGCGCTGAACGACATGAGTACCCCACAGACACTAAAAGCGATTGCAGATGCAAAGAAACGGTTGGTCGACCGCTAAACCTATTCAGGCGAAATTCTTTGTCCTTCCATACGGAGGCAGTCATCCCAATAGGCAACAGCGTAGGTTTTCACTGCCTCTGATTGATGTGTCTGCTCAAGATACTGCGAAATCCAGTCAAGTAACTGTTGCCGTAGCGACTGTCGAATCTTACCCCCAACGTAAGCGAGTTCGTGGAAATCTTGCCGCGCCTCTTCGTCTAACTGGAAGTCGATTTGACGGTACAGCACAAGGTTAATCATCAAGCCCAGGGTGAGGCGCTCAATAGGATTCGGGAAGATGCTGAGTGGTGGATCAAGCGCGAACAAGTTCTCAAGCGGTAAAGCCTGGACGTAATGTGCACGGTTTTCGATGTTTGCCAACTGACGGTCGATTGTGTCAATCTCAGCCAGGTGAATGAACGATCTGGGGAAATTCGCGTCTCTGATTGTCACCTGAAGTGTGCCAATTGTTGTCCTATAAGTCAATAACGCCTTTAGAAATTCAAGTTCCATCTGCGTATAGATTTGGATACTTTCAGTCTCTATATCCGTGTGAGTAGAACCCAGAATGCTTTCTTCATCGGGTGTAGGGGGCAGAATTGCGCCATTTTCTAAAAGATGACGCGTCCGGTCTAACAATTTTTCTGTTAGTGTATTACCGATTTGGAAAAACTTGACGACACGGGTTTTGCAGAGTAACCGAACCGCTTTATCAAGATCGCCTTTACTGCCGTATTCTAATCCGAGGCTGGTGAGTGTGAAAGCGGTTTGAATGTGCGTGCGGAGTGCCGATTCATCGGAGAGGTCTGACGTCTTCATTATGATGAGTTTGTGGGCAATAGCGGCGATATTCTGATAGAGTGTATCCGCCTGCTCGCGGGGAATACCACCGAGATCTTCCCCGTGTGCGAGTGCCCGTGCGAGGAAGAGCCGTCCGTCGAGACTTGACTCTGCTACAAGAGAAAACCTATTTGTCTTTGTTGTTTGACGCATTGTCTTCCTCATCGTCATCAAGTGTGAGTGACTCTAAATCAACCTTTTCCATGAGATCCTCTTCGGTGACATCAATGCCCGTTTCCTTATCACGCCCTGCGACCCGTTCTGCTCTTTCGGCTTTGACGCTATCGAAAACGGCAGCAAGTTCAGCTTCAACATTATCCTCCAAACCAATAGCGGAGAGTTCATTGATGAAAATGCCAAAGATTTCGTGGTCTGCTTCCCAGATGGCATCGCAAATCGCTCGTGCGCGTTCGTCAGCATAGTCAATTCCTGGAGAGCTTGGATCCATGAATTCATTTTCAAGGAGCATCGCAGTATATTGGTTTTTCACTACAATGCGACCGTGGAGGAGGACAGCCAACAGCCGGATGTCGAGTTCTCTGAGGAACCGTCCAAGTTCATCACGCTCACATTCAGAAAGCTCGAAAAGCCAGAGATCCAATGACTCTTCATCAATTTTTCCATCGCGCCAGACAGCAATATCGAGTAGTTCCTCAAATTGCTGGTTTGAGAGACAGGGCAGTAGTGCCGAGGCGAGTCCTGTGCCGAGCATTGTGTCCAAGACTTGGAGTACATCCTCAGTAGGGCTTTCCTGAATAAGCTCTGTGCAATCAGGCACGAGATAGTAAAGCTGCTCTCGCGCTTTCGGATTACGGGTTGCAGTGAGAATCTCCAATTGCTGATTCTTTTCGTAGCTTTGAAAGAGTTGCTCTGCTTCGCGCGTCGATAGAGACAGCAGCTTCTTACTTTCGGAACGTGGAACTATTGTTTTAGGACTATGCATGCCGACTCCTCCGTATGAAACAAGTTCCGATAATACATGACACTTTTGCTATTACCTCAAAAGTTGTTCTTCACGAAATTGAGGTTTTGCGCCGCGGATGCCACGGGGTCATCCTTACCGGGCGTTTCGAGTACAAACCAACTATCGTATCCGATAGCGTGTGCGGCATCAAAGACTGCTGGAAAATCGACATCACCTTCGCCGGCGTGATTGCCTTGGGTGTCCTTGATATGCATCTGAGAAATTGCGCTGCCCAAACTCCGAATCTCAGACGGGGAGTCATAGCCGAATCCGGTCGCGTTACCCATGTCATAGTAGACGCCGACGGCTGAGGAACCGACGTTATCAATAATCCTTTGATGTTGGTCGGCACTTAATGTTGATTCAACTGCGAGAGAGACACCATATTTTTCAGCGGTTTCGGCGGCGGCTTTCAAGCCGTCTATGAAACGTGGAGCATCGATATGGTCGTCTTCGATCTGACCGTTCCCAAAAAACGGGACCAGAATTACCTTCGCGCCGAGTTGTGGCGCGATCTCTGCGAGATATTGTAGTTTCGCGATGCCCTCGCTTCGTGTACTGTCGGTCGGATGCATAAATGTATAAGCAGTAAAACCGCCCGGCGACAATGAGGGTACCTCCATGCCAGCTGCTGCTGCCAAACTGTTTACCTGATCTATTCCGCCATCCTGCCAGAGTATGTGTTCACGGTAGCCGGCTCCCATACAAACCTCGACACCATCAAACCCGATCTCTTTTGCTTTCTGAAATGATTCTTCCAAGGAACCGGGCAACATTCCATCTCTAATACCTACCTTCATAGTCTACCTCCTAAAGGATATAAGCTGCGCTTCGAACTGAATTTCGCATTAATTCTGATTTTAACATAGTCTTAACCCGAATTGCAAGAAGATGTGCAATTTTTTTCAATTCATTGTTGGTGCCTATAGTTGTTAGTAGGGTCATTTAGTTTTAAAAATTATTTTTCAAAAGTTTCATAGCCTGTTTAGGATGTGCGGCGAAATATCGCATTGTTTTAGCGATAGCCTTGTATCCTGCTAAGCGTAATATGGAAAGTGCGGTGTTGCGCAAAGCC
>JAJDUH010000013.1 GCA_022826805.1 Candidatus Poribacteria bacterium
GGCTTTGCGCAACACCGCACTTTCCATATTACGCTTAGCAGGATACAAGGCTATCGCTAAAACAATGCGATATTTCGCCGCACATCCTAAACAGGCTATGAAACTTTTGAAAAATAATTTTTAAAACTAAATGACCCTAAAGTAGCATTGAAAACCTTGACAAAATTTTGGGAATTAACTATAGTAACCTATTGAACATCTCTTCATTAGGGTATGGACCGGAGTCCTATATCACATAAAATTAACGCATACAACTAAGAAAGGAAAATAGATGTTAGCAGAAATACGTCAAAGAGAAGGTGTTATCGTTATTCGACCCACAGGCCGCATGATCGGTGCGGCAAACGCCGAAATTAGAGAACAGATTAATGAGGAGCTTGAGGAGCACTATGACTCTCCGAAGGTTATCTTTAACCTTGAAAATGTTACCCGGATGGATAGTAGCGGTCTCGGCACGCTTGTTTCTGTAAATGTGACTGTCTCCCGTAAAGGCGGACGGACCGCACTCGTCAACGCAGGCGCGCATATCCGAAATCTTCTCATTCTTGGTCGATTGATGAGCGTTTTCGAGACTTACAATAGTGAAGAAGAGGGAATCCTCGCGCTAACCTCTGAGGAAACGTAATAAACCGGGTAGAGCCATTTAGTTCATCCTCTACCCGGCTTTAGCCGCGATTCTAAACTAAATGGCTCCAATTTAAGAGAGGAAACCCAGATACACAAAAGGGAATTTATGGCAAATCAGAACCTTCCGAAGTTTACTGTCAACGCCGGTTTCCACGATCGAGATGGATGTCCCGTGAGTGCTAACGTTGACCATCCGAGTGTGAATCAACTTCACGATCAAGCTGTCACCTTAAAAGATGTGACATCTGGTAGTGTCATCTCAGCGCAGTGCTATGCCAACGAGGATGGTGTTACGACCTTAAGTTGGATACTTGATGGACTCGCTGCTGGTGAATCGCGGACTTATACCCTTTCCGAAGGAAGCGTTACAGATGAGTCAGGCGTTCAGTTAAAAGAGGAAGCTGAAACTATCGCAGTTACACTCAATGATCGTCCGTTTACAACGTTCCGCTATGCTAAAACACAGTTCCGTCCCTACTTTTTTCCCGTCCTCGGTCCTAATGGACGCGAAGTAACACGCGGTGAAACGAGTGAAGTCTCCGCAGATCATGTCCATCATCGTTCTCTCTACGTCGCTTACGGTGAGGTTAATGATATAGATCTGTGGGGTGAAGGAAATAATTCTGGAAAAGTTGTACATCAAGGCTTTACACAAAAACACGGCGGTGCTGTCGTCGGTAGAATCTATACCGAAAATAGTTGGGAGACTAAAGATGGGGACGTGTTGATGACGGACAAGCAGAACTTTAGTATCTATAACTTACCGGAAGAGGCTGCGCTGCTGGATCTGGATCTAACTTTTATCGCTTCCACTGGGGATGTCTATTTCGGAGATACCAAGGAAGGCGGCATTATGTCGATCCGTGTCCATCCGTCGATGAATGCTTCGGATGGTGGCAAAATAGAGAACGCTTTCGGTGGTATCAATGAAGGTGAAGCTTGGGGCAAACGTGCAAACTGGTGTGATTATTCCGGCATTGTTGATGGAACACCTGTCGGGATTGCTGTGTTTGATCACCTCGTCAATCCACGCTATCCAACATATTGGCATGTGCGGAATTACGGGTTAATGGGCACCAATATCTTCGGAGGCGGTACCTTTGAAGGAGACCCATCTAAAGACGGCTCTTACACGCTCAAAAAGGGTGAACAGATACATTTTCGATTCCGTGTACTTATTCATGCTGGCGATGCAACCACCGGTAAGGTCGCACAGAAATATCACGATTTCATCAACCCACCTGTCGTTGAGGTATCCTAACCACGAATTTACACCATCGGATTAACCGAGATTTATGGGTAGACTGAGGGTTCGCGCCTCGATTTCTGTTCGCTGCTTTAACAGACAATTCTAAAAATATTAAATTGGTAAAGGAGATCACGAATGCCGATCCCTACTATTCATGTGGGGTGTACCCATTTCGCACACGGTCGTCTACAGGCGCAAATCAATTCAAAAGGCTTGGAGCCTGTTGCGTGTGTGGATATTAACCTCTCGGCAGCGCGCGAAGCTGTAGCAAGTTTAGAAGGGGATGTCCCGCACTACCTCACCGATCGCATATATACAACAATAACCGAGGCGCAGGAGAAACACGGCGCGCAAGCATGTCTTATCTACGCCTCAACAACCGTGCACGCCAAGTTAATCGTCGAAAGTCTAAATCTTGGTTTGCATACCCTCTGTGTTAAACCGATCGCGACGACACAAGCAGAATTTCACGAGATTATTCAAGCACATAAGGCAAATCCCAGTTTGATGCTCGTCCAGGGGCAAAACAAACGCTGGAACCCTGCTGCCGCAAAAATGCGAGAGTGGCTCCGAGAAGACGGCGGTATCGGTGAAATGTTAGCAGGCGAATGTCGGTTCTGGATCCGGCAAAATCTGTACACGGGACCCGATTCCCGACAACCTGATGCCTATGTTGACGGACTTTTCTTCCATGCCGGCACGAGCCATCAACTCGATCAACTCGTTGCTGCGAAGGGACTTCCAAAGTATGTCACAGCGCATGTCCACAATCGCCGTGATCCCGAACTCGGACAAATTGGGGCGTGGGGAACCGCTGGTGGAAACGCACTCATGGAATACGCAAACGGTGCACCTTTCTCCTATACCGGAACTCGAACAGCACATGCAGGACCCTTTGGATGGAGTGGACACTGGACTTTTCATGGGCAAGATGGAGACCTCCGCCGAGATGCAGGGCACCTGCAGCTCTTCCGACTCGGCGAAATTATTGAAGACTTAACTTTACAAGATCTCCATGCAGGTCTAATAGAAGACGATCGATTCCAATTTGATGCATTTGCCCAAGCGATTACAACAGGGACAGATCGCGAGTGGATGCAAGAGACAACCCTCGGAACATGGATACTGATGGAAGCCTGCAACGAATCGGCGCGAACGCGCGAACGCGTTGATATTGAAGCATTCGCTAAGAGGATGCTTGCTTAATCAACGGATGAGACTTTTAAACTTTTAAGTTTGTTTTCTTCCTGTTTTAAAGCGCAGCCCGTAATGAAATGGCAGGGGTTTTTGCTTGGGCATTTCTTCAGATATACGGGAAGAAACACTAAATTCCAAACGGACCTGAACGAACCGCAAGGAAAATTAAAAAATGCAATCTCCACACGGCTCAGCATTTCGTCCCTCTGTAATGGGGAGAAATGGCATGGTTACATCAGGACACGTACTCGCCTCGCAGGCAGGTATTCAGACAATGATGGCAGGTGGCAACGCTGTTGACGCGGCCATCGCAACCGCCGTAGCACTCGGTATGGTTGAACCCGCGGGATCTGGCCTCGGTGGTGACGGTTTTATTCTCATCTATTGGGCAGAAACAGGGAAGGTCGAGGCGGTAAACGGAACTGGACCGGCACCAAGTGCTGCAACGCGGGAAACCTATCTCAAAGATGGCGGAATCCCGATGAAAGGCATACGTAGTGTTTCAGTGCCAGGGATCGTTGACGCCTGGCTCCTCGCCCACGAACGCTACGGTGTACTCAAATTAGAGGACGTTTTTGCTCCCGCAATTTCACTCTGTGAAGAGGGGTTTCCTGTAAGCCATAGGCTCGCTGGCGGTCTTAAAGGCGAAAACCCACGTTTCGCTGCCGAACCGGACAGTCGTGCTATCTTTACAAACGATGGTGCACCTATCCCCGCAGGTCAGTTTATTTCAAACCCCAATCTCGGTACCACGCTCCGAAAGATCGCAAAACACGGGAGAGATATATTCTACAAGGATGAAATTGCTAAGGCTATCGCCGAATTCAGTCGTGCCCACGACGGACTCTTGACAGCTGAGGATCTCGCCAACTTCCACGCCCATTGGGCTGACCCAATCCATGTCAACTATCGTGGATATGAAGTCTATGAGATGCCACCTAATTCGAGCGGTCATATCCTGCTTCAAGAGTTAAATATCGTTGAACTCTTTGATTTACAGGCACTGGGTTGTAATACTCCCGAAAGTGTACATCTGATGGTTGAAGCGAAAAAACTCGCTTTCGCTGATCGGGAAAAATACATGGCGGACCCGAATTGGGTTGATATTCCTTTGGATGGAATGTTGTCGAAATCCTACGCCGCAGAGCGAGCCAAAGAAATTAATTTGGATAAAGCAGCTATTGATGTGCCTGCTGGAGGTCCAGAGTCACACGAAGATACAACCTGCTTCTGCACCGCAGACCGAGCAGGCAATCTCGTCTGTATTTTACAGAGTATCCAATCGGGATTTGGTTCCAGCTTGGTCGCAGGCGATACAGGTGTCCTTTTAAACAATCGAATGACCTATTGGCACTTAGAAGAAGGACATCCTAACTGTTTGATGCCGGGCAAGCGCGTTCGGCACACGATGAATCCTGTCATCGTCACAAAGGATGGTCAGCCGCTCATAGCGTGTGGCACCCCCGGTGCGGATACACAGGTGCAGACGAACCTGCAACTCCTTACACACATGCTTGATTTCAGAATGACCCCGCAAGAAGCCGTTTCTGCACCCCGCTGGCGCAGTTTACAAAATCCAATGGAATCTACCATCCCCCACACCTGTTCCAATAATCTCCAGTTGGAAAACCGATTTTCTGGGGATACTAAGAAAGGTTTAGGTGGAAGGGGACACGAACTCGAAATCCTCGGTGATTGGGGCGGCCCAGGAAGCGCACAGGCGATCATGGTTCATCCTGAATCTGGAGCACTCATCGGCGGTTCTGATCCGAGGACAGACGGATATGCCGTCACTTTTTAAAGGAGTTGTTCTACATATAAGGCAAGATTTGAACTCTGAAACAAAAATGTTCGCGTGTTAACGGTATTTATGGCAGGTTATCGAAAGATACTGCCACAATATCATTATTGGGTTAAAATCCTCGGAGGCTGATTATGAATAATAGCACTCTAAGAGTCGTTACGCACGCGATTCTTATAATAATCTTTTGGCTTGTAACACCCCAAATTTGGGCGGTTGATATTGTCCTTTTTGAAGAAGATTTTGAAGGAGTACCGCTCGAATCAAGCATAAAAGAGCGGATAAAGGATAAAAAGGTTTGGTCGGGGGCACCACCTGACGGTTGGGAAATTACAAACGAAAATCCCGATGATCTCGGTATGCCTGAATGGCGAACATGGGCAATTGTGGATCTTGAGTGGTGGACAGCAACTGCAGAAGACCAGCGTCGTAGCGAGTTCACAGGGGCACATAATGACGGTAAGGGCAAAGGTAAAGGAGCAGTGTCTGACCCTGATGAGTGGGACGATTGGGAGTTAAATGGCGATCCTGATGCCCTGAGTCGTTGGAATGGCCACTTAATTACCCCATCCATTAAAATTAAAGGCGCAGCAGCAGAATCGCTCATCTTAAAATTGGATTCGAGTTGGCGTCCTGAAGATACCCAAAACGGAGAGATAACAGTCAGTTTTGACGGCGGTAAGGAAGAACGCATCCTATTCTTCAAGAGCGTTGGTATTGACGCAGGCGCCCATACCCTTGTTACGATTCCTACCCTTAAACTAAAGGAAGAAAAAATAAACGACGGGGAACAGATAAACGAAACGTTAGAAATTCCAATCGATAACCCCGCCGGTGCTGCTGAGATGATTATTAGTTTCGGGGTCATTGACGCACAGAATGATTGGTGGTGGGCGATAGATAACATAGAGCTCATAAGCACTGCATTTGATGTAGAACCCAGAGATAAATTAGCAGTGAAATGGGCAGAAATAAAAGTTTTACAATAGATTTTCTTTGCTAAATTGTGAGCGGCTCAGTACAGCTTACATTCGTTGAAGATGACCGTAAAAAGAGCGATGCGCTTCCCTCAAGTGTGTTCCTCTTTTATATCGTATTGGCTTTTAGGAGAAAAGGTCATGAAAATTTTAGTCACAGGTGGCACAGGTCGAATTGGGTCCAATCTCGTCAAAAAATTGCTGGAAAAAGGACACGATATCCGTAGCTTTGTCTATCCGGGCGATGTCAATCGTGTCGGGAGATGGGACGGGGCGGAGCGCGTTGAAACCGTCCTTGGGGATCTACGAGAATACGAGGACGTTAAAAGAGCCGTTGAGGGTGTGGATGCTATCTACCATATTGCTGCCGCATTTGGGGGTCCATTTGATAACCGTCAGTACTTGGCAATCAACGGTATGGGAACGCTCAACATCTTGGAGTGTGTGCGTGAGTTCAATCCGAACCTCCATCGCCTCGTTTATGCCTGTACTGAAGCAATCTATTGGGAACTTACCCAAAAAGGGCGACTTTTCAATGAACTCATCACCGAGGATATGGTTGCCAAATACCATCACATGCCCTATTTCCTTACCAAGTGGATCGGAGAGGAACTCTGCATGAGTTATCACCACCAGTATGGTGTCCCTTCAACAGTCTTCAGATTTACAACCGTCATTGAACCGAGTGAATATCTCAACGAAGACGGTTTACCCAGGCAATTCGTCTTTAGTCCGATCTATAATCGGTACAAGGATTATACAGGTAATGACCCTGTTGAGTTAGAGACTGCAAATACCGTCCAACGTCTCTGGGACGGGCAAGAGAAATTCATCCTGAAACGAAATCCTGACGGCCGACCCTACAAAGAGCACTTCACCGATGTACGGGATATTGTGCAAGGATTAGTTTTAGGAATCGAAAAAGATGCTGCTGTCGGCGAAGAATTCACGCTCGGCGGTAATGGCGTTTTCAAACATGAAGCGGTCATCCCGTATCTCTGTGAACGTTACCAGAAGGATTTTGTTGATGTCCAACTGCCCCAACCTCTCTATTTTGAATTTGATTTAAGCAAAATCAAAACGTTGTTGGACTATAAGCCTCAACACGACTTAGCGAGCATCCTTGATGCTGCTGAAGCGATGCGACGTGGTGAAGATATTGGGATTATTCCGACGGGCGTCCGATGGTAATGGGTTCGGAGTTGTCAGTTGAACGGCGTGTAGGGGTTGGGTTGCTCAACCCTACTCATCACGGTAAATCTGGTAATCTTATCAATCACAGTTCAGACCTTCTTTAACCGGTAACCGACAACCTTATTCATCATGAAAATGCTCTTTCGTTCCCTCATTTGTTACCCTTCTGTTTTACTGATTTTTGCCTTCTTGGCGCTGAATTGCACTAAAGTTTCGCCGACACCGCCCCCGCAAGGCTCATCAAGTACCAAACACCTTGACCGACATATTAACGCTGTGCTTAAAAGGGAAGGGATCCAACCCTCCGAGATGTCAAAAGATGCGGAATTTCTGCGTCGTGTTCATCTTGATATGACTGGGAAAATCCCAACCCCTGAAGAAGTTCTTGATTTTTTGAGAGACGGGTCTCCAAGCAAACGCCAGAAAAAAATTGAACACCTGCTCCAAAGTGAAGCATCCATTAATTATTGGACCAGATTGTGGGTGAACTGGTTAATCGGTAGGCGCGGTGATAACGACGATCGTCGTATCGGGCTAACAGTCTGGGTGCGGAATGCCTTGCAGAAAAATATGCCTTACAACCAATTTGTTCAAGAACTCATCACCGCTGATGGTGAATTACGGGACAGTGGTGCCGGAAATTATATCCTCCGCTATGATCGTTCACCCGTTGTCTTAACCTCGCATACCTCACGACTTTTCTTGGGTCTTCCTATGCAGTGTGCCGAGTGCCACGATCATAAGACAGAGGCTTGGCGACAAGAGGATTTCTACGGTATCGCCGCCTTCTTCACGGGTATTGAAAGTAAGAGGAAGGGGTACATCCAGACGGTGAATATGATAGGTGATGAGAGAAGAATGGACAATTTGCTTATTACCAACAAACCAACAAAATCTATTTGGGTAGAACGACTTAATACACAAATCTCCGCGCGTTTCCTTGATGGCATGGCATACAGCGGTACGCTTATCGAAAAACGAAAAGCCCTCGCACAGTGGATAACCGACAAATCAAACCCCTATTTTAGCCGGGCAATCGTGAATCGGATCTGGCAACACTTTATGGGGCGCGCATTTGTCGATCCGCTTGACGGATTCGGAGAGGAAAATTTGCCCACCAATCCTGCTCTATTAGAATGGATCGCAAACGATTTCGTTATTCACGAATATAACCTGCAACGCCTAATACGAACGATCCTGAATTCTGAGGCTTACCAGCGAACTTCAGAAACAAATCAAAGCAACAAAGACGATGAACTTTACTATTCCCATGCTTATGTCAAACCGCTCAGTGCCCAGCAGTTCTTCTATTCCATGCTCCAAGCCACTGGTTTTGAAAGACTCCAACAGGGCAAGTTGGACGGTCTCACAAAGCGAGGTGGTGAAGATAGAAAGGGAATGCTACGAACACTTGAGCAAAGAAAGCGCGAACATCTCAGAAAGTTTCTCTTTCTTCTTGACAACGGCGAAATGGAGGAAATCGAAGCCTTTAATGGAACCGTGCCACAAGCGCTTATGATGATTAATGGGAGTATGGTCAATGATAGTGCCAACCACAAAGAACGCGGCAGTTTTATAAATTATGTCCTCGGAAAATGGCGCGACCCCATTGAGCGGATGGAGTATATCTATCTCAACGTCCTCTCTCGATTGCCGACTGCTAAAGAGAAAACCTATTTCCAACGTTATTTGGAACGGAGCCTATATTCCAATAAAAAACTTGCTTATGAAGACCTTTACTGGGTCTTGCTAAACTCTGCCGAATTTTCGCTTAATCATTAGTGAAGTTGTAGGCCCGATAGGACTTACGCACTGCACTGGTAGGGTTTTGCTTGGGTGGTTCTTCACGGTTTCCGAACCGCACCGAATCCTGTGGGAATAGGCGGAATTGAGCCATTTGTGTAAGGTCTGACAATAGGAAGATACGAAAATGCCAAATGCCTCTATCGGAGAAATCAGGTCAAAACTCAATTCAAATTATGTTCGCAAATTCATTGAACCTATCGTAGATCCAATATATGAAGATTCTCATGAAGCGTGTCTATTAGAATTGGGTTCCGGGGATTGGTTCGGTTATATTCAATATATTGATTTGAATAACTATATTGCAAATATAAAGTGTCACGCCCGAACTAAGGAAGAACTGATTGCCTTGCTCACTGACAAACTTCATGAAGTCATAGAATGGGAAGAAAATGAACATGATAGGCGGCTTGAGAAAGCTATAGAAGCAGGAGCGTTTGATAGTCTCGCTGAAAAAGCCGCACAAAATGCCAGCGAAGGTAAATGTTACGATTGGGAGACCCTTCAGGAAATGTTGTCAAAAAATGCACAATAGCTTTGATGGAGATTTTTACGATTCTTTGGACAAGTTACCTCCTAAGGTTAAGAATGCTGTTTCAAGGAAATTTGGGTTGTTTTTTCAGAATCCCAGACACAATTCGCTTCGGTTTAAAAAAGTAGGAAGATATTGGTCTCTTCGGATCAATAATAGTTACCGCGCGTTAGCACGTGGTGATTTTGAAAATCTGACTTGGTTTTGGGTCGGTAAACATGATGATTATGAGAGAATTATAAGTATGGGTTTCTGAACAGAATATCTTTTTAAAAAGGATGCCAAAAATGGATAAGAAAGAGTTTGTACCAGCAAGTATCAGGTTTCCCGTGCATGTGGATTTTGATTCCTGCATGGAGCATGTGGATTATAACTTGAAGAGATTGTCAGAATTGTTAACAAACGAGGGACGTGTGAGTTACCTTGAAATTTTAAATTATATTGTGCCGGTTATTACGAATATATGTAAAATAGTAGAACCGCCTACCAAAAAACAGAGAACGCATACTTTTTGCCTAAAAACCCGTTTTGATTCCTGTCACGAAGAAGATATAGAAAACCTAAAAAAGGAATGGAAGCGAATTAGAGGTAATCATATTTATGGTAGACTTAAAGATTCACGTAATACAGCAGCTGTACACGTAAACAGTTTGCATCAAGGGTATAGGGATACTCAGAAGTTCTTAGTAGAAGAGGCGATATATGTAATTAAGCGTGAGGAGCATTTGAGGGATTTGATATCCAAGATAAAATCTTTGATATATAATACCGAAATATCGGTACAGAAAAAAGAAAGCAGCCCCTTAAATGTAGATATTACGTCAATAAGAGTGGTCAAGGAGTCAGAATGAAACTATGATGAGAAAGTTTTGGCCTACGAAGACCTCTATTGGGTCTTATTAAATTCTGCCGAATTTTCGCTTAATCATTAGTTTGCAGGGTCTAAGCGGCTATACTGCAGAAATAAAAGGCACAGGCTAACAGCCTATGCTACAAGAGATATAAGCAAGATGAGTCAGAATGAACTTAAATCGTTTTACCGTCGTAATTTGCCTCATATACAGACACCAGGGGCAACTTTCTTTGTGACATTCCAGCTTGTAGGATCTATACCACAGCATGTATTAGCACAATGGAGAACGGAGAAATTGCAATTTGACAGAGAGAAATCAAGATTGCTCAGGTTGCAAAATGTCTCTGAGCCCGCGTCAACGCAACATAAACATTTGGAATGGAGACGACAATGGTTCCGAAAATTTGAACAAACCTTAGACGGTGCGGAAAGTGGCCCTGTATGGCTCAAAGATGCTCGGATTGCCAAAGAGATAGCGGAAAGTCTGCATTACCGAGATGGAAAAATGTATTGCTTGGATGCCTATTGCATCATGTCAAACCATGTTCATGTTGTATTTACGCCTCTCGCTGTGCCATCTTTGAAAACAGACGTTGTTAATTCGGCAGAGGATACAGCACAAACAAAGGATTTGTGCTACAATACACTTTCTTCTATTATGCAGTCCCTTAAGGGGTATACAGCTCGCAAAGCTAACCGTCTCTTAGGGCGGAGTGGTGCATTTTGGCAGCAAGAAAGTTACGATCACGTTGTTCGAGATGCAGCGGAGTGGCAACGGACTATCGTCTATGTTCTTAATAATCCTGTAAAAGCGGGTTTAGTGGACAGGTGGGAAAAGTGGCAGTGGAGTTATTGCCGATGTAGCATAGACTGTTAGTCTGTGCCTTTCTTGTGCTATCTTCTGTAGCATAGGCTGTTAGCCTGTGCCATCGTAGTTGTAGCATAGACTGCAATATGATATGAATTGTCCAAAATTTACTATGGCATCTATTGGAAAATCGCGATAAGGAAGAAAAATTGAAATGGAAATCAAATTAGGCAGAATAAAGGTTGAACCGCAAGATATCACGTCAGGCGACCCTGAGGATCCCTTTGAGTGTGCGATTGCTCATGCATTGCATCGTAGCGGTTATGTTGATCCAATTGTTAGTTTTATGAGTATAGAAATCCACGAGAACGAAACAGAGTATTTGTGTAGCGATGCTATGGTCGATTGGCAATGCAATCTCATAGAAAGCGAACCCGTCGGTCCAATCACGCTGGTATTTGATGAGAAAAATGAAAGAGTCTACCTCGAAAGCGAATACCAACAGCAGTAAAGGGTAGGCGAGTTTGACTTTCGTAGGTAATTTCCTTGTCCAGCATTGTGTTATTCTATGTTAATCTCAGCTCGGAATAAGAGTTCCATGAGGGTTCCTCCAACAGATACTTGCATCTTTCGTAGCATAGACTGTTAGTCTGTACAGGATTCCAACGCATATTGCCACTTGATGCTACAATAATCGTTCTACCCAGTTCACGTTATATTATTCTCACGTTTTACAAGGAAAGAGATGGCCCATGAGAGCAGGAACAAAAATGGCAATCGATCCAACTACAGGACAAAAATATGTGATAGAACTACCGGACTCTGAAGCAGTCAAACAGGAGATTCTTAAACTTGATTATCCACCCGACGGAATTACGATGATAGACGCAACACGGAGATTAGAGGAAAAATTTGAGTTGTCTGAAGAACAAAAAGCAGCACAGACAAAGAGGGGTGAGCGATATCTTGGCTTTTTTCACTATGAGGTAGTTGTCCCTGAATTCAAAAAACTCTTAAATGAGGGAAAATTGAAACAACCAGGAGGAAAAGGAAAACCTTATGTCCTCTCTCGCAAGATACCACCACCACCTCCGCCTGATGGGGATATTGAAGAAATTTATCAACAAATTAGAGAAAAAGTAGCTGGAGACTTACTTCAGCAAATTAAAGCAAATTCCCCTGCTTTTTTTGAAAACCTTGTTATTGATCTTCTTGTTAAAATGGGATATGGTGGTTCGAGAGAAGATGCGGAAGCCGTGGGACGTAGTGGTGACGGTGGAATTGACGGTGTTATTAACCAAGATAGACTCGGTCTTGATGTCGTTTACGTTCAAGCGAAACGGTGGAAAAACAATGTAGGAGCACCTGAAATTGCTGGTTTTGCAGGAGCGTTAGCAGGACAAGGTGCTAACAAAGGAATTTTCATTACAACGTCCGATTTTACCAAAGCTGCTAAAGACTATGATGCTGCGGGTTTCAAAATTATTCTCATTGATGGAAAACGGCTTGCACAACTGATGATTGACCATAATGTCGGGGTTTCTACAGTGAAAACTTATGAAATCAAGCGAGTCGATTCTGATTATTTTATTCAAGATGTTGGGTAATATTGGAATTGAAAGTAGGTAGAATGGGGAACGTATAAGTTAACGGATTATATATGCACAGCCTAAAGGCTATGCTACAAAGGAAGGTGCAAGGGAGGCACAGGCTGACAGCCTATGCTACAAAGAAAAACACATGTAGGCATAGCCTAACAGGCTATGCTACACCAAATACAAGTAAAAGGAGAATTGTATTATGTATAGATTTTTGTTATTTATCGCTGTCTGTGCAATGATTTTTGGAATCGCTGGACTCGCGACAGCACAAACCTATTTTGAAGATAATTTTGATGACCCAAAAGCATCCGCAGATAAATGGGTGCCTCTCTTCGGCGAATGGGAATTCAAAAATGATGAATACCATCAGCTCCAGAATGCCTCTAACTGCATGAGTGTTGTCGCCGATGAATTTTGGGATGACGCTTGGAACGAGTACACTTTTGAGGTAAGAGGCAGCAAAGTCAGTGGTGCCGAAGGTTTCCTGATTATGTTCCGCTGCCAAGGCTTAATGCAGCCCCGTGGACAGGCACTTGAAGACCATCCGCCGCGTATGGAAAAACTCAAACCATCACTGGAGTACTGGTGGAACCTCGGTGGCTGGGGCAATACCCGCTCTCAGGTTGAATCGTGGGGCGGCAAAGCTGGTGCCCATAGTAATCATACCATCGACGAAAAAGATTGGTATAACATCAAGATTGTCAATACGCCTGATAGTTACACCGTGATTCTTGACGATGAAGAAGTCGCCAAAGTGGACGATGACACCGAAGGCGGTGTCGGACGCGTCGGCCTCGCAACGTGGAGAACGGTTGCTAACTATGACGATGTCGTGGTTTATGGACCAGATGGACCGTCATTGCCTGTTGATGCAAAGAGTAAGCTGGCAACAACCTGGGCGCATCTCAAGTCAGTGAGATAGATTTTAACTTTAAACACTGCAATAACCTACAGCGCGGGGCAGTGCTGCCTCGCGCTACCTTTATACAGAACCCTTCTAATTTTTCGGAAGTATGCAAGAACACGTTCAAACCGAAACCTCCGGTCCCACCTTTCAGACCTGTATCACAACCCCGCATGGACGGATAGGAATTGATAAAAAATGTTGAGCTATTTTTTACCCCCGCGAATTGAATTTGGAGACGGGAGTATCCAAAACTTGGGTGGGCACGTCAAAGCGTTTGATGGCAAGAAGCCACTCTTGGTGAGTGATGCTGGTGTTATCAATGCCGGTATCCTCGCTAAGGCGACAGATGCGTTGGAAGCATGCGATTTAGCGCATGCCACGTATTCAGACATCGAACCGAACCCTACAGACATCAGCATCACACACGGCGTAGAGGTTTACAAAGCGGAAGCATGCGATGTCGTTATCGCTGTCGGTGGCGGCAGTGTGATGGATGCCGCGAAAGCCATTCGTCTCTTGACAACCCATGAACCGCCGTTGGAACCTTACTACGTTGATGTTGGTGGAATTGACAGGATCCGAGACGATATGCCTCCCTTAATATGCGTTCCGACCACCGCTGGCACCGGCAGCGAGGTCTCACAAGGCGCAATCATTACGGATACATCACTACAGACAACTAATCGGTGGCGAAAGCGCGCAATCGGTACGCCGTTCAACATGGCAAACGTAGCACTCCTTGATCCCGGCATAACACTCGGCATGCCGCCTGCACTTACCGCTGCGACGGGTATGGATGCCATTACCCACGGTATTGAAGCGTATGTGGCAACGAGATACCATCCGATTGCTGAAGGCGTCGCGTTGCAGGCACTCAAAATGTTGAGTGCCAATATCCAGCAGGTTTATCATCACGGTGTGGATGTCGTCGCGCGGGGAGAAATGCTCCTTGGATCCTGCATGGCAGCGTTTTCATTCCAGAAGGGTCTCGGCGCCGTTCATTCGCTGGCGCATCAACTCTCTACGGACGCACCTATCCCACATGGTGTAGCGAACGCGATTCTCCTCCCGCCTGTTATGGAGTTCAACTTCTCTCATGCCAGCGAGAAGTACGCAGAAGTCGCACGTGCTTTAGGGATAGATACCACTGACATGGATACGGACGCGGCAGGACGTGCCGCCATTGATAAAATTCGGGAGTTCAACGTTGAACTAAATATGCCAGCAGGGCTTGGAACTGCCGGCTTGGATCGAGATAAGATTCCAAAACTCGCAGCAGATGCAATGCTCGATCACTGCCACAAGTTCAATCCGAGAGAGTGTACGGAAGAAGACATGCTCGCTTTATTTGAAGCGTCGTTTTAACGAACAACTGGCACAATCCAGCCCTTGGTCAGTGCAGGCTTATAAGCATTATCACGCAGATAATCCGAGGTCTGCCACAAACAGAGATGCTCGCCATCTGGCATCCAGACAACTGAGGTTAGCTTCATCGACGTACGAGCAATAGGGAACTTCTTGCCGCTCTCAAGGTCATAAACCCAGACCTTCCAGCGGATACCTTCGCAGTCCTCACGTTCCAGATACGCCAACCGTTTACCTGTCGGCGACCATGAAGGAGATGTGTGTTCCAGAATCTCGCTCTGCGTCTGTGCACTTACTGTTTCTGAGAGATGCAGCTGTTTATCGATCCGCTCTCCAGGTCGATTGCTACCCGACAAAACGTATGCAATCCGCGTCCCATCCGCTGCCCAGTCCACTTGACGGACCTGTTGATGTTGCGTCTGAATCTCTTTTATGCGTTGGCCCTCTATATCTTGGATGCGAATACCAACATACTTTGAACTATTTACGCCGAAGGCGACACGCGTCCCATCCGCTGCCCAAGATGGTGCAGATAGGTAGGTATAGGTGCGCCGTGGACGTTCAAGCGGCACACGGGCAATGCCACTCAGACCGCTGCCGTCACTGTTGATACGGTAGACAACGTCCAGACCCTTTTCGTGTCTCCTAAACACCAGACGGTTGGACGTAGGTGAAAAAGCAGGTCCATCGCCACGGGCTAACCGTTTAGCCTGCCCAAACTTCCAATCCACTGTATAGATATACCGTTGACCTGCTTCATCCACCTCAAACGCCACAAGTCTGCTGTCCAGCGACCAAGAAACGTGTGGATTGTAAAAATGTCCCGTGTAGTATTTTCGCCCCCGTTCTCCCTTTCGATCGGTAATCCACAACTCATTCGCACGCCAGTACCTACTTTTCAGATCTTCCCTTTTCAGAAACGCGATAAGTTCTCCATCCGGGCTCCAGCGAGGGAATTCAGCACCCTCTATCAATTGCAGACTGCGCGGTGCTACTGTTGAATCATTACTCTCACGGCAAAAAGTAGTATTGAACAAGATACCGTCTATCTCCTCAAACTCTCCAAAAGCAAATTTATCCATCCATCCGCGGACACCATTCGGCAGCTCAACCTCATATCCACCGAATGCCATACGCGCATTCGGTGTTGATTCGTCTGAAGTTTGTACAATTGGCAAGCGCGTGCCGTCATTGAGGTGTAACAACACTGACATTCTATTTTTTGTCTCATAAACCGGGGCAGCGTCGTGTACGACAACACCTGACCGTCGAATCTCCTCAGTTGCCGTGATTTCTGTTGCGTTTGCAAACGCATAAACATATCCATCGCCAGACGCCGCGTAGAGTATACCATCAGAAATAGCGGGGGTAGCGTTCACAAAACCGCCTGTCTGGTACGCCCAAGTTTCTGCTTGGGACATCGAATCGAAGCCGTGAATCCGTCCATCGCGTGCACCGATGTAAACAGTACCGTTTGCTGTGACCGGATAACTTTCACTTCCTGCTGTCCGATCCCGCCATACCTTCGCGTTGTGCTCCGGACGAACAGGACGAAACACACCATTTACACACCCATATTCGATGTTCCGGATTCGGACTGTGCGTTCACGCCTTGCTTCAAGTTCGCCTGTCCTGGCGTTCAGCAGATAGATGTTTGACCGGAATGCGCCGATGTAAACCTTGTCATCAACAACAATTGGCGGTGCGTCCATCCAGCTTTTTGTTTTGAATTCCCACAACTTTTCGCCTGTGTTCGCGTCCAATGCGTAGACCTTGTTGTTTCGTGCGCTGAAGTAGACTCGGTTTCCTAATACCGTCGCAGAATAACGGATAGCATCCCCCGCATCAAATACCCATTTAATGCCCCACTGTTTTGCATCTAATGCATACAATTTTCCGTCAGCCGAGCCGATATACAAGGTCCCGTTTGCAATCACTGGCGAGGCATGAAGTGGACCACCAGTCTTGAATTTCCATAGTAATTCCAAGGGTGGGGTAAGGCTTTGATCGGGGCTAATCCCCGAAAACCCTAAATCGTGCATGAATGTATGCCAATCTTCAGGGCGCGGCGGTGGTGTAACAGACTCCATCGCTTGAGATGATATAGCCTGCTGTACCTCCGACTGACGCGACGATTCTTTCTGCTCTGAATCGCACCCCCATGCAAGCAGGCACACAAGCAGTCCTATGAATTTTTCGGCGCAGCTCGCAAGCCGAAATCTGTTATATAAAAGTCTATTCCAAAAATACACATTAATCCTTTCACGAAGCGTCCGTATCTGATGTTACTATAGAGAGATTACTTGTTAACTTACCACATTATTGGATTGAGTGCAACTGAAAACCGCCAATCACCCCATAGGTAGGTGCTGTTTTTAACTGCGCCGTCATCCGTTACAATACGCTTTTCCACACTGACAACTCACAACTTTTTTCAAAGAGAATCGAATTGATTTGCAACTAACACTATAGCATAATCCGTTAGGTTGGATAGAACGAAGCGAAACCCAGCGCTGCATCGTCCACTAACAACTTGATTCCTTACTAAATATGGAAAAATGAACCCTTCGTGCCAAAATTACGAAAAATTTGAATTTGTGACAAATCTGTGTTAAAATTTAATTCCTACGAATCCTATATCATCTCACATTCTAATTGCAAGCGGTGAACGAAAATGAACACGTTTGAATCCAAATTAGGTGAAGTCGACCCGCAAATCGTCGAAATTGCCTCCAAAGACTTAACACGCCAGCAAGATTCTCTCATGCTAATTCCCTCGGAGAACTACGCCAGTCGTGCGGTTATGGAGGCGCAGAGCAGCATTCTTGCCAACAAATATGCTGAAGGTTACCCGGGGGAGCGCTACTATAACGGGTGCAAGTTTATGGACGATGTTGAATCGCTCGCAATCGAGCGCGCCAAAACACTCTTTGGGGTTGAGCACGTTAATGTCCAACCGCACGCCGGTAGCCAAGCGAACATGGCAGCCTACCACGCACTACTTGAACCGGGGGACACGATCTTAGCTATGTCTCTCAGTCATGGTGGACATCTTACCCATGGCGATAATGTTAACTTTTCGGGACGCTATTACAATGTTGCCGCTTATGGCGTGGATGCTGAAACCGAACGCATTGACATGCAAGAGATTGCCCGTCTCGCAACGGAGCATCATCCGAAACTTATCGTTGTCGGAGCAACAGCCTATCCTCGACACTTCGACTTTGCCGCGTGGCGGCAGGTTGCTGATTCCGTTGGTGCTTACCTGCTCACGGATATAGCCCATATTGCCGGACTCATCGCAGGCGGCGTTCATCCCGACCCCGTGCCGTATAGCGATGTAGTTACGACAACAACCCACAAAACTTTGCGAGGTCCCCGCGGCGCAATGATTATGTGTAGATCTGAATATGCAGAAAAAATCGACCGAGCTGTATTTCCCGGTTTACAAGGCGGTCCTTTCCTGCACACAATCGCAGCAAGAGCCGTCGCTTTCAAGGAAGCAAGCCAACCCGCTTTTAAAACGTATCAAGCACAGATTGTTAAAAATGCCAAGGCACTCGCTGCGAGGTTGATCGAAAACGGTTTCCGGTTAGTGAGTGGTGGGACCGATAATCACCTGATGCTGATAGACCTCACCTCCAAATACGAAAAACTCAGTGGACGGCAAGCCGCCGATCACTTGGAAGATGCTGGAATTATTGTCAATAAAAATACGATACCTTTCGACAAAAGGAAACCGAGAACTACGAGCGGTCTACGTATTGGGACTCCTATGATTACCACGCGTGGCATGAAAGAAGATGAGATGGTTCAGGTTGCCGATTTTATCGCAGAGACGCTCGAAAATAGGCAGAAAGCCTCAATCAAACGGCGAATTCGGAAAAAAGTTACAGAATTCTGCACACAATTCCCGATTTATGAATATCTAAAATAGTTATCGGTGGTCGGTTATTGGTTTTCAGTTTTTATGGTTTTCAGTTATCGATTATTGGTCAAAGGCTCTGGTGTAACAATTCACTACACTTTGGAGTACTCTAAGAAAGCGAGAATTGTTACAAACATACCTTTTAACTAACAACTGATAACTGAAAACTAACGACTATGAACTACAAAGCCGCACTTGCTTATATTGAAAAGTTCATTGACTATGAAAGAAGTCCTGACTTTTCTCGGCAGGCGAGACGCTACAATCTGAATCGAATCTCATTGTTGTTGGAGTTGCTCGATAATCCACAAGATAGATTACGGGTTATCCATATTGCAGGGAGTAAAGGGAAAGGCTCCACCGCTGCATTCATAGCGTCAGTACTTACCCATGCAGGCTATAAAACCGGTTTGTTTACATCCCCACATCTCATTACGCCGCGAGAGAGATGTCGGATTGATAATGAACTAATTTCAGAATCGGACATTGCCTTTTATGTTGACAAGTTCAGACCCGCAATTGACACTGTTTCTGCTTCCGAATTCGGGGGTGTTTCGTTTTTTGAAATATATACCGTGCTCGCCTTCTCCTATTTCGCTGACAAAGCGACAGATTTCGCTGTTATTGAGGTCGGATTAGGTGGTAGACTCGACGCAACGAATGTCGTTACACCGGTCACAACCGTTATTACACCAATCGGTTTAGAGCATACGGCGATATTGGGGGAGACTTATGGCGAAATCGCAGGTGAGAAAGCAGAAATCATTAAACACGGATGCCCGCTTGCACTTGCACCACAACATCCAGAAGCGCAAGCAGTATTTGAAAAGGTCGCCAGTGAACGGGACGCGCCGATTGTTGAAGTCGAAAATTTTCTGCAAAGAGATGCCAGTTCTTTAGGACCTCGGATCATCTACAATACCGAGGGGCTACCTGTAGCGCAGTGCTTTGATATGGAAACCGATTTAGATAGTTATCCACAACTTATGACGCCACTCTTGGGACATCACCAATTTGTGAATGCTGCAACCGCTCTCACCGGACTCAAATGCCTGAAGCAGCAAGGATACACGGTTCCTAAAGCCAGCGTTTATGCCGGATTCAAAAATGTGCAATGGAACGGGCGGGTCCAGCAAATTAGGTCTTCGCCGATTGTTGTGCTTGATGGCGCGCACTCCCCGGTCTCAATGGAAGCGTTGTGTCGGACGCTTCGCGAAGGTTTTCGCTACACACGGATGATTTTTGTTGTTAGTTTAATGAAAGATAAGAATTTTACGACCATTGGCGATATTGTCTTGAAAACCGCCGATGCAGTGATTGCTACACAGGTTGCGAATAACCCTCGTGTTATACCTGCTGAAACGATACAGAATGCTTGGGCTGGCACAGGTTGTAAAGTTGTTACATGTCCAGAGCCAGAAAAAGCATTCGCAAAGGTGCTGTCCGACGCATCACCGACAGATTTAATCTGCATCACAGGTTCACTTTACCTCGTTGGTCAGGCACTGGAATGGTTTTCGGTACTCGGTAGCCAATAGGAAGAGAGTTTTTTGTTTCAATCGCTTTATAGTGTTTATTGGTTAAAAAGTATAATGGATTGAGATAACAGTAAAAATTTAACAAATGTTTTGAATAGGAGTCTGCATCTGGGTTCCCTTCCAGAGTTCCCATCCGTTACTGGGAAGGGGCTGGACAAAGTCGAACAGAACTCTAATCTGTAGAATGATAAAAAAAGAGAGGTTTTTAATGCGTGAAATCAGCTGCAAGGGACGGTGGCTAATTTGGAAAACATTTCTGATATCCCTCCCCGTTTTGAATTTAGCCACCACCGCTTTTGCCCAAACAGAATCCCATCCAACTATCCCGACAGCATGGTGGATTGCCCCGATCGGTTCGCTGATCGCTTTGGGGTTTGCCCTCTACTTCTACCGCGCTGTGATGAAACAGGATGAGGGCAACGAAACAATGCGGGACATCGCACAATCCGTCCGCGAAGGTGCGATGGCATATCTCAGACAACAATACAAAGTAGTCGGTATCGTTTTTGTTGTTCTTTGTCTCATTTTTCTTTTCATGGCTTTCATTCTTAATGCGCAAAACAAGGTTATCCCGTTCGCTTTCCTTACAGGTGGTTTCTTCTCAGGGCTTTGCGGTTTCCTCGGTATGAAGACAGCGACCAATGCCTCCGCACGCACCACGAGTGCAGCGATGCAAGGACTCAATGCTGGCTTAAAGGTCGCATTCAGAGCTGGTGCAGTTATGGGGTTGGTGGTTGTTGGGTTCGCACTCCTTGATATTACGGGATGGTTTCTGATACTTTACTATCTTTTTCCCAAGATATTGCCCGGGTTTTTATCCGAGGTGAATCCCCTCCCGCAGATTACTGTAATCATGCTGAGTTTCGGCATGGGGGCTTCAACGCAAGCACTCTTCGCCCGCGTTGGTGGCGGTATCTATACAAAAGCCGCCGATGTCGGAGCAGACCTCGTCGGAAAAGTTGAGGCAGGGATTCCAGAGGACGATCCACGGAACCCGGCTGTCATCGCAGACAATGTCGGTGATAACGTTGGTGATGTTGCGGGTATGGGCGCCGACCTTTACGAATCTTATGCAGGTTCCATTCTGGCAACCGCTGCGCTCGGTGTCGCTGCAGTCGCTGCTCAGGATTACAATAACCTTGGTCTACAACTTAAATACCTTTCAGCACCAATGATCATCGCTGGCATCGGCGTAATTCTCTCTATTTTAGGCATCTATCTGGTCCGAACAAAAGAGGGCGCGTCAATGAAACAGTTGATGGGTTCCCTTAACTTCGGTATTAATGGAAGTGCCGTAGGCATTGCGATTATATCACTTCCTGTGCTTATCTATCTCGATCTCCCCAACAAATGGCAGATTTGGGGGGCGATTATTGCTGGGTTGGTCGCAGGATTGGTTATCGGAAAGGTCACTGAAATTTTCACCTCTCACGATTATGCGCCGACACGTGCTATCGCAAAGCAAGCGCAAACTGGACCCGCCACAGTCATTATTGAAGGCGTCGCTGTTGGCATGGAATCGACCGCAATTCCTGTTATAACTATTGTCGCAGCGGTCGCTGTCAGTTACTATCTCCCCGGCGGGGCAACCGAGCCGTTGATGGGGCTATATGGAGTCGGCATTGCTGCTGTCGGTATGCTTGCGACACTCGGCATCACCCTCGCTACCGATGCTTATGGACCCATCGCAGATAATGCCGGGGGCAACGCTGAAATGGCGGAACTGGATAAAAGTGTCCGAGAACGCACCGACCAATTGGACGCACTCGGAAATACCACAGCCGCAACCGGTAAAGGATTTGCAATCGGTTCAGCCGCACTCACGGCACTCGCACTCTTGGCTGCCTATATCGAAGAAATTCGGCACGGCCTTAGTGACTTGGCAGGTAAAGATACCCTTAACATACCCGGTGAAGGTGTGGTCGATACGGCAAAGGTTACAATTAGCCAGTTTATGGACTACTACGATGTTACCCTGATGAACCCACAAGTCCTTATCGGACTCTTCATCGGTGCGGTCATGGCGTTCTATTTCTGTGCTTTGACAATGAAAGCCGTTGGACGTGCTGCTGGTGCTATGGTAGAAGAGGTTCGTCGTCAATTTCGTGCTAAACCCGGTATTATGAAAGGCGAAGAAAAACCCGATTATGCGCGATGTGTTGAAATTTCAACAGTGGGAGCACAGCGAGAGATGATTTTCCCTTCGCTTATCGCTATTGTTGTACCTGTCGCAGTCGGTTTAGTTTTCGATGTCGGTGGTGTACTCGGTTTACTCGCAGGCGGCTTAGCAACCGGTTTTGTGCTCGCAATCATGATGGCAAACGCTGGTGGCGCATGGGATAACGCCAAAAAATTCATTGAAGAAGGCAAACACAAGGACGAATACGGGGACAAAGGCTCAGAGCAACACAAAGCCACTGTTGTCGGTGATACCGTCGGTGATCCCTTCAAGGATACCTCCGGCCCCTCACTTAACATCTTGATTAAGCTGATGTCTATGGTGTCTGTTGTTTTTGCCGGACTCATCGCGAAATATGGTGGTATGCTGAGCAGCTGGCTGGGTATCTAATTATGCCTCCGCTTGTTGCTTGTTTATCAATTTGTAGGAGAACACAGACAGATGTCCAATAAACTGAAACCCCGAAGTTACGCGATTACCGATGGACCCGATCGCGCCGCCGCACGCACGATGCTCATGTTCGGTGATGGTGGGCTGTCGCCGGAAGACCTTGATAAACCAATCATCGGGGTTGCCAATACATGGATTGAGATCGGACCCTGTAACTTTCATCTGAGACGGCTCGCTGCTAAGGTCAAAGACGGCATTCGCGCCGCAGGCGGCACACCCCTCGAATTCAACACCGTCAGTATCTCTGATGGCATCACAATGGGTACCGAAGGCATGAAAACCTCGCTCATCAGCCGAGAAGTCATCGCCGATTCCATTGAGTTGGTTTCCATCGGGAACATGTTTGATGGTGTTGTCGCACTCTGTGGATGCGACAAGACTGTTCCTGGCACTGTCATGGCGTTAGCACGGTTAGACATTCCATCGCTCACTATTTACGGCGGTTCAATCATGCCGGGTAAATTTCAAGGACGCGATGTCACCATTCAAGATGTATTTGAAGCGGTTGGGCAACACGCAGAAGGCACAATAACCGTTGAAGAACTTGATGACTTGATTAGCAAAGGATGTCCCGGTCCGGGTGCCTGCGGTGGACAATTTACTGCCAATACAATGGCGACAGCCGTCGAAATGTTGGGCATTGCACCGATGGGGAGTGGTAGTGTTCCCGCTGTTGTGGAAGACAAGGATCAGGAAGCATACAAAGCCGGACAACTTATTATAGATATGCTCGCTGCCGATCGGCGGCCGAGTCAAATTATCACCCGAAAATCGCTTGAGAATGCCATTACCTCTGTCGCCGCGACTGGAGGCTCTACCAACGGTGTTCTCCACCTCCTAGCCATCGCACATGAGGCACAGGTTCCAATAACACTTGAGGATTTCCACACCATTAGTCAAAAAACACCGGTGTTAGCAGATCTAAAGCCTGGTGGGCAATTTGTCGCTAACGATCTCTATGAGGCGGGTGGCATTCCCTTCTTGGCGAAACGTTTAGTAGAAGCAGGTTTGCTTCACACCGATGAACTCACTGTCACCGGCAGGACTATCGGTGAAGAGGCGAACGCAGCCACCGAAACCGCAGGGCAACAAGTTGTCAGACCCGTAGAGGCACCGCTCAAACCGACCGGCGGGTTCGCTATCTTGAGAGGTAATCTCGCACCGGATGGGTGTGTTATCAAGTTAGCCGGGCAAGACAAAACCCTTCATCGTGGTCCAGCACGTATCTTTGAGCGTGAGGAGGACACCTTCGCCGCCATTAAAGGTGGAGAAATTAAACCCGGTGATGTTGTTGTGATCCGTTATGAAGGACCTACTGGGGGTCCGGGCATGCGTGAGATGTTGGGCGTAACAGCCGCAATCGTTGGTGCTGGTTTGAGTGAGGATGTTGCTCTCTTAACAGATGGCAGATTTTCCGGCGCAACACATGGTTTCATGATCTGTCATGTCGCTCCTGAGGCGGCAAGAGGCGGTCCTATCGCTATCCTCCAAGAGGGAGACGAGATTGTAATTGATGCCAAAGAACGTCGTCTTGATGTTGAACTCTCTGATGCTGAAATTCAAGCACGTTTTGAACAGTGGACGCCACCTGAACCGCGTTATGCCCGCGGCGTTATGGCGAAATATGCGAACTCAGTATCTTCTGCCTCCGAAGGTGCTGTGACAGCATAGCATTCCGTTCGTTCAGATCGGGTTGCACTGCAAAGCATACCGCACGGTATGTTTGTCACCCTCCCACCGTAGCTGGGGGATAAAGGACTGGAGTTGGGAAACCAAATGGATATATTGGAAGAACTTAAAGCGCGGGACGAGCGCATTGAAAAATTAGAACGTGCCCTTTTGTTAGTGCTGAGCTTAAATGTTGGGAATCACCTTGATAAGTCTTCTAAGAATTGTTTTAGCCATGTTCAGTCTTTCGCAGTGGAGCAGATGAAATCCCTTGTTGCGGAGTCTGGAAGTACGGAGAGGGTCATCGAAGATTTGCTTGATGCTTGTGAAAAGCGTTTTCGTATTGAACTCAATGTGCTGGGTCGATAACCTCATTAAAAAATCAGAAAAATCTTGTAAAATCTCCCTCAATTTGTTAGAATCTTTCTCATGAATAAACAAAAACCTATCATCCTCAATCAAGCAGAACTCGACTGGGAAACTTGGGATGACCCAGACCTTGCTGCCAGAAGTCCTGTTCGTTGGAAGATCCTCATATCGGGTGAAAGTGGATCCAGTGAGCGACTTACTACCGGGATAGCAGAGATGGCTCCGGGCACCCTGCTCCCACTTCATCATCACGAACCCGAAGAGACATACTATGTCATCAGCGGACACGGGTATGTGACAGTAGAGGATCACGAGGCATCACTCAGTGCCGGTGCCTCCGTCTTTATACCGTCTAATGCCAAGCATTCGCTCCGTTGCACCGGGACCGAGAATCTAATTTTTCTATTCACTTTTGCGGCAGATCGGTTCGACGAGATCGTTTATCATTTCGATGTGAGTGGTTAATTGAGGATAGTTCATTATTCACAGCGTTTTCGTACCACAAACTGTTAGTTTGCGGCTGCTAAACGCAGTATAGTAGATAGTGGCATACACAAGGCACAATCTAACAGATTGTGCTACATGGGGAGCTCTATCCTGCGTATTCTCTGGACCAAGGTATTGATTGATACCATTGTTGTTACAATGGTTTATGAACTACCTTTAGTTAGCAGCCAATTTGAGGATTTCACGAGGATAAATTACTAAAATGTCAACGTCCAAAACAACAAATACTAAGCCTATCATTTCCAATGAGGATGCAAGCCTGATAGATATTGGCGACGCCATTGCCCAACTTGAGCTGCATAGCAAGATGAACATCATAGGAGACGGAACATTGGAGATGTTTGATGCGGCGTTGGACGAGGTTGAAGCCAATTACGCAGGTATGATTGTTGCCACGGAAGCGAAACATTTTTCTGTCGGGCTTAACCTCATTCTCCTGTTAGAGCGCGCGAAGAGCCAGAATTGGAACGCCATTTCTAACACAATCCATAAACTACAGGCTGTTTGCACAAGACTCCGGATGGCATCAAAACCAGTCGTGGCAGCGACAAGCGGTATGGCACTCGGTGGTGGGTGTGAACTCGCGTTTGGTGCCGATACTGTCCAAGCCTTTACCGAAAGTTCCATCGGACTCGTTGAACTTCGTGTCGGGCTTATTCCGGCTGGTGGTGGTACCAAGGAGATGGCACTTCGGTGTCTGGAAGGAGTGGAACTCCCCGCGCCGGTTCAGAATCTGTTTCCACGCGTTAATAAGGCTTTTGAAACACTTCGGGACTCGAAGGTCTCACAAAGCGCATCGGATGCAGTTGAACTCGGTTATCTCCGACGGACAGATCCTATTTCATCAGATCAAGAGACGCATCTCGACAACGCCAAGCAACTCGCGCGCTCGATGCACGAAGCCGGATATTCTCCACCCAAGCCGCGGGACGTATTTGTGCTCGGTGAAGAGGGGATCGCCCGACTGAACCTGCAAACACATCTGCTTCGGCAGGCAGATGTTATTGACGACTATACGCAGCACCTCGCTAATCAATTGGCTTATGTTCTTTGTGGCGGCAAACTTTCAGCACCACAGTTTGTTACCGAACAGTATCTGCTCGACTTGGAACGCGAGATATTCCTCAGTCTTTGCGGAGAAGAGCAAACGCATGCGAGGATAGAGGCAACGCTCCAGAGAGGGAAAAAATGAAGCAAACGACCCGCAACGTTGTCGTCGTATCCGCTGTACGTACAGCCGTGGGAAAAGCCGGCAGAGGCACGCTGAGAAACACACGTCCCGACGAACTCGCCGCCGCTGCCCTCCGCGGCGCAGTTGAGAAACTTCCCCAATTCGACCTTGAGGCGATAGACGATATCATCATCGGATGTGCTACACATGAGGGACCGCAGGGTTACAATGTCGCCCGAATCGCGAGTTCGCGCGCTGGGTTTCCCGTCTCTGTACCTGCCATCACGATCAACCGATTCTGTGCATCCGGTTTAGAAACAGTAGCGATGGGTGCTGAGCAGATTCGATCTGGACGCTCCGAGATAGTTATTGCTGGCGGTGTAGAGAGTATGAGTCAAGTGCCGTTTGGTGTTAACCTTTCGCCAAACCCTACACTCATAGAACACGCACCCGACGCATATCTTAGCATGGGTTTAACTGCTGAAAATCTGGCGCGGAAGTACGATATACCTCGCACCACACAAGATACTTACGCGTATGAGAGCCACCATAAGGCAATCGCCGCGATTGATGCTGGCAAATATCGAGAAGAAATCGTTCCGCTTACCATAGGGGACACAAACTTTAATTCTGAAGGCACTTCTGAAACCGTTAGTTCTATCTTTGATACGGATGAAGGACCACGCCGAGATACTTCACCAGAAGCATTGGCATCGCTTAAGCCTGTTTTTCATGTAGACGGTACAGTGACGGCTGGCAATGCATCCCAGATGAGCGATGGTGCTGCCGCTGTTATTCTGATGTCCGCGGAACGCGCAAAAACGGCGGGTTACGATCCTTTGGCACATTTCGTCAGCTATGCCACAGCCGGTGTTCCACCTGAAATCATGGGCATCGGACCGGTGCCTGCGATCCCTAAAGCACTCGCATCTGCAGGACTCACTTTAGCCGATATGGATGTGATAGAGCTTAACGAAGCCTTCGCCGTGCAAGCACTCTCCGTGATTCAGGAAGCGGAATTGCCGACTGAAAAGGTGAATGTCAACGGTGGCGCAGTCGCCCTCGGACATCCACTCGGTTGCACTGGCACGAAACTCACTGTAAGTCTGATTAATGAAATGCGTAGACAAAATCACCAATATGGTATGGTGACGATGTGTGTCGGTGGTGGTATGGGTGCCGCCGGTATTTTTTCCTTACCCCTATTGTAGGAGAATTGGATTGCGATCCTAATCATGGATCCGGTTTTGGACAACGGACAAAACCGAGCAACCTTAATCGCTAAAAAAATGCAAACTCATGTCTATTTCTCGATAGCTGGAGAAAACAGAATCGCCATTTATACATTTGATGTTTCTGATGGTGGTATCGAATTTCAAGAAAATATTGAGGTCAGCGGTTCTCCAGGTCCTTTAGCACTCTCACCGTGTGGCAACTACCTGTATGCAGGACTACGATCCAGCCGAGAAATCGCAAGCTTTCGTGTCAATGAACAGACCAAACACCTCACGCACTTGCGGACAGTCCAGTTAGATGCCGATACATGCTATATTGCGACAGACAAAACCGGGAATTTTCTGCTCTCTGCCTATTACGGGGCAGGTAAAGTTACCGTCCACACAATTGGCGACGATAAAACCGTCCAAGGTGAACCGCTTCAGACCGTTGAAACCGATATACACGCGCACTGTATTGAGACAGATGCCTCAAACAAGTATGCCTTTGTCCCGCACACCGTTCCTCGAAATGCCATCTACCAATTTCAATTTGATGAGAATACAGGTGCTCTCACGCAGAACCTTGTTGGCAATCTCAATCCCGGCGCGCCGGTAGGACCGCGACATTTCTGTTTCCATCCGAGTAAGCCAATTCTCTATTTTTCAAATGAGCAGGGATCCAGCGTCTCCGCTTATACCCTTCAAGAAGAGGAGCACCCAGGAATTCTGATGGATCTACAGGAAGACCTTTCTACCCTCCCCGCAGATTTTGATGCAGACAACACCTGCGCACAAATCCATGTCGATCCGCAAGGACAGTTTCTCTATGTCTCCAATCGTGGACACGACAGCATTGCAGGATTCGCAATTGACGAAGAGAGCGGTAAGTTAAGTGTTGTCGGACATCAACTCACCGAACCGACGCCACGCGTTTTCAATATTGACGAAACAGGCAATTTCCTCTTTGTTGGTGGACAAGGTTCTGGTAGACTCGCGACCTATCGTGTCAATCGGGAAACCGGAGTCTTATCACCGCTCGCAAATCAGGCAATCGGAGAAAGCCCAATGTGGGTGCTTTTTTTGTAGAAAGAAGAAATATGGCACGACGCGGAATTTTTATTACATTTGAAGGTATAGAAGGGGCAGGTAAGACGACGCAATCACAATCCTTGGCAGCTGCTCTGGGACAGGACGCTGTACTCACCCGTGAACCCGGCGGCACAGACATTTCTGAACGGATTCGCGACATCTTCCTAACATCCGAGGGCATAACGCCGATGACGGAGTTGTTGCTGATCGCTGCCGCACGCACACAACACGTCGACGAGCGGATACGTCCCGTGTTACACGCAAACCGAACCGTTATCTGTGATAGGTTTATTGATGCTTCTGTGGCTTATCAAGGCTATCGCGGCGGCATCGACCTTGCGCTTATTCACCAATTAAATCACATTGCCACCGGTGGGTTGACCCCCGATATCACCTTTATCCTCGACCTGTCCCCAGAGATCGGACTATCACGCCAACAGCAAGGTGGGGCACATCGCGACCGTCTGGACAGAGAATCGTTGGAATCGCATCGTAAGGTCCGCGAGGGATATCTATCTGTCGCGAAGGCGAACCCACATCGTGTCAAATTGATAGACGCAACACAATCTCCGGATGTTGTCCACGCCGCGGTCTTAGCCGAATATAAAGATTACGCATGGTAAGCGAGGTTTCTGAACCGCTTCCGTTCACAGAACCGAAAACTAAAGGTTTCTAATTGTCCGTGTAGGAGCAATCTCTGATTGGACAGAAAAATGCAGAATCCAATCATTGGACATCAACAAATTGTTGGACAACTCCAACGAACCGTGGCATCGGATCGTATTGCCGGGGCATACCTTTTCGTTGGACCGACGGGTATTGGAAAAGAAACAGTCGCTCGTTATTTTGCCCAACTCATCTTTTGTCAGCAAGACACGCAGCTGGGGTCCCCACCTGTTACTGGGAAGGGGCAGGTCTGCGGAACATGCCTTGCCTGCCGGAAGGTGGATTCTGGAAACCATCCAGATCTGCAGTTCATCCGACCTGATGGCAGTCTACTACGAATAGGACAAATTCGTGAATTGCAAAAACAGATTATCTATGAACCATTTGAAGCGAGTCGTAAGGTTTATATCTTGACGGACGTAGAGCGGATGAATGCAGAGGCGGAAAACTGTTTGCTCAAGACCCTTGAAGAACCGCCTGCTGCTTCTGTTTTGATTCTGCTCACATCAAATATTGAGGCACTATTACCAACAACCCGGTCTCGATGCCAAATTCTCCAATTTCATCCGATGCCAACGCGAGAGTTAGCGGAATTCTTGACAGAGAAATTTTCAGTCGCACCGGAGCAAGCGATAACGCTCGCAATCGCTGCAGGTGGAGCAATCGGAAAAGCGATTACCCAACTTGAAAAGGGTAGTACATTTACCGAAGAAGTCCCGGAAATCCTCAAGGAAACAGATTTATTAGCCGCTTTCAGACTCGCCGAAAATCTTAAAGATAATCCTGAAATTTTAGACGACTTGGTCATGTGGTATCGTGACCTACTCTTTTTGCAGCAAGGCGCCCCCAACGAATTGATAACACATATCCACTCGCTTGAGGAGCTCCAACGGATTGCCCCTCACTATTCCCGCTTACGTATACAGCAAGCCATCCAGACTATCTTTAACACCAAATCCCTCATTGAAAACACAAACACAAACGCTACCTTGGCTTTAGAGGTTATGTGTTTAAAATTACTCAAGTAACGTGGATTCGATTTTAGCACGTAGGTTGGGTTGAGCCGAACACATAAAATCAGGTCCTTGTGATACAAAAAACGCCTCGCTTTCAAAATACTTGGATGTTTCACAGGGACCAGCGAAACCCAACGCTTCAACTAACCGCCAACTGCTGAAAATCAACAACCGAAAACTGATAACCCTTGAAAGACAGATTGACAGCCCGGCTTTCTTATGGTATAATTTCTAACAAAAATAGGAATCCAGAAAAGGACACATAATGAGTGCATTTTACGTCACCACCCCTATCTACTACGTAAACGGTGAACCACACGCGGGACACGCCTATACCACTATCGCTGCCGATGCTTTGGCACGTTATCACCGCCTCAAGGATAATGAGGTCTTCTTTCTTACTGGTGTTGATGAGCACGGCGCAAACGTTCATAAAGCAGCCGAAGACGCAGGTCTTACTCCCCAAGATTATTGTGATAAAATGGCACCCATATTTACGGCACTGTGGAAACGGCTGAATATCTCGAATGACATCTTTATGCGCACGACAAGCAACATGCACAAGTGCGGCGCGGAGAAATTCCTCACTGCCCTCTATAACAGCGGGGATGTCTACAAAGGTTCTTATGAGGGATACTATTGCCGTCCGTGCGAACGATTTATTCCTGAAAAAGAATTAACTAACGAAAAAATTTGTCCTATTCATAAATTACCTTTGGAATGGCTTGAGGAAGAGAACTATTTCTTTAAGCTCTCCAAGTATCGGGATCGTTTACTCGCTCACATCCGAGAAAACCCCCGATTTATCTATCCCGAAAGCCGACGTAATGAGCTTTTAAGTGTGCTTGATTCCGGATTGGAAGATATAAGCATATCTCGCTCCTCTGTGTCATGGGGAATTTCTTTGCCGTTTGATTCTGAGCATATCGTCTACGTCTGGATTGAAGCATTGATGAACTATATGACAGCGCTCGGTTATGAAACGGATAGTGAGCGTTACCGCATTTTTTGGCCTGCCAACGTTCACATGATGGCAAAAGACATCACCCGTTTTCACGCCCTGATTTGGCCCGCAATGCTAATGGCTACTAACTTACCGCTTCCGAAGCAGATTGTCGGGCACGGTTGGTTGACGAAAGATGGCGAGGCACTCAGCAAAACACGCGGTATCTTCATTGATATGGACACAGACATCGAAACCTACGGTTTAGATGCGTTCCGTTATTACCTACTCCGGGAGTTTAGTTTCGGAAACGATGGCGACTACCGTCCAACTCGCTTGCACGCACGCTACAACGCAGATCTCGCAAATGACCTTGGCAACCTACTCAATCGTGTCCTCGGTCTGGTTAACAAAAACTTTGAGGCGATTCCTGAACCGACAACACCAGGGGAGTTCGACGACGAGGTCAAAGCGATGGCGCAGACCACAGTTGACCAATTGGACACTCACATAGAGGCGTTCGCATTTGATAACGCACTCGAAACCATTTGGGAGTTTGTTCGACGCATTAATCGGTATGTCCAGCAGACCCAGGTCTGGACGCTCACAAAGTCTGAGACGAAGTCGAGAATGGGAACCATCCTTTACAATAGTTTAGAAGCGCTCCGAATCATTTCTGTACTAATTTCGCCTTTTGTTCCCGATACCGCTGATAAAATCCAGAAGCAGATCGGTTTAGAAGAATTCGGGACTGCTACAGAGTGGGGATGTCTACCCGTAGGCATAAAAGTCAGCAGGGGTGAACCTATTTTCCCCCGTATAGATACCAAAAAACAGAAACAGGCGCAACCAAAAGCGGCGGCTAAACCGAAGCAGAAAACAAAACAGAAAACCTCCGACTTAGTTTCCTTCGCTGATTTCCAAAAATTGGATCTACGGATTGCTCGTATTCTTGCTGCTGAGTCGATTGAAGGAGCTGACCGACTCCTCAAACTGCAAGTCGACATCGGCACTGAGAAACGTCAACTGGTTGCTGGGATCGCCGAACACTACACGCCAGACGCATTGGTGGGGAAACAAATAATAATAGTCGCAAATTTAGAACCCGCAACCATTCGCAATGTCGAATCACAGGGCATGGTTCTTGCCGGAAGCGGCGATGCTGTCGTCCTCGCAACCCTTGAAAAAGAGATGCCACTCGGGACGCAAGTAAGGTAGTAAACATACTCTGCATGCCGGGTCCAGAGACGAAGCAAAGTAGTAGGCACACGCCGTGTGCCGTAAAACAAGATGCCAGATATAGAAAACACCCTTAAAACCCGCATTCAGAACGATGATGCAAATACTTTTGTCGTTATCGTCCCGAACGATACCACACGTTTAAAGCGCCAGCGCGAATTAGTTAATTACCATCCGAATCGCACTGTCGCCAACTTGCGCGTGTACGACCTTGAGAATTTTGTTCAGAGACTCTATAACCAAGTCCGTCCGGCGAAACGGCATATCTCGCAAGGGCTTCAAAACCTCTGGTTCCATGAAATCGCGAATCCCCAGTCGGACAATAATGATACCTACCGCTACGAATCCTTTCGACCGAGTCAAGACATTTCTGTTCCCGATAGTACACTGTCTCTTATCGTAGATACAATCAACCGTCTCAGGGAACGCGGTGAAACCCCACAGAACATCGTAGCCGACAATCCAACCAAGACTGACCTCGTGCACATTTACAAAAATTATGAGGCGAGACTCACAGACCGCTGGATAGATGATCAGGGCAAACATTTGCACCTTGCTAATAATTTCGATTCGACGTTTATGAGAATCGCGTTCCCATGGGTCAATCTTGTTGTTGTTGAAGGATTCACGGTACTCTCCGAAGCCGACATCAAAATCTTGACGCGTATTGCCCAGGTGCCTAACATAGAGATGTGGTTCCGTACCGACTGCGTTCAAGGAAATGAGGCACTCTATAAAAATATTACGGACGTAGTCAAGAAATTTGAAAAGGTAAAAGCATGCGTTGATGTTGACTATGAACGCCAGCCTGATCAACATCAGCATTTCGCTGAAAACCTGTTCCGCGCGGATGTTGTGTGCCCTACCTCGGGCAGCCATTCTGATGAGGAAACTCCGATTAAGATGTTGAAACCAGTTGATCGTTCAGAGGAGGTCGAGCAGATTGCACAACTGATCCAGAAACATGTCTCAGAAGGGCATTGCAAACTGAAAGACATCTGTGTTGTCTATTACAATGTTGGGTATTATCGACAGCGCATCGCAGAGATTTTTCCGACCTATGGTATTCCTTATTCACTTGTAGAAAGCGTCCCATTGACAAAATCAGAAGTTGTCAAAGCAATCTTTTCTCGTCTTTCATCACTCCAAGTTCCCTTAGAGGGAAACTATTTCTCTAATGTCGAGCCTGCATCACACACACGCAGGTGCCATCCCAGCGAGTTTCAGGAGTATGTTGACAGTTTGCTTAAAAGCGGCGAGGTTGTCCAACATATCTTAAATCCGATGTTCGGGAGAAATCGCGAGATCGTCGAAGGCGAGATTGATGCCTACCGCCAATTCAATAGGATTGTTAACGAACTTTGTAGTGTCCTACAATCGGAGGGAAGAGGATCGTATTTCGTCAGTGATTACATTGAAAAACTCTATCACATCGCAAGACATACAAACTATCGCAGTAAAGCGGCGACAAAGGGAGAAACCGTTAAGATCGCACAACTCGGCGAACTCAGAAGTCTGGAATTTAATACAGTCTTTTTGGGTGATTTTGTAGAGGGTAGGTTTCCAGAAAATTATCGTCCAGACCCACTTCTGCCAGAAAAACCTTACCGTACCGAAGAGGAGCAGCTCCACGATAATCGGTTCATGTTCTATCGAGTCCTCAAATCTTTTCGCAAGAGGCTCTATCTCCTCATCCCGGAACGCGAAGGTGAGGCAGATTTAATTCCTTCTCCGTTCCTTGAACAGTTAAAAGCAGTCGTCGATGTCAAAGAGATTGAGAAAATTGATGATTCCATGCAGGGCAGTACCTCCGGTTTCCTCAGCGCCTACGGCAATCACGTATGGACAGCGGGAGTGGCTTCCAATACCGAGTTTCCCGATAAACTTGCGAACATGCGTCCCTTGATTGACCATGTTATTGAGGTTGAAAAGAGCCGTGAGGAAACGCATGAACATTTGGCTTATGAAGGCGTGCTAACTGCGGAAACGCTTTCCCCTGAAAGTCGGAGGTATTTGGAAGATCGGCGGCAGCAGATATATTCGGTCACAGAATTGGAAACTTACGCGAAGTGTCCATTTCAGTATTTTGCGAGTAATGTTTTGAGACTTCGTGTTGAGGAGGAGGAAGAGGAAGAGTTATCCAGTCTCGAAAGAGGATCGCTACTCCACAGAGTGCTCCGGACATTCTACTACAATCGTCGAGAGCGAAAAGAACCACCCATCGGACGATGTGCGGATGGTGACTTTGAAAAAGCGAAACAGCAATTGGATAAAATTTTGAGGAACGTCTCTGAAGAACACCGCGGGAAACGGAAAGAGACGCCTATCGGCGAAAACAATCTCTTTTGGGAAATGGATATAGAGAAGCTCCGCGTTGCCTTGCACAAATGGCTCCAAGCAGAACGCACCTATGATGTTCCCGTTCTGCCGCGTTATTTTGAAGTTGGTTTTGGACCGAAACGTGGACAGGATGATTCGGAGTTCTGGAGAGATCCAGAGCTTAGTTGTACGCAACCAATCGCCATCGGTGCCGTAAATATAACTGGTCAAATTGACCGTATTGATGTCGGCAACGGTGCCTTTAATATTGTTGACTATAAGACCGGCAGTGCCACCGTTAGAATGCCGGAGATCCTTAATGGACGGAGTCTCCAGCTCCCTATTTATCTACAAATCGCAAAGAAATTGTTAAAGGAAGGCAGCCTAACCGAATTAGAGCCAGCAGCAGGTTTGTATCATAAAGTCAGACTGGATGGATGTGCAATTGAACTCAGTATCGGAGCAAAATCCCAAAACGGAGTGGGTTATAATACTTATAATGGTAAAGATTGGAAAAAGGTTTATCCCACGAGTGGGCAGTTGTTGGAGGATGCTCTTTTCGATGAGCGACTTATGCGCGTTAACGGTTATGTTCAACAGTATGTTGAGAGTATATCTACAGGTAATTTTCCACTCATCACACACGTTGATACCTTTGTAGATTCAGAGGAAGAAGGTAATACACCGATCAAGCCAAGTAATAAAACACAGCCTTGCAACTATTGCGCCTATAAGCGAACCTGTCGGGTCGGCGCAATTTCTGAAAGCAGTCAATCCGACGACTAATTTCCGCCCACTGTATCCCGCTGCTGAAGTTTGAAACCGCACCCTTCAGAAAAAACTTGCACACTTCCGACAAATCTGCTATACTTTTCCGAATCTTGAGCATGTTGCTGGCACATCCATAGCGCGCAACTTGCAAGGACATCTTAAAAATAATATAGGAGGCTATTTTTAAATGGCACACACATTACCAGCGCTCCCTTATGCCCACGATGCTTTGGAGCCCCATATCGACGCACAGACGATGGAAATCCACCACGGCAAACACCATCAAGCTTATATCACTAACTTGAACACCGCCTTAGAAGGACTCGGTGCTGTCCCTGACATGGATATTCACGAATTGCTCAGTAATCTCGACCAGGTGCCGGAAGACAAACGCCAAGCTGTCATCAACAACGGTGGTGGGCACGCCAATCATTCGCTCTTTTGGTCTATTATGAGCCCTAATGGCGGCGAACCTGGCGGAGAAATCGCAGCTGCGATCACCTCAACTTTCGGATCGCTTGAAGCCGCAAAAGAACAGTTTGTTACAGCCGCAACCACACGCTTTGGCTCCGGTTGGGCATGGCTTGTCCTCGGTGACAACGGCTTGGAAATCTACTCCACAGCGAACCAGGACAGTCCGATTATGCAAGGACATGTTCCGCTGCTCGGAATTGATGTCTGGGAACACGCATACTACCTGAAATACCAAAACCTCCGTCCAGCCTATGTTGAGGCGTGGACAAACGTCATCAACTGGACACGGGTCAACGAACTCTACGTGGCAAATGCCTAATTAACCATGGCGCGTTTGAATTTTAGTAGTTGGATGCGCGATTTCCAGATCGTGATTCCTCATATTTCGCTGGCGCGGTGATAGACCGCGCCAGCGAAATCAAATTTTTCTTGACACATGCCTTTAAATGTGTTATACTTAAAATGTAAATATAGTCCTTTTTAGCACGTCTGTGAAACTTCATTAAAATTGCATGCGTAATTAACAATTAAATAGATTACCAGAGAAAAGCATTGAAGGGGAGGAGTAAGTCGTCCGAGCTTGAAAGAGATGGAGACTCACGGGCTGAAAGGTCTCCTCAAGATTTCACGACTGAAGGTCGCCCTGGAGCTGCTAATCTGAACAACGTCCAATCGCGACAAGTAGGGTTAGCCGGTGTGATGCCCGTCATCGCGTCCCAAAGAGTGCTCTTTCTTATTGCAGAACGGCTTTGTAAGCCCGATGCCTTAACGAAGATGAGGAAGGGAATTGGAGTGGTACCACGGTAAGGTCAGTGTAAATGTCCTTCTCGTCTCCAAAATTGGAACGAGAGGGCTTTTTTAATTTTATTTCTTTCACCTGTATACCTTTTGCTCATTTTTCTCCGTTGTCGAAAAATGGGGGCTGCTCTCGTCTATGTGAGTGTTTTGATCAGCCCGTCTTTAGAATCGTTACTAAGTTACGAAACGGTCTCAACCTGAACCAAAACCCGTTTTAGACAACGGACAAAACGGTCAAAAACCCAATAGTTAAAAAAAGGAAAATTGGCATGGAACTCTCAGGAGCACAAATCCTTATTGACGGTCTCAAGCGGGAAGGTGTCGAATATATCTTCGGTGTGAACGGTGGTGCAGCGATGCCGATTTTCGATGCCTTATACAGTGAGCAAGACATCAAATTGATTCCGATGCGGCATGAGCAAGGGGCTTCCCACGCCGCTGATGGGTACGCACGCGCCACCGGGAATGTCGGCGTTGCACTCGCAACCTCCGGTCCTGGGGCAACGAATCTCGTCACTGGTATCGCAACCGCCTATATGGATTCGATTCCTATGGTTGCGATCACTGGGCAGGTTTTCACACACTATATCGGTAGCGATGCCTTTCAAGAATGCGATGTTATCGGCGTAACACGTCCAGTCTGTAAGCATAGTTATCTCATCAAGGATACCGACGAGATTGCAGATGTCGTCGCCGAAGCATTTCACATCGCGAAGACCGGAAAACCCGGTCCCGTCATCATTGACATCGCCAAAGATGCCCAGATACGTGAAGCACTGTTTCAGTATCCAGACACAGTTGACATTCGCAGCTACAAGCCACAAGTACATGGTGATCCAGAGCAAATTGCGAAGGCAGTGGCATTGATTAAAGAAGCCAAACGTCCGATGCTTTATGCCGGCGGCGGTGTAGTACTCGCCAACGCCAGCGAGGAACTGCGACAGCTCACTCTTAATACACAGATTCCGATTACCGTTACTTTGATGGGGCTTGGTGCATTCCCTGAAACGCATCCATTAGCGATGGAAATGCCCGGGATGCACGGTTCCTGTTGTGCAAATTACGCTTTTACCGACGCCGACCTTATTATCGCTGTCGGGGCGAGGTTTGACGACCGCGTTACCGGTGATCTCAGCAAATTCGCTCCGAATGCCAAGAAAATCCACATCGATATTGACGCCTCATGTATTGGGAAAAATGTTCCAGTAGATGTACCTATCGTCGGTGATGCAAAGAACGTCCTAACCGAGTTAAATAAGCAGGTTGGTGCAACAAACATCGACCCGTGGCGTGCCCAAATTCAAGAATGGAAGCAGAAGTATCCATTTGAATACGAGCAAAAGGGTGATAAGGTAATGCCACAGTTCGTCATTGAGCAAATTTATAAACATTACAGCGATGCCATAGTCGTCGCCGATGTTGGACAACACCAGATGTGGGCAGCACAATACTTCAAGTTCACCGAACCTCGGCAGTGGCTGAATTCTGGAGGGCTTGGCACAATGGGCTTTAGCCTACCAGCCGCAATCGGTGCGCAACTCGGATGTCCAGACAAAACCGTCGTCAATATCAATGGGGACGGATCTTATATCATGACAATCCAAGAGTTGGTGCCAGCGATTACAATGAACCTGCCGCTCAAGGTCTTTATCATCAACAATATGTATCTGGGGATGGTGCGTCAGTGGCAGGAACTCTTCCATGGCAAACGCTACTCCGCTGTCGATTACCACGATAATCCCGATTTTGCTTTGCTCGCAGAGGCATTCGGTGCTACCGGACTTCGGGTCGAACACCCAGATGATGTTGAACCCGCATTACAGAAGGCAAAAGGGATTAACGACGGTCCCGTCGTCATCGACTTCATCGTTGACGAAGAGGAGAATGTATTCCCGATGGTGCCAGCGGGTGCCGGTCTTGGGGATGTTATCCGCGGGTTATCTTAACGAAAGCCTGCGCAGCAGGCGAACCGAAAACTATAAAAGAATGAATCCTGAAGAACGACACATCTTTTCTGTTTTAGTCGAAAACCGATTTGGAGTCCTCGCCCGCGTCGCAGGACTCTTCAGCGGGCGAGGCTTTAATATTGACAGTCTCAATGTCGCCGAAACGCACGACAAGAGCATCTCGCATATAACCCTTGTCACACATGGAGACGCCCAGATTATTGAACAGATCTACCACCACTTAAACAGACTCATTGACGTTATTGAAGTGACCGACCTCTCTACCGGCACCCATGTTGAGCGAGAACTGGTCATTATCAAGATTGCTACCGATGATCCTCAAAAACGCACCGAGATTCTACAAGTCGCAGAAGTCTTCCGTGGGCGGGTCATAGATATGAAACCTGCCTCACTTGTTCTCGAAATTACAGGTGATGAGGGTAAATTGAAGGCAGCAATTGATATTTTCAATACGTATGGTATCCTTGAATTAGCCCGTACCGGTAAGATAGCGATGCTACGTGGGTCCGAAAAATAATTTTTAGCGCTCTGCAAAGCGTGCACTCAGAAATTCTGGTATCGCCAGAATCTCTAATCAAATCCCACACTCGCCGTTGTTGTAGACGCGTAAGCCCAAGCAGCGCGCAGGGCTGGATATACGGAAGGGAGCGTTCATATTAAAACCTTCCTAAACGAACCGCAAGGAAAATTAAAAAAATGGCAACAATTTATTACGATAGTGATGCCAACTTCGATTTACTAAAAGAGCGCACCGTCGCCGTCGTCGGTTACGGCGCGCAAGGACGCGCACAATCACTAAACCTCAAGGACAGCGGGGCAAACGTCGTCGTCGGATTGTACGAAGGCAGCCGTTCAAAACCACGGGCGGAAGCGGAAGGCTTGACCGTCAAAACCGTTGAAGAAGCTGCGGCGATGGCTGACATCGTTCAAGTTCTCATTCCCGACGAACGCCACGCTGCCGTCTACCGCGACCAGATCGCTCCGAATATGCAAGCCGGAAATATGCTCCTCGTCTCACACGGGTTCAGCGTCCATTTTGGACAAATTGTGCCCGCCAGTGATATCGATGTCGCAATGATCGCACCAAAGGGGCCCGGTTCTCTTGTTCGTGAGGTCTTTGAAGGTGGTGGTGGCGTTCCATGTCTGATCGCTATCCATCAAGACACCACGGGTCTTGCCCGCGATGTCGCACTTGCTTATGCCAGAGGTATTGGTGGCACACGCTCAGGTGTCATTGAAACGACATTCCGTGAAGAGACCGAAACCGATCTCTTCGGTGAGCAAGCTGTCCTCTGTGGTGGAGCCGCCGCACTTATCAAAGCCGCATTTGACACGCTTGTCGAAGCCGGATACCAACCGGAAATGGCTTACTTTGAATGTCTCCACGAACTCAAGCTTATTGTTGATCTTATCTACACCGGCGGATTGAGCAAAATGCGGAATGATATTAGTAATACCGCTGAATACGGAGATCTCACGCGCGGTCCGCAGCTTATTGACGACGACATCAAGGACAAGATGCGCCAGATCTTGAAGGATGTGCAGGAAGGTATCTTCGCTCGCGAGTGGGTTTTAGAGAACGAGGCGAACCAACCCGTACTCGGAGCACTCCGCCGACAGGAAGCGGAATTACAGATCGAAGACGTCGGCAAAAATCTGCGCAGTATGATGAGCTGGCTCGACGAATAGAAAATCCTTTCATCGGCTAAGGTAGGCGCTGTTTCCAACTGTGCCAATCAAATGGGTGTGTCCAACACAACAGATACTTTCTCCATCCGGGAGTGCCGTCCAGAAGAGGCAGAAGCACTCCTCACATTGTGGCAGGCTGCTGGAACATCTCCAAGCGTCACTGATACGATCGCAGACATCCGAGGCACCATAAAAAGTCCTGCATCGGTGTTAGTTGCTGAAGCAGATCGACGCATTGTCGGTTCCCTGATCGCAACTTTTGATGGGTGGCGAGGCAATATGTATCGGATAGCAGTTCATCCTGACTACCGACGGCGCGGTATTGGACGAGCCTTAGTCAGAGAAGGCGAGAGATGTTTGGCAAAACAAGGCGTTAAACGCATCACCGCACTCGTAGAAGAGAAATATCCGTGGGCTCCTGCTTTCTGGTCATCGGTCGGATATGAAATAGAGCCTGGAATAATTAGATTTTATCACAATCCCTAATCCCCAATTATAGGGTCGTTTAGTTCTTTTGTAGGAGGGATTTCCAAATCCCGACTTCTCAGGGCAAGTAACACACGGACGCTCATTGCACCACAATTGAGGAGATCAGCTATGAAATTCAAGGGATATCTGCTTGACGACACCGTCAAAAGTATTTACGGATTGGCAGTCGCTGATATAAACGGCGACGGTCAACTTGACATCATCGCCGGCTCTACAGGTGAACCCTTCGTTGCTTGGTACGAGGCACCCGACTGGAAAAGGCATCTCGTGACCGATCAGGGCAGCGGGCACATTACCATTGCGCCTTACGACCTAACCGGCAACGGCACTCCCGATCTCATCATCGGAAGTGGATTCAATCGTGGCGTAAACGCTGCCGGTGGATACCTCCAGTGGCTTGAGGCACCGTCGCAAGATGGACAAAACTGGAACAGCTATCGCATCGCCGATGTCCCCTTTATTCATCGCATCGCATTGGCAAACCTGTCGGGGAACGTCTCAACCGCTGCACCTTTCCTCATCGTCGCCTCAATCCGCGGTGAAGATGGCAAACCCGGTGAGTGGCACAGTCCCGGCTCTCTCTGGTGCTATGAATTGTCGGATACCCCGCGAGACGTAGACTCTTGGGAATCCCACCTCCTTGACGATGCTTTACACATCAATCACGGCTTGACTATTGGTGATATTGATCAGGATGGACGCGACGACGTGCTGATTAGCTGCACAGAGGGACTGATTTGGTATGAACCGCCTATGGCACCAATGACAGAAAAATGGGGCAAATGGATCATCAGTGACCGCGAGTGTAGCGATACATTCGCCGCCGACATTGATGACGACGGTGTCAACGAAATTTTAGCGATTGAACCGTGGCACGGCAATAATCTTGTTTGGTATAAAGCCACCGGCGATCTACGGACCGATCCGTGGGAACGCTACCTCATCGACGATACACTCAATCGAGGACACTCCCTCGCCGCCGTTGATGTTGATGACGATGGTGTGCTTGAAGTTATCAGCGGCTACAACGGTGACGGCACAAGTTTGCATCTCTACCGTCCAGAGGATCTCGCACAGAACCGATGGTGCAAAGAGACAATCGATGATGGGGGCTTAGGCGTTGGACAGATGCACATCTTAGACATGAATGGAAACGGTAGGTTAGACATCGTCGCCGGCGGTCTCAGCACAGGCAACGTCAAGTGGTATGAAAATCAATTCAGACAATAACAACTTTACCTACCGACAACTATTCCTCAATCGTTTCAACATTCGCGCGAGGCAAAGTCGTCTGTTCACCATTTTCAAGTTCAATCCGCAACACACGCACCTGCGCCTCTGTCTCTAAACTTTGAAGTTCTACCGGCAGCTCCGTAACGCGTCCCAATTGCCCGAAATACGGCTCCCGAATGATACGCACCGAGCTGCCGACCTCCAGAATACCCCCAGCAGCATCGTCTTCCGCGTCCGACACTGATCCTGCATCTTCTGATGCCAACGGAATAACAATCTCTGGACGAACAACCCCGGCACGAATCTGTGTCGCCCCATTGATAGAGGTTTTCATTGATTGCCGTGCTTTCAAGAGTGTGAATGTCTGTTCCGCCATCGCGACGCGCCCGAATCCTTCTGTAATAACCAGTGTAATGCCAATCTCCTCAGAACCGGTAATCGCGACACCCAGTTCATAGCCGAGAAGTTCCCGCAGATCCGCGTCATCAATTCCACCAGCGATGATACCTCTCACGCCGTGTTGAATCGCTTTCTGAATCGCATCTGTTGTAACCAACGAACCGCCAACCAGAATACTATCTCGGTGTTCTGAGAGAATCTGTTCAGCTGTCAGATCATCACTCGACGATTTGGCGACAATGACCAAATTTCCTACCGTCTCGCCACCAATCCCGAAAATGCCTTGGATATAAGTGCCGTACGTCTCTACGGTGACCCCTTCAGTCGGAACAGCCTCTGTTACCGTGCCATCTGTATATGCCTTGACCTCAACCGGGATAGGCGGTTCACGAAGGATAACCTGTCCTGTGACCTCCGATACCGCTTCAATTGTGCCATCAATCGGTGAACGTGCCTGTGATTTGAAAAGCCCAAAGAGCCCTTTCGTTGTGGCAATAATCTCATCTTTTGAAACGGGTGCGCCGACGGGTTTGAGCATATGTTCAGCGATTTCGTTTGGTGGGACACTGAGTAGATTCGCGACATTCAGTAGTTGAACGTTGCCCGGCAGATCCGCTTTTGCAACGACATCTTCTGCCTTGACTCTCGCACCGGCTTCAACGAGTACCTCGCCTTCAAGCGGAAGTCGGCGTTCTTTTTCAATAGTCATCCGCTCGGTCACCTTAAGACCGGGGGTATATGCATGCGCCATTCATTAACCTCAATTTCAAGATATAATCTATTTCTAAAAATTCTATAAGTATGCTGTCTTTGTTAACTTAGGGTCGTTGAAACTTCGTCAGCGAAATACATTAGCAACCTTTGGTTATCCCGTAAGCACGACCTCTGGGTTACAATTCTTACCCTCGGAACCCCATGTGCATGTTCGGTGTTGATTCAACTCGAAACCCATAACCGACAACTGACTGCTTTTTACCGACAACTGATAACTGAATACCTAATATATTATACCATTTTCGTTGCGTTTATGCTAAAATGAAACTATGGGTTCATTCAGTTTTCCTGTAGAAGCGAGCTCCTGCTCGCAAATTCACCCACAGAATAGAGATAAACCAAAAACTTGATAGTCCTGATGAAATCAAAATTTAGATGAGGTGAAGCAACAATGTCTAACCAAGGCGTAACCTACAAAACCGACAAGGTCATGCCGACGTGGGAACAACTCGCTGAAATGGGACGTGATCTCCAATTTTATCCAAGCGTCCCCGAGCATCCAAAAGTGCTAACCCAGAAACAGTTGGCAGATTTCAACCACGTCGGTTATATCAAAGGCATCCCAATTTTCGATGAAGCCGAGATCGGTGAGCACCGCCAGTACTTTGATGCCCTATTGGCGAATGTTCTTTCAGCAGGTGGTAGTAGCTATTCCATTATCTCCGCGCACATGAAATATGGAAAGGTCTATGACCTGCTCACACATCCAAAGATCGTCGCCTGTGTAAAGGACCTGATCGGCGAAAATGTTATCGGTTGGGGTGCGCACTACTTCTGCAAAATGCCACACGATTCACAAACCGTTGGCTGGCATCAAGATGCCGGTTATTGGCCTCTTACACCTTCCAAGACCGTTACCGTTTGGCTCGCAATTGACGATGCCACCGTCGAAAACGGTGCGATGCGGTTTATTACAGGTTCGCATCATCTCGGACACTTAACAGCCCGACACAGCGCACCTGACGATAACAGCGTGTTAGGTCAAATTGTTGAAGATGCTGAACAGTACGGTGAACCCGTGGATGTTGAACTCAAAGCAGGCGAAATCTCTATCCATACCGACCTGCTTTTACACGGATCGAACGCCAATCCTTCACCGAAGCGACGGTGCGGTCTCACTTTGCGTTACTGTGCTACTGATGTCCAAGCGTCCTATCGTTGGGATAGAGAAGGGGTCGTCGTGAGCGGAGAGGATAGAAGCGGAAACTGGGGAAACCCACCGCGGCCGCTTGTCGATTAATCCAACCGCTGACCATCAAATCGGTAGGGTTTTTGCTTGGGTATTTCTGCGGATTTCTTCAAGGTTTCCTAATCTCGCTGGTGTCTACTTGTATTAGTAACGTAGGTTGGGTTGAGCAGCATGCAAAAGCAACCTTATACTTCCAAACAACCTGCTGACTCCCCATAACCTGATTTAAAAATAGCACAAGCGAAACCCAACTGACAACTCTTCACTTTTATTTCACATCGCTTCTCATAAACGCTAAGGAGGTCGCCATAAACAGGAGTAGCGCAAGCGAGGCCAATAGCATCATGTCCAACACTGCCCCCTTGAAAGTGACACCCAAGCTCAGTTTGTCTGAAAATTTGGGAATGCTGTTAAAAGGCACAGGTTTTTGGGACAGCCCTTCCTTTACAAGATAGACATGGTAGCTGTCATTATCTCCTCGGTCCTCCGATTGGATGAAGTCAACAAACTGTTGTCTGTAGCGACGTGCTTGTTGGACAAATCTTTTATGTCTGGCAAACCCAGTGCCAGCCAGAGATTCTAAGGCATATTTGTAGATAGCCGCTGGAGATAGCCGCGTAATTTGCCTCGTAAGTTCAACTTGAACAAACTGCTTATCCAGGTGTTCATCATCAAATCTGCTTGTCACATCTGCGCGTTCGGTTAAGTAGTCAGCCCACACTTGTAATGCCTCAAGTTTCGGCGGATTATCGGTAGGAGAACCGAATTGAAAGAGTCTCCTATCTTTTTCAAAGTACCGGTGGTTGATTTCATCCAGTTTCGCCTGCTTTTGTCGAGAAGCCTCGCTTCTGGAGGGAACCTGCTGGAAACCACTTGCCAATACACCCATCGTATTTGGAATAAGCACCACGGACACGACCCAAATTAGAAGCAGTACCAACAAGCTGCTTGACGAATCAGAAAATTGGCTTGAAATAAACAGTCCGAGCCATAAGAATATCGTGATATAGATGGCGGAAATGACAAAGGTTATTCCCATCCTTGCCCATTCGCTCCCGTCAAAGGACACCAAATCCGACGCGGTAACGATCATTAGGTTAAGCAATATCCCAAGAAGCAGAGGAAGTAGAATTGTGAGAAACGCACCGACGAATTTTCCCAGAAGCACGGTGGCACGGGACACAGAATTAGCCATGAGTAAACTTAATGTCCCTATTTCACGCTCTCCAGAGATTCCATCGTATGTGAATAAGATCGCCATAAAACTCATTACCAACCCGATGATAAACGTCCAATCTAATTCCGTGAAATTTGGCAACGCATCATTTTTACGAAAGACATCTTGTGGATATTCAAGCGACCAATTGTTTGAACATGAGTAGTGGAAATTTGAAGTGCGCCAGCTGTTGTAAGAGCCACCGTCTCCCGTGACTCGCTTCGGCAAATTTGTGTCTTCACCCATGGCAATAAATGCCAATGGACTTGGACGCTTATATAGGTCCCCTGGCCCCTTTACAGCTAACTCACCCAAACTCTGACTTCGCTCTTTCATTGACGCTATTGCGGCATTGATGTCTTCAGAATGCTGTGCTATCCTCCGCGGATATTTACTACTCACGAATATCACGCCATTCATTACCATCAGCACCATTACCAGAATCAGCGTGAGGGCAAATCGAAAGCGCGTCAGGTTATCAAGGATTTCTCGTTTTGCTATGTGCCAAATTTTGCCTCCACGGGCAAAATTTGTCTTAGCTTTACATTTCATTTTCACTCCTTTACGCAATCCAGAACCACCCACTATACCACGTCGTAGCGCAAGAATGAGATAAATGCTCCCATGAAGAATAGGATATTTAGTACTATGAGTATCATAATATCTGGCACCGCACGCTCCATGCTGCCACCAATACCTTCGCGTTGTTCCTTAAATCTGGGCATTCCGCTTAAATTGAGCGGCCCTTCGGAATTGCTTCTTGTAAACCAGCGACGTGAAGAGAATATTTTTCCGTCTCTCAGATATTCAACCCATTCGCGGCGATATTGTTGAGCCTGTTCCATAAATCGCCAGAAACTTCCCAAGTCTGTTTCCGCAAGAATCGCAGCGGCATTGTAATAAACCGATGCCGGAGATACACGCGATATGTTCAATGCTAATAGAGACTGGCGGTTCGGGTTTTTGTCGAGATACGCTTTACGTATTTGCCATATCCTATCTGCATATTGTGCCCGAAGATTTTCTTTAAATCCATAGTACTCTTGGAGAAGAAAAGCACCTTCATTGTTTCTAATACCGCTCATGCCTATAGTTTCTCCGCTTCCGTATGATGTGCTGTTTGCACTTATCCCCAGACCTGATGGGTTAGCAAGTTCCCAAGCATGCTCAACATTCAGTTTCTTCAAATAATCTTCCACTCTATCTTCAAATTCACGCCACAGTTCACCTGCCTGCGTCATGTATGACTCTTCTGATTCAAGCGGACTCGCATGTTCCACCAATAAAACCGTTAAATTTGGCACAATAAGCACAAAAAGCACCCAGATACACATTGAGAACATCAGGGTGATAGAAGGTCGGTGTGTTCGAGCGGAAAGGAAGAGTCCAATAAGAAAAAAGAGGGAGACGTAAAGCATAGATAGGAGGAAGATTAACAATATCCGTCCCCAATCCGAGCTGCTAAACGAGACATAAGGGGAAAATTGTATCACCAATAAGCCTGCCACAAAGCTCGCAATAAGCGGGAAAAAAATCGATGCCATTCCGGCTATGTATTTCCCCAACAGCAGCGTTGGTCGCGAGACTGCACAAGAGAGTGTCAATCCCAAGGTCCCCGCTTCCTTTTCCCGTGAAATAGCATCGTAAGCGAAAAGCAGGGCTAACAGACTCATTACCACTTGGCAGATGACCGTGAAGTCAATGGAGGAAAATATATTGAGGTACGGATTATCAGAACCGTGTTGTTCAGCAACAGCCGGAACATATCCGTGTGCCACTGTTACCGTATTGCCTTTTCTTTTATCCACGCCTTCGGTGAAGATGCTGAGCAGTTTCGGTTGTCTGTTGCACTTCAGTTTACGAGTATCACCGAATTCAGAATATTTCTCGATGTTCCTTATCACATCTTCATTTTCTCGGAGAGCCGTCTGATAACTTTGCAGTCTATCCTCGTAACCTCTGGTCAAAACGAAAAGATTGGTCACAATCAAGAAGAAATAGATGAGTAATCCCATTAAGAATCGGAAACTCAAAATATTTGCTGTAATTTCTCTTCTAACAATTGTCCAAAGCATTATATTCTCTCGGATTACGGCAAGAGGTCTTTAATTTTATTTTTTCGTTCTTCCGATGGGTGCGATTCGAATTCAAAAATTTTCAGTGACGCGCCACTTCTCAGTAACCGGTTCGCAGAGGTAGGTACTGATTGATTGATATGTGTACGTAGAGCCGATCTGCAAAGGGAGATATTCTTCTGTCTTACCCGGGGTTTTGTATTCCATTAATTCTACTTCCGTTGTATTACCGTTAGAATGCTCGTAGCGCATTTTCACGAGTCCAACCCCCTCAGCAAACCATAAATAGCGTACGCCGTTAACATACGGGCTCATTTCTCTGTTACTTGGCGCATAACGTTCGCCGTTACTAATGACAAGCAGATTATTCTGTGAATGTGGATCGGTGTCGAGAAAGACACTTTTATGCTTCAGACACGTCGGGAAAATGCCAGCGGGAACTTCTACTTGTTTATATTCTTCCAAGGTTGTCTGTGCTTGGGAGTTCCAGAATCCTTCTTGATGCCAAGTATCCCCTATAACTGTGGGAAATCTGAGTAGGAGCGGCGTAATGGCGGTTCCACATAAGGCTATTGACATGTGCTCAAATGGACCGTCTCCTTCCCAACCGAAACTGAAACTGCTAAATCGCAAAAGGGCATCCTTCTTTATCAAAGAGGCACTTCCCTGTCCTGATTTTTTGCCGTTCTCAGTCGTGGCATCAAAGTTTATCTTTATGTTACGTTCATTGGATGCCTCGTTGAGTGTAGCGAAAGTTTGGAAGTCGTCAAGCGTAGATTGCCCCGAAGGTTCGTGATCCTTTAATCGCTGCCGTGCCCGGTTGAGTCGACTTTTTATCGTATTAGTAGTTACGCCTAAAAAAGTGGCTATCTTTTCACAGGACATTCCGTCGAAATAGTGGAGGGTGACGACAATGCGTTCGCTTTCCCGTAATTTCGCAAGCCATTTTTTGACAATTTCGCGTAGTTCTTGTGCTGCTTCTTTAGCTTGTTCTCGCACCAGATATCCAGAATATGGGTCGTTGTGTTCCAAGGCAATATTCATGTTCTTGGAAAGTTCGGAATTCAGATGTCTCTCGCGAAACCATGCCAGGCAACATCGCGTCGCAATAGCATTGATCCACCCAGAAAATCGATGTGAATCCTTCAGACTCCCAAGTTTCCGATGTGCTTTCAGGAAGGTCTCCTGCGTAATATCTTGGGCGATGTGGAAATCACCAATTGTCCGCCAGGCAAGCGTGTGTACCTGTTTTTGATATTTCTCTACTAACATCGTGAAGGCTGTCTCGTCATCTGCAAGGGCGCGATCAACTAATACAACATCATCGTTTCGCATCAGGACCTCCGAGTCCGAACGAATTTAAGTCTCAACCCGTAGTGTTCATCTGATTTTTGACTTAGTGACGCGGGTTGCGGAGAAAAGGTTGCATAATTCCGCAAATAGGCAGATAACTACCTTCCAAGGAAAGCAGCATCAACGGTTTGAGAAAGAAAAGAAAATCGTTAGGGGTGAAATAGAAAGAAACTGTCCTTGAGAAAACCCGTACACCGCACTATGGATTAACCCAAAAAGTCGGAAATAATCACAATGAAGAGAGGAATAAAGCACGCTAAGCTTGAGCGGGGTTCAAAAATCCCAACTCGTCTAACCGATCAATCCAACGTTGCCGCTTTTCACTTCCTTCTGAATTTGCGATCCAATGTGGATCGTAGAGTGAGGCACCCGGTCGGTTAAAGTGTTCAGGACTTTTAGCATTGCTGCGCGCTCGCTCGCGTGTCGCAGCATCTTCTACAGGGGTTTTCGGGTTATTATAGTAGACCACCGTACACATCCGACGGTCGTCACTACCACCCCAGCTTGCGTGCCAACACCGCATATCAAAAGCGACTACATCACCCGGTTCCGATTTGCAAACATAACCTGGAACATCACAAATCTCCAGACCCAATTCATTCAAATTTTCGCGTAAATCATTGTGCAGCGGATTCTTGTGAGAACCCGGAATCAGCCGCAATGCTCCGGTTTCGGCACCAACAGGTTCCAGATAATAGGCAAATTTCACCCCATAACAATCCTTGGTCGGATCGACATTATGATCGGGATGCCAATTCGTGTTACCCACATAACGGTTCGCGTCCGAGACACAGAAAAACACATCGTCGCCATAGAGTTGCTCTGCTACGCCGCTGAATCGTGGATCTTCTGGCAAATTCGCAAAAAATGGTGTTTCCGGTCCCAGCATCGGCAGCCAATGTCGGTGTGTCCCGTCAAATGGTGCGTGCTGATATGCCGCCTCCATTGCTGCTTCAAACTCCTTATGTATCGTCTTCAGTTCATCTTGGCTGAACAATTGCCGGAAAATCAGGAATCCCAAGGTGTCAAAGTGCTTGATTTGCTGTTCTGTAAGCATCATGTTCCTCCGCATTTTGTGGAATTACAATCATATTTCCCAACTCGTAACAAAATCTTCGACGCTAAAATCCGTAGGTATATCGTTCGGATTATATTCAGATGTCCGTTGGAAACCCGGCTGGTGGATCTCCTCTGAAAGCTTCAGTTTTTCATCGAGTGCTTGGAATCGCCGCCACAGTTCAGTTGTCTGTTCGGGGATAAAATGGGTTCCAAGATACGTAATGTCTCGACCGTTACCCCACAGAGAGGCTGGATTGGCAGTTGTGTGCTTCAGTTTATACAGCTTATTAGCCAGTTTTGAAAGCATGATAACGCTCACCATTCGCTCGTATGGTGAAGGGTGCAATACTTTCAATTCAGCACGAAATCGGTCTCTATCTCCGTTGATAATGCTATGAAAGATAGCGGCTACTCTGTCGAACTCCTCGAAAAAGAGGGCATCCCACACCTCAAACTGCTCTCGTGTCGTGTGTGAGAGATGGTGATAAAATCCAGGTTCCCAGTGTCGCCAGTGAACGTTGGGCAACGCCGCAAATCCAAATGGACGGTAACCCGGATGAAGTGTCCGCCGCATCTTGCTGCTGTAATAGCTTCCCCAGTGCAACAGCAGATGCGTATACACGACCCCGTCCCCAGCATTCAGTTCAACAGGAACCCCGCCCGGCAATGGAACAGATGGATTTTCTGCGAGTTGGCGACGTTCTGCCTCGGTGTTAATCCGACGATGGCTACGCGGGACAATCCAGAATACACTGTCGTCGTACAAAGCGATATTCCACTGCAGATAACTGGGACCGTGGTGCTCCATGTTTGAAATCATTCCGCACAGTGGAGCAGGTTCACCAGGACCAATGTCCCGATGCCAATGCATCGGACCGACATCGCGGCTCCCACTGCAGATACAAGTAAATTGGTGCGGTACAACGTGTTCTGCTGTTATTAACTGCTGGCTGACCCCCAGCGTATTTTCGTGAAGCAGAAATTCAATCGCTGAGGCAGACGTTTCATCACAATCAGTATCAAATCTCAAACGCGGTTGTCCAGAACTCTCCCAATCACCACCTTGTGGATCGCTCGGAAAACGCCGTTGCGCGGAGATTTCCTTTCTCCGATCGACCATGTGTTCGATGCTACGCCGCAGCGGTTCGAGTTCTGCTTTCGGCACGACTTCACGCAAGATATTGTAACCTTCTTCTGTGAACTGCTGCTGGTCAACTTGCATGATATTTCTCCTCTTCCTGAGGTGATTTTTATCGTGCTAACTTTTCCTGTAGTTTTGGACTATCTATAACATCTCGATTGACAATATACGACGGGATTTGCCCTGAAGCTACGCTGATGATACTCCCACATGCACTCTTAGCATTACCGTCGAAACATTCGTCCGTCCAACAGATACTATGCGGTGTAACGATGACATTGTCCAGCGTCAAGAGTGGATCATCGTCGTCAATTGGTTCTTGTTCAAAGACGTCAAGTCCGGCACCTTGGATCCGTCGATGCTGGAGGGCTTCTGTAAGTGCCTTCTGGTCAACAATCGGACCACGGGCGGTGTTAATCAGGTAAGCGGTCGGTTTCATCAGTCCGATACGTCTCGCATTGACAAGTCCTCGTGTGTCTTCATTCAATGGACAGCAGACACACACAAAGTCAGCCGTTTGCATCAAGGTATCCAAGTCAACGAGTTCCGCACCGACTTCTGCCGCCTCAGCAGCTGTGACGTAGGGGTCGTAGGTGATGTGGCGCATCCCAAAGGGTTCTGCCAGTTTGAACGCCTCTTTCCCAATATTGCCCATGCCAACAAGCCCCAGCGTTCTCCCAACTAATCCCATGCCCCTGTAGTTTTGTGTATTTCTCCATCCACCCGCGCGAATAAGCCGATCCTTTATCAACAACATGTGACTCAGCGATAAAACAAGAGTCATGATAGAAGTGGCAACGGGACGACGCACACCATCAGGCGCAATCGTCAACAATACACCATTTTCGGTACAGGCTTCCACGTCCACCTTATCATATCCAACACCAAATCGGGCGATGATAGCCAACTTGTCAGCACCTGTGAAGGTCTCTGCTGTGATGCCTGCTCCCAATACTAAGAGTGCGTTGTAATCCTGCACCTGTGCCCCTGCTAATGCCGGTGTGTTTTCTGCGATATATTCCCAATGCAGACCAGCACTATCAAAAAGTGGACCAACGATGTCGTCTAAATCAGAAGTGCCATCAGGTCCCAAGAAGTCCCGCGTGACACCCACGCGAAATGCAGATTTATCCATTTATAATTCCTACTTTCACCTATAACTGGTAGGCGAGGTGTTTTTGCTGGGGTGTTTCCCCTAACCTCGCCGCTTATTTTCTAAAAGCTGACCACCAACCACTAAAGGTTTCTGGTAGTCTCGAAATAAAGTCTTCCTAAGTCCGGGAGGAACGAAAGGTTTATAGAGATACCCGACTCCAGAGGGTCGGTGGAATTGGATTCTTCGCTCTACCTTTCGAGCCAAATTTGATGGAAGTACTTCCATGTTAAAGGATGGAGTTTAAGATTCTTAACCTTTTTGTTAATAACCAGAATCTGTTGCGCGTGCGCTAACGGCACCCACGGGACATCCTTGTGGAAGATATGCTGTGCTTCTTGATAGAGCGAGATGCGTTCCTCTTGATTCGTGCTTGCCCTTGCTCGTTCGAGCACATCTTGCATCGTATCACTCCGATAAAACGATATATTCCCCGCGGGCTTCTCCGCAGCTGATTTACTCAAAAGGTAATAAAAAAAGTTGTCTGGGTCCCCTAAATCCGCGCTCCAGCCTAACATAGCTATATCGTGCTCACCGTTTTTCACTTTCTCCAAATACGTTCCCCAGTCGTAGGTCACAATTTTTGCTTCAATGCCGATGTTTCGGAGTTCGGATTGCAGCACCTCAGCAAGCGCTCGTCCATCCGGAATATAGGGACGCGGGACCGGCAGTGCCCAGAGTGTCGTCTCAAACCCATCAGGATAACCCGCTTCCGCGAGAAGCTGCTTCGCCAGTTCGGGATCATAGGGATAATCTTCAATTGTATCGTCATAACTCCAGAGCGTCGGAGGGATTGCGTTTTTTGCTGGGATACCCATACCGTGATAGAGATGTTCAATAATGGCTGCTTTGTTAAAGGCATGATTTATCGCAAGCCGTACCTTCAGATTGTCGAACGGCGGCTTATCCATGTTCATCGCCAAATAACCGACACTCATACCGGGTTGCATCAGCAATTCGAGCATCGCATCGTCTTGAATCTGTTGAAAATCGTCTGGATTTGGAAACTCCATCGCATGTAAGCTACCCTCTTGGAGTTTGATAAGCCGGACCGAATTATCTGGAATGGACTGGAAAATAATCCTATCCAATGGGGGCCTACCACCCCAATACGCATCGTTTGCTTCAAGTACAATCTTATCGTTCCGGTCCCAGCGCACAAACTTGAAAGGACCCGTGCCAACCGGATGATTTGTGAAATTCTCTCCCCATTTTTCCAACGCTGTTGGACTCACAATTGAAAACGCAGAGATCGTCAGCGTAGAGATAAACGGTGCGTATGCCGTTTTGAGGCTAATTTGAACTGTGTATTCGTCAACGGCGGTAATTTTATCTACAATCTCTGCCAAGCCTGTATAAATCCAATAATTGTAGACACCACCGACCTTATGGAACGGATGTGTATCGTCGTGCTGCCGATTGAGGGAAAAAAGAACGGCTTCAGCGTTGAAAGGCGTACCGTCGTGGAAGATTATGCCTTGTCGAAGATGGAAAGTCCATGTTAAACCGTCCGCTGAGCTCTCCCAGCTTGTAGCGAGAGCGGGTTCAAGTTCCGTGCTATCATCTTTGTATTGAACGAGTGTGTCATAAATGTTTTCGCAGACTTTAAAGGATTCTCCATCTATTTCATAGCTTGGGTCAAGTCCGACAGAGTCGCCACCGCGCCCGAAAATCAGCGTGCCACCCCGTTCAATATGTGAATCGGCAAGCAACGGCGAGAACGCTGTAAGTGACAAGATTAGAAGGGTAAGTAAGAAAAAACATACAGAAAACCTGTTGTTCATGTGTTCCTCCACTATTTACTAAAAGGATGCATTTATCATACAAACTCCTTTGCGAAATGTCAAGCACCCTTTTCGGATAATCAGAATCATTCAATCCACTCCTCCGTTTCACGGCACTTCATGTCTACACCTTTTTTTTAATCATGCACGTTTTCACTCCTATATCCCGTCACTATATAGTAAAGACTTCGCAATAATTGGGAGGCATAAAATGCAAATAGTTGAGGGACTATCCATCGGAATTTCTGCGATCTGTAGCAACAAAATGCGGTCATTGCTGACAATGCTTGGCATTATCATCGGCATCGCTTCAGTGTTAGCAATGATAGCAATTGGTGATGGTGCCAAGGAAATCGTGATCCAAGACGCCCAGAAACTGGGCGGTGCGAACCAACTCGTAGTGTATCGTTCATGGTATAAGCGCGTAAATAATCGATGGGTCCCCAACCGTAGTGCTGAATACCTGAAATACGAAGACGTCCTCGCAATAGAGGCTGAATGCCCATCCGTCAGTGCTGTCGCGCCGCGAGTTTGGAAAGGGGGAGGCGTGCTCATCCAAGCTTCAGGCGGCACTGAAACTCGGGCAGGATGGAACGGTGTGGATGCCACCTATAACACCGCAATGGATTGGGAGGTTAAAGAGGGACGCTTTATTACAGACGAGGATGTCCAGATCGCAGCGAAAATTTGCGTCCTTGGAGATGAAGTTGCGACAGCACTGTTCGCTGACAAATCGCCTCTCGGACAAGAAATTAAAATTGCACGCAGTGGTAGCAGCTACGATCAGTCTGCCCGCAAAGATCGCAGGCGTTTTACGGAACGGTTTATTGTTGTCGGCACGTTCATGCCGAGAGGCAGAAGTTTACGGTTCAGTTGGGGTTTAGACAATCTTGTCTATATTCCACTATCAACTGTCCAAGAACGCTTCACCGGCAATGACAGGATTGACGAGCTTGTCGTCTATGCACACACCGTCGACCAGGTCTCGAAAGCAGCTGAAGAAGTGAAAGCCGTCATTCGGAAACGACACAGAAACCAAGACGACTTCGTCGGTATCTTTGAGATGCCCGCCGGTATAGCGCAGTTAGAGAAAATCAGTAAGATTATTAAAATCACTTTAGGGAGCATCGCCGGTTTCTCGCTCCTTGTTGGCGGTATTGGGATTATGAACATGATGCTCGTCGCTGTCACCGAACGCACCCGTGAAATTGGACTCCGAAAAGCACTCGGTGCAAAACGTCTGGATATTCTGCTCCAGTTCCTCATAGAATCCATTATAATGTGTGGTGTCGGCGGCATTATTGGCATTGGATTCGGCATCCTCGCTGGTGAAGGGATGGCAATGCTTGCTGTGAAAATTGTGAAAATTGTTCCCGAATGGCCCGCCGTTATTTCCTGGCAATGGATACTGATCTCCGTATCTGTATCGGCGATCATCGGTATCTTTTTTGGGCTCTATCCCGCAATAAAGGCATCAGTCCTCTCACCGATCGAAGCACTCCGAACGGAATAAAATACGCTTACGCAGCTAATATCGGCTCACTTTAAGAAGGTCGCCAACAGGCAAGATCAAGCCCTCCTTTTTACTTTTCATAAATCCCTCGATTTTTAGTTGTCAGTCATCAGGGTGTTCGCTCTGCTTACTTTCAGTTATCAGTGGGATTTACATTGAATAACTCCCATTTAACTTCCACATAGCCGTCCTGACAACTGTTAAATAATAACTGACAACTAAATAAATGTACCCATTTTCTATAAAAATCGTTTTATTAAATGGATTAGTATATTAATACGATAGTGAAATTGCAAGTCCGACGAATTCAACATAGATGCATGATTGAGGTTTACTGGCGCAATGCGAAGCATCGCCTTTTGTTAAATAAATATTAAATAAAAAATATGTTATCTTTCGACCAACTCATTCAGAGTTTAACAGACACAACCCAACCAAGCGTCGTGCGTAGCACTGCCATTGAAAGTCTTGTGGAGCGAGGAGACACACGGGGAGTGAAATTCCTAATTGACGCACTCGCTGATTCTGATTCAATGGTCCGGCGCGAGGCGGCAAAGGGACTTCAGAATCTCGGGGCAACGGGTGCAATAGAACCGCTCCTTGAAGCGTTGCAAGCCGAATCAAAGAATTTAACGATTTGGGCAATGCTTGAAGCCATCGGCGATTTGGGAAATCCCAGTGCACTTCCGCTGTTGGAATCGCTAAGCAACGTCGACTCTATACTCACGCGAATAGAGGTGAAGAAATGCATTAGTAGGATCCATGAACGCTATGGCAACGGAAACGCCCCTGAAGTTCCAGAAGCAGAGGAGACGATACCTGCTCAAGCTCACACCACACAGGAACCCGAATTGGCTCCATCCCAAGAGACACCGCTCCCGGATTCAGGTGCAGTAGAACCGGAAGCAGAAGCAGAAGTGGAAGAGATGGAAGAAAATCCGAAGGCACTTCTAAGTTATCTGATTAACAGAGCGAACGCACAAACATCCCGTTCTCCTAAGACAGCAACAAATGAATCTGATGAAGAACAAACAAGTGTTTCTAAAGAAGATACCTTTGAAGAACCCTCGGTAGGCGCGGATCAAATAGATGGGATGGCGTCCGAAGAAATTGCGGACGAGAAGAACTATTGGCGATCTATCGAGGCGAAGAGAGAAAACCTAAGTGAAGCAGAATTTGATGAAACAGAACTCGTAGAAGATATAGTAACAGATACGGAGTTTCCAGAAACTGAAGACGACGCTGAGATATATGACACCGAACCCCCAGAATCAGAGGTAGACACAGAAATACCCGATACGAGGACACGAGAATCCGATGAAGACACGGGAATAGAAGATTTAGTAAAATCGATCTCACGATCACCACGTCTCGCCGGTTCGTCTGTTGCCCTGCCTGTATTGGCGCCGAATGCCTCGACCGTGCCCTATGATCCGAATGTAGCACCAACCGAAGAGAAAAGCGAGAACTTTTTCCTCGCTGTTCTGCACCCAGGCAGGTACCTCTCCAAACGCTGGGTGTCCCGTACGCGCGCTTATCTGATATTGTGGATTGCTCTTCTCGCTGCCACGATTGGTTTCACTCAATTTCAGAAGCATCAACGAGTAGAAAAGACACCACTGTTAAGTATGGGACTCTCTGACACGGAAGTTCCCGGATTTGTAAAGCGCGCCTTGGCAGAGGGCGATTTTTACATCCAGGAGGGATACTATAGACAAGCCATTAGCGCATATCAGTTGAGTCGAGACCTTGGTGCTTTACCTGTTCAATTTTATAGGAAACTCGGGTTCGCATACTTTAAGGAAGGTCAGTATGCACTCGCAGCTGAAGCGTATGAGGTATTTCTGGAGAAGCGAAAAAAGGTGGCGCCAAGCGCATTTATCGCTGAAGCCTCACTAAGCGGTATGTATCCAGTCAGTTCTGTTGAGGCGAAGGTTGTACAGGACTACGAAACCTACAACGTCCTTGGCACAGTCTATATGAAACTTGGACGCTTGCAGGACTCGCAACGCACCTATCAACAAGCGATACAGCTCGCACCGAAATATGGCGAAGCTTATAACAACCTCGCACGTCTCTACGTTGACGGTTATCAACAGAAACTCAGGCTCGCTGAAACGTTAGCCTATACAGCAGTTACTCTGAACCCTGATGTCGCCGCTTATCACGATACCCTCGGTTGGATTTTGTCAAAGCGTGGGCAGATGAATAAGGCAATAAAAACTTTAGAACGTGCTATCAATCTTCAGAGAGATGCCGCTGAGTCGCACTATCATCTCGCTCAAGTCGCACTGAAAGCCAATAAGCGACAGAAGGCAATGAAATCCATCCGGCAGGTCCTCAAACTCAATCCCGCTTATGTACATCTGAATACGGCGAACGAAAAACGGTAGGAGAAGCTTAGCGGATGACGGACAGTTTGCCGATTCGCCGATCTGTCTCTGATTCAAGAACATAGACATAAGTTCCGCTACTAATTCCAGAAAGATCCCAAACCTTTCTATCCCTTTCACGTTCTGTCCTCGTAAACGACGCAATACAATTGCCTGCGACATCATAGATATAAATATGAGTGCCTATAGGCAGTTTGTCAAACGTAACCTGACCACATTCCACCGGATTGGGGTAGACAATTGTTTCCGTTAACGTTGGTGCCGGCAGTAATATCGTCAACACGTTCGCGGCGTCGTCAAGTTCAGCACCATATATATCCGAAATTTGCAGTGCTTCAATCTGATAGAGATTACCTGTCTGGAAGGCAGCGGGAGGAAATGTGAGAACCACCCGCTGGAGTGACCTATCAAGAATCGCCGAAGTTGGTGTATAACCCCCTAAATGAGTTTCTACATCTCCCTGTTTATGCAAACGGTAACGTCCAGCGTGAGTCGCTGAAATCTCCATCGGTTTGTCAAACTGTAGCAAGAGTTGATTTGGCGGTGAGTAGTCCGCAGTACGCAAGCGCGGTCGCCGCGTCGGCATAACAGATACCAAACCCGATTGTCTTGAAAGTTTACCGTTTGAATCCCGTGACGCAAGCGCGTACCAGTAAGTTTGTCCGGTTGCGAGTCCTGTATCCGTAAACTCCGTTTTCCGAATCCCTTCACCAACCTGTTTCAGCGAGTCTTGGCGTTCCCCACGATAGAGGGTATATGTTACAGACTCACCTGCAGCTTCCCATGAAAGAAGAACCGAGTTTTCGCCAGTAGGTTTCGCAGTAAGACCCCACGGCGTGCTAAGCAGAGGTCCTGATTGCGCACCTGAGGTGAAAACCGCCAAAGCACTATCGCGATTAAACAACAGCACATTTGTGCCGTCGTTGTTAATATCAGCCACAATCGGATTAAAAGTGCTTGTAGCGGCGTGATGCCAAATAGGGCGATAAGCTCCTCCGTCATATTGGATAAGATAGAAGTTCGGGGAAACAGCGATGCACAACTCATTTTGTCCGTCGTTATTTGCATCAGCAATAGTCATACCATTGCCGCTATCTTGCACATCGCGAATACGTTGCGTCCATACAGCGCTGTAAGCATCGTTACCATCTGAAGCGAAAATGGTCAAAAGCCAATGATAATAACGGATGTCCAGTGGTGTGTTGCCGATTTCGGTGCCGGTCTGGGCACAGATAGCGAGCTCCGCCTTACCATCACCGTCCATATCACCAGCGGCGAAGAGTTGTGGCACACCTTCGGAAAGGGTGTGGGTCCATGTTTGTTTGTACCGATTGTCCCCAACCGCCTCGTACAAAAATATATCGCCATCCTGATCGCCTGCTAATATTTCCATCTGTCCATCGCCGTCAAAATCACCCGTAGCAAAATTCGCACTCAGTCCGTTGTTTCCGAACGTCGGGTTTTCAAGTATAGCCACATTGCGGTGGTTGTTATCTCCACTTGCTTCGTATACAAAGATAGCGTCGGTAACATCATCACGCGCGAAGATTTCATCTCTCCCATCTGCATCCGCATCTGTGATTGTTCGGCTCCAGTTGCCTTGTGCTTCCCAGATGCGTTCTGTCGGAAACTCGCCATGTGCAGGCTGCTCCAGGAGAAATATTACATCTAAAGCGTTGCACAATACTTCTATTAGTCCGTCGCCATCGGTATCCGATATCGCCTGCGGCCATAGCGATTCAGCAAACGAAAAGATGACTTTGAATTTGCCGTTATCCTGTATCTCAAAAATCTGCGCCAGACCGGTGTCCATGTCAGTAGCGATAATCTCTAATTTCCCATTTCTGTTCATATCCACCGGCGTGACGATGGCATGCAACCCTTGTTCAGCAGACGCGATTTGCGAGAGATGTAACGGATAAATCGGGGCATTTTGTGTATTGATCTCATACAACGCACCGTTGTTGTCATCAATTCGTAGAAAACCTGCACTATCTTCTACCGACAGTCGGTACAGGTATCTTCCCACCGGGACGCCTAAACCGGACACATTCACAATATGGAGCAAGTTCTCTGAGTCCGAGTATACAGCCCTGCTAACGTTTCCAACTGCATCAAGGATCTCTACCTTACCGATAGATACCTCGTCAGTCTGCCACATGACGACCGAATCAATTCTGTTTCCAGCAAGCCATTTCTGTGATGCATGTCTCGAAATAAGGGGTGCTGTGTGCCTCACGTCAACTACGATTCTATCTCTCTTGATTTCATCACTTTCTGTTTTGACATTGAGCCTCAGTGTATATCGGTTCTCCGCTAAATCGGAAGTATCCCACTTGTGCAAGCAGACGTTGAACTTCGGTTGCGTTTGCACAGGTCCTAACGGAAACCATAGCTCTGGAATTTCCCCAATCCCATATTCCAGCCAGTACGCAGTAAACCCCGACCCTCCAGCACTCCCGAAAATCTCGATATTGCTGATATTATTGGGCTCCGTTGCTTGAGGAGACACCTGGTGGGCATCTATCTGTGCAATGATCCCTGTTGATGCACTAAGTGCGGCGTATGCATCAAGTGAGCCAGCCCCGACGAGAGCGTTAATAAAAAGAGGATCTGCAGTGGCAATAAGGGTTTCCTGAACTTCTGTGTTGGTATACGCTGGGTTCGCCGCGATTACCAAACCCGCAATACCAGAGACATGCGCCGCTGCCATTGATGTGCCAGATCTATTTTGATACCCTCCATTAATATCTGTACTCAGAATTTCCTCACCGGGTGCAGCAATATCAACAGTCGCCCCAAAATTAGAATCGCTATATAGCTGCTTATCTCGTCCAAGTCCAGCAACGGAGATAACTGTCTTAAGAGCGGCAGGATAGTAAGACCCGCGTACACCTGAGTTTCCGGCTGCACCGACCAACACGCAGCCGCGAGCATAAGCGTATGCTAAGGCGTTTTTTATGATGAAAGCGTTCACCGTGTCTCCCCAACTCATATTAATCACTCGTGCGCCGTTATCCGCTGCGTAAGCAATCGCCGCAGCAAGGTCGTCGTTCTGGAGATACTCACCGCCGCCATATTTGAAACCAGCTCTCAACGGCATAAGACGACACTTCCAGGCAATCCCAGCGATTCCGACCCCGTTGTTCGCTTCCGCAGCAATAATACCAGAGACATGCGTGCCGTGTCCCGTTTCATCTTCAGGTTCATTATCGCGCACCGTCCAATCACCATTACCCGGTAGCGTCGGAGCATCGCTAAAATCCCAACCGTTGATATCGTCGATGTAACCGTTTCCGTCGTCATCAATGCCGTTGTTCAAAATTTCACCACTATTTCGCCACAACTGCGAGCGAAATTCAGGATGCTGAGTCGATATACCGCTATCGACAACAGCCACCGTTACGTGTGGATTTCCCTGTGTAGTACCCCACGTTTCTGGCATATTTATCAACCTCAGATTCCACTGTTCGCCGTAATTCGGATCATTTGGGACTGTTTCTGCACAGGGTTGACTGAGACGGTTTAACTCGACCGCTGCAATCGCAGGATGCCGCGCATACCGTCGCTGCAGCGATTCTAATGCCCATGTCACTGGAAACCGTATAAGGTAGATATTCCGAAGTCCTGGATGTTGTCCGGCAGGCGTAGCAGGTGAGAAGATGGGAGAAATGGATACCGCACCGAGTTGTTGATTCAACTTGTCAAGTTCTGTAGCAGAAACATTTGGGTGTAGACGCACAATCAGTTCGCCGGGGGTGTGAGTGATACGAGAAAAACCGCCCGAAGGACTTTGGGCATAAACGATTTGTCCGTATGTAAACAACACGAGAATATATAGATAGATAAAATTTCGTTTCATGACAAATAGCCCTGTGCACAGCATATGCCTAAATTGTATTTTTAGACAGAGTGTGCTATACTGTTAATGATATGGAATTCGTGAAAAAAAACAAATTTTTTATCTTGGGTGTCATCAATATCACTAAGTTTGGCGTTAAGACACTTTAAGACACTTCAGTAACTGACTTAGGATTCATCATTTGTTGTTAATAAACATAAGGAAATACACTCATGAAAGCGTCAGAACTCACGGTTAAATGCCTTGAAAATGAAAACGTTGACTACATTTTTGGAATACCCGGCGAAGAAAACTTGGATTTGATGGATGCCTTATTGGAATCAAAGATTCAATTTATTCAAACGCGTGATGAACGCGGGGCCGCCTTCATGGCGGATGTCTATGGTCGCTTGACGGGTCGTCCTGGGGTCTGCCTCGCTACGCTCGGTCCCGGAGCCATGAACCTCGTCACGGGAGTCGCTGATGCCAATATGGATAGAGCACCTCTCGTTGCTATTACCGGTCAAGCGGGTCTCGACAGGATGCACAAAGAGTCACACCAATACATGGATGTCGTTTCTGTCTTCAAACCGATGACGAAATGGAACACCCTCATCCACCTGCCCGAAATCATCCCCGAATCCATTAGCAAAGCCTTCAAAACTGCAACAGGCGAAAAACCCGGAGCTACCCATATCGATTTTCCTGAGGACGTAGCAAAGATGCAGATTGACGCCGAACCTGTCCCACACGACTTTCCGAGCGAAGCAGAGCCTGTTATCTCTTGTCTGCAACGCGCTGCGCAACTCATTAACGACGCGAAACACCCTATCATCCTCGCAGGGAATGGCGTCGTCCGACAAGGTGCCTCTCGAATGCTGACCCAATTCGCGGAAATGACAAATATCCCAGTTGCCCACACCTTTATGGGCAAAGGGAGCATCCCGTGGACGCATCGACTCTCCTTGCTCAGTGTTGGATTGCAAGCGAATGATTTCGTTTCTTGTGGGTTTGACCGCGCAGACCTCGTCATCGCCATCGGCTATGATATTGTCGAGTACCATCCCAGTCTCTGGAACCCGAACCGCGACAAGAAACTCGTTCATATTGACACAGAACCGAGTGAAAGTGATGCTGCTTATGTCACTAATGTCGAAATGGTGGGCAACATTCGACAGAGTCTTAGACATTTGATGGCGCAAGAAATTTACCCCAAAGATTCAGAGTACGCCTCAAATACTTTGCGGAAAATCATACTCGATCAACTCGATGAACACCGCGATGACAAGGCATTTCCCATGAAACCACAAAAAATCTTGAGCGATGTCCGTTCCGTACTTGCTGAAGATGATATCCTTATTTCTGATGTTGGTGCACACAAGATGTGGATTGCGCGGATGTATCCCTGCTACCAGCCAAATACTTGCATCATCTCCAACGGATTTGCCGCAATGGGCATTGCCGTACCAGGGGCTATCGCTGCCAAACTGACCTATCCCGAACGCAAATGTTTGGCTGTCTGTGGTGATGGTGGATTCCTTATGAACTCTCAGGAACTCGAAACCGCCGTGCGAGTCGGGATTCCATTTGTCACGCTTATCTTCAATGATGAAGCTTATGGGCTTATTGAATGGAAACAGATGAACGGCTTTGGTAGACCCGCACACATCGATTTTACGAACCCTGATTTTGTCACCTATGCTGAGGCTTTCGGCGCTAAAGGCTATAGAGTCGAAGGTAGCGACGAACTTGTCCCTATACTGAATGATGCGTTCACGCAGAAGGTCCCTTCGGTCATTGATTGTCCCGTTGATTACGCCGAGAACCTACGATTGACTAACGAGCTTGGGCATCTAACATGCCCCATTTAAATTAGAAACCTAATGTCAGTTTCAATCCCACTGACACATGGTAAATGCTATTATCTCTCATAAATTAATCTTCATTTATGGTGGATTATATAAATATGTTGACACATTTTTAATCTTTCGTCTCATTGTTTTCCGATATGCTTCGTTTTTTCACAGGAGGATACGCTACCAAAAAATGGCAGTTTCAACAATTGAGTGGGCGGATGGCAGAATCCAGTTGATTGATCAGACGCTGTTGCCCAACGAATTCAAACAAATTTATTGTGATGATCTTCCCTCAATCTGGGAGGCTATTAAGTCGCTGCGGGTGCGGGGCGCACCCGCGATCGGCATCGCAGGTGCTTTGGGAGCCGTGCTGGGGATTTGGAATTCCACTGCGAAAACCTACAACGCTTTTGCCGCCGAACTCAAATCCGCTACCGACTACTTGGCAACCTCGCGACCGACAGCCGTTAATCTCTTTTGGGCGCTGGATAGGATTACACGAACGGCACAAGAGAACCAGCACTTGCAGGTTTCCGAACTCAAAGAAGTACTACTCGCAGAGGCTTCGGAGATTATCGCTGAGGATAAGGCGATGTGTCGCGCCATCGGGCAACACGGAATGGCATTGCTAAATGAGAACGATACTATTCTCACGCACTGTAACGCTGGCGGATTGGCAACCTCTGACTATGGAACCGCTTTGGCTGTGATGTTCAGCGCACACGAAGCCGGTAAGCAGATACAGGTTTACGCCGATGAAACGCGTCCCCTTTTACAAGGCGCACGTCTTACCACTTGGGAGTTGATGCAAGCCGGAATAGATGTGACCCTTATCTGTGACAATATGGCAGCACAAGTTATGAAAGAGGGCAAAATCCAGTGTGTTATTGTTGGTGCCGATCGGATTGCCGCCAACGGTGATACCGCAAATAAGATTGGCACTTACAATGTCGCTGTCCTCGCCGATGCACATGACATTCCCTTTTATGTCGCCGCACCGACTTCAACATTGGATTACGCCCTTGAAACAGGCACAGAGATTCCTATCGAACAGCGGTCAGCAGAAGAGGTAACGGAGGGATTCGGAAAAGTAACCGCACCTAAAGGCGTGAAGGTCTATAGTCCCGCATTTGACGTCACACCTGCAGCACTGGTCACGGCGATCATTACCGAAAAAGGTGTAGCACGCCCACCTTATACGGCGAGTTTGCTGGCTTTCCAGGACGCGTAGACTGCATATATTTCTGATGTATCACGCCGCTTTCGCAATGCTTGCACGGGTGCCTTCAATATCGAAGCAGGCGTACTGATTGGTATTCATAATCCGAGTCGCAAATTCCATCGCCTGTTTCTCAGTGAGATAACCGTCTGCAATTTCGGCTTCAAGGGCACGACGGATTTCATTCCGTGCTTGAATCGCGTATGCCATCGCACTCGTTGGCCAGCCTGTGTCACCGCCGAAGGCGAACAGTTTATTCGATGGTACGGCATGGATGCACCGGCGGAGGAAATCACGTGAACTGTACGGATCGATGCTCCATGCCCAACAGAAATCTACCCAGATGTTTCGATAGTGCTTGGCAAGTGCCACCAATTCGTCGTTGTAAGGGTAGGCGATATGCATCAGGACAAACTTTGCATCGAGATACTGCGCGAACAAAGCACACATATTTCCTGCTGGAATACGTCGAACCGGCATCCGATCATTTCCTGCATAGTAACCCGTGTGAATTTTGAAGGGAAGATTGTGTTCAATTGTGAGTTCAACACCGCGTGCCCAGCACCAATCACCCAGACACAGGCGCGTCGCTTCATCGATTTCTTCGGTAGGCTTTGTTAGCACGGCATTGAGCGCAGCGGAAGCCTCGGCATCACTCCGTTCGATCCAGTTGAGCGTACGATTGTAAGCATGTTGCGATTTTACGGCAATGGCGCAAGGTGCATGCTTAGCAAAAATCGCCTCCATCCCGCGTTTTAGAGAGGCAAGATCGCTGACTTCAACGCCTGTCTCGGCGTGAATAGTACTTGGGTCTACTTGTCCGTTGCAAAATGTTGCCCACGAGAGATCATAAAGGAAAAAATCAAGACCAGAGGTATCTGGGGTACACTGCCAACTGAAATCATCTGTTTGAATATGGTCGAGATTCGCGATGTCGTGTAAAATGTGATAACGTTTGCCGGGCGTGCGAAGCGTCTTGAGGTGATCGGCACCTGCGAGTCCATCGCCTGTTAGTTCGTCGAGTCCATAGATGTGTTTTGCGATAAGGCTGACAGCCTCGCCATATCCAGTAAACTGTGTTGCTTCCCATGCGTCTCGGATACCTTCAAATCGTGACGCAATATCTTGGGAAGCGTCCATCAGGTTACGCATCGCTTCGGGGGATGCACCGGCTGTCACTAAGTCAGCAGGCACATAGTTCCCGAACAGATCTTGGAGGATATCAGGTCCATTCTCGACCCAGTCGTTTTCACGCCGCATATGCTCGTGTGTATCAACGAGGCGGATAGATTGAATGTGATGTGTCAAATCAGTTGCCATGTGAGATCTCCTAAAAAATTAGAGACTAAAAACGCAGTATCCATGTAGGACGCTTTAGTTTTTGCCTCTAAGTATGTTTGGGAAGACGGATGTTAGCATTTTTACGAAATAATGCGTAACTTTTCACGCCACATCTCGTAAAAAGTCTACATACACATAAAGCAAGTATAGATAAGACTGTGGTGAGTTATAAAAAACTGACAGACAACTGAAAGCCGAAAACTAAATAACCCGAATATCCACAGCCCTACACTTGACAAATATGTTGAAATGTGTTTTACTATATAATGTTTTAGCGATTCGCCTCTGCTTTGCGTACCGCAAGGCATAATTTGTGGGTTCTGCATCTGGTGGCGAAACCTGTTACAGAGAAGCAAGGTTATCCTATTATAAGATAGCAGGTTTATTCTGTCAAGAAAAACAGTAAATGCCGGGGGGCTCATGGCAAGCTGCCTCCATAAAAGACAAATGCTCGCGTAGGAACGTGAATGGTTAGTGTCATCTTTCTGAGAAGATACAAGACCGCAGGAGCATATAATGCCTACAGGACGGATTAAGTACTACAATTTCGATAAAGGCTTCGGATTTATCGCGCAAGATAGCAGTGATGCTGATGTCTTCTTACACAGTTCTGCAATTAAACAACCCGAATATGAGGAACTCCGCGTCGGGCAGCGGGTGAAATACAACATTGTTGAAGGCGAAAAAGGACTGGTTGCCCAAAATGTTGAAGTTTTGTTGACGCCGACCGAACGCAGATGGCTCCGACAGGGAAAAGCCATCATTCCGCGCGGGTACGCAGGTTTCCCAGGACAGAATCAAGGTCAATTGTTCAGTAATGAGGGCAACTCCGCCTTTGATGACCAAGCGTCCGGACCAAAACCGATTCGCAATCGCCGCGATCGAGATGCATCTTTGACATCTTCAAAATCGACAGTGAGACCACGTAGTCAGCCCGCGCCAGCAAAAGACTTTGGTGATGAGGATGTGAAAGAACAGACTTCAAAACAACTCAGCTTCGGGGACCTCTACATCCTTAAGCAGATTAATTTTGAAACACCAATGTTTTTCGCATTGTACGACGATGTACAACTTCCGGCGACTGTCCTTGAAATGACGCTCTCTCGTTTGACACTCAATAGTAATGGAAAAGAGCAGCATATTCCTAAAACGGATGTTAAATATTGTTATAAAGATGTTGATGCCGAAAGAGTTCAGGCAGCTATTGACATTGACCAAGAAGTCAAAGCACAGCAGTTGACGCAATCAACCTCCGATGACCAAGCCTATGAGATTGATACCGAGGCAGTCCAAGACGCCCGAAAAAATAAATCACCGATTCAGGTTACCCTCCGAGAAGGTGAAATCTTTCGCGGGATTATAGATTGGGTGAGTCCTTATGAGATTAAGCTCATTTTAACAAATGGCGCAAAGGTCGTTATCTTCCGGCACGCTGTCTACGCGCTTTCCTTGGATTAGGTGCTGCTATGCAAGCCTATCACGATCTCCTTAATGAGATTCAGCGCGATGTCCAACGTTTACGCGAGGAATCTGGAGGCATCCCGTGTCCTTCTGACTGCTTTTCCTGCTGCCGAAATACTGCGACGATGGCGATAAGTGAGGTTGAAGCGCGCCACCTAAAAGTCGGATTAGAAATGCTCCCCGTGCAGCTCCGCACACACATCCGCCAGAAAGCCGAGCAAACCATCAAAAAATTGACAGCGAACGGCTACGATGCTGAAAATATTATACCCGATGCCGGCATGAAAGCAATCGGAGTGATAAAGGGCACGCCTGAGGGTGAGTGTCCTATGTTAATTGGGGGTGTCTGTGCCGTTTACGAACACCGTCCAGTCATCTGCAGAGTCTGGGGATATCCGATTCATAACGGCAATGAATTAGCCTGTTGTCATAAAACCTTTATTGGACAACGCAGCCGATACCGTCCGCTCAATTACACGCGTTATTGGAATGAGTGTAAGAGGCTTAGCAGCGAATTAGGTGCTCAGAAGAAAACGCCGAACTGCTATCTTGTCCGTCGTTTGCTGTCTAAATAGGGACACTTCTTACAACTGATAGGCGAGATTTCAAATTATGCTATAGAGCATAATTTGTCTTAGCTTTACATTCATCGCCAATGGACATCTCTTTTGTAGCACGTAGGTTGGGTTGAGCGGCACATGATAAACCAAACGTTTATCCGCAGGAAGTTTCGCATCTTCAAGGCACTTGAACACGCCGCAAATCCAGCGAAACCCAACACTTTAACTTTCGCTTAACTCGCGCAAAAACTGGAACGTATAAATTCCAGTGCGATGCCCATCACTCCAAACCAACCGCACGGCATAGCGTCCTACCTGCTGGATGTCCACAAGATTCAAGTTCTCGAAAAAGTCATCGGAGGGTAAGATATGGAAAGCGGCTTTTCCTGAACGTATGGCGTCGCACCGTGCACATGGGCACCTTTGACGGAGGAGGCGATAGGACAACTTGCTCTGGTGTGAATCCTTCCACTGAATCTCCAAACTTGTATCGCCTCTTTTAATGTGGGTAGGTCGAAATTTCTGCATGATCGGATTCAAACAGGTTACGGCAAAAAACACGGTTGCCGATTTGCATTACCAAATAGGCTCACAAATCGACAACCGTTCAAGGTGTCGCAGTCCAAGGATTGCGCTAACTATCTATTATTCAAAGTATTCAGCATTAATATCTATGAACTCTTCCCATTCATCAGGGACATCTTCTTCCATAAAGATAGCTTCGACGGGACATTCGGGTTCGCATACACCACAGTCGATGCACTCTTCCGGGTCGATGTAGAGTTGATCAACATCTTCATACTCATCCGCATCCGGTAGGGGGTGAATACAATCCACTGGGCACACATCAACGCACGCACTGTCTTTAACGTCAATACACGGTTCACAAATTACATACGTCATGCGAAAAAAACTCCTTTCCGCTTGATTTACAATGAGAGCCTACATATCACATAGGGGCAACTTCACTTGACGGAGGAGACGGTTCCCTATTTGATGAAGGCATTACAACAAAAGACATCGTCATGTATGGCACTTTTTTACAAGTTTCGCCAGTTTTTTTAAAGTTAGTTGTGGTTTGCAAGTTTCTCCAAAATCCACTGTCTGTTGAGTTATAATTAGGATAATATAAATAATACCACAAGTGATTTATTTTGTCAAATTATATTTTAAATCAGAGGCAATTCTATTGTAGGAGCGATCTCAAAATCACGAGCCTTTTCGACAACTAAAAACCGCCTGCTCGCTACTGATAACTGACAACTGATTGCCATCTGTACGAGCCACTTACCGGTCGCGAATTTCAATTTGACAAACGCAAATTTTTGTGTTAATATATCAAAAGATGAGAAAGCGTTGCTCGCAACCTCATCGCCTCGTCGCAAAGTGCACATTTCCTATCCTAACGACAAAGGGCGCATTATGAGAAAACCCTCCCGCAAAAAGTGGCAGTTCCCAAATTCAGATTTTGATAAAAGTTTGGCATTGGCATCAGAACTCGGTATTTCTGTATTTACTGCCCAGATGCTTACCAATCGCAGGGTAAAGACTGCTACCGAAGCGCGAACCTATCTCTATCCAACTTTTGAGCAACTCCACTCCCCATTTGAATTAGCCGATATGGACAAAGCCATCGAACGAATACAGAGAGCGATCTCGCGAGGCGAGAAAATCTGTATCTATGGAGATTATGATACTGACGGCACGACTGCCACCGCACTACTTATTAATACCTTCCGACAGATGGATGTTCCCGTCGATTACTATATCCCAAATCGGTATGGAGAAGGCTACGGGTTGAGTAAAGATACCGTAAAAAAAATCCACCAAGAAAACCGCGCAAAATTGCTAATTACTGTGGATTGCGGCATCACTTCGGTTGAAGAGGTCGCGTTAGCCAATCAACTTGACATGGATGTCATTGTTACTGACCACCACCAGCCAGAGGAGGAACAGCCACCAGCTTATGCCCTGATTTCTCCTAAGATCCCCGGAAATCAATATCCTTGTGAGGAACTCGCTGGGGTCGGTCTGGCATTCAAATTGGCACAAGGGCTGATAGATGATAGACCGTTTCTGGAATCCTTGCTTGACCTTGTAGCATTAGGCACCGTCGTGGACATTGCTTCACTAACGGGTGAGAATCGCATTTTGAGCCGTTTGGGGTTGGCGGAGCTTAACAAGCGCGAACGTCCCGGAATCCACGCTTTATGCGAAGCCGCCGGACACGGAATTGACACACCCCTTGACGGAACCGCACTCTCTTTTAGGTTGGGCCCTCGTATCAATGCCGCTGGACGGATGGATACCGCACGTAAAGTGGTTGAGCTGCTCATTACCGATTCCGATCACATCGCAACCCAGATTGCCTCCCAACTCAATCAAGCAAATCAGCAGCGACAAGATGTGGAGAGGCGGATCCAAAGCGAAGCACTGGAGATTATTGAAAGAGAAGTAGACGATGACACCATAGGAATTGTTGTCGCGAGTGATAAATGGGAGGAGAAAGCACAAGGCGTCGTCGGCATCGTCGCCGCCCGTTTGATGCAAACCTACTACAAGCCGGTCTTCGTCCTTTCAATCAATGGCGATGAAGCAACAGGGTCCGGACGTTGTATAGACGGAATGAGCCTCTCCAATAGTCTTGTCGACTGCACGGAATTGCTGGTAAGACATGGTGGACACGACGCTGCAGCAGGACTGACCATCAAAACCGAAAATATCCCCGAATTTAAAGTGGCTTTCAACAACTTCGCTTGCGAACATCTCACAGAGGAGGCACTGCAACCTAAGTTGGATCTTGAGTGTGAAACACATCTCTCGCTTTTAACGTTAGATACCCTAAAGGAACTCGAACAATTTGAACCTGTCGGAAAGGACAACCCGGCTCCTTGTTTTGGTATCCGACGCGTCAAAGTTGTTAACGGGACACCTACGGCAATAGGGAAAGAGAAAAACCATCTCCGCATGTATGTTAGCGATGGTATGCTAAAGTTATGCGCCATTGAATGGGGCGCAGCTGAGAAACTCGTCACAGTCAATAAATCTGATGTCTCCCTTGATATCGCTTTTTCGCCCCAAATCAACGAGTGGCAGGGGCGGCAATCCGTTCAACTCATGCTCAAAGATTGGCAGGTGCGTTCCGAGGGTAGAGACATGAAATGGGATATATTTCCCGGACGTAGTGTTCGATCCCCTGTAAAACTTGTTGACAAACGTAACACGGATAAAAAAAATACGCTTTTAAACTTGCTCGCGAATGAAGAATCTTGTATAATTTATGTACAGGATACCGAGATGTTAGATATTCTGCTCACAAAACTCTTACCGGAGAGCATTGAAGGCATCGCACGGCACGATGAAACAACATCCAAGGCAGATGAAGCAGCACTCTTGGCGCAATTAAAAAGTGGAGAACTCCGGGCAATTGCCTCAAGTAGCACTTTTTCGCTTCTTGAAGGTTTTCCGTTTGTCACACACTTCATCTTCTGCCACCTAACACCGAGTTTCGATGAGTTCTTTAAACGCTGCAAACCGGCTTTTGCTTCTGAGGAAACCTCTTATCTGTCTTTCATCTATAGCGATCAAGACGAGATGCATATACGCAATTGGATTGCTCAAAAATATCCAACAGAAAATGAATTACGGCACTTATACGGTGCCATGCGAATGATCGTCCAATCCAATGGCGCAGCAGGATCCCCAGAGATAGAAATGCTGGATGGCAGGCTCGGAGCACCGCTAACTGTTCGGACCGGGTTCACTATTTTTGAAGAATTGCAGTGCATCGCACGGCATGGAGAATCAGAACGCAAACGCCTTGAACTCTTGCCCGCTCAGAAAAGTGAATTGTCCCATTCGCCGACATATCTGAAGGGCGAGTGGATTAAACGGACGAGTCCCTCTTTTATTCAATTTCAGTTAAGGGAAAACATCGAATCTATGTGGGAGCGGATAGAAAATGAGTCTCAAATCGCTAATAAGCCAGATTCAATCGTATAATCCAGACGCAGAAGTTGAACTCTTAGAGCGATGCTACCGATTCGCACGAAACGCGCATAAGGGACAACGCCGAAAATCCGGGCAACCCTATTTTACGCACTGCGTCAAAACTGCTGAGATACTCGCCGAGCTGCGGTTAGATACGCACACGATCTGCGCAGGACTCATGCACGATGTCCTTGAAGATACAGGTGTTACGCGTGAAGAGATGCAGGTCCGGTTCGGTACCAATATCACCAATCTCGTTGAGGGTGTCACAAAGATCGGACAGTATAAGCTCAGTGTCCCTACACCCACACCCGCCACGACAAACACCGTTGAGGACCGTGTCCATCGGCAGCGCCAAGCAGAAACCTACCGAAAACTCCTCTTAGCAACAGCGGAAGATATGCGGGTAATCCTCATTAAGCTCGCAGATCGGCTTCATAACATGGAGACGCTGAAGTTCCTTTCCAGCGAGAAATGCCAACGAATTGCGAAAGAGACCTTGGAGATTTATGCACCCATCGCACACCGACTGGGAATCTGGCGTATTATGAGCCGTCTTGAAGACTTGGCGTTCAAGCATCTCTATCCAATCGAATACCGAAAAATTGCACAACTCCTGAATCAGAAACTCGCTGAGCGAGAGGCATATTGTGATAAGATGGTGAAGCAGATCCGCCAGGAACTCGAAAAACGCAACATTTTTGCCGATGTCCACGGTAGGACAAAGCATATCTACAGCATCTACCAGAAGATGCAACAAAAAGGGACACCCTTCAGCGAAATTCGGGACCTCGTCGGTCTTCGGATTCTCGTCAAAAGCGACGCAGACTGCTATACCGCTCTTGGTGCACTCCATTACAAATGGAATTACCATCCGGACAGACTGCGAGATTGGATCGGTCAACCTAAAAAAAACGGCTATCAATCACTTCATACCACAATCCTTGATGATGGAAAGCCTGTTGAAATACAGATTCGCTCTTACCTGATGCATAAAGTGGCTGAAGACGGCATTGCTGCACATTGGAGTTATAAAGAAGGACTGCCGACAAGTAAACGGGGACGCTCTATTTTCGCGAGTTACAAGCAGATACTCGAAGACATACAAGAGACCCAAGATAGTCCGCATCAGTTCATAGCATCAATGAAACTGGAACTCTTCCAAGATGAGGTCTACATCTTCTCTCCCAAGGGCGATCTATTTACGCTACCTGCTGGCGCGACTGTGATTGACTTTGCCTATAAAATCCATACCGATGTCGGACATACATGCGTCGGTGCAGAGGTAAATGGAGGTGTCGCACCGATTCGACGCGTACTTCAAAGCGGAGACCAAGTGCAGATTCGAACCCAAACTAATGGCAAACCGAGTCGGAGTTGGCTCCCTTATGTCAAGACCGCCACAGCACGAAGTAAAATAAAACATTGGTTTCGCGAAAAGGATATGGCTGATGCGCTGGAGTTGGGCAAGAAATTCCTCACAGCAGAGTTACGCGTCTCCTATCTTAACGCACGTGATTATCTCAATTCTCCGAAGTTACTGGACATCGCCAAGCAGCTCAAACTCAAAAATCTTGATGAACTTTTCGTCCGGATCGGCAATGGAAACGAATCCGCTACCCAAGTCGTTAACTTATTGAAACCTGAGGTGTCGAAACATGAAGCCGAGGCTGCCGAAGAGGTCGAACGCACGCAAAAAACCGCATCAACCCCAGCCATCCAACTTGAAAATGACATTGATTTGGGCATGATGCGGATCATGAAGTGCTGTAATCCGATACCGGGTGATCAGGTCGTCGGCTACCTTACTCGCGGACGCGGGGTTTCTGTACATAGAGCAGGCTGTATCCGCATCCTTGATGAACCAGAAAGGCTCTTATCTGTTAATTGGCTCGAAAAATCTCCCTCCGAAAACGGAGACCATCCGCCTGACATCTACCCTGTTAAAATTTTCGTTGAGTGCAGTGACCGACCTGGCATGCTGGGTGCTATTACCACTGCTATCGCAAAGGACAAAGTAAACATCCGCTCCGGAACTTTCCAACCTTCTACAGAACGTCTTGGCGCTACAGCCTCCGATTATCTCACAATAGATGTGACAGGTGCCGAGCAGCTGGAGAAAGTCATGCAAGCGATTCGTCGTTTAAAGGGTGTGGAACGCGTCATGCGCAGGTTCTAAACTCACTTCAGAGCGTTTAGTTTGCTGTAGGAGCGATCTCCCGGTCACCACTTTCCAACCAGAGTGGCTAAAAAGTCGAAAACTATAGTGAATTCTAAAAATAAATAGACACTTTTCGATAGGTAAAATTTCTAAATTCCCCCTGGTAAGGGCGGGGAAGCCCATACGGGCTTCATACCGTTGATTTGTTAGGGGGGGTGGGTATTATCTGAAATGTCCAAGTAATTCTAAAATCTACCATAAATAGTCTATTCTTTATTAAGCCGCAGGCATTTTTGATATAACTTTAGCGACTTTCCCGCTCCGTATACATTTGGCGCAGACCCGGATTCGCTTCGTCCCTTCCTCGGTTTGAACTCGAACCCGTTGGAGATTCGGCAGCCAACGCCGCTTTGTGTGTCGAATGGATTTACTGATCTGGTGTCCTGTTATCGGGCGTTTGCTGCAGACCGCACAGATACGTGACATTATGTAAGTCTCCTCTCTTCTTGTTCTTAAACCTAAGTGTTAATAATACCACAATTAGAGCCAAAATGCAAATTTCTTTATCCCATGTATATTGAGGTATACGAGGTTTCTCAACCTCGCTAATCTTCCCTCTACAACTCACTTGTCCAACCATTGACTGCTAACCGCCAATTGCCAACCGCCACTCCAAAATACACATGACTTTTTTCCCAGAATCTGATACACTAATACTATATCTCTAAAACCTAAGTGCCCATTAAACATGAAAGTTGCCTACATTACTGCAGGTGCCGCTGGAATGTACTGCGGAACCTGTATACACGACAATACAATAGCCACCGTTCTGAAGAAACAAGGGCATAATGTCGCGCTCATTCCTACCTACACCCCTACCCGGACAGATGAGGCTAATGTGAGTATGGACCGAGTCTTTTTCGGAGGCGTTAACGTCTATCTGCAACAGAAACTTTCAATCTTTCGACACACCCCATGGTCATTTGACAGGCTACTTGACAGCCCAACACTGTTGAACGGATTGGCGAGATTCAGCAGTTCAACAGACGCCCAAGACCTTGGGCAACTCACAGTATCTATGCTCCAGGCTGAACAAGGACATCAGAAGAAGGAATTAGCAAAATTAGTCAAATGGCTCACCGAGGAGAATAGACCTGATATCGTCTATCTCACCAATTCCATGCTGGTCGGATTCGCCAGAGAAATTAAGAAGGCGTTGGATGTTCCGGTCATCTGTGCCCTCCAAGGCGAAGATATCTTTCTGCAAGATCTCATTGAACCTTATAAAACAGAAGCTTTAAATCTCCTCCGAGAGCGTGCTGCTGAGGCAGACGGCTTTGTAGCACCTTGCCGCTACTATGCACAATTTATGGCGGACGCGTATCTTAAACTGCCTGTCGATAAGATTGACGTAGTGCCGCTCGGATTAAACATGGATGGACACGGCCTACCTGTCGAAAAATCTGAGCCGCCACCCTTTATTATTGGGTATTTAGCGCGCATCTGCCCAGAAAAAGGACTCCATATCTTGGTAGATGCTTTTCGCATACTGACAGAAGCGGTCGGGGCTAATAACGTTCAACTGCATGTCGCCGGGTACCTTGGGAAGAAAGATGAACCCTATCTGGAGGAACTCGTGAACCAAATTCAGGCGTGGGGTTTGTCAGACAGTTTTGTACATCATGGCGAGGTGACGCGCACCCAAAAGATTGATTTTCTCAACCGTTTGCACATCTTTTCCGTTCCCGCTGTTTACCGTGAGTCCAAAGGATTGTCTATCATAGAGGCACTCGCCAACGGGGTCCCGGTTGTCCAACCTCAGCACGGCACATTCCCAGAGATGATGCGCGCCACCGAGGGCGGAATTCTTGTTGAACCCGAATCGGCTGAAGCACTCGCAGTAGGTATCATGGAACTCATCAACGATGTCGAGCGACGCGAGCATCTCGGAAAAACCGGACAAGTTAATGTGCATCAGAAATTTAACGATGAAATCGTAGCAGAACAACTCTTGCAGGTGTTTCAAAACTATATTTGATTAGGACTTATGCCCTTCCTCTTAAAGTCTCCCTACCCCCCTGATAAGGGGCGGGGAATGCCAACAGGCATTCATACCCGGTTCATGCCTATAAGGCATGAATACCGTTGATTCTGATTCATAAAGGGGGATTTTAGGGGTAAAAATACCGAAATGACTATTTTTTCAGCAAAAATGTCCTTCGTCTATTCAATTTGCGTAAGTCTTATTTAATGTCTCAACGATGGGCGCGCTTTGGAAGCGGACTTGCCAAAAAATTGGAGAGGAAGAAATTATGGCTAAAACATGGTTGATTTTTGTTTTCATGACCGTCTCATCATGGGGACTTTACGGCGTCTTTTTACATCAGGGACAGGTCGCTATGGCGGATCCAGTGCATGGGCGCTACAAAGCGTTCCTCTTTGTAGGGCTTGCCTACCTGCTCGCAGCAGTCATCGGCTCCGCCCTGATGCTCATCCTTAACGGATCTGACTGGCAATTTACAGGCAAAGGTGTTTCATGGTCGTTCGTAGCAGGGCTCGTTGGTGCTATTGGCGCATTTGGGGTCCTACTCGCTTTTGGTGCCGGTGGTAGACCTGCCGTCGTGATGTCCATCGTCTTTGCAGGCGCACCTATTGTAAACGCCATCGTCGCAACCCTATCGCATCCACCCGCAGGCGGTTGGGGTGCGGTCCGCTGGCAATTTGTGGCAGGCATCTTGCTCGCCGCGCTCGGCGGTTGTCTCGTCATGCTCTATAGACCCACTTCATAACACCTGAAAAGAAAGCCGCTGTACCCATAATTTGTTCAAACCGGGGACAGCGGCTGGATCCCCTCACTATCCTTTCTTGTAGCTGCGCATTTTTACGAAAAAACGCACTTTTTACTATCCTTTTCGCCCCACACGTCTCTAAATAAGCAAGAAGGGAGTGTTTTCATGTCTATAGCGGAAGTTTGTGAGCCGATATTGCAAAGTCAAGAATTAACTGACGCAAGTGATGCCGAGTTAGTCGTCGCGGCACTTGCAGGTAGGACACAGGCGTTTGATGTACTGGTGAACCGTTACCGACGCGCTATGTTGACAGTCGCACAGCAAATTGTCCGAAATCATGCCGATGCGGAAGATATCGTGCAGGATGCCTTCCTTCGATCTTTTGAAGCACTCCCACAACTCACGGATCTGAACCGATTTGGAGCGTGGCTCCACTCGATCACCCGAAACCGTGCCTTACGTTACCACAAAAATATCAGTCGCTATCAGCCGGAGGAGGATGTGGAAGTCCACTTAAATAGGTACGCAGATACATCAAAATCAGATCCGGCTCACATTGTCGAACGGGAACTAACACAGCAGGGGATTCGAGACGCTATACAAGACCTGCCTGATGATTATCAGGTCGTTATTGAACTCTACTATTGGGCAGAGATGCCTCAAAAGCGGATCGCTGAATTCTTATCCCTTCCGCTGACAACTGTGAAGTGGCGACTGCACAAAGCCAAAGACCTACTTAAATCACTGTTAGAAAAACGTGGTTACGGAACGGATATATAATAATTTATAGTAAGCCCGAAAATACGTGGACACTCCACGATAGATTGCCCATACCACACGCTCGTAGGGGCTGGGTTACCCAGCCCTATGTCCCCTTACCGGGTATGTAAATAATTATGGACTCTACTATAAGATAAGGACTTAATCGTAGGTTGGGTTGAACGGATAGTTTCAAACTACTGATGATTGAAAGATAACTGATGTTCGGTCGATACGCTCTCCGTTCCAAAAGTATCAAGAGAAACCCAACGCATTTCTAACATAACAAGGTTTTTCAAACCCTTTCCGCACTCTGTAAGAGTGCTATGTCTATAGGTGGAAATTATGGAACAGCCAAGACCCAACGAACTCAAGGCGCTCTTTCACATGCTCGAGCATACCGCAAAGATTGCAGAGGACGCAGTACTGACAGGCACCTTCAGTGGTGGTGAAAAGCGATGTGTGTCCCAATTCAATAACGTCCTCAAGCGTCTGAGCGACATGAACGCCGTGCCTGATGGACTTTTTGATGAACTCCATGCCGAAGCATCTTTTAGTCAAATCGGGATAGCCTGCCATCAACTCGCTGCATACCTCAACGATGAATTGGACACCACTGCGGATTTCAAGGGGTGGTTCACCAGCTTTTTCGGAAGCAGGTTCATGGAAAACCTAACGGAAGAAGTTGCGGATAAGCCTTTCGGCGACTTGATTCGAAAGGCGGTGCCAGAATTCTTAACCGAAAGCACGTTGGAAGACATAACCGAGGTCTTTCCTGTCGCATCCGGTGGAAGATTAATCGTCAATGCCGACTTCGGGGCAATTGACGTGCAAAGCGCAGAAAGCGACACCGTTTCTGTGCGTGTGCAACGCGCCGCCCAGTTGAAAGCCGATCGCCGTGCATCGGAAATTCTCAAGAATTTCGACGTGCAGCTGACACGCGAAGCGTCCGACGTTAAGATTGAGGCAAAATTCAAGGGGCCTCAAAGGCAGTGGCAAAAGTCCAAAGGGCGCTTAGACATTCGGTTTGACATCGTTGTCCCGCGACACTACTCCCTCGATTTGAAAACATCGGGTGAAGATATTTCTGCTGCAGATATAACTGGAGATGTCAACGCCAAAACAAGCGGTGGTGGACTCCGTTTTCAAAATATAACCGGACGTATTGATGGAAAAACTTCAGGTGGAAACATTGATATCAAAGCGTTCAATGGCGACACCATTCTGAAAACAAGCGGTGGGAATATAACCCTTGAGACCGGAACCGGCGATGTCAAAGCCAAAACCTCCGGCGGAAACCTTCAATTTACCGATGTCACGGGTGCCGTCAATGGACAAACCTCCGGCGGCAGTATTACCATGCGTGGCTCCAGTGGTGGCGCAGAAATGAAGACAGCCGGCGGCAGTATAGAGGTAGAAAACGATGGACCCATCCTTGCGAAGACAACAGGGGGTTCCATCCGTTGCCAACTTCAAAAGGCGTCTACAAGTCAGAACCTACTGTTAGATTTGGAGACAATGGGTGGTGGTATAAATGTCTCCGTCGTTCCAGATATTGCCGCCACAGTCGAAGCGAAAGTACTCGGTGGCGCAGTTACGACAGAATTGCCGGTGACAGTCGAGGGCGGTCCTGTCAGACCCGACCAATTGCAAGGAACTATCAACGGCGGCGGTCCACTCCTGAAACTTTTCTCTGTTGGCGGAAATATCATCCTGAGAAAGATAGAAGACGGTAATGACACAGAAGCATAGCATGTTCGGAAATAATCTTATAGTAAAATCCGAAAATATGTTTACACTTGTAGCATAAACTTTCTCGGTGGATAAAACTTCTAAATTCCCCCTTGATAAGGGCGGGGAATGCCATAAGGCATTCATACCGTTGATTCGTTAGGAGGGTTAAGTGTGCATCTATAATGCCAAAGTAATTCTAAAATCTACCATAGTTATGCTCGGAAACAGGCGTAACGAATTGATACTAACTGGACTGCTCGTATGGCTCATCGTCAGTGCAGGCACTTTTACTGTGCTTCTGCTCCCCATTGTCGTACCGCAACACCAGTTAGCGCAGTTCATTCCTGAGTGCGTCTGGCAAACACGATTTCAGAAACCGTGTGCTTTCTGCGGAATGACAACCGCATTCTATGCCATCTCACACGGAGACTTCACCGGAGCATATCGCTTGAACCCGCTAAGTCTCTATATCTATTCTCTATTTGTCCTCAATACGTTCTGTGCAGTAATTACCTTAAAACACACCACACATTTTGTTAAAAATCTGGGAACGGTGTTCCGCAGTAATAACGCTTTATCATAGTTTGGAGATAAAAATGAGTATACTATCAATCCTCAGTTTAGTTTGGGGAATATTGGCTATTCTTGGGATGGTCGTCGGTTTTATTCCGTGTTTCGGTTCACTCAATTACCTTAACATTCCGTTCGCCGTCTGTGGACTACTTTTCAGTGTTCTTGCCATCGTCTTATCATCAAGCAAAGAATATGCGATTGCAGGATGTGTGCTTTGCGCCGTAGCCATCTTCTTAGGTGCTATCCGGTTGGTTTTAGGTTTTGGTATTTTTTAATTTTGAATAGGAGAAATGTAACATGGCAAAGATCAAGGTTTTTCTAAGTTTTGAGTTTGAGAGGGATCGAGGGCATTATCGCAGTTTCCGTGAGGAAGTCAAGCGCGGCAACTCCTGCCATGAAATTGAAGATAATTCACTAAACGAACCCTATAAATTACATGATGATGAGTGGGTGAGGAAAGCACGCGAGAAGATTTCTGGCTCAGACATCGTAATTGTCGTTATAGGGGAAGACACACATAACGCCCCTGGTGTCAGAGAGGAAATTAAAATCACAAAACAGCAGCATAAACCGATCTTTCAGATTCGTCCGAAAAACAGTACAGGCGGTCTTGTCCGCAGGGCAGGTGAGGAGGTTCCGTGGAAGTGGAAAAAAATTGACGCGAAAATCTCTGAGTACTTGAAGAAATAGAAGGAACGTGCGGGTGTAGGGTCGCGGACGCGTATCGTTATCCTACACCTTGTCCTTTCCAGTGCCAAATCAGGACTATAGCAATAACAAGTAGGATTGTGAGATAGAAAAACAGGAGTGTCTTTGAAAAGATGGCTTTAAGCCAATCTCCACTCTGCTTAAAAGGGACAGTGTTCATAGAGAAGTCTATTTCGTCTTCATCCGTTTTTCTAACAATATCGTATAACCGCCGGAAAAGCCCTTCTTGCCTGAGATAAAAACCGTCTAACATCCAAAAAGAAACGGTAGGAATCGCGGCTAACCAAACATACATAGATTTGGAATCCTTTGTAGCAAACCCCAGCACAGCAGCGACGAAGATAACCGTCCATCCTTTCAAGAAAAAGGAACTATTCGCCAACCGATTAATGACATTTTGGATCAGTTCTAAATGCTTTAATTTTTTTTCCATTGGAGCATCGTCACTCGCGCAGCAAGTACCTGCCGTATGCGTCTCCTAAATTTTGACGGAATTCCTATGCTTTAGATTTGTTGGGCAAGTATACTACATTAGAACCGGAATGTCAGGAAAAATGGACGGTGTGAATAGGACTATTCCGCACTTGTTTTTTTTACTGACCAGGACTTACGCAAACTGGGCAGATACCGGACATTTGGACGCAAAAAAGTGGTATTTTCCATATTTTTAACCCCCTAAAAAATCAACGATATGAATGCCTTATGGCATTCTCCGCCCCTTATCAGGAGGCTTTAAGAAGCAGGGCGTAAGTCCTATTGGCTTAACTTAATCAATAAGCCTTTTTGAAAAACAAAGCAGCCAAAATGAAAAATAATAATGTTGGAACTGCAACCACAAACATGCGAGACCAGTCATTCCAAATTTGATTGAAATGCTTGAATAATTCCCCGAAGTTGGAGACTGAAATGAGTCGAGGCGCTGATTCTTCAAATAGTTGCTTTTCAGTCATTTTTCGCTTTTCACCACCAAAATTAACTGTAACTTCTGCATCGCTAGGACAGAAGGTATTTTCAGGATATTTAGAAAGATGGTGCAGAATACATTCAGCTTTTTTTAGATAAAAATTTCTTCGCCATGCGTCATTTGCCATTGCTACAGCAACCCCAATTTGCCACATAAAGTAAGCAATGTGTATACCTAGTGAAAGTAGGGATAGCCCAAGAATTTGCCATAGTCCAACGGATATTGATGTTGCTTTTATAATTTGGTAAAAAGCTAAGATAAGTAGCGTCATATACGAGATAAAAATTCTAAATTCAACGGTTCTCCTGTCATCATGCCTCTTTGCGCCGAATTCAGCAAGATCCAACATACTTTGTAAGTTCTCTTTATCTTTTTCAAAGTTCCCTTTGTTGTTCATCATTTACCTTTCAGTGTGTCTCTTCGTAACGGAGAAACCACCCTATAGATACCTGTCCAAATAATTCAGCATCATCCCGTAACAACCGTTTCCTCTCCGAGCATATCAATAATCTTCACCGCAACGTGGGCATCAGGACGCGGGAGTGATACTGTGTATTTTCCGTCAATAAAATCGTTTTTTTTCTCAGGAACATCGCTTTCAACGATTGTGAAATGTTCACCTATGTGGTCGGTGTCTATCAAAACACAATCAATCTGTGCGCGGAAATCGTCAATGTGCTCGTCAAAGACGGTCCGGTCTATGTCCATGCGTGCTAAAATAGTCGGACTGATGTACTCCGTAATGGTAATTTTGACACTTTCTTCTTCTCTCTCGAAATTCACTTCTGCTGAAGCAGGCTCAAAAGTAGTAACTCCTTCGCTTCCGATGTCACGCACAAAGATTTTGTTTACTGCGCGCCGCCTATTTTCCTCTTGGAGTTCTGCCTGAATCCCTCTATTGATACCGTAGCAAAATACCGTGATGTTGCGGGACTCCTCCGGACGATTCTCAAGTTCGTCTTTAATTGTCTGAATATCTAACGGGGTGAGAGGTTTCGTGAGGTCAATAATTTTGACAAGCGTTCCGTCCAGAGTGCCATCAAAAAATGCCTCTTGTCTATCGGTTTGCACGCCATATTTTTTTATCACAATATCCGTTCGTTCCAAATGTGTACTGGCATTGTAGTTATTGACGCGATAATGGGCAATGCCGCGCTGCATATTGGGTAACTTTTGTAGTCTTTTTATCGTTGTCTGGATGGCACCTTTGTTGATATCAGCAGCGATCCAACGTCTGCCGAGTTTTTCGGCTACGGCAGCGGTAGTACCGCTCCCGACAAAGCAGTCAAGGACAATGGAATCTTCGTTACTTGAGGCTTTGATGATACGTTCTAATAGTGCTTCGGGTTTTTGGGTGGGGTATCCTATACGTTCATTATCTTTTCCTTGTATTGTAAGTTCCTTTTCTGTCCATAGGTTTCCAATAGCGACTCCAGGATTAGAGTCAAGGTAAACTCTTTTTACAGTCCCTTGTAAATATTTACGACCACGAGGTATTGCATAACGCCGTCCGTTTTCGTCGATGTGCTTATATTCAGATTGGATGGTTTGTTTTGATAATGGACGAAATATACCATTGAAAATATATTTGTCGGTGACAGAGTAAAAAAATATTGTGTCATTTTCAGTTGTAAATTTTAATTTCGCTGTATTTTTGTGTCCGCCATACTTTCTCCAAATAATCTCATTCCGGAACAAATCTTTACCGAAAATTTCATCCATAATCAACTTCAAGTAATGACTCATAGTAGAGTCGCAATGCAAATAGATAGACCCTTTATCCGATAGCAGCTCGCGCATCAAGATGAGTCGTTCATACATGAATTGCAGATAAGTATCATTCACCCAGATGTCGGTGTATTGTATCTGTTCGGCGACAGTGTGTCCTTCTGCCTCAAGTTTCTCCCTTTTACCGCGTAATGCTACCTCCCGCACATAATCAGCACCGCTGGCAAACGGTGGATCAATGCAGATAAGATCAATTTTACCACGGAACCCCTGCACAAGCAGCGTAGAGAGAATTTCCTTGTTATCACCGTGAAAGACGAAATTAGGACCGTTCTTGAATTTATCATAAATCGGTTCTTTTTCTGGGTTTTCGACGTTGTAAGTTTCGACGAGCTGCGCGGGGTAGTGGTTCACCGTATCAATTGGACGCTTGCCGACCCAGTGCAGCATCGGTCTGCCTTTAACTGGTTTTATCTTCATATTATTTCTCCATACCTATAGAATCCTTATCAATAACGGCAGACTTTGAATGGAAGGAATCTTTTAACGTGGAGAGAATATCCAACACTTTATCCAATTGCAGCGAATCCTCAGGCTGCAGCAGATTGGTAAGCACCTGCGGGCTGAGTTTTGTCCACTTGGCAAGATTTTCAATCCCACCTTGTGCTTGAGCGACATTTTTAATGACGAGCAATATTATTTCAATGTCGCCATCTACATCAAAATCTCGGATCGCTGCATCCAGATAATCTTTTGCAAACTCAGGTTCAGCAAGGTCTTTTAGCAGAAAGTCTTTAAAAGGGATGGTGCACTGTTGGAGTTTCGCGTCTATATTCATTGAGACTGCTCCTTGATTTCTTGCAGAAAGTCGTTCCAATAATTTCGTGCTCTGGTGATGTCCCTTGGCTGGGTGCCTTTTGTCCCACCACAAAGCAGAATAACAACGGTATTTTGAAAACTGCCGAAGTAGACTCGGTATCCGGGACCATAGTGGATTCTCAATTCATATAAATCCTGATGCAATCGCTTGAAATCACCGAAGTTCCCCGTTTCCAAACGGGTAAGTCTGGTAGAGATGGCTGCCTTCAATTTTTCATCTTTAATCCGTGAGTACCATTGTCGGTACGGACTACGGCCGCCTGACGAGGTATAGGTAAGTATTTCTCTGGGACGAATTTGCATGTGTTAAGTATAAGGCATTATTAGCAAATAGTCAACCTTTTCGGGTGTGTAAATATTTCGTCAATTCTGAATCCCAAATTTTTTCGCGGATTACACGGATTACGCGGATTGTCTGGTTCCTATAAATGCAGTTTCATTAACGAATTTAGGACTCCGGGATCAATTAAGTTGTTCTGAAATAGACTTGATGATTTTGCGTAAAGTGATGGAAAATTCACTCATTCTTCCATCTTTGTTGCGCCAAATTATCGCATAAATGGATCTTAGGATATTAGAGAGTACGAGATTTTGTTCCATTGAGAGTACACGTTTTATTTAAAGGTTTGCACAATCGTATCTATGTCTTCATTAGGAATCAGATCCAAATTCATAAGTTCAAAAATGTTTTTACCAATTCCTTCGACAGTTTTCGTGTCTTTGTTCATAAGTCCTTGATATTTTGAATCTGTGCTATCGCCAACAAGTTGTGGACCTTTTGCATATAATTCGTAAAGCCGATACATAAAGCGATTGTCTCCATCTATATAGCCCCAGTTATAAAGATTAAAACAATCTTTAATAACAGAACGGAAAGTGAGTGTAAAATTCGCCTGTTCTAAATCAAGCACGCCATATTCATTGGCTTGTAGGGAGAGTTTCATTATACAAAGATGTCTATAGGTTAGTTCTTCAGCGATTTTTACGAACTGATGGGCGGTATGTACGTCAATCTGTGGGTTAAATACTATGTTTGAAAATAGATAGCTCATGTATTGGATTTTTCTTTCTTCTGGTTCTCTCTGAGCCTTCAATATTACGCTTTCAAGAACCTCGTCAGCTGCGGATCTTCTAGTATGTATTTTATCGAAAAAACCATCATCACGGGGGTTTTCATTCGCTTCAAGGCGTTTTCGGATATCAGCGGCTGCGTAGGCAAAAACAGCTCCAGCACGGATTTTCTCACGCGGACCAATCATTCGCTCCGAAATTTCAGTTCCAATTGTTCTAAAACCAATTTCAAATGCCTTACCAAGACCACCGGCGACACCTGCTGTAATTGGATCTCCGCTGAGTGCCCCAGCGGCTGAGGCAGCAATGGCATTGCCAACAATCTCAATAGAATCGGTAATAAGTTGCAAGACAACGTCCTTGTTTTTAGCCATCCCAAATTTCCTATTACATTTTACCTATCTTTGAATCATCGTCTCCATAAATCCATTCACGGATAGTCTGCATTTCGTCTAAGTTCTCTTGGAGAAAAGCGTCTCTTGTATAAATGACTTTATATTCAAAATGGGTATCCGGCTGTAACTTTACCAAACGTTTCACTGTCTTCTCTTTCGCTTCGACGGTTAGATCGCCGCGTTCGTTTTCAGACTTAATCTCAACAATGTAGAATTCTCCCGTATTTTTGACGATAACAAAATCAGGAAAATAGCGGTGATAATTGTTATCAGTGCCTTTGTATTCAAAATGGAAATCGGTCTTTTTGGTATTCGTCAAACTACCGGTAAACAGAAACACTTTGACATCCGCAACGGATTGATTTAGCGTTGCTAAAATCGTCTTAAAGAAATTCTGTTCAGGGCCGCTATCAAAGTCGTAAGGCGTATAGTGATAACTAACATCGTAGGTGTCTTCTAAGTCCGCTTCATTGAGCAGCAGATCAACCTTACTCTTTCGGAGACGCAACCGGTGAACGTAACAGTCATCAGTATCATCTTTTTCAAAAAGTAGATTACCCTCGTCATCGTGGATTCGGATAAGCGCGAGGTGTTCTGTCACTTCTTCCTCAATCACTTCGTAATTTTGCTGCTGGTCTTCCACCTGTTTACATAGCGAATCCAAGTGTTTATACGGGACTTGCCCCTCTGGATAGAGACTTTTGAGATTTTTAAGTGTTTCCATTGCAGAGAGGTGATAGTTTGTAGCAAGTCGTCTCGCCAGTGTGTAGCAATCAGTTGTTCTATCAGTGATCTCAACTTCGTCTTGTGCCCCTAACCCTGTGAGTGGTGAAGTACCTCGCTGCGTGAAATCTGGGGTCAGAATGCTGCGAAAAGCGGGTAGGGTTTCCTGCACATCTGTAGGCAAACTTAACTGAACCTCTATCAGTGTGTTCTCCAACGGAACAACCCGACGCACCAATTGCACAATTTTTAATTTCGGCAAATTGGGTTTGCGAACGCGGATCACCACTTCTTCCGTTTCTGCGTCCTGTGTACGCAGTTCACCGAGTGTAGTCCCGAAGTTTTCCTGTAATTCTTTATCTAAAATCGTGCTGTTTTTCGTATCCAAAAAGATTTTTGCCGTCCGTGTGTTACCTTCCACTTGACGGAGACACCGCGTTGAGGCTTGCAAGATAAAATTGCTACTGGTTGTTTGTTCCTTAATAAGTGCGCAAGCAAATAGACTTGGACAATTCCAGCCCTCTGTCCCTTTGCCAATAAGGAGAATGATACGTTTCTGACTGTCAGGATTGTTCAGTCGCTTGAATTCATCAATTTCCTGCGGACTTGATTTTTGGGTATTGACGAGTATCTGAGTGGTACTCTCTCCGATTTCTGTTAGTGAGTTTTGAATATGCTGATGGGAGGCATCCAAATGTTCTTGGGTCTTGAAGTAAAAGGCGATTTTCGCTTTTGCACCATCCGGCAGTGATACATCACCGTAGTTTTCAAAAAAGTCATTGATAACGCTACGGATCACATCCGCGTCAGAAATAGTTCCGATGGGATACTGAACAATACCGTTGTGAAGACTTTTAAGAATGTTGTCCTTAATTCCTTCACCGAGACTATACCACGCAACGACTTCTCTGAGCATCTGCCGTTTGGCGTAAGGCGTACCTGTCGTATTGATAATGGCAATGAGATCGGTTTTCTCATGTATGTAGTTAACCGTTTTCCGAACCCGCTTGAGTTCTCTGTCCATTCTATTGCCATAAGTATGATGTGCTTCGTCTGAGAACACCCCTAAACTGGGTAAACTCGTTATTTTTTGAAGTCGGAGGTTCGCCTCTAATTCTGCTTGTTCTTTTTTCTCGGCAAATTCTAATTCCGTCTGATTGCTCCGTTTTTTCACATTTGCTCGAAGCGCGATTTTTTCGGTGTTCGTGACAATAACGTTGTAAGTACTACCTGTTTGGACTTGAATTTCTTTTGCACCGGTTTGTGGATAGGTTATCTTAAGATTGGCGAGAAAATCACGGTGCAGACTGGGAGGCAGAATCTGATCGAAAGGAACCTCGCTAATCTCGCGTAGACTTTCAATAATCGTTGTGCCGGGAGCGAAAACGAGGGCGTTTTTCATAAACTCGCTTTCAGGATAGCGGAGTGCCATCGCGAATTCAGTTGCAATAATTGTCCCGATGAGAACCGTCTTGCCGGTGCCCATTGCGAGGGCAAAGATATAACTTGGGTAGGGGAGTGTCACCGCCTCGTAAACTGGATCAATTCGCTTCTGTTTAACAAATTCCGGGTTGTTTTCCACCAAATCAATGACTGTATCAACATCTCGAATCAATATCAGTTCTTGGGGAGAGATCGGGATGCCAAACGCTTCGCAGAAATCGCGTATATCGCCAGGGTCGTAGTAGTGTCTGTAGAGTTTGACAATATGCGGAGTGTTTAGCACCAGCCGCAGATACCAATAGAGTTCCAAGGATTGGAATTGCGGTTCACGCAGGTATTTGAGGTGGACGCGATCATCTGCTTCACCTTCAAACTGATAGCGTAGGATCTCGCCGATGAGGGGATAATCAGGGCAAGAGTATCCTTTCTTACGCCAATTTTGAACGTCGTCACGTAGTTTTTCAAAAAGGTGTTTCATGTATATTCCTTTTACGTCTAACTGTTTCAGCGTCAGGAATTGCCTTACGTTCAAAAGCGATGTATTCTTCAGGTGTGAGGTATGTTTGCGCTGCAGGGCTGGCCATGGTTTGCCTCCAAGAATTTTTAGTAATTCTATTATAGCGCAGTTACAGGGGGGTGTCAAGATTTCTTGACAGATGAGCACTGTTGGGATAAAATAGGTTTACGGAATCATATACCACAGCGAAAGGAAAATCAATGAATTGCCTTGATTATGGACTCTCTTTTATCAACTCTGTTGGCAACGGGAATGCCCCTCGCTTTTGGGTCGAATCTCGATGCCGCATCATAGATGACACAGATGGAAGTTTCAGCGATTATTACCAATGTGGTTCGTGTAAGAGTGAGCACACTTTTGCGGAGAAAAATCTCTTCATAAATCCAAACTATGACTTCCTCCCTGTTTTTGGTGAAGAACATACAGCAGTATTCAGAAGGCATGCTTACTGCAACGATAACTATGTTGAGTATAGATCGGCGCAGGATTATTGGGGAGGCACCCTGTTTGATGTTCAGGAGGCATCACCGGTCCGGGTCCTTGATAGCAACGCAGCCATTTTTGAGGCGACGCAGAAATGTCTACCCATCGTAACGCACACAGAAATATGGGATACCAATACACATCAGCGGGCAATTATCGAATGTCCGGTTAAAACGATGAACATAGATGAAAATGCAGGCATCTACCAAGTTGATACAGGAATTGTTCTATTTCCGGATCTGTCAAAGCGATATGACCGGCAGATTGAGACGTTCAGCCTCGCCTATGTTGCTTTCAACGCACCGCACTTCGCTGACTTCGTTATCGAACGCCCCACTGCCATCATTGAAAATGGAGTGGAAGTTACCCAAGTTTACCACTATTCCGAAATTCGGAGTTTAGAAGCAAAGAATACCGTGTTCTGCATCGGTGAGCTTTGACCGTAGTTTGGGATATCGCACTGCAAACAAATTTTCTTGCAAAAATTTTAAACTCCATTTATAATGCTCCACTAAAGCACCGAATTACATATCAGACCTTAATCGGTGCTAACAACTACTTGCACGATCTTTATACGGAGGAAAAAAAACATGAAAAGTGTTCGCATAAGTTTTGTTTTAGTGCTGATACTTGCACTTGCGTTCGTAAGTGCCACGGAAGCGGATAACCACCAATCCCAGTCCTTAACCGTTGTCTGGGCAGAATGGGATCCCGCTAATTATTTACAAGAACTCTCGAAAGACTTTACCGCCGAAACAGGCATTGCTGTGGATGTGATTCAGATTCCTTGGCCCAGTTTTCAAGATAAAGTTTTCACGGCTTTCGTCGGAAAAAGCGACCTCTACGACATCGTCATTGGAGATAGCCAGTGGCTTGGTAGGAACTCTCAAGGTGGGAACTATATCAACCTAACCGATTGGATTAATGAAAATATTGATGTAGATGCTATCTACGGACCCGCCATGACGGCGTTCGCCGAATATCCGAAAGGCAGCGGAACGTACTGGGCACTGCCCGCCGAAGTTGATGCCGCCGGGTACGTCTACCGGAAAGACCTATTTGAAAATCCAGACGAAATGAAGGCGTTTCAAGACAAGTACGGCTACGCACTCGCACCCCCAAAAACCTACGACCAACTCCGCGATATTGCCGAATTCTTTACGCGCCCCGAGCAAGACCTCTACGGTATTGGAACATGGTATAGCAAAGAATACGACGGTATCACCATGGGCTTTCAACAGGTAATGTGGAGTTTTGGTGGCTCGTACGGTGATGCAGAGAACTACAAAGTCGACGGATATATCAACACAGACGATGCTGCCAAGGCACTCGAATTTTACACAGACCTCCTCAAGTTCTCACCGCCAGATGCCCCAAACTACTATTGGGCGGAGACCCTCAACGCCTACACCTCAGGCAAGCTAGCTATGGCGATGAATTATTTCGCATTTTTCCCGGGTGTTGTGAACCCTGAAACGAATCCAACCTCTCACGATAAGAGCGGTTTCTTTGTCGCACCCGCCGGTCCAAAAGGCCACTATATTAGCATCGGCGGACAGGGAATGTCCGTTTCTTCCTATTCCAAAAACAAGGATCTCGCCAAGCAGTACATGAAATGGTTCATGCAGAAACCTGTTCAGGAAAAATGGGCGGCACTCGGTGGTTTCACACCGCACAAAGAGGTGTTACAGTCGGATACATTTAAGATGGCAACCCCCTTTAACGAGGCTTTCGCCGCAAGTTTCCCATACCTTCGCGATTTCTGGGCAGTACCGGAATATGCAGAACTCTTAGAGGCGTGCCAAACGAATTGGAGTGAAGCCATCTCCGGCATCAAGTCCGCAAAGGAAGCACTGAACGCCATCGCAAAGAAGCATGAGGAGATCTTTGAGGACGCAGGCTACTACGACGAATAAAGCGGTTGGCACTCTTGAATTATCGGTTTTCGGTCAGAAGTATCTCTCTTTCCGAGAACCGATAACTGACAACTGATAACCATAGAAATATGCAAACCAACCGTCCCTACACAGCGTCGCGTGGGATGAGCGACTACCAGTTGAAGATGGCATTTATCATGCCCACCATGATTTTGCTCATCTTGATGAACATCTTCCCGCTGCTCTGGTCTTTATACCTCAGTTTCCATCGTTACAAAGCCTCCATGCCCGCAGCACCGAGATTCATCGGGGTCCGTAATTATTCACGCCTCCTCGCCGACCCAGAAATCTGGGGCTACTTTCAAACCACAGCCTATTTTGTGGTACTGGCAGTAGCTGCACAATTCTTTATCGGATTCGGGTTAGCACTCCTACTGAATCGCGACTTCCGGTATAAAGGTTTCGTTACAACATTGCTCCTGCTCCCGATGATGTTATCCCCTGTGGTAGTTGGACTCTTTTGGCGTTTTATCCTCTCTTCAGATAACGCCGGTTTGCTGAACTTTTTCCTCAGCCCCTTCCTAAAATCGCCCATCGGCTGGACCACCAATCCGAAGGTAGCCATGTTGGCTGTTGTTATTGTAGATACATGGATGTGGTCGCCTTTCATGATGCTGATCGCCCTCGCGGGGCTGAGTGCCGTACCGAAGTCCCTCTATGAAGCCGCTGATGTCGATAGAGCCTCGGCGTGGTTCAAATTTCGATGGATAACGCTCCCTCTGGTAGCCCCGCTTCTGCTTATTGCGCTTCTGTTTAGAACGATGGATGCCTTCAAGATGTTCGACATTGTCTATGTCCTTACCCGTGAGGGTGGACCCGGCACTGTCACAGAGACGGTATCAATGAACCTCTATAAACTCGCCTTTCGGAACTACAATACCGGTAAAGCATGCGCGATGGCATATATCCTACTCATCATTATCGTCGCACTAAGCAATATCTACGTAAAATACCTAAATCGCGTCAAGGAAGAAACATAGAAGACACTATGCGGAATCGGAAAAACTTTACGCACTACCTCATATTAGCGTTCGTTGCTGTAGCGGTGATTGTCTATATCACGCCGATTTACTGGATTTTGGCGACGTCACTGAAGGGACTGGCAGACATCACTACGAAACTACCGAAGTTTGTTTTTGATGTATCATTGGAAAACTATCAGAAACTGATGCCTTCGGACGGGGTGCCAGGCGTTACATACCTGTTTCTGGTAGAGGTATTGGTGGGTTTACTACTCTTCGGTTTTTTCTCGCTTTTTGATGTGAAATTGCCCGGTGCCTTATCGCTCCGAAATCTCAGCTTTGCTTGGAACGCTATTTTCGTCTTAACCTGTCTCTATAGTTTTCTGACCCTACAACCACTCCAGAATCGTTTCCAAACCGATGCCCGTTTCAATTTTGTGCTACTGATTGTTTGTGCAATCATAGCTTATCTCTTGATGGCACCGTTCAAAAAGTCTAATGTCATAGCGTCCCAAACGGCAAAGAAACAGCGACTTACTTTTGTCCTACCGAGTGTTTTAGGGACGATAGCGATGTGCGTTGCATTGGCGAACGGCGGTTCCAAATATTTCTACCAATTGCTCAACAGTATTATCATCGGTGGCGGTAGCACGATTCTCGCTGTAGGACTCGGAACCCTTGCGGCGTATGCCTTTTCCCGATTCGACGTCGCTGGAAAGGACGACCTACTCTTTTTTATTCTCAGCACACGAATGCTACCCCCAGTTGTTGTTGTCATCCCAATCTATCTCATGTACAGTGCACTCGGCTTGCGAGATACACACTTTGGGTTGATTCTACTTTACACTACCTTTAATGTCTCATTTGCGGTATGGTTAATGAAGGGGTTTATTGACGAAATTCCAAAGGAATATGAGGATGCCGCGCTTGTTGACGGCTACTCCCGGTTCCAAACCTTTCTGAAGGTAATCTTACCGCAGTCCGTCACAGGCATCGCTGCGACTGCCGTGTTCTGTCTCATTACCGCTTGGAACGAGTTCGCCTTTGCCTTAGTCCTCACAGAGGTCGGCGGCAGAGCCGTTACCGCACCCCCGTCGATTACGAGCGCAACGGGTTCCAGTGGCATGGATTGGGGCAAAATCGCTGCTGGCACCTTCGTCTTTCTTTTACCCGTTGCTGTTTTCACGTTCTTGATGCGGAACCACCTGCTCCGAGGGGTTACCTTCGGCGCAGTGAAAAAATAAGAATGTACTTCTAAAAAAATGACCCGTAGGTTGGGTTGAGCGAAAAGAAACAAGACCCTTTCGTTTATACGAAAGATTTCGATTTTTAATGCCTTGTTCGTTAGATAGATGCAGCGAAACCCAACATCTTAGTGCCGGATTGTAGGTTGGGTTGAACGGACCTATCAGAACTCTAACACGTCATAGAAAAATAGAACTTTCCGTATACGCGCCATCTCAAAAAAGTAACGAGTGAAACCCAACGAACTCATCTAATAGTTCCCAGGGATCCTTTTATGAAGTTGGATTTCACTTCGTGCTTGGGTGGCGGATAACGCGATGTTGAGTTTGAGATGTGTTTGGGATAGTAATCTACAGTATCGTTCAACCCAACCTACGATTAGTGCTATAAACCTCTATATAGACCTGCTTTTTAATGCTGATCGCCGACCGCTCACTGCCAATAATTGGAGGACACCGAAATGAACAAGCCTACACTGCAACTCACCGATGCAGAGATGCGCGATTTCATCATCAACGGCTATGTCAAAATAAAAACCGATTTCCCACCGAGTTTTCATGAGAATATTCGCCAACAGCTCGACACAATGTTTGAAGTAACCGGGAACTTGGGGAATAACGTGCTGCCGCTCATCCCTGAAATTCAGGAAATCTTCGACCATCCGATTGTTCACGGGGCAATGCAAGGTGTACTCGGTGAAAACTATGTAATGCATTCACACCGATACTGCCATTTCAACCAACAGGGCAGCGAAGGTCAGAATTTCCATAAAGACAGTTATGAAGGGGACGAACAAATCCGACGCCACAGATGCCGTTGGACGATGGCATTCTACTATCCGCAGGATGTCACTGAAGATATGGGACCTACCGCTGTTCTACCCGGTTCCCAGTATTACGAGACGGGTGAAAGCGCACACAAGCAACCCGATCTCGCACTCACGGGTAAAGCCGGGACCGTAACTATTGTCCACTACGACTTGTGGCACCGCGCAATGCCAAATAGCAGTGACAAGAAACGGTATATGTTGAAATTCCTCTTTATCCGGCTTGATGAGCCACAAACACCTTCATGGAGGCGAGAGACCATCGACTGGAACGCCCTCAGCAACGGCGAAGAATCCGAACACCCAGAATTATGGGGATCGCTGTGGGACTGGTATAACGGAAAGCAGAACGGGATGACCAACGGCGTTTCGAGTGCTGAGGTGGATACGCTCATCGAATCCTTAGATAGCGATAGCGAAAGGAAGCGACTAAATGCTGCTTATCGCTTGGGACGAGTTGGTAGCACTGCCGTACCTGCCTTGAAACAGGCGTTGCATAGCAAATCTGATGCTATTCGCGAATATGCTGGATACGCTTTGAGTCTCACCGGCGCACCCGCGATTCCAACGTTAATTGATGCCATACAAGGGACAGATGATGTCGTGCGGGCAAGTGCAACGTTCGCTTTGGCGGATATGGGAAAAACCGCACAGGAAGCGATACCTATCCTAACACGCGCCGCACAAGATTCCTCCCCATTGGTCCGACGACACGCCGCAGAGGGATTAGGACTCATCGGACAACAGGTTTCTGAGGACATTGATTTATCCGAGGCTGTAGAGGTTTTGACGGCAGGACTGCGTGATGACTATCACTCGGTTCGTGATAACGCAGCACGTGCCTTAGCAAAATTAGGCACAACTGCTGAACCCGCAATTCCTGCGCTCGTCGCCCAATTGGAAGATGAGAATCGGTATGTCCGTTTTCATGCAGCGGTAGCATTGAAACAGATTAAGACGCCAGCAGCACAGGAAGCACTGTTCAACTATCTGTTTTCTTCGCGTTGGTGTGCCTTGACAACAAACGACACACCTTATTAGTGAAAGCCCGATAGTTGGTAGGCGAGGTTTTTAACCTCGCCGAGTTCTCCTTAAAAAATAATAGGGTTTTTGCTGGAGTGTTTCTTCAAGGTTTTCTAACCTCGCCCGATGACAACCAATGAACAATCTCTTTCAAGCACTTCCCCGCTACATTATAAACCACATACCTATCTGTCCTGCAAGGGTGCCAAGCAGCGCACCCGCAAGCACATCCGTCGGATAGTGGACCCCGAGATAGACACGCGCGACACCGACCGAAATCCCCCAACAAAACGCTGGAATTTGTAGACCAGGGAAGGTATTCGACAACAGCGTCATTACCAGGAAGGCGGACGCAGTGTGTCCCGATGGGAAGCTAAACCGATCCGGGGGACGTACTCGAAAGTGAACATCCATCATCTGCTCATACGGGCGGTCGCGTTTCATGGACCGTTTCAGGAGGTGATAGAGGAGTCTCTCAAGTGAAAATGCCAGGGTGCCTGATAGAAGAAACGGCTTGCTGACGGCTGAACCGAACGTCCAGTATACGTAAAGCACCAGAAATGGATATAGACACCCGTTAGCGCTCCAAGAAATGATGCGAAATGAGCAATTCAGGACTCTTCTATCGCCCCAACCAAAGATACGGTGAAACAGCAACGTATCCCATCGGGTTAGACTGTTTGTAAATTCTCTGAGCATAGGTTACTAAAATGAGTAGGTACGTTTACGACACGAACCTACTGTATCTCTTGTCTCCATCTGTATTGTTCAAAGCCCGAGTGAGGCGATAGGTATGTAGAATGTGCTTATAACCCTACATATACTCCCTGAGATCCCGGAGCGCGATGACATGATAGTCGTTTTCCGCAAGATACGCCATATATGCTTCAAATTGCGCTGGCTCTGTGTGAACCCATCGATGTTCAACGTCCGGGACGCCGTGGAATGTCAGAATCGCTATATTCCCGTCCTTTGCTTGCGCAAGTGCCCACTCGAAGTCATCAAAACTCCAATGAGGTCCGGAAGCCCCCGTCGTCGGAATTAAAAGTGGGTGATGCAAGGTCGGATTATAGGCAGGTCCGCGCCCACCTTCCCCGTCATAAGGAAATTCTGGCGCAACACCGCGTCGGGCAAAATCGAAACCGTGTTCAACGAGTACTTCAACAGCCGCTTCGCCGTGGCTATAACCAGGATAGCAAAAAGTCGTCGGTCGCGGAATACCGTATACCTCGCAACGCTCGTCAATGTGTATGAGATCCGCGCTAAGTTCCGCTGCCGACTGCTGCGTTACGTTCCGGTGGTGACGCGTATGATTGCCAATCTCGAAACCGGCGTCGTGTAAGCCACGTACTTCTTCCCATGTCATATAGGCTTCTTTGTTTGTGAGAAAGTTCAACCCTTCGGTAATATAGAAGGTCGCACCGAAACCGTATGATTTCAGGAGTGGACCTATGAAGGTCGCCTGCGATTTGCAGCCGTCGTCAAAGGTAAGCACGACGAGTTTATCAGGGATTGTTTTCTCTGAACCGTTTTCCATGCGATTAAGTTTATTGCGATAAAAAAACAAGTGTTTTCAAGCCCTAATGTCCTTAGGACTTCGCACCACTTGTTTGCAAATCCGTTTCGGTAACAATTTGGGTTGTATCAACAAAGACGAATGCTATCCTGCATGCGAAACTATTATAACCCCGATTGCGCTTTAAATCAAGAAAAAAATAACATCGTGAAATGCAAGATTGCCCACCTATAGGAGAGGTTTCTAAATTTTGCTCACTGACTGCTAACAGCCGACAGCGAACTACTACAGAAAACTCTTGACAAATATTCCCAAGTAACTTATGATATAGAATAACGGAGGTGAAAATCATGATTGATCGACGCGCATTTCTAAAATCGATGGCAGGCCTAACGACAGGCGTTCTTTTGTCATCGGCGTGTGCAGAAGGCGATGAAGCAAATATTACCAGCGACCGCTTAGGCACCCTCCTACCAACACGGAGATTCGGCCGCACAGGAGAGGCGGTAACAATGCTTGGCGTTGGTGGATGGCATATCGGAGGGATGTCAGAAGCTGAAGCCCAAAAAACAATTGAGATCGCACTTGAAGGCGGCGTCAGGTTCTTTGATAGCGCAGAATCTTATCAGTCCGGTGGTAGTGAGAGTCGTTTGGGAAAACTGCTTGTTCCAAAATACCGAGATGATATATTCCTGATGACGAAAACGACAGCGACCACCGCTGAGGGTGCTTGGAAGCACCTCGAAGGCTCACTCGCACGCCTGAATACCGATCGGCTTGATCTCTGGCAAGTACATTCAATCAAAAATTCCGCAGACGTAGATGAGCGGATTGATAACGGCATTCTTGATGTAATGCTGGAAGCAAAAGCTACTGGAAAGACGCGTTATATCGGATTCACTGGGCATGCAAGCCCCGCAGCCCATGAGCGTATGCTTGAACGAACCGATATTTTCGATGCGTGTCAACTGGCGGTGAATCTTGTTGATGTTAGCTATGAGAGTTTCATCGAGAGAGTCGTACCGACGCTCGTTGAACGCAATATCGGTGTGATTGGAATGAAAGCACTCGCAAACGGCGGCTTTTTCGGTGGTGCTCGGCACGGCAAACACGGTGCAAATCCAAAAATTGTCCCGGATCGAATCAGCATTTCCGAAGCGATTCGGTTTGTCTGGTCCCTACCCGTAAGCACACTCGTTACCGGCCCGGACAATGCCAAGCAGATGCAAGAGAAAATTGACATTGCCAATACTTTCACAGGCATGGGAGATGATGAACGGCAGGCGTTGATAGAAAAGGTCGAGGACATGGCTGGAACAACGGTTGAATTTTACAAAGCCTAATGTTTGCCAGCGTGTATTACAAATCGATATAGAGAATACTTCATGTGGACCTTTGTTCTCTCGTCTGTGTTTATCTGTCTATGTATCTGGGCAGAGGCGCGCGTCCAATTTACGGATGTCACCAATGCAGCTGGTATCGAATTTCGGCACTTCACTGGGGGAACTGGTGAACGGTATATGCCCGAAACAATGGGTGCCGGATGTGCCTTTTTGGACTACGATGCTGACGGTAATTTAGACATTCTGCTCGCAAATGGAACAGCATGGGAACACGTAGAAGCTACGCATACCCCTCAACTCTACCGAAACACAGGAAACGGACAATTCGTTGATGTCACGGAAGCCGCGAAATTAAACGTGCCGATGTACGGTATGGGGATAACAGTCGCTGACTACGACAACGATACCGATGCGGATATCTACTTCACCAACGTAGGTGAAAACCGACTGTTTCGCAATAACGGAGACCGCACCTTCACAGATGTTACAGACTTCGCAGCGGTCGGCGACCCAGCTTGGTCAACAAGTGCCGCCTTCTTCGATGCTGACAACGATGGATGGTTGGATCTTTTTGTTTGCAACTACGTTGAATGGACACCTGAAACGGATGTCCCGTGTACGGTGAATTCTACGGTTGACAACAAGCGATACCGCTCCTATTGCACACCGACTGTCTATACCGGACAGTCTTGTCAGTTCTATCGCAACCAAGGCAACGGCAAGTTCACTAATCTCACAACACAAGCAGGGCTATATAATCCGATAGGTAAGTCCCTTGGTGTTACCCTGTTGGATTACAATCACGACGGATGGATCGATCTCGCTGTCGCTAACGATACTGAACCGAATTTTCTCTATCGGAATAACGGCGATGGCACATTCACTGATGAAGCCCTCGTTATGGGAATCGCCTTCAGCGAGACAGGGAAAGCCCGTGGCAGCATGGGGATTGATGCAGCGGACGTCTATAACAACGGTGGTGTAGCAATTGCCATCGGCAATTTCAGCAACGAGAAAACAGCCTTCTTTTACGCAAAACCGGGAGACACCTATTTCACTGATAGCGCAGATCGGGGCCAGATTGGCAGGGTCAGTTACCGTTCGTTGACCTTCGGTGTCTTATTTTTCGACTGCGATTTAGATGGAGCACTTGACCTATTTTGCGCTAATGGGCATATTGAACCGGAGGTGTTACGCTACCAACAGCATACACCATACCCACAGCTTCCTTCGCTCTTCCGAAATCAGCGAGATGGCACATTCCGAGATATTACGAAGCACGCCGGACTCGTTCACGCAGGTGTTGGACGCGGATGTGCCTATGGCGATTACGATAACGATGGAGACCTGGATCTGCTTGTAAGCAATAACGGTGTTGAAGACGGGTTTGGCGGCGCATGGCTTTTGCGCAATGATACAGAACCGCCGTCTAATTACCTCCAGGTGAAAACCGTCGGTGTCCGTAGCAATCGCGATGGAATCGGAGCCAAAGTTAGAGTAACATCGGGAGATACCGTCCAAAGCCAGATGGTTCGTACAGGCAGCAGTTATTGTTCTCAAAGTGAGATGGCCTTGACGTTCGGGTTAGGGAGAATTGAAACGGTTTCGCAACTTGAAATTCAATGGGCCTCCGGTGAAATAGATCGGTACACTGAACTCAAAGTAAATCAGACTATAGAGGTGGTTGAAGGAGCATCCCAAAAATGAAACTGAGTATCTATGGATGCATCTTTCTGGTAGTTTTAGGACTCATGAGTGCGTGCCAAAGCAGCGAGCGTGCCCCCGTTGAAACAAAGCCTGCATCCGCGACATCTACCAAATCAGCGGCTTCACCCTCCGCCGAGGACTACAACAACAGCGGAACCGCTTACCAGCGCGCCGGGAGACTCCAAGAGGCAGCGTTGGCTTATCAACGTGCTGTTGAATTGAAGCCAACCTTGATTCAGGCACATCATAATTTGGGGACAGTCTATGTGATGCAAGGAAAACTGGCTGAAGCGATCACCGCCTACAAACGCGTGATTCAGTTGAGACCTGACATGGCGGAGGCTTATGTCGATTTAGGCAGAGCCTATGGGTTCGCAGGGCAGCTTGATGAAGCGATCGCAGAATACGAGAAAGCACTGACGCGGGACGCGACCCTCCCTTACGCGCACTATGGCATCGGGCTTGCATACAGACATAAAGGTGTGTTCCCAGAAGCCATCGCTGCTCTTGAAAAAGCAATCGTTCTTAAACCGAATTTTCCTGATGCTTTGATGCAGCTTGGCTACGTCTATCGAGAAACGGAACGGTTCACAGAAGCGTTAGAAGCCTTTACGACAATTACAGAAATCTATCCTAACAACGCCAAGGCATACCATGAGCTCGGGGTCTGCCATACAAAACAAGGCGGATATCCAGAAGCCATCAAGGCGTTTGAAAGAGCCTTACAACTAAACCCCGACGCAGCTGAGACGCGGAATATGCTACAAGTTGCCCAAGCGCGTGTCGCACGTCAGAAATGACATCGCTTTAACCAGTGCTATACGTAAGCGAAGAATTGTCTTCGCCATTCACATTTCTATTTTCTAAACGTTGTCCGGAAACTATTTTTTCGTCTAACAGATTATGCTACAAAGGAGAAAGAAAATGCGTCAGGCTATATTTTTTACGTTGCTCATAGCGGTATTTTCCGCTATGACTCTTCTCGCACACGCTGCTGATATCGAGGATGGGCTTTGGATGTATCTACCCATGAACGAAGGTGCTGGACAAAAGGTCGCCGACCACGGTCCACACAATTTTGATACGGAACTCAGTAAGAGCGCACCGAAATGGGTCGATGCCAAGCACGAAGACCTCGGGAAAGTAATGGAGTTTGACGGCAAGGCAACCTATATCAAAATTGATATGGAAAGTCAGAAGAAAGACATCGATTCCCATTTTGACGACAAGAAGGGCTTGACCATTTGTGCATGGGTGAAAGTCTTAAAAGTCGGGACCGATGCGCATGGGCAAACCCGTCAACCTATTGTTATGAAGGGAAACGCCAATCAGTGGGAATTCGCCCTCTATATTTACGACAATTTCGGTGCTGGAATGTCGGTTTGGACCTGTCCAGGTTCTGGTGTTTCAGAACCGCACGGTGCCGGCACAGCACCAGGGGGCAAGTGGATTCACCAATGTGGCACCTTTCTACTCGAGGAAGGTGTCCGGGTCTACGTCGATGGTGACAAAAACCCCGTCGCAGAAGCACCCGATAAGGGCAACGGTCCCTGTGAAACCGGCACGCGTCCGGTCTTCATCGCACACCGTGAGGATGGACAGTGGTTAAACGCTGTTATCGCCGAGGTCTATATGTGGGATAGGGTCATCGATGTTGATGAGATGAATATTGCCATGGAAACGATTGGCGGGTTGGCGGTTCAACCAGGAGGTAAACTGACGACCAGCTGGGGCAATATAAAACGCCGTTGACCATTTTAAATTAACAAGGGCGGGCAGAAAAATCTGCCCGCCCTTTATTTGTCTTAGCTTTACATGCCGCGCCAGTTTCTCCTAACCCACCACTGATACTTACCCTAAAATGCCCAACCCATGCCTAACTAAGCCATTATCTCATCTGAAGCCGGATTCGTTTTGAACCCTCCCGCCATAATGTTATTATACGGCTCTTCAGGATCACGTCCGACGGGTCGCATTTCAGGCTTGTGATATCCGAATCGAACCGCTTTACGCCACTCATCCGTCCGATTGACTTCAGACCAGTGGATAATGCAATAACTAAAGAAAATGACATCCCCTGCCTTTGCCGGAATTGGAATCGAGTCAATAAAATCAGGGTGGAACTTATCCGTAGGCAAGTGTGGTGCTGTACCTTCCCCCGTAATATGTTCCCGCGGTCCTTCCTTATGGCTACCCGGGACAACCCGCAAGGCACCGCTCTCAAAGGGAGCGTCGTCGAGATGAACGAGGCAATCGACAAAATCAAGTCCATCGTGCGGGTAGAACGGATAATCTTGGTGCATCGGGAACGGTGTCCCTTTTTCCGGAGGCTTTGCGTGTAGCACAGTGTGGTGCCATTGAATCGTATCACCGATGAGTGATTGCACCGCACCCGTCAGCCGTTCGTGGAAAATTACCCGACCCCATGTAGCCGAGTAGAAATGGGGATTGTGCATAAAGACAGCCTTCGTCGTCTGCTGATCCTCTTCTTTGAGGTAGCGTGTACGCCAAGGTCCGGGCCAACCAATTGTCTCCTGTCCCCAGTTGTTAATAATCCGTACCATTTCGGATGCCAGTTCTTTTGTCTCTACAGGTTTAAAGAGCTGATCTACCTTGAGATAGCCGTTCTCATGATAAAAATCAACCTGTTCTTGCGTTAGCATTGTCAAACTCCTTATGCTGTCGAATGTGTTCGCGTGCGCCAGAAATGTTGCTTACGCTAAATTCTACTTTAAAACCATATATTTTGTCAACTTGCTTTTAGAAACGACAGAGCCATTCAGTTTTACATATTCACTTTATGTCTGTGAATATTATTCCACTGTAAGAGCGAGTGTTTTTGCTTGGGTGTTTCTTCATGCTCGCGATATTACGTCCAAACATTAGCATCTGTCAACGGAAACCGAGATCGGAATCGAAAACTAAATAGCCCTATCTTGCTGCCAACTCTCATTTTCCAATCGCCAACATATTTTAAATTAACATTAGTTAGTAAATATAATATACCTAATTTTCAAAGGAGGACCTACCTTAGCAATCTGTCAAAACCAAATACGTGAGTAACACCCTTAATCTTCACGGACAAAATGTTACACTTTTCGCCAAATTATTTTTTTCCCACCAGAGAAAAAACCTCAAAAAACCCTTACGGGCACTGGGTTCTCTAATGTTACACCCCACACAAAATGTTACACTCGTGTAACATATTAACGTGATAATTTGTTAATATGTTATTTTTAATTAAACAAAACAATCTTTTCATAGTAAACCCAAAAAGTCCGAAATTCCCAAAGTGGCTCTAAACCCATACCGTGACTGGGTTTTCAGGGGACAGAATTGAATCTCAATTTTAAAATTTCATAGTAAACCCCAAAAGATGCAATACCCTCCAAAAGGCACTAATCCTATACCACACCTATGTTTTGAAAGGGTTACAAAGACCGTTTTTCAAACGCTTACTGTGAAATTTTTCATGTCTCCGTAGTTTCCAATAATCAACCAAAACAAATCTTGCATTAATCTGCAATCAATTATAAGATAATCGCATCCCGTATTAAGGAGAGAATCAAGCATGAGTCTTTTGGGTATTGACGTTGGAACAACAGGGTGTAAGGTCATCGCCTTTCGCGAAGATGGAACTGTTCTCGCGCAGGCGTATGGCGAATATCCGTTGATCCACCCGCAACCCGGCTGGTCGGAACTCGACGCAAACGACGTCTGGGAAAACATAGCGACCGGCATTCAGCAGGTTGCAGCACAAACAAAATCCGATCCGATCGAAGCCATCAGTGTCGCCTCGCAAGGCGAAGCCGTAATACCAGTGTTCGCCGATGGACAGATTTTAGCAAACGCGATTACCACTTTCGACGCACGCACAGCCGGCATCTGCGACGAGTTAAGAGAGCACATAACCCCTTTAGAGGTGATGCAGATCACCGGAATGCCGATAAGCGATATTCATACATTAGCGAAACTCATCTGGATGCAGCGGAACCAGCCTGACATCTATCGACAGGTATCGAAATTCCTCGGCTTTGAAGATTTCGTCTATTTCAAACTCGGTGTTCCGCCAGTAGTCGACTATTCCCTCGCTGCCCGCACGATGGCGTTTGACATTATCAACAAATCGTGGTCAGAAAAAATGCTGGGTCTGGCGGATGTGGATGCAGCACTCTTCCCCGATGCAGCACCTTCAGGCACTGTCATCGGTGAGGTAGACGCTAAGATCGCTGCGGAACTCGGTCTACCGCAAGGTGTGGTATGCGTTACAGGTGGACACGACCAGCCGTGTGGTGCCTTAGGCGCGGGGATCATTCGAAGTGGTGAGGTAATGGATGCCACTGGTACCGTTGAGTGTATTGCACCGGCTTTTACAGAGCCTGTCATCAATCAGCACATGATAGATGGTAATTTCGCCTGTTATCCGCACGTCGTTGATGGGTTGTATGTCACACTCGGTTTCGTATCCAGTGGCGGTGTTGTGCTCCGCTGGTTCAGAGACACGCTTGCCCAAGCAGAGGTTGCCCAAGCAGCCGCAGAAGGACGCGATGTCTACGATATATTGATGGAGGAGACACCTGATGCCCTAGGGACAGCAATGGTACTTCCGCACTTCACCGGTTCCGGGACCCCTTATCTTGATCTCGAATCGAAAGGCGCGATTGTCGGCTTAACACTTTCAACAACGAAGGGCGAACTCATCAAAGCGATTCTGGAAGGCATTAGCTACGAGATTAAGCAGAATCTCGCAATGCTGCAGGACGCAGGGGTCGTGATAAACGAAGTGCGTGCCATCGGTGGCGGCGCGAAATCTCAAAAGTGGCTGCAACTCAAAGCCGATATGTTTGGAAAAAAGGTGATCGCCCTTGATATATCGGAAGGTGTATGTCTAGGCACTGCCATTCTCTCTGGGACAGCAATAGGCAGGTACGACTCTATTGAAACAGCAGTCGAGCAGTTGGTCACACCGCGCGACGTATACTATCCACGTGAAGAATTCGCACAGCGTTACGACGCGAAGCTGAAAGCCTACGAACAAATTTATCCTGCCCTACGCACACTGAATTACGAATTGTAATCCTGCTTTAAGGTAAGCGCGTAGGTTGGGTTGAACGAAAAATAAAATATCGGGTGTATCTGCTCCAGAAAACTATAATTTTTTATCAGATTTAGAATCGCCGAAAATTAGAGTGAAACCCAACACATCGTTTTCAACTCTTGTTCCAAGCCAGTCTATAGGGATCCACACTGATGAAAAGACACGTCGTGGGAATTGACATCGGCGGAACGAAGCTCGCCACTGTTGTTGCTGATAGCACCGGACATATCCTCAACAAAGTCCGCAAACCGACACTCGCAGAGAGAGGACCAGAATATGCGCTCCAATTGCTATTTGATATGGTGCGCGAGACCGTCGTATTGGCAGGCTTGGAACAGAAGGCAATTTCAGCGATCGGTGTGAGTTGCGGAGGTCCGTTGGACACAAAAACCGGAATCGTCTATTCACCACCAAATTTGCCTGGATGGGATGCCCTGCCGCTTAAAACGCAGTTGGAATCCGAGTTCCAAATTCCTGTGACCATTGAAAACGACGCCAATGCAAGCGCGCTCGCCGAATACAGGTTCGGAGGCGGACGCGGCTACAATGCCGTTCTCTATATGACCATGAGCACAGGCATCGGTGGCGGCATTGTCCTTGATGGGCAGGTCTATCACGGTGCCAACGACAGCGCAGGCGAAGTAGGGCATCAGATACTCGTGCCAGACGGACCGAGGTGTGGGTGTGGCAAACGCGGATGCCTTGAAGCACTCTGCTCAGGTCCCGCTATCGCACGCCGCGCCCAAGCGGCAGTCCGGAAGCAGCTCATAGATGGAAACGCATCAACAGTGCTCTTAGACCTCGCAGGTGGGCGTATAGAAGACATTAAATCGGAACACGTTCTCGAAGCCGGGCGTCAGGATGATGTGCTGGCATTACAGCTTGTCGAAGAGACAGCATATTACATGGGTTGGGGGATCGCAAACTTGGTCAACATTTTGAATCCCGACATCGTTTTATTGGGAACGATTGCAATTGCTGCCGGAGATCTTTTGCTCGATCCGATTCGGAAGACAGTTTCAGAGTTCGCGATGACACGCCCCGCAGAAGCCGTTAAAATTGCTCCCGCACAGTTAGGAGACGCATTAGGTGACCTCGCTGCCGTCGCATTAGTTGTCTGAAAAATCCGCCTTTTACTGACAACTGATAACTGACAACTGAATACTCTTTAGGACTTACGCAAAATCGGTTTTTATAGCAGGAGATTTGAGTTGTTGACATAGATATTCAGAAATCAATCCATGCTTGACTTGATAAAGCGTTTGACCTTTTTGATAGGCACTACGCATGAGATGAGTCCAAACCAAA
>JAJDUH010000001.1 GCA_022826805.1 Candidatus Poribacteria bacterium
TTTTGGATAATGCGATGCTTCACAAGACGTCTCAGACGCGCCACCTCATAGAGGAGACAGGAGCGAGTCTGCTATTTCTGCCCCCTTATTCCCCGGATTATAATCCGATTGAACACGATTTTGCTAATATCAAACGAAAACGGGAATATAATCCCGACTCGAAACTTCAGGATATTATTCAAGAATATCAAATGTCTAATTAATTCTAAGGTTTACCATAGCTTTCAATTTTTAGTCAGATAATTTTGGAGTAGACTGGGAGGAATAAAATGATTAACAACACGCTTTATGAACAAATGAATAGAATCCGAGATTTAATTAATACGCCTCGCAGACAACATATCTTGATGCAAGATCTTTCCGTGTGGCATATGCTATGTGAGTCTATGGACACTGTTGAGGACACAGAAAAAGTATTAGAAGATTTCCTTAAAGAAGATGTTGATGATTCCGATGCAGGTATAATAGGGATTTCGCCTGCCTTTGATGTTTTGGATTATCTTGTTGCTCAGCAGTCAGCAGTTGTGGAACTATATGAGGCTCTTGCAATTCCATACAGTGGGGATTCATCGTTAGAAAATATCCGACAGATTTGTGTTGAAGCGATGGAAAAGGCAACGGAGGTAGGAAACGCAAAATCAATTAATTCCATTGACATTCCCGAATTAATCGCAATTCAAAGAAGCATCTTAAGAAAATTCTTGAATAATGTAATTAAGACTTTAACTAAGGAAGAATTATATCACCGAAAGAAATTTGAAGGGAAAAGATTGTCTAATGCCTTCGGGTTTGTAACTTACCCCTTTGAAAAAATATTTGATGCCATTTTTTTCAAAGATTCCCCTCATACCTTGCTTGTAGATGCTCATGTTGATCAAATCTTGAGATCTGTCGATGAGTTTAAAGCTGGCTTAAAGGAAAGGGGAGAACCTGATGATAATATTTCTGACATATACGAAAATCTTGACTACTCTCTGAGACACATCAAGGCATACTTTCATCAGAAAAAAGAGACTCACCTCCACAAAAAAGATGTCTATATTTTTGCCTACTTCGCCCGGCGGCAAGTCAGGGAATTGGAGTATATTGCTCAAGAAAAGGATGATGAATATAGCGGAAAATATATCTCACGAGGAGGACTCAGTTGAATCAGGAAAACGATCATAATGTGTCTCAAATGAGAAAAAGGTATCTGGGGGAAGCGGATGCTGAATCGCGCCTAAAAGAGGGTACTCAAAAGGTTGAGATGGATCTGAAAGAAGATATTCAGAGGGTTGAGGCAGATGTAAAAGAAAGAATTCAGAAAGTCGAGGCAGATCTGAAAGAAGATATTCAGAAGGCTGAGGAAAATATCATGAACGCTATTCAGGAAGTCAAGGACAACCATAAGCGGTTAGTGTCTCGCATATGGTGGGCCGTAGGTCTCATTTTTGCAGGTGCGATAGCAATAGCCGCCGCTCTAATTAGTAGAGGTTAAAAAAAGAAATTAACAATGTTAGAGTAAAATCGGACAGTTAGTAACTATCGGTTTTTACTCGAGTTTGAAAATTGAGAAGATTAAGAATAAAGGATAGCCCTCAATCCTGAAAATCATAAAATCCTGATTCTGACAATAAAAAAGGCGAGGTGTTTTTACGAATCAACACGGAATGCACGTGTGGCATTCCGTGAGGTGTTTCCCCAAGAAACCTCGCCTACCTATTTTAAGAGAAGACAGGACTTACGCAAATTGGGTAAAGAAGCAGTATATTCCACCCAAAAAGGCATTATTTCAGTGATTTAACCCCCTAAATCCCCCAACCCCCCATATCCCCCCTTATCAGGGGGGTAGGGGGACTTTAAGAGGCGCGGAATGCTACACGGCATTCATACCGTTGATTGCGTAAGTCCTAAGAATATCTACGTTCAAGGATATATCACTGCATCGGTGAAAAAGGTGCGGGCAATAGAAGCTTGCTCTCTTGGGTGATGGGTCTCACGGAGCCTTTGGGGGGCCAGACGCCTTTCTCTCGCGTCTCTGCTCGGACGCGTGCGCGTTCTTCAAAACTCTTGTATGCCCAGACATGGATGAAATTGTTAGTGCCACCGTATTCGGAGTACCAGCAGCCTGCCAGCGGCGAGAACTCCAAGCGATCAGGGATAGCAGCACTCCACGCTTCTAAAACTTGTGGCATGCCTTCGGGAGGATAGGTGTATATACGCATCTCATATATCGGCCCGATATCTCTGTCGCCCAAAGGTTCCATAAAGGGAGCTGGTAGAAAAATTTCTGATACCATTGACACGATAAGATCGCTTGTGTCGGGGGGCCATATCGGGTTGGGTTCGGCTTCTGCGGCGCGTCGGATTTCCGCCCGTTGTTCAAGACTCTCATAGGGCCAGACGGCGACCATCTGATTTAAGGGTCCGACTTCGGTATACCAGTGCGCACCGAGTTTCGATAATTCTTGGCGTGCTGGCAATTTTTCGCCGAAGCGATCCCAGTATTCGTTGAGTTGACCGAGTTTCAGATTGTAGGTTCTGATTTCGTAGATCATGTTGTTCCTCCTGTGTTGCTTGAATTGTTGGGTTTCGCTATAATTATTTACACCAAAAGTTCGTCAAAAATTGGAATTGTTTGTATAAACTGGAGGGGCTTGATTTTTTACCGCTCAACCCCGGTTCATGCCATAAGGCATGAATACCGTTGATTCCCTACGTCTACACATTATTTCGTTAAACGGTATGGATAATACCTTAAAGGAGTGGTGGTGTCAAGTGCTTTTTGATTGTTGGTGGTTGATTGTTATCTGATTGATTGGCGGGTTACGGTAGATCGGCGAGGTGTTTTTGCTGGGGTGTTTCCCCTAAGAAACCTCGCCTACATATTTTGAGAAATCGGCAGGTGTGATTATTTTCTTGACGATGGCTTATATGTGTGTATAATGAAGGGAAAATTTTGGTTAGGTTTTTGGAAGGAATTTAGATGTCGAATTCAGGTCCCAATCTACTATATATCCATTCCGACCAGCACGATCCATACGTGACGGGATGCTACGGCGATCCGTTGGTGCAGACGCCACATCTTGATAGACTCGCCTCTGAAGGGGTGGTGCTCGAAAACGTCTATTGCCCTTCTCCAATTTGTGTGCCTTCCCGTATGTCGATGTTGAGTGGACGATACCCTCATGAAAACGCCGTTTGGACGAATAGCCATATCCTTGATTCTGGGATTCCCACCTTTGCACACGCCATGGGTGCGGCGGGATATCAGCCTGTGCTTATTGGGAGGATGCATGCGTTAGGACCCGATCAGCTCCACGGGTATGCTGAACGTCTCGTCGGGGATCACGGTCCGAACTATCACGGTGGAAGCGGTGTCGATCACGGTGAACTTTCGGGGACCGCAGGACCGGCGCGTGTGAGTCTCGAAAAATCTGGAGCGGGTCAGAGCGCGTATCAGGTCCACGATGAGGATGTGACTGCTGCGACAGTCGATTATCTTAATCGGCTCGGTGTTCAGAAACGGGCGGGACTTTTAGATACACCGTTCTCGATTTCCGTTGGGTTTATGTTGCCACATCAACCTTTTGTTGCGCGTCAGGAGGATTATCAATTTTATGAGGGACAGATGATAATGCCTGAAAATCCTGAGCCTTTTTCAGAGGCGTTGCACCCTCACTTCCGACAGTGGCGTGAACAGTGCGGGATTGCTGAGGTATCCGATGCGGAGATTATCCGCGCACGTACAGCATATTGGGCGTTGGTAACGCGGATGGACGTGATGATTGGGCAGATATTGACTGCGCTCCGAGAAAACGGATTAGACGAGAACACGCTGATTCTCTACAGTTCGGATCACGGTGAGCAGGTTGGCGAACACGGGCTTTGGTGGAAACAGACTTTCTATGAGCACTCGGTGAAAGTTCCCGCAATCTTATCGTGGCGTCGGACTTTACCGGAAGGTGAGCGGTGCGATCGCGTTGTCAGTTCACTGGATTTGAATGCGACGATGTTGGATGCACTGGATGCGCCTGCTTTGCCGCACTCCCGTGGACGAAGTGTCTTGCCGCTCCTTTGCAACGAAGACTCACAATGGGCAGACATTGCCTTTTCTGAGTATTGTACTGACGACGGTTGTTATCATCGGATGGTTCGAGATGGGGATTGGAAGTTGAATTACTATCACGGACAACCGTCACAACTTTTTAATCTGAAGGAAGATCCGAATGAGTTGCAGGATCGTGCAGATGACCCCGCATGCCAAGACACCTTGGAAGAATTGACGGAGAAGGTGTTGGAAGGTTGGGATCCAGATTGGGTCGCAGCACAGATAGCAGCAAAACGGGCAGACACACAACTTCTGGGGCGGTGGGGACGGAATACACAGCCAGCCGACCAATATCGTTGGAATTTATTGCCAGAGATGGATTATTTGGATTGAACCGTAGTGTTGGGGAACTCAACCCCTACGCAGTCTTCACGCAAGAGGAGGGATAACATGGCGAACAGTCCGATACTCAAGGGTGAACCTTTTAATAAAGAAAAGACAGCAGAGATAGCCGAACAATTTTTCCGTGATGGGTTTGTTTATATTCCCGGCGTGCTCACAGAAGGAGAGGTTAAGGCACTGCGAGAGAAAACCGATGAATTTTTCGCGGATCCGCAGCTCGCAGATCGGACGAATCCACACCTGGCGGATGTCAGATATATCCAAATGGGTGCACATGCCGACTCTCAGGCGCCGATGCCCTTCATTTTACGAAACACGATTGAACTCGATCCAATCTTCCGGGATATGCTTCTCCGCGAGCCGATTCTCAGCTTGGCAGAGGCAATCGTTGGCGAGAATTGCAAGTTTTGTGGGCAGAACGTCTTACGTAATCTCCCTGGACTCTCGATTGATCGGTGGCACGTTGATGGCTCGGTACACTTTCCTGTTACGGAAGGGATGCCGCGCCACGATTCGCGCTTACGGATGCCTGTGATGTGGTTTACTGTCCAGATGGCATTGAACGATATTGATACAATCGAGGAAGGACCGACGCAATACGTGCGTGGGAGTCATTACTCCGGTAGGCATCCCAACGACCAAGAAGATCCTGAATTCGAGGGAAATAAACCGGTCTCTATTCTCTGTAAGGCGGGCGACATCTACTTGCAGGATCCACAGTGTTGGCACCGCGGTGCGCCGAACCTTTCCAACAAGACGCGTTACATTATACAATCACAGTATGCAGCGTATTGGGCGTACTGGCGGTTTAACCTTTGTAATGAAGTCCCTGTTCCTGAGGATGCGCTCGAAGGTGCAAGCGACCAATTATTGAATCTTTTAGGACGTCCACGCCCGAGTGAGATGAATTGAGGATTTAGTTATCAGTTATCAGTTGTCAGTTGTCAGTAAGGAATCCTCCATCCTTTCGACTTAATACTATATACCTATCGGGACGCCTGACGTGCGATGAGTCGCGCTACTACAAACGGAAATGAGTAGATAGTCGCGACCGAGAGATCGCTCCTACAGAGAAGAGAAAGGAAAAGAACATGTGCGAAACGCCACTTCATTTCAAAACTATTATGGAGATTGCGGAAGAGATTGCTGCCAAGCAGCTATCACCTATGGATGTTACGACTGCGATGTTGGAGCGCATAGAGCAGCTTGACGGTCAGTTGAAGAGTTATGCCACAGTAATGAGAGAACACGCTATGGCTGCTGCGCAGGAGGCGGAACGTGAGATTAACGCCGGAATGTACCGCGGGCGGCTTCACGGCATCCCTATTGCGGTGAAGGATCTCTGCTTCACAAAGAGTGTCCGCACGATGGGTGCGGCGAAAGTGATGGCGGATCACGTGCCTACATTTGACAGCACAGTCATCGCAAAACTTGAATCGGCGGGGGCAATACTGCTCGGCAAGCTCAATCTCACCGAAGGCGCGATGGGTGGTTACAATCCCGAATTTGACATTCCGAAGAATCCGTGGAACCCTGATCGGTGGACGGGTTCGTCATCAAGCGGTTCGGGTGTTGCTACAGCGGCAGGGCTGTGTTTCGGTTCACTCGGCAGCGATACTGGTGGTTCAATTCGTTTTCCGTCGGCATCGTGTGGTATCGTCGGAATTAAACCGACGTGGGGTCGAGTGAGTCGCTATGGTGTGCTTGCGCTTGCCGAATCGATGGATCATGTCGGTCCGATGACGCGAAGTGTCGCTGATGCTGGGATTATGCTTGAGGCGATTGCTGGATTTGACGTGAACGATCCAACCTCTCTGCCAAGTCCTGTTCCGAACATGCTTGAGGGAATTGGACAGGATCTCCGAGGTGTCCGTATCGGGTTCGACGAAAACTACGCCACACACGATATTGACGTTGAACTTGCTGAAGCCGTGCGTATTGGTGTGGGAACCCTCGCAGATGAAGGTGCTGAAATCGTTGAAGTGGCGCTGCCAGATGTGGACGAATACGTTTCAGCGTGGCCCACATTGTGTTCTGCCGAGGCGGTGTTAGCGCACGCAGCGACCTATCCCTCGCAGCGGGACGACTACGGTCCTTGGTTCCGAGGATGGCTTGATATGGGTGCGAAGGTAACTGGTGCTGATTATGCGAAAGCGAACAATCTGAGAGCTGCTTGTACAGGGCATCTCAGAAGGGTATTTGCGGAGATTGACGTGTTGGTATGTCCGTCAATGTCTGCGCCGCCGCATAGAGTCTCGCCAAAGATGTTGTATGGCACATACGGTGCCAGAGATCTGAAGTTCCAACGGTTTACCGTGCCGTTTGACTACAACGGCGCACCGACGCTATCCGTGCCGTGTGGCGTGAATAGCGAAGGGCTACCGTTGAGCATTCAGTTTGTTGGGAAACACTTGACAGAGCCGTTGCTGTGTCGGGTTGGAGACGCTTATGAGCGCGCAACGCCGTGGAGTGACCTACATCCAGATGTTTAAGTGCTACTCCTGTGGCAGATGATACCCCTCTTTCATCGTTTGGATGCTGTAGAGGCAATTCTCGGCTGTTATATAAAGCGTCTTGCTCATTTTACCACGCCCAAATGCAACGTTGGTGGGTTTATCCGGGGTCTTGACGTACGCCAGTTCCTTTCCTTCGGGTGTATAGACGTGGACTCCTTGCTGAGCCTCGTCGCGCACTGCAACCCAGAGATTTCCGTCCGCATCAACAACCATACCGTCCGGTCCGTCTTGGGGTGCGTAGTCAACGATCACTTTTCGGAAAGTTGCAGTGCCTTCGGGTGAAAGATCGTAGGCGAGGAGTGCCATACGTCCGTTACGTAACGGCACGTCATCAGGGAAGGTTCCCATCGCACCGTTGTCGTGACTGATGACATAAAGAGTTTGCTGATCTGGAGAAACGGCGACACCGTTGGGTTTGCCTGCATCCGTAACAACAAGATGAACAGAACCGTCTGTATCTATTCGATAGACGCCAAAGATGGGTTGTTCAACGGGTTCATGACCTGCGTACCGAGGATCGGTAAAATAGACACGTCCCTTCTCATCAATTGATAGATCGTTGGGTGAATTGAAGGGTTTTCCGTTATACAGACCGGCAATAATCTCGCTTTTACCCGTCTCCATGTCTGTCCGAGTAATCCTGCGTCCTCCGAAATCGGCGCCCTCGGCAACAACTAAGCGACCTTGCGCGTCAAACTTTGTCCCGTTGGACATTCCACTGGGAGAGCGGAAAATGGTTGTTTCGCCAGTCTCTGGATTGTGTTTCCAGATATTTCCCGCCTTCATATCGGTCTGATCCGTGAAGGTGATGTCGCTGAAATAGACCGTCCCATTAGGTGCGACGGAGACCCCTTCCGTGAAATGCGCACCGTTGAAGAGTTCTTTAAGTTCCGCACCTGGGGCAAGGATATCATTGTGCCCTGCAGTATTGCCAATTAATACGGGTGCTAAGGTGAAACCTGCAGCGACGGCACACACCAGGGTTTGTGATACATTCATATTGGGCATATTTCACTCCTTTAGGTAAAACAGAGGAATTTATAGTAAAATATACGATTAATGATACAGCGTTAACCGGCGAGGCTACAAACCTTGAAGAAACACCCAAGCAAAAACCCTACCGAGGGTGAGTGTTCTTGTTTCTTCCGATTTAGTCTCTTGAGTGAAAAGATTTTAGCAGACATCGTGAACACTGTCAACCCATCGGGTGCGGACCGTGGGTTGTTATGCCTTGCCGGGCATGGGCGTAGACGGCATCTTGAATCTCAAGGATACGTACTGCATCAACGACCGTCGGTTCAAAAGAACTTCCATCCCGAATGGCGTCAAATGCGCTGCCCATTATGCCTTGTATGCGCGCACCATGCGAAACATCTTCACTAAACTGGACTCCGCCGGTTGTATGGACTTCAATCAGTGGTTCACCATTGCGACCATACTGCTCAAATACCGACGCTTTCGTTCCAATGAAGCGAAAAAAATGATCGCCGCCGCGCGTACCAGACGGATACGTATAACCACATTCAACAATGCCGGTAATACCGTCCTCCGTTCGTAGCACTCCGATACCACTATCCTCCACACGCCGACTGTACATGGCGTTGGACATGACGGCACCGACGACTGTAATTTGCCGATCGCCAACAAACTGGAGGAATGTATCGATCCCGTGTGCTGCCTCGACTGCCCAGCATCCGCCACCGGATATACTCGGATCGTTGTGCCAAGCGGAAGGTGTCGGATCGTAGCGAGATGGGGGACCGTTATTCAGTCTGCTGCTATACAACACGAGATCTCCCAAACTCCCATCAGCGACCATTTCTTTAACGACACTGACGATTCGGCTCGCACGATTTGGCAGTGTAAGTGCGCTGAACACACCGTGCTTTTCAGATGCCTCAGCAGCAGGACGCAACCGATCGGCAGAATCGGCGAACGGTTTGTCCAAGAGATAGGGGATGCGCCGATCTACGCACGCTTGGACGTGTGCTGGCATTTCAATATGTTTTCCAGCAACGAGTGCTGCATCGGGGCTGCTAGCATCAAGGCATTCCGCTGCTGTCTCATACCCAGGACACTGAAAATCGTCCATGAGCTGTTGTCGGGGTGCAGGATCACCATCCATAACCCCAACGATCTCATGTCCGAGTCCGTGTGCTGAGCGTGCCATACTTCGTCCGTGATGACTATAGGAAAGGACAACAAGTTTCATACTGTGTCTCCTGATTGGATTGGTGTGAAATATTCAATATAAGTAAGATTTTGCCACACATAGCACTCCTCTGGAGTGCGGAAATATGGGTATCCTGGTTTCTATAGACATAACACTCCTCTGGAGTGCGGGACTCATCTGTCATCAAATTTGCGGAAAGATCAAGGAGATTCTGAATCGCGGATTACACAGATTACACGGATGACACGGATTTTATAGTGAATTCCATAATTAATTGGACACTTCTTTTGTAGCGCAAACTTTTAGTTTGCGTCCCACCCCTACACGCAAACGAACAGGAATCCGTGCCAAATGTTCACATATTTTCGGGCTTTACTATAAGTGTGTTTTCATCGACGATTTTAGTTCCAGAACAATCTTCTTAAACTTCACGTAGTATGCTTAGTTTCACAATTTATTTTTATCTATAAAACGAATACATCGGCATATCCGTGAAGAGTCGAATCAGCACCCATATACCACCTATCATGAATTCGCCGAGGATTAACCCGAGGAAGAGTGGGTAAGCTTTGCGGTATAGACGAATCCCGCCTACTTTCAGCAACATCATTTTGATTCCCCAACTGAGAAAAATCGAAAACCAGAGTCTACCGATTGTCCACTTTTCGCCAGCGACCATATAACCCGCAGGATGAAAGGGCCAGAACGGGAATATTGTTCGTAGCCACCAAAAGAAACCGGTAAATAGCGCGCCAACCCCTATAAATATTACAGCAGGAATGTCGATGTCAACTGGGTGATAGATCCAACTTTGTAGAAGGTTATATCCACCTGTTCCGAGGTCGCTGACGACTCCGATTTGGTAGCCGACGAGGAGGTATGCCCAAAACGATGCGAGAATCCCTATTACCGCAGCGAACAGCATCGCCACAATTAGCCTGCCTGACCGTATACCCGCCTCTTCAGCGATTTTAAAGCCTTCAAGCGTGTGTGGCATCGGATGGGCACGAGAACCCCGATTGAAAGTGAGGTAGAGGCGCATCATTGTTAAACTGCTGGGCGAAATCAGGCGGGTCCCGAAAATATCGGTGAGGATATCGTGAGGTGTTGCGTAAGTTCGGATTGTCGGCGGTCCAACTTCCGCACGGATACGCGTCAGACTCATCGCCAAGAGATAGTAAATTAGAAAGTAGAGAGCGATTACCCAGAGATCCATTCCACCTTGCCATGAAAAGGCCAATAAAAAGACGAGACCGCAGATGAGTCCAATTCCCGCCCATCGGTAGCGCATCGGTTCTCGCCTGTCGTCTATTCTTTCGCCTGGCGCGTGGTAACCCCGAAAGACGTGTTTGAAAACAGCGAAAAAATAGCGTCTTCCACCCCAGAGTGCCAAGCAGGCAAGCACGAGATAACCGCCCATCACCTGTTGCCAATCGTAGGGGAATCCGGGCATAACATCAAGTCCAAGTGCGCTACCCAATACCCGTTGTGCTTTCCAGAACCAGTAGAAGAACCAAATAGAAAACGACATTTCCAAGGGCATCAGAAAAGCAAGACCAACGGCAAACGAGCGGATATAAACCGGTGTCCAACCGATTGATTTCCACGGCTTTTGGGTAAAGTATTGCCCAAGTTCGGCATGTCGTACTGGGATTTCGGGTATCTCTGGAAAAAGGACATGGAAACCGTTGATTAGATTAATACCCCCAGCAATCGCGAATCCAAGCCACATCATTCTTGACCGGAAAAGTCGTCCGTCGAGCCTTGTCATTTCCAGGGGCAATTGCACGATGGGATACGTTAACCGTTCTCGTTCGATCCATTGCCGACGGAGGAAAACATTGAGGCAGATCATCACCCATATAAGGACAGTCAAAAAGATTGTCCACCAAAGGATCGGGCGCAACCAACCCTTCAGATTCTCCATTCTGTAAATGGTGTTCTCTCCGTCATAGAACCCCGTCAGGCTTATCTCATCGTTGAAGGTGAGCCACGGTGGAAGATGTCGCCAGAAAAGCTGCCGCCATTCATTTTCAGGTGTTGCGAACCAGAAAGCGTCTGTTATCGTCGGAATGACCGTTTGCATCATATCGTGTCCGGCGATCGCCGAGGAGAGCGAGAGTATCACAAAGACGGTTAAAAGTTCGCCCTGCCTCAAGGCGAACCGGGGCAAAAACCGATTTAAGAGGAGATTAAAGGGGATAAGCACCATCAACGTAATAACGACGTTGTAGATGAGCGACATCGTCGTGGGCAGGGTGCTCCAGAATTTGAGGTGGTTTGCCATGATAAAGTAGGTATTGGCTGGAATCAGTAGCAAACCGAGTATGACGGCACGAAGCGTTACACCGGGATGAGGTTTTTGGTTTTTAAGGGTGGGGTTCGCCATAGGTATCCTTCTCTGTTGTTATCGGAGATGATACCTTAAAAATGGCGTTGGTGTCAATTTATTTTTGTGTTGTCTGAATCGCGGATTACACGAATGATGTGGATTTTTTGGGGTTGTCCGTTGCTAAGGAAGGGGAACATTTGGTGCGGTTGAAAACCGCACCTACCAATTTAGAAGTTTTCTATAATCGCTGCGCCGAATTCGGAGGTGCGGACTTTCGTTGCGCCTTCCATGAGACGCTCCAGATCGTACGTTACCTTCCGTTGTAGGATAGTTTTCTCAAGCCCAGCGATAATCAGATCAGCGGATTCTTGCCAACCGAGATGCTCTAACATCATTACCGCAGAAAGGATAAGTGAACCCGGATTAACAACATCCTGGTCGGTATATTTAGGGGCAGTACCGTGCGTCGCCTCAAAAAGCGCGACCTCATCACTGAGGTTTCCACCGGGTGCCATGCCGATGCCGCCGACTTGCGCGGCTGCTGCATCCGAGAGGTAGTCGCCGTTCAAATTTGGGGTGACAATCACATCGTACTCATCAGTTCGCGTTAAAATCTGCTGCAACATACTGTCAGCAATTCGGTCATTGACGACGATTTTACCCTCTGGACACTCACCGCCATACTCGTCATAGAGCTCGTCTTCCGTAATCGTTTGCTCGGCGAACTCCTCTTTGGCGAGCTCATATCCCCAAGCAGAGAACGCACCCTCGGTGAACTTCATGATGTTGCCTTTGTGCACAAAGGTGACGGTACTTCTATCGTGGTCGATTGCGTATTGAATCGCCATCCGCGCCAAGCGTTTTGTGCCGAAAATGCTAATCGGTTTTACACCGACACCGGAATCTTCACGAATGTCTACGCCCATTTCGGAGCGGAGGAGTTCGATAAATTTCTTCGCTTCCGCTGTACCTTGCTCCCACTCAATACCGGCATAAACGTCTTCAGTGTTCTCACGGAAGATAACGACATCCATCTTTTCAGGATGCGTGACGGGGGCAGGTACGCCTTGGAAATAGCGAACAGGACGGACACATGCGTAGAGTTCAAGGACCTGGCGGAGTGTCACATTTAGGCTACGAAACCCACCGCCGACGGGGGTTGTCAGCGGTCCTTTGAGGGCGACCCGGAAGTGTTCAATTGCGTCGAAGGTGTCCTGCGGCATCCACTCTTTGTATTTCTCCATGGCATTTTCGCCAGCGTAGACATCAAACCAGACAATGTGTTTTTCACCGTTGTAGGCGGTCTGGACAGCTGCATCAACAACACGCCGGGTTACCTTCATGATATCTCGTCCGATACCGTCGCCTTCAATGACAGGGATAATAGGGTTATTCGGTACGACGAGGCGGCCATCAACGAGTCCGATCCTTTCACCGTCTGTTGGAACTGTTATTTGCTCGAATTCAATCACTCGTTATTCCTCTCTAATTCGTTTTTTTAACTATTGAATCTGGACGCCATGAACGTTGTTCATGGCGGTTTTCAGTTAAGTCCGACTCGACTGAAGTTGTGTCCGATCCTTTTTGAGGGAATTTAGCCGCTGAAGATATCCTCGCTCAACATTCGATTGTGCAATACAACCACTTCGTCGGGAATCGTCATATCGTCAGTCGGTTTTGGAATTACATCGGGATCCGGTGGGATAACGGGACGGATAATTTTCATATCGAGTTGTTCGCGTGCGTCCATCATCCAGCCGAAGCCTCGGAAGATGTATGTCAACAGCGTTCTATCGGTTTCGTGAATGTCCATTCCTTCTTGGACCGACCATCCGCCAAAGTCGGTGTTCGGCGTTAAACGGAGTGGGGGTTGGTCTTCACGTCCGGGTCGGATAAATCCTTCAACGAAAGCGAGTTGGTAGATACGCTGTGCGATACTTAAGCGTTTTCTCTGTGTATCGTTGAGTTGAATATCGCCGTTGTCAACCGCCTCCAGGAAAGGATTGAAATAGATGGCGGGTCTAGGGTCTTGCTGAATTTCATCGGAGCGTCCAGCGGCGGCGATTTCTGGATGTCCAAAGGTGGGAAGCGCAGTCAACATCCGCTCCTGAATTGCTGCTTCAAGGGCAGCATCATCCAGTGATTCAATTTGGTTAATAAACGCAGTCATATCGTGAATTGCCCCAAAATGTCGATTCCCATCTAAAGTCATCTGAGAGGCAACAAAAAAGTCTGAGACTGCCCCCGTGTGCATAGTCGCGAGATAGCGTGCGACGACGTTGGAACCTGCAGAGCCGTGGTGGGTTTGTATGATCCCCATCCGTTCAAGAATATACGCCTCAACAGGAGTAGCTTCTCGTCCTAAGAGGAGGCTGTATGAGGTTTGGAAGGCAGTCTTTCCGCTTTTTTCGTGTTCAGTGATGAGGTCGCTCGCCCGCATTGCGAGAACTTGAGGGTGTAGTGCGTTGTTATCTCGGAGTTGATGCCGCATATAGGTAGAAACGGTTCCTACGGCGACATTCTCCATGTGTGTATCTATAAGTTCGGCGAGAAGCTCACCGGAATCTCTGGTCCCGGTAATTCCCTTTTGATCTGGATTGCTGAGTTTACGGAGCGTTGAGAAGTGTTGAATGACAGCTTCGGGACCGGCTTCTGGAAAAGCTTTAACAAATTCTGCGACCTGATTGATGAGGCGTTGGTTCCCTGCGAGACTTTCTCTGCGCGCTGTCGTGATCTCATAAAATTTCCTATTTATTAGTTCTGTTAGCGCTGCTTCTTCATCGTTTCCATCCGTACCTGTCTCAGGTCTCCTACCGAAAAGCCCTACGAAGATAACATAGGCAGGGCTCAGCCGATCTGTGATAATCTCACTTTCAGTCACAATACCGCGAATGGCAAAACTACGGATATTTAATGTCATCTGAGTGCCAGCGCAGTCAACTGCGGTTTTGTGTAGTGCCGGATTCGCGAAAACAGTTGTCGACTGAGGCATCGAACTGAAACTGTTGAGGACTGCTACAATGTTATCCTCACCTAACTCAGTCGCTCTGTTTAAGGCATCCGTTACTGGGGCATACACTGAGGCTTCAGGCATCTCAGACAGGATTTTTTGAACCGCGGCTACCTGCTTCGCCTCCAAATTCTTATTCAAAATCAGTTCTCCTTCGTTGACTTTTTATCTTTACCAGTAAGTTTCGTCTTGCAATCTTCACTAAAATTCTAACGCGTCTGGATCTGGACAATCACCTTTTATAATTGGACAGGTGAAACGATTCAGATTTTGTTGTAAAAATTTCAGGCTGACCATTTTAAAATCTTAAAATATTTTAGCAGAATTTCCGTTAAAAGTCAAGACAAAAGTTTGGATAGTTTTCAGTGCCGATGCAGCGTGCCCCAGTAATTCTAAAATCTACCATAAAAGCACCTGATGCGTCAAAAATTTGACTTGCAGAAATGCGGATTTTGTAGTATCATTATTAAGGAGCATATTTGATTAAGAGCACGCCGCGCGTACCGATCCTCTGGCAGAATTACAAACAGACATCAGTGGTGCGTTGCACGGTGCCTCGCATTCTATTTTTTTACAGATAAGGAGCTTAACTACATGAGCAATGAAGCATTAGGAATGGTTGAAACACGCGGACTTGTCGGAGCGGTTGAAGCTGCCGACACTATGGTGAAAGCCGCAAACGTCACGCTGATTGGAAAAGAGACGGTCGGTGGCGGTTTTGTCACTGTCATGGTTCGCGGAGATGTCGGTGCGGTGCAAGCGGCGACAGACGCTGGTGCTGAAGCGGCAAAATCAGTCGGCGAATTAGTGTCGGTACACGTCATCCCTCGTCCACATTCAGATGTGGAAGCCATTCTCGGCGGGAGTCCAAGCAAAAGCAGCAAATAAATAGGCTTTGTAGGGTGACGGGTGGTGCTCGTGCCTCAGCCCTACACCGCTTAGTAGAGAACACGTTCACATAGCCCCGCGGTCTATATTTGGACTCGCGGGTAGTTCAGCATGTGTTCCCGTTCGCGCGTCCTGCGCAATGAGGTACTGGAGGGCTGAATGGCACAAATTGACGAAAAACAGATAGAAGAAATTGTTTCTCAAGTCTTGAGAACCTTGCAACAGAACGGACCGGTAACAACAGCACAACCGGCAGTATCCACAGGGGCGAGTTCTTCGCGTGCAGGTGTTTTCGGCACGGCAGCGGAAGCGATCGCTGCTGCAAAGACGGCACAGGCAGCACTCGTTAAACTTGGGTTCGCTAAAAGACGAGAGATTATTGAAGCGATCAAAGAGGTCTCGCTTGCTAACGCCAGACGCCTCGCTGATCTCGCTGTACAAGACACAAAAATGGGCAATACGGCACATAAAGTGATGAAAAATGAGGGTGCCGTGACACTTTCGCCCGGCGTAGAGGATCTGCTGTCAGAGGCAGTCTCAGGTGATTCTGGGACGCTTCTTATTGAGTACGTCCCCTTCGGCGTTATCAACTCAATTACCCCCACCACTAACCCGACATCAACGGTAATCAACCACGCGATTATAATGTTAGCGGCTGGCAACGCTGTTGTGTTTAGTCCACATCCAAATGCCCGTGACTGTACCGAAGAGACGATGCACGTTATTAACGAAGCGATCGTAAAGGCAAGCGGTCCAGCGAATCTGCTCACCTCTGTGGCGAACGCCAGTTTGCGGACAGCAAAAGAGATTATGGATCACGCTGATATCGCCATGGTCGTTGCAACCGGCGGTGCTTCAGTCGTGAGAGCAGCATTATCAAGCGGGAAAAAGACCATTGCTGCAGGTCCTGGAAATCCACCGGCAATTATCGACGAAACTGCTGAGATTCAAGAAGCAGCGAAACATGTTATTGCGGGGACCAGTTTTGACAATAACCTGCTATGTATCGGTGAAAAAGCACTTTTCGTAATTGAGTCTGTCGCAAATGAAACGATTCGGGAACTTACGCGAAGTGGCGGGCATCTGCTGAACGCAAACCAACGCGAGGCATTAGAGGCAGTTGTCATGGAAAACGGAGAGTCGAACAAGGAATATATAGGCAAAGATGCGACGACTATTTTAAACGCCGCCGGTATTACTGCACCAGCAGGGACGGTAGCGATCGTCGTAGAAGTTCCAGCAGATCACGGGTTTGTCATCAACGAATACCTGATGCCGATTCTGCCTGTCGTTCGGTGCCGAGATTTTGATGAGGCACTGGCAGGCGCAGTTAGAGCAGAAGGTGGACGTGGACATACCGCAGTACTCCACACAAATAACACCAAACGCATTACGCAATTCTCGAAAGCGATGGATTGCTCTGTGACAGTTATTAATGCTCCTTCTTACGCATCTTGTGGACTGGAAGGCGAAGGCTACTTAGCAATGACGATCGCGGGTCCTACAGGCGAAGGGTTCACCCGCCCACGCACCTTTACACGCCAGAGACGGTTAACACTCGCAAACAATTTATCAGCACATACCGTGTGACACAAATAGTTTGACTTGGGGCAGGTCTGCCGCTTATTCTTTTAGGAAGCCTTTCCTAAAATGGAATCGGGTGTTATGCAAACAGAGATCGAGAAACTCAGAGCACTAATCCGCTATTATGAGCATAAGTACTATATCGAAAACGAGCCAGAAATATCTGATTCGGATTTCGATGCGCTTATGAAGCAGCTTGAGGCACTCGAAGCGTCGGATCCTGGACCTATCCCACCAGATTCGCCGACACAACGGGTTGGAGGTGGCGCAGAATTAGGCACCCGATTTCAGCATCGTAATCCGATGCTGAGCCTGAATAACAGCTACGATGAGAAGGACCTACAGGAATTCGGAGCCCGCGTGCATCGGTTGTTAGAAGGGGCATCTATTGAATACGTTACAGAACTAAAAATCGATGGGTTGGGGGTTTCCTTAACCTACGAAAATGGAAGATTCACGCAAGGGCTCACGCGCGGAGATGGTGAGTACGGCGAGGATGTAACCGACAATTTACGCACGATCCGTTCTGTGCCGTTGCGACTTGCTGAAACTGATACAACTGTGCCGCCTGTTCTGGAAGTGCGCGGTGAGGTCTTCATTCCGAGAGATCGCCTTGGTGAGATTAACGTCCAGCGCGAGGCAGAAGGTGAATCGCCATTTGCGAATCCACGGAACGCTGCCGCTGGTTCGCTGCGACTGTTAGATGCCTCTATCACCGCCTCCCGTCCATTAGATATTTTCGTGTACACCCTCAATTACGCCGAAGGATTTGAATTCGCAACACATACGGAATCGTTAGAACACATGCGGCGTTGGGGGCTCAAGTGTAATCCACATACCGACTGCCATAAGTCAATCGAAGACGTTCAGAACTATTATCAACACTGGGTAGAAAACCGCCATGAACTTCCATACGAGGTTGATGGCATCGTTGTAAAAGTTAATCAACTCTCTGAACAAGAAGCCCTTGGGGCCACCTCCAAATACCCGCGCTGGGCAATTGCCTACAAATTCGATGCCCAACAAGCCATTACAACCATTGAAACAATCGAAGTGCAAGTAGGACGCACTGGGGCCCTGACACCGGTTGCAATTTTAAAGCCTGTATCAATTGCGGGTGCGACAATCACGAACGCCACCCTCCACAACGAACAGGAAATTAAGACGAAAGACATTCGCATCGGCGATAAAATTGTGTTAGAACGCGCCGGGGATGTCATTCCTAAAATTGTTGAGGTACTCACAGCGGACCGGATTGGAGATAAAGCCCCTTTTGAATTTCCAGATCATTGTCCAGCGTGCAAAACACCCGTCCAACGCACAGAAAAAGAGGTCGCAGTCCGGTGTGTGAATGTGGGGTGTGTCGCCCAACTGAAACGTCGAATTGCGCATTACGCTTCGCGCAATGCCCTCCAAATTGAGGGGCTCGGACCCGCCACAATCACCCAATTAGTAGATAACGAATTAGTCAGTGATGTAGCAGACCTTTATACGTTAGAGGTAAAACCATTAAGTAAGCTGGAGCGGATGGGTGTTCCATCCGCCCGCAACCTTGTTCGCCACATTGAGCAAAGTAAGACGGCACCGGCAGAAAAATTGCTTTTCGGACTCGGTATTTTTCATGTCGGCGAGAACGTGGCAGAACTGTTAATAGCGAATTTCCGATCTATAGATAGACTGAGCAAAGCAGCACAAGAAGACATTGAATCAGTGAAGGGGATCGGACCACAGATCGCAGAAAGCGTATCTAACTTCTTTTCGCAAAATCAGACGCTACTTGAAAAATTACAAACAGCCGGCTTACACTGTTTCACAGTAGAAGCAGAATCCACCCAAGCACAAACAAGTGAAACAATAGATGATTTTTTCAGCGGGAAAACATTCGTTGTCACGGGAAGTCTCGAAGGTATGACACGTTCGCAAGCGTCTAATGCGATTAAAAGTCGCGGTGGCAGGGTTACATCAAGCGTGACGAGCAAGACGGATTACCTCATCGCGGGTGAAAATGCGGGGAGTAAATACGCGAAGGCAGAAGAATTGGGTGTTCCAATCCTGACAGAAACGGACTTTTTTGCACAACTTTAGTAGCAAGCCGATTTGTAGCTACTCGCTCACCTGTCCCTCGGACGATTTGTAATAGTCACAAGATGTCCGTAAACGACACTCTTGACAATTCGGCGTTTTCTTATGACATACTCTTGCACCATGCCCAACGATTAGCGCATGATATTCATTGAAGAGATCGACATCGTGGGGGAGGTTGTCCATAAATAGGGCGCGAAGTTTGTCATAATCGTATCTTCCTTCAACCCATCCCAATCGCGAGAAAAGTCTATAGGTATACGAATCAACGACGAAACTTGGTTTACCAGCGGCGTAGAGAATAATTGTATCGGCTGTTTCGGGACCGACCCCGTAGATGGAGAGGAGTTCTTCACGCAATTCGGGAACATCTTGCGTAAACATGAGGAGCATCGGACGTTCTTTGATATGCTCCACGAATGCGCGCACCTTCTGTGCCTTCATACGGAAGTAACGCGACGGTCGAAGGAGACGCTCCAACGCAGCTTGGCTGACAGAATCTATCTCTTCGGGCGTAAAAGCACCCGCAGCTCTGAGATTGTCCAACGCTTTTTCTACGTTACGCCAAGATGTTGCTTGGGTTAGAATTGCACCGAGTGCCACTTCAAACGGCGTATCGGCGGGCCACCACTTGCGGTGTCCGTGTTGCGCAAGAAGTTGATTATAGAGTGAAAACAGTTTATCAGTTAGATTACCTTTAGTCAGAATTTGCATTCGTAGCGAGTCCTCAACGGAGAAAAAAGGGGAAATTATGGAATTAAGTTTCAGCACGAGCGCGGGCAACGGCGCATGGAGCCTTGCCGAATGCGCAGCGTGGGCAAAAGCCAACGGGTTTGACGCAATCCGTCCCAACGCCACCGGCGTTTTTGAACCGAGTGCCATTATACAATCCGGTGTGGGAGAAGTCAAGGAAATTTTAGACGACAACGACATCTATCTCGCCGCGCTAACATCGCACTGTAACCTGCTTGACGACGATGCAGAAACGCGAGAGAACGCACGCGACGCACTCATCCAAGCGATTGAAGCAACACATATCCTCGGTGCCCCCGTATTGGTGACTTACGCTGGTAGTGCTGTCAGCTGGCACTTTTACGGGCAGTTCTCTTCAGAACCCGGTAACCCGGGTGATAGGTCGCTCGAACTCGTCGGAAGATTCAAGGAGATGTGGACACCCGTTGTTCGTTTTGCTGAAGAGAAAAACGTACAGATTGCATTAGACTGCGCTGTGCGAATGGGCAACATCGCTTGTAATCCTGAAATGTGGGAGCGTGTTCTCGATGCAATTCCGTCGGATTCGCTGGGGTTGTCCTGTGATCCGTCCCATTGGCTATGGATGGGCATTTTACCGGCTGAAGATGCTATTCGCATGTTCAACGGCAAGTGGTATTACGCAGACGTGAAAGATTGTGAAATTAGTCCGCAGATGAAGTTTCGGCAAGGCATCATCGGGAACTGGTGGTGGCAATACCGTGTGCCAGGACGCGGTCAGCTGAATTGGGGGACTATCACTGGTGCGTTGCAGGAATCTGGCTATGACTATGTGCTCTGTGTTGAAAATGAGGATCGCGGTGCTCCCGGATTAGACGGTTTTGCACTTGGTGGTAGGTATCTTCGGCAATTTCTGTAATTGGGTTGTCAGTGGTCAGCGGTCAGTAAGCGTCGCGAAATGTAAAGCAAAGACAAATTGTGCTTTAGCAGCACAATTTGGAAATCGCTCCTACAGAGGGACAGAATGATGCTGTCTTCTATAACCTATTTCTTGAAATTGATTATGATTTATGCTAACGTACACCTATATCCTGAATCTGCACGAAACGGTGGATAAAAAATGGTAAAGCAATTACAACCGAAATCACATCGAATTGCGATTCTCGCTGAAGGTTCGTTTGGTATACTTGAATCGAAAACCGCCACAGTTCTCGTGCGTTATCTCCCTGACAACGTGGTTGCAGTCATTGATAGCGATAACGTGGGGCGAGATGTTAGTGAAGTCATTGAGATTGGCGAAGGTATTCCAGTTGTCCGTGACCTTGCCGAGGCTATGCAGTTTAATCCGACGATGCTTGCTATTGGCATTGCACCACCCGGTGGGGAACTACCATCTGCATGGCGCGCCATCCTTCACGAAGCGATACAGAACGGTCTACACATCATGAGTGGCTTACACCAATTTTTAAGTGAAGATGCGGAACTGTCTGAAATGGCGGAAGTAAACGACGTTATCCTATGGGATGCGCGAAAACCACCCCCCGACTTGCCTGTAGCGACGTGCAAAGCCGCTGATGTCGATGCGACCGTTATCCTGACTGTGGGTTCAGACTGCCGTGTGGGTAAAATGCTATCGGGTATAGAGGTCACGCAGGCTACACGGGCACGTGGTGTGAACGCGGAGTTCTGTCCAACAGGACAAAACGGAATCATGGTATGGGGCTGGGGCATTGCGATTGACGCTGTCGTTTCTGATTTCACTGCGGGTGCAGCGGAAGAAATTGTGCTTGAAGGTGCCAAAAGCCACGATTTGCTTATCGTTGAAGGGCAAGGTTCGTTGGTGCACCCGGGATATTCCGGTGTAACGTTGAGCCTGCTCCACGGCAGTCTGCCAGATGCGATGATATTCTGTCATCAGCCATCACGAGATACCGTTGCTCGGTACACGGTGCCGCTACCGTCGGTGCCTGAGATGATAGCACAGTATGAAGCGATGGTTGCGCCAATAAAACCCGCCAAAGTGGTTGGATTAGCGTTGAATTGCTTTGATTTGTCCGATGCTGAGGCACGTGAAGCGGTTCGGCACGCAGAAACAGAAACGGGTTTGCCTGCAACGGATGTTGTTCGGTTCGGTGCGGATAAATTGGTTGATGCTGTCCAGAAGGTGTACGCAGAAAAATAGCGCGGAAACCAAAGCCGCAACTCTAAAGGAGAGGCAAAATTCATGACTGATGAAGAAAAATTTCGATTTGACTTATCTGGATTCCTTATCCGTCCAGCAATTCTCGAACGCGATGAAGTGGATGCGATGGTTGAGCAAATTGAACGGATACACCACAATCCAGACGCTCTACCACCCGAACACCGCGCCGTGCCGGGCGGTCCGTCGAGTGTCCTCATTGACCACCCCAAAGTGCTGGACGTTTTACACGAGATCATTGGCCCCGATGTTCGGCTGGAAAACTGTTCTTCTGTCTGGCGCAAAAAAGGACAGGAACACGGCGGGCTCCACGGTGGTGGACCGCAACAGGCGGATCCAATTTTCGGATATCGCGTCAATAACGGGCGGATCCATGCCGGAATGGTGCGCGTCGTCTTTGAACTGACGGATATTTCCAAAAAGGATGGGGCAACCCACTTTATAGCAGGGAGTCACAAATCTAACTTTCCGATGCATCCCGATCACATGTCGTTAGAAGAGGGGAAACGGAGTCCATTCCTGATGACCTACGAATGTCCAGCAGGGAGCGCAATTTTCTTCACAGAAAACCTGTGTCACGCCGGTCCCGTATGGCAGCGGGATACGCCGCGTGTTGCAGTGCTAAATGCCTACGCGCATCTGGCGACACACTGGCATCGACTCCGAATTCCACCTGAAGTACTCTCCAATTTACCGCGCGAAAAGCAGGTATACTTCCGCGAACCGTGGGTTGCCGATTTCCGCACGCGTCCGGCAACAATCAACACGATCGATCGGTTTCTGAACAACGATGAACCGCCTGTCAATACGGATACCAAGCCTTGATGGAACAGGCTGTTTTTTGAGGTGATATTTTTATGCATAATCAGTATGAACATATTGGACAACATTTGAAAATGTCAATTGCTCGAGAACTTATTCTTGAGTTCTTTGCAGGGCGATCTGGTGTCAAGAAACAAGATATTATAAACAAGGTTGAGAAAGAACATCAAGACAGAGGTGGACGGAGACATACAAAGAGAACCCATCCCGTATCGGATGCCTTAGAGAATCTGAAAAAAGCAGGAGGAGCGGATAACCCAAACAGGGGTCTTTGGGATATTAAATATCAACCAGGATATAAGCCCAATCCTGTGACTAAGAGAGAAGATCCGGGCCCTGATGAGATAAGGAAAGGTTGTGTCTATTTTTATTATTTTCCAACCTACAAAGAAATGGCTAATCTCAAAAGTGAAAATAGGTGGCAATTCAAGATCGGATCCAATGAGACAGGCGATCCACAGGGCAGAGTAGACGATCAGGTGACAGGCATGTCAGAAAAACCTGAAATAGAAGCCCTTATGTATACAGAAGCCCCCAGACATTTAGAGCAAATTATACACGCTTATCTAAAAAAACAGGGTATGCATATACCGGATGCCCCGGGAAAGGAATGGTTTCTACTCTCCCCAGATATTGTAAAAAGAATAGTGGACGCTGTTAAGGTTTTTCAGAAAAGTTTAGATTTTCAGAGTTCGACTCAATGATCAAGCTATGCTTCTAAAAATTGAATAGTAGGAGGATAAAGTCCTGGCAGTGCGTTCAGCGAGGTGTGTTGGTGAGGTTGGGAAATCCTGTTAATGATGCAACGGATGGGACTGGAAAAGCAAGAAAATAAGACGAAAATGGTGCGGTTAGAAACCGCACCTACTTATTTTAAGGGAAAGTTATAGAAACATTGGCGAGGTTAAAAACCTCGCCAACGTGCTGTATAGATGTTGAACTGTAAGAATCTAAAATAAAAGCAGATCCAGTGTTACGGCACCGTTGGCACAGTAATCTCACCGGCAATGATGGCTGCCTTTAATGCTTCGACTTTTTCAAGGAGTTCAGCAGAGAGGAGATCCCTATTTCCTTCAGCAAGCATATAGCCGATATTGTCTTCAGCAAGACCGACGGAACGAACACCTGCCATAAGATTGCCAGCTGCGAACTCTTGAACAACGTTGTAGGCTGACTCATCAATTCCGACACGCAACCCAGTCAAGATAATACCTGGTGCCATGTCGGTGATATCGATGTAGTTCCATATCACATACCGACCTTCTGTGAGTTTCGCCGTTTCCACAGCACCGAACCCGGATTGGTCTGCCATGGCATAAATCACGTCAACACCGAGTCCATACTGGGTTAAGGCAATTGTCCCACCAACATCGGGTTGGTAGAACCCTTGTTGATCGTCCGCAACATATCCCTTGATAATCTCTGCATCTGGATTAACAGCTTTGACGCCGGCGACATAACCGGCTTCAAATTCGTGCAGCAACGGCACATTCGCCCCGCCAAGATAGCCGACTTTTCCAGTCTCTGTTTTTAGCCCAGCGATCGCCCCCAGTAGAAAAGTGCCTTCGTTTACTCTGTGTGTGAAGGAGACCACATTTGGAAGATCCACGGTATCATCAAAGATAACAAACATAACCTCTGGAAACTCTGGTGCCACGCGTGAAACTGGATCACCCATTTGGTACCCAGAAGTGATAACGAGGTCTGAGTTCTCAGCAGCGGCACTTAGTTGCATGTCCCACGTCTCGAAGTTACTCTCCATTTCGGTTACTTCAACGCCGGGGTCCATTTTAGCCTTCTGCGCCCCGTTATAAAGCACATCGCAGTAGGAAGAATCGCCGAGGCAATTACCCGGGTAGACGAAGCTTACCCGAACTGGGGTAGTCTCCATTGTTTCGGGTTGATCGGGTGGCATCATGGTATGGATCTTCTCACAACCACAGATCGAGATTAGAATGATTAATATGCCTAAAAAGGTTAGGTTTTTCAACTCGTTCAAATATTTCATTTTTCTCCTATAAAGTAGCAGACACACTTTGTGCGCCGTTACGATTTAAAGTTAGGACTCACGCGATTTATCAGGCAATTTTTTCGCAGTAGGCATGCTTGCTGCGTAAGTCCTGTTAAAGTATTAACTACGCGCCTTATGTCCTTAGACTTAAAACATTAACGGCACACATCGTGCGCCGTTACGATTAGTTCCGCTAATGTTAGGTGAAGAAATTCCTGATTAAAGTTCTTATGCTGCTAAAGAAAACTGAACTCAAGACTTCCCTATCCAACACGAAAAAAACAAAGTCAACAGCCTCTTCTACCCTCAAAAGTCTTGTTTTTTCACGTTGAATAAGGTATAATAATCGTAGGCTATTTGTAGCGTGAATTACCTATTAGCACTATACTTTTCAACACAAATATTATATCACATCGGCTATAAAAAGCGACATAAATTTCTCCCGATAGAATGTACGGAGGGAAACCTGATGAACATTCTTCACGACTTAAATGAAAAACAGAGAGAAGCGGTAACACACAAAGATGGTCCTCTTCTTGTCATCGCAGGTCCCGGCACAGGAAAGACAAAAGTCATAACACACCGCATCGCCTACCTTATTCGCGAACTTGGTATCAAGCCAGAGAACATCCTCGCGCTCACGTTCACCAATAAAGCTGCGGAAGAAATGCAGAAACGCATCAACGACGAAATTGGCGAACCTCACGGATCCAGCATTCAGGCTTGCACATTCCATACGTTTTGCGTCAAAGTACTCCGAAAACACGCGCAACAGATCGGATTGAGCGAAAACTTTACCATCTTCGATCAAGAGTTCCAAGACGAGATTTTAACGGAGAGTGTGCGTGAATTGAACCTCGAAGTTGACGACTACCCGCCATGGTCCCTGCGAAAGACCATCAGTGACGCCAAATGTACATTGCAGAATCCCGTTGATGCCGTGGACTCAACAGATATTCATGAGTCTGGAACCATCGAAAACATACGGGGTGTACTGCGGACCTATCAAGACAAACTCAACATATACGATGCTCTCGATTTTGACGATCTCCTCGTGAAAACCGTCGAATTGCTTGAGCAGGCAGAAGGGGTCCGAGAAGCCTATCACAGAGAGGTCTCCTACGTTCTTGTCGACGAATATCATGATGTAAACAATGTGCAGTACCGTCTACTCCAAACGCTTTGTCAGCCACCGGACGGGAATCTCATGGTAGTCGCGGATGGAGATCAGGCTATCTATAGTTGGCGCGGATCGAATCCACAGTACATTGACGACTTCAAATCGGACTACAACCCACGCCAGCTTGAATTGGACGATCACTACAGGTGTAGCGAGAAAATTTTGCGTGCATCGGAGGAGGTTATCTCCCGAAATCCTAAACGACAGAAACAGCACACTCTCAGAACTCACAAAGACGTCGGACGAGACATCTTCCATTACACCTTTGATACACCCGTAGCGGAAGCACTCAATATTATTGACGTTATCAAGAAATTGGTGGCGCAACGTAACTACTCCTATCGTGATATAGCGATCTTTTACCGAACACACAGACTGGCAAACGTTTTGGCTGATCAGTTGCTACGCGAAAAAATCAAGTTTCAGCGGGTTCAACCGACGAATTCTTTCAGCGAAGGGAGCAGTAAGAATATTCTCGCCTATCTGCGTTTCATCCAATGGGAACTTCCGCAAGACTTGGAACGTGCGATCAAGTTCCCTGAGACCTATATCGACGATCTGACTTGGGTACGCCTCCAGTGGTTGGCACAGCGCGAACACATTGAGTTTATGGAACTTCTGAAAAATATTGAAGCATATCCAGACGATGTTGGTCCCTTGACCCGGCGAAATGTCCGCCAATTCTGGAGTCAACTTGAGCATCTATCAATTGAAATTAAAGGTGAGAGAGTTGATAAAATCATTCAGAAACTCTTTGACACTTTGGAATGTTCTCGTTCACCGTATCGCGCTGAAGAATTGAAGGTCATCGAAAAACAACCCGAACTTTCAAACCTTGGAACCGTGCAAGATGTTCTCTATAGCGCTCTCGACCGCGATGAACCCATTCAAATTACTGCCAGTCACGGGATCGATGAATACTGCGCCGCGCATATCATTCATCAGACGCTTGAAACCTATCTGGATCACACAGTGCGCTTGCAATCCTTGGATCAAGAATCAAATGGAAAGATGGAGAGCCCTCATCCCACTCCCACAATCATGGGAAGTAATGGCGTACATGTGCTTATCGGTGATTTTGAAGAAATCGGGGAAAATGGACGGGATACGCGGACGATTCTCATCGGTACAGCGGATGTAGTGAACACAGACGTGATTCGCCTCGGTTCCGAAAACGTCCGGAGCATTGCGGCACTCAAACTTTGCCAACGGCTTATTAATCGCTTTGAAAGCCCAAATATGGCAGATATGGTTGTCTACGATCTGGAGACGACTGGCATCAATCCGAAAACCGCAGAAATTGTTGAGATTGCCGCAAACCGACTCAGTGCCATCGGAGATATGGTCGAAGAGCACCATTACTATGTCAGACCTCCAGGCGGATACATTCCGTATGCTGCGACCCGAATTCACGGAATTAATGCTGAAACAGTTAAAGACTCACCTGGCATCGAAATGATATTGCCTGAATTCCTTAGGGTCATACATGATAGGATTTTGATTGGACACAATGTGGCAGAATACGATAATCTCATCCTTGCGCGTGACCTTAGACGGTACTTGAAAAGAGATTTGTCTGCTCCGCATTACGATACGCTTGCTACGGCGCGGCGTCTTTTCCCTCGGCAACGATGTAGCATTGGTGCACTTGCCGAGAAATTTGAGATTGAACACGGTCACCTACATGGTGCCGTGGAAGATGTTAGGGTCAATCGAGAAATTTTTAAAGAATTGATCAAAATCGATGCTTACAAACGCGAAGTGAAATCCCTGACCGAACTGCTGCCACTTGTCGGCATCGGTATCCTCGCTAAAACTGAAGCACTGGAGTCGGAAGATGCTTCCAAAGAAGAAAGTCTAACAGAGACCAAGGCATTCCTCAATGCTGTAAAGCGTTTTGTCAAAACGCATGAAGTTGAACTGCCAGATCGTTTCTCACTTGAAGCATCAGAAGCAACAACCTATATGGAAGAATTACAGGATGCTCCCGTTCCAGAGTTTCCAGAAGACCTTGACTGGCGACAACGTCGTATTCAATTCATGAATGCAGCGTTCCATTTTGAATCAATGGGTTATGGACACAAACTTACCGACTTCCTGGATTATCAGAAGTTACTCACCAACGTTGATGAACTTGACGACAAGACAGAGCAACTAACATTAATGACGTTGCATGCAGCGAAAGGGACCGAATTTCCGGTCGTTTTCATCATCGGTATGGAAGAGGGGAGTTTTCCGATGTGGCGGCAGAATATCACAGAGGAAGACCTTGAAGAGGAGCGCCGTCTCTTTTATGTTGGTATGACCCGAGCGCAATCCCAACTTTATCTGAGTTCTGTTACTTACCGTTTTGGGGACAGAGATCGTGCGTCGTCGATGTTTATCCGAGAGATTTCGCCTGATTACGTCGCCAAATGGAGTCCACGGGACAGGGTGTAGCATACTGTCAACATAGGTTGACACCTTTTTCTGCGTCTATGATTGGGTATCTAAACGAGTTGAAGAACCGGATTCTTCCTGATTCTTTTTGCGATAGGGTGAAAAATCTGCGTATTGCACGCCCTGTTTCATCCGTTTCTCTTGGCGTTTCATCATGAATTCCATATAGGTCTCTAGGTCACCGAAGATCGCGACAAGACGCTCCTTAGCCTCGAGAATGTCTTTTCCGGGATCGTCACACATTAGATTTTCTCCAATATCACCTCTGGGGTACCAATGCGGGGCGGTGTATAACCCGCACAGCGACAAACCTGTTCTATTTTCGATTGTGTATTCAAATTTGCAAGGTATGTGAAGTTCCACGTCGCTAAATAGCGTGTATCGTGTATAGCAGCAACAGCTACATGAATGGCATCTGTGAATGCATTTTCCGGGATTGCCTTTTGAACCACTAACTGCCTTGCAAACTCGAGTTCCAGATCTCGCACAATTACAAGCAGGAGACCAGCCACTGCTTGCAACCTATCTGCTGCTCGACTTCTATCACCGCCTGATATTTCGTCAATAACATAATCTGATAAGACAAACTCAAAACGGGTATCTTGCCAGAATTCACGCGTGATTCTTTGCCATTCTGCTATTTTCGGGTCCCGACTCAAAGGAACAACAAGATAACTTGGTATCATTGCGTTAATATAAACACGATGCCTATCTTCTTGAGAATTAATCGCCATATTTTATATAATAACACGAACCGGCTTGAAAGGCAAAAGGTTTTCCGAGTGAATTTTAAAGACACCTTGAAAAAAAAGATTAGACATGGCATACTAAAAAACACACAAAAATGAAACACTTTTGATTGAAAGAAAATGCGAATCGATTGCCAGAGCCACATATTCCCAAACGCCTATACCGAAATCCTGGCGCAGAACCCGCACCCTCCCCAAGTGATTCGCCGTGGTAGTGAGGCTGTCGTTACCTACGGCGACGTCCAGACCTTTCACTTACAGGATGAGGCATACGACCCGAAACGTAAACTTAAGGACATGGACACAGCAGGCGTTGATATGGCACTGCTTAGCACCAATATACCCCCACCGTGTATGCTCGCACCCGAATTAGGGAATAAGGGTGCCCAAGCCATCAACAATGCCATCGCTGAACTTGTGGACGCATATCCACAGCGCTTCGCAGGATTAGCGTGCCTTCCGTGGCAAAATCCAGATGAAGCTATAACAGAAATGGATCGGGTAAAACGACTCGGTTTCCGCGGGATAATGCTCTATTCACATATCGGCGGGAAACCGGTTGACGCCCCACATTTTGAACCCATCTATACGCATGCTGAAACATTGCAGATGCCGATTGTGATGCACCCTACCGTTCCGACGTGGGGTGAGGCAATTAAGGATCATTGGATGATCGGTATGATGGGATTACAGGTGGACAACAGCTTCGCGCTGTTGCGGTTGATTCTGAGCGGAATACTCGAACGCCACCCACACTTACAACTCGTGATGCCGCACGTCGGCGGTATTTTGCCCTATATGAGTGGTAGGATTGACCATCAGGCTGAGGTACTCGGCAGAGCCAGAGAGCATATAACACAACCGCCAAGTGCATATCTCCAACAAATTTATTTGGATACTGTGTCCCCATCGGTGCAATCGCTGCAGTACGCATACGAGTATTCTGGCGCGGATCGCCTGCTGTTCGGAACAGACCATCCATGGGTGGATATGCCCCGATTTGTCCGTTTGATTGAGGAGATGCCTATCCCTGAAGCAGATAAGGCACGAATTTTTGGTAAAAATGCTGTGAAATTGTTCGATTTAGCGTAAACAGAACTTATACAATTTATGGGTCTCAGGTTTCAAACCGCTTTACTTATAAAGAGTCGGGGTTACAAACCCCTCCTACAAGAGGCAACCCTACCAGCGAAAAAAAGAGAGTTACTGTTATGTCACACGAATTGACTGATGCCCAACGGTTTTTCTTTGAAAACAACGGCTATCTCGTTTTAGAAGATTTTTTTACGCTTTCACACGTTGAAACACTCAGGAATGCTCTCGTTGAAGTCATGGAACAGCGGCGGGAACGCGAGGAGCAAGGGGGAACCGAAACTGGGATGACACACATCCACGGCGAGAAAAGCACCCGTATCTTCTATATCCTCGGCGATCATCCAGCGTTCTTAGAACTTCTGGATTGGCAACCGATTCTACCGTATGTCACGGGATTGCTAAATAAGATGCCCCACCACCATGCCTCGGATGCCATCGTTGAACACGCTTCGGATTTAATGGAACGTCGGATGGGATGGCACATTGATGGACACGACGAAGGCTATCGCAACCTACGCCCAATTCCGTTTTTGCAACTCAAAATCGGCTATTATCTGACAGACATGACAGAAGGCGGACAAGGCAACCTGTGGCTCATACCGGGCAGCCACACGGCGATGTATGATCCGAGCCATGAAGACCTGCGGGATCCGTACGAATATCCGGGGGCGCTTGAGATCTGCGCGCCACCGGGAAGTGCGATTCTGTTCCATAACGCCGTCTGGCATTCCGCGGGCATCTTTACCAAGCCAGAGGGCTGCCGAGAAATGCTCTATTATGCTTATGAACATCCCTGGATGATCGCCTCGCAAGAACATTGGGGGTATCCTAAAGAATTTTACAACAAACGACTCTCACCGGAACAACGGAAGTTTTTCCACGGGTTTGTCTTTGATCCACCAGAACAACGATGGGGATAGGGCAATGCTATAGCCCTACAACACAACACAAGGAGTACGCTATTATGCGTTTAACTGAATCACAGGTTTCGTTCTTCCACGACAATGGGTATCTATTGCTTGAAGATGTGCTTAGTGAGAGCGACTTGGGTCCCGTCATTGATGAATACAGCGAAATTATCGCAGAACGCGCTGAGAAATTGCATGCGGAAGAGAAGGTTAGCGATACATACGCAGATAAACCGTTCACGGAACGATTGCTACACCTTGCCAATGAATCACAAGAGGTAACGGCGAACCTGGATATTATGCAGGCGCGCGGTGAAGCCACGTTTAATTTTCTCAAGAATCCTAAAATCCTTGACATTGCAGAATCTCTTGTCGGTTCCGAGATCCTCTGCAATCCGATCCAACATATCCGCGCTGTCTTGCCAGTAAAGCGTTCACAGCGTGGACCCACACCTTGGCATCAGGACGCAGGCGTATGTTGGCCCGATACGGATCCCTACTTCATGCTAACGGTCTGGGTGCCAATTGTGGACGCGACGTTGGAAAACGGATGTCTACAGGTAATGCCGGGTAGTCATAAGATGGGACTCTACACACACGATTGGAGTTCAACCGGATTGACGGTCTTACCAGAAAATCAGCCATCTGATCTCACACCGAAACCGTTGCCGATCCGAGCGGGTGGTGTTATTCTGTTCCACAATTACACGCTCCACAGTGCGAAACCGAATGAATCGGAGAGTATTCGATGGAGTTTCGATCTGCGTTACCATGATGTCTATCAACCGACGGGACGACCGTACTTTCCTGCGTTTCTTATGCGGAGCCGTCTGCGTCCTGAAGCCGGTAACACGAAATATGAGACGTGGTGCCAAAGGTGGGAATTTGCATTAGAGAACTCTAAGGGTGCCCAAGCGTATCGGTGGCCCCGATAGAGGGTAGCAGGCACACGCCGTTGTGCCGAAGCAAGGACATAGGAGGAAAACGTGCTCGAAATCTCAGATATGCCGACTGTTAACGCAACGCTAAATACAATAAGCGGTATCCTGCTAACAATCGGATATGTGCAAATCTGTCAGCGGAAGATTACAGCCCATAAAAACTGTATGCTGGCGGCTTTTGGTGTGTCTGTGCTTTTTCTCGTCTGCTACGTTATCTATCACTATAACGCTGGATCGAAACCGTTTACAAAAGAAGGATGGATCCGCCCTGTCTACTTCACCATCCTGATTTCACATATTATTTTGGCGTTCGTGATAGTGCCGCTGGCGTTGCGCACCCTCTATTTGGGATGGCGGGAACGGTTTGAAGCACACCGTCGTATTGCTAAGATCACCTTTCCAATCTGGTTGTACGTCTCGGTAACAGGGGTGCTTATCTATCTAATGTTGTATCAGTTGTAGGGCAGCGGAACATCTGCCCATTTTATTTTTCTGTCTCTACTATGCGTCAAAGGGACGGAACCCACGTAACATCAAGCCACGATCACTTGCCTCTTTTTTCGCTTTCTCAGCTTCGGCGGCGCGTTTCTCCGATGCCGCGCGATTCGTTGTCGTCGTGCCGCCGATGACGACATAGTCATCCGTTCGACGGTAACGGTTGATGAACACTGGACGCGGTTTGTCGGACATATTCTGCTTGGAACCGTAGGGTCATTTAGTTTTAAGATTTGATTTGTAGAGTTATGATTTTATATGGGCATGTATTGCGTGAGTTTTCACGCAATACATGCTATACTTCACCCTAAAAATCCACAACGACTTTGAGGTGAAGACGATGACGAGAAA
>JAJDUH010000006.1 GCA_022826805.1 Candidatus Poribacteria bacterium
TTTCTCGTCATCGTCTTCACCTCAAAGTCGTTGTGGATTTTTAGGGTGAAGTATAGCATGTATTGCGTGAAAACTCACGCAATACATGCCCATATAAAATCATAACTCTACAAATCAAATCTTAAAACTAAATGACCCTACCCACAAACACAATCTACCTGCCATACGGATATTAGAAGCCCCTGCTATAAAACTACCCGCCTCAATTTTTAAGAGTTCAGGATCCAGCCAATTTACCAATTGTGGATTGTATAATGGGTCTCCTGGAGTCAATTTATGACGAATCGGTATCACTGTCGGAATTGTCGCATTTATTAGGTTAATTCGTTCATAATCCTTCATCTGGTCCGTATTTTGAACGTTCACTTCACCGTTTGTTTCGATAGCAATATATCGAAAAAGCGGCAATCCCAAGTGCCCGTATTCTTCAGACATTAGTTTACGTAACTCTTTTAAAATATTGGTTCCAGTTGTTCCAAGTCCAACAAATAGTGTAGGCGTAATCATAGAGGACTCCTTTGTCTTTAAAGATTGGGCGGCCAGCAGCTTTCATCAATTCTTTTTTGGGTTACGAGATCTGCCCGTTGTTTTTGGTGTCAGTGCGCCAGCGTTCCCTTTTTTTTCATTCTTGGATAGTATTGAAAACACCAAGTAAACATCGGCAATCATAATTACTATGTAGAGAAACAGATAGAGAAGCGAATATAAACCATCTGCGAATCGGTTATGTGCTCTGTCCCAAAGCCAAATTATAAGAAATGTTCCGCCGATAATATGTATAAAAAGCGCAATTCTCCATGCTATTTTTGCAGCACGCTCAATGCTAAATTGATTCTTTAGGAACTGACCGAGCACAAACGCGATCAACCATACAAAAGTATAGGAAAGTAAATAAACGACAGCTGGCCATACCAATGGGTCTCCAAAAAAATCAGCAATGCCTGTCATACGTTCTCCTTGAATATTCAGTTATTGTCGATCAGTATGCTTCCAAAACACCCTCACAATTAATAAAGCTTCTGACTCGTGCCGCGGGCAAAATACCATAAATAAAAAAAAATGACAAGAAATAATTTCATGCCCCAAGCGGATCATCATTAGAGGGATTGGGGTTAATAATAGGCCGCTCTTCCTCTGATTCATCAGAAGTATCGTCCACTATCTCACAACGGACGCGGACTTCACCGCCTTCATCTCGACTCAACGTTATTGTTTCTGGTAAATCTAATATCTGTCCTTCGTCATCGTCAGCATCACTAAAAAGTATGATGTTTTTCTTGTCGCAGTACAAGAAAGCTTCGCTTCCAACGTCAAAACGTGACTCATTGGAACCACGCGCCCCAAATTCAAGTGTAACCTGGTCCTTGAATATAATATATTTTGTTTCCCCTAATTCAGTGCCTCCTTCGCTCACTTCGGTTAACCCAACATGATAGACAGGTAGAGACCGAACCATGATAGGTTTTATCTGGTGAATCAATAGTAAAACGAGGCCAACTAAAGGAATAGCGATTAGAACCCAAAGCAACCACATTGGAAAACCTGTTCCACCACCTCGGACTTTAAAAGACATCTGAATCGTAGTTGATTTGGTATCGCCCTCATATTGATAATCAATTTCAAATACAATTTTGTTGCCATACCAGTCTAAACGGTTTTCTTTCGGTACTTCTAAGTTAAAAGATTCACCTAAACGTTTTATTGTTTGAGGCACAGTCGCATCGCAAAGTTTACCGGCATACCTATCCTGAATTTGACAACGGATTTCGTCGATTTGGAACGCGTCTATGTTTGGACTTTCGCTCTGAATAGTCAGAGCTTGATTATATTTACCTTGAGAAAAAACAAGTTCTAATTCCTTTACCAGATGATCAGGCTCTTCAAACGTAGCAACATAAATACTGTCAATAACCGCAGTATAGTTGATCAACGGAGCTGAGTAGACTTCATCTCTGCCATTATAATTGTATAGAACTTCAAGTTTCAACACATTGCCCGGAGCAGCAAGTTCTGGATGTGCAGAAAACAGTATCTGGAATTCATACGGTGGTGAATTTTCGTTAAGTAAAATAGACGGAACTTCAAGCACACCCAATCCATTATCTTCAGTCCCAATTGGGAGGGGTCTGTTGTGTCTATCAACAACTTCCACACCGACACTGTTGAGTTTAAACTTCGTTTTTACGGAATTCTCCGTATCAATAGTTAAGGTTTCGCTGAAAAACTGCCCCTCCATATTTCTCGATAGTTGTATTTTTCGTACAGGTTCTTTTGGTTTTATTGGAGTAGAAATAAAAATCGACTTGATGTCGTCCCGTTTTTGAAGTCGTCTAACTTCAATTTTGACATAATTGTTGACAAAAAGGCTCAATGTTAGCGGTGAATAAAATTCTTTTTCAATTGCTGCATGTCGTTTTAAAACTGTAGCTATGTCAGGGTCATTTCTCCAGCTGTTGTTGCCATCTGTTACAAATATCCAATACGTTTCATCGTCATCCTTACGGTATAATTCGTCATATACTTCAACTTCTGCACTCAGCAGATAAGAAACCATTCCAGGGAAGTCTGAGATTGGCAGCTGACGTTGAAATTCGGCACGAGACACCCTCGATCTGTTTACTTTAATGTTTCCGTGTTTTGCATATTCGACATAAGTGAGAACATCGCCGCTTTGATAGAGGGGTTTACCGACGAACGCAGCTTCGCATTCCTCAATGTATGTGTCATTATTATCACGCAAAGCCTGTGATACCTCTGTGAATAACAGACCTGTCAAATAATCGTTAACACGACGTATATCACCAGGCTCCATACCGCTTTCATCGCTAATCATACTACCGGACACATCATAAACAACTATGATATGTTTAGCGTATGCTGCTGGTAAGAACAGCATCAAAATAAGGAAAACTATTACAACAAAAATATGTCTCTGCACACTTATTGAGTATTCCATTACAAATCGACCTCCTAACAATCGAGACACAGCAGTCGATCTTCACATAAAACAAACAATTTATCACCATACCGAACAGGACGCGCAATCGGTTTCGGTGCTGTTGGCATCCCCATTGCTAATGATTGATGTTGGGCAGCGTAATTCTGTGTAAGATCCAGAGTAGTTAAGCCGTATGCAGTCGGGGAATAAATTCGGTTATTCGCAACGATAGATAGGTGCGGCGCAAACATATATCGAACATCTTCTTGCGGCAAACTTCTTTTAGATGAATAACCATCTTCGATATCATAGATATAAACCTGCTTTCCATACCTATCAGACACAAACAGCCGCTTTCCGTCGGTAAGGGGCGGATGTGTGAAAAGAACTTGGCGATTTTCAAAATTGCTTTCTGGGTCGTTGTCCAGTTCTATTGCTTTAGACAACTTGCCCGAACTCGGATCGAAACATGCAAGACTCCGGTTGCCGCTTCTGTTTAAAGCCTCAAAATAAACTCTCCCGCCTAACGAAATCGGAGCAGAAAAAGATATATTCCGATACGCCTTTGGCAATGGTATCTTATCACCAATCCTATTCATGTTAAGCGTAAAGATTTGCCCCTGAAGTGTAGTGAAAATTATATATTCTCGGCATTGAACTGGAGACGTTACCGTGTTTTTGCTAAAAAATTTGTGATCAATATAATCACCTTCATTATTTACAAGGTCTAAGAGTAGTACACCTTGCTCCAAGCCGACAATCATTGTCGGACTTTTATTAACATAACATTTCAATGGCGCGCATTTCGGAATAGGTTGGATATGTGTGGAAGTTACATCATTCAATTCTACGGGCTTTACCTCTTCACCAGTAACTGGCTGTCGCCAAATACCAGACGAGTTAACATAATATAGATGGAAACCGTGATAAACCGGTGTTGCCCCATAAGTTAACGCCTCATCGTAGGGGATACTCCATTTCAATTTAAGGCTTTTCTGCCCGAATGGATTTGCTATTGTGTAGGCATCAATTTTTTTTTCATTAGGATTTGGTACGATGATCAATCCATCAATTACAAGGATTCCGGGCAAATCTCCATCAATGCTTATCTCAGGGATATTTACAACTCCAGTATTGAAGCCATAATCACGATTCAAAACATCAACAGAATACATTTTGGGCAGTGTTGCGGTCCGTTGTGGGTTTGCCGAAGCCATACCCCACTCTGCAGGTTTTTCCAATTTCTCGCTACATCGCGTGCAAAATCTCGCAAAAGCACGGTTCCAATGCCCCCAAGCACATCGAAAAACAACCTCAGAACACTTTTGGCAATAAACAACTATACTGCCTTCATCCGCATTTACTGACGGCAAACCGCATGTCTCATTCGTATTTGCATAAGGACAAACGTTCACTGACTTCCCTCCGTCTCCGAATAGACTAAGACGATCTCAATTCTGCGATTTTTCGCGCGTTTCGCTGAGGTATCATTAGCACCCTCAGTATCAGAACTATCACCTGCAGCAGGGCGGTATTCTCCGTAACCTGTTGCCTTCAGCGTTCGCGGATCAATTCCGATACGATCAACGAAAAGGCGTAAAACGGCAATTGCTCGATCCGATGATAGCTCCCAGTTTGAACGGTCAGGAGATATGATGGGAACATTGTCTGTATGTCCCTCAATTTGAATACTTTGATACAACGGCTCACCTTTCTCGTCCATCTTGTAATTCTGCAATAACCGACCAACAGCGGTTAGTGTGGACCTACCAAGCGGTTGGAGGACAGCCTCATCAGTCTTAAATAGGATTCGGTCACTAAACATAAACCGCTGCAAGTTACCATCCCGCTCAATAGAGATAATACCTCTTTCTATGTCACTGGCAAACCTTTTTTCAAACGCTTCCTGTATCGTGTCCTGCTTTTTCTCCATCCGCATTTTCAAGATTAATTTGCTGTTAGAAACAAACTGAATAAACAAGAAAAATAGAAAGATGAGGAGCATCGCGATGGATATATCGGTAAAGGCTGGCCAAATGTTCATAACCGATGGCTGCCGCATCCTCAGGTTCATTGCAGTATCTCCATATTATGTCTTATGAGTGTCCCCGCCGGAATCAACAACGAATTGCCACTTGTTTCTTTTTCTCATACTTTGGAAAGTTGTTGAACGCGAGCGTTCAACGTTTGTATAAGTCTGCTCCGTTGGACATCAAGGTCTTCATGCCCGATTAGATGCTTTTCAATCCGTTCCAAAATCTGCTTCTGCGTTTCAAGTTCTGAGTTAAGTTGCAATTTATCCTCTAACCGCGTAAGTATATTGAAAATCTGCTTCTGACTATCTATTAAGTGGCCTTCAATCCGTCCAAAAATGTGGTTTTGATCCTCAAGTGCTGAATCAATCTGTAGTCCATTTGTCAGTTCCACGAGAGCGTCAATAGTTTTCTGCTGCCTTTCTGTCATTTTGCTCGATTGGATCTCTATCCCCTTCAACACTTCATTCTGTTCTGTTGCTGATGCGCTAGCGCGCTCCTGAGACTGGTCTGCCACTTGCATAAACGTGTTCATCGTTTCCTGCTGGTTTTTTGAGAGTTGTGTTTCTATACTTGTCAGTATCCCATTTTGTTTTTCCATCGCTACCTGATCTCGCCCCTGGATATCATTTGCTAATTGTGTCAGAGTATTCATTGTCTCTTGTTGATTTTTTGAGAGTTGTGTTTCTATACTTGCCAATATCCCATTTTGTTTGTTTGTTAATGCCTGAGATCGTTCCTGATACTTGTCTACTGCTTGTGTCAGAGTATTAATCATCTCCTGTTGATTTTTTGAGAGTTGTATTTCTATACTTGTCAGTATCCCATTTTGCTTTTCTGTTGTTGCTTGGTCTTGCTCTTGGATGTCGTTTGCTAATTGCGTAAGAGTATTCATCGTCTCCTGTTGATTTTTTGACAGCTGGGTTTTTATACTTGTCAATATCCCATTTTGTTCGTTTACGACTGATCCGAGGTGTTTTTGAGAGTTTTCTGTTAATTGGGTCAGAGTAGCAGTCATCTCTTTTTGGTTTTCTACCAACTGGTCTTTAATTTTTGATGCTGAACTTTCTAAGCCCTGACGAAGTGTCTCTTGATATCCTTCAATTTTAGACATTGATATCTTTGTTAAGTCCTCAAAGGATTTGGTAGTGGATTCAATGATCATTTGATGGATATTGATCCTTTCCAAACTCTCAAGGAGCCTCACAGCAGTTTCTCCGAAATTGTCTGCTAATATGTATTGCTGCTCAAGCCGCCCACTCCATGACGTATCAGTTAATTGTTGAATCACTTGTTCTATAGCAGACACATTTTTTTCTGTCGCGAACTTTAATGTGTCGGTACACTCAGCGAGTTGTCCTACGGCAGCTTCGATTGACGATTCTGGTGCCTGTGTGAAGTGGGGTATAATATCTGTTGATATAAATCTCTCGAATCCCGTGAGAAAAGCCGATTGCTGTCGACTAAAAAACCATCCAAAAAGTCCTAAAGCGAGTGAAGTTAGTAATCCGGCTAAAGTCGTCACAAAAGCAGTATTCATACCAGCCAGCGTTTCTCGAAGTGCTTTAGAGATAATAGGCAGTTGGTCGAGGTCTTCAATATCTTGAAACAGAGGTTGGACTTCAATAATTGCCGTAATTAATCCTCTCAGCGTTCCGATGAGACCGAGGATTATTAAAATACCAAGAATATAATTTGAAAAACTTGCCTTTCTGCTTGCCTCACCCGCGAGAATATCGGCGAGAGCATCATTATCAATTTCTCCTCCATTCTGTTTAATTCGGACTAAGTCACTAATTCTCCGATAAATGATACTCCATCTAAAAACCTTTGCTTCTCGCAATTTACGGGGTAGATCTGAGACCTCTGTCGGTACTTGATTTTTTTTGAAATAGGTCCGTGTCCGGTGGAGGTTCACCCTTTCCCATATCGATATCCATAGAATATGTAGAGAATAGTTTATCACCCCAATCCCAAAGAAAAAGAGAATCAGCCTTACAATGTTTTTGCCTGTTTCATCTTTAAGACTGAAGATAAATTGAATTAATTCACTCACTGATGATTGTTGTCCTGCGGGTTATCCTGTTTTGAGTTTTAGGGTCTGGTTCTAAACTTTGCAAAAATGTTACACTGGTGTAACATTTTGTATCCGGTGTGTAACCTTAGAGCACCCAGTCCCTGTAAGGGTTCGTTGATGTTTGATTTTCTGTTGTGAAAAAAATAATTTGGCGAAAAGTGTAACATTTTTTGAGGGTTTTTGTTGTTCCTTTACGTTCCGTCAGTTTGCAAACGGGCGAGTGCTTCTCGAAGCCGTGCGATTTCGGCTTCAGCGTTTTCAGCGCGTTGGGTTTCTTGTTGTGCGCGGGTTTCAGCATTTTCAGCGCGTTGGATTTCTTGTTGTGCGCGGGCGGCTTCCTGTTGTGCGCGGGTTTCAGCCAGTTCCGCACGGGCAGTTGCTGACTCAGCAGGTGTCTGCAGCCACTTATCCGCAACGGGATCGTAAATCCCTAAACCGGCAGCACTCACGTGGAAACCTAAACCCAGCGCACCAGAGTGTAAACCACCATCTGAATCCTCCGAAATTGGAGCATACGCACCATCAACCAATGTGAAACCCATGAGTGGCGAGGGTAGATATAGATCCTCTGCATCATATAAAAAGTAGTCTTGTATTCCGAGTGAGGCATAGAGTTGCATCTTATGTCCCAAGTCGTTGCGGTAGGTGCTTTCGCTCGAAAACTCCATGGCAAAATCAGGGACCTTCCCTTCGTTCCAGACGAGATACGTCCGGCGGAGTTTCTTACCTAAACCGAAAGCGACCAGTACATCAGGAGACACCGATTTCTGTGGGTTGCCTTGGACGTAATACATCATTATATCACCGGAGACATAGACTTCCGGTCTGTCTTGGAAATATGTGTCGAGGACTTCTATCGTCCGCGTGAGGATACGTCTATGTAGGTCACTGACTGCCATAGGTTTTCCATCCGAATCTGGGTAAAGTTCCACGTCCTCTGCGGGTGCATAAGCGATGAGGTCCTCTTTTGTGTGGGTTCCCATGGGATTTCTCCTGTTCCATAAGATGCGTGAAAACGGGTGTTAAGTGTTTGGTTCGTGTCTCCGGTGTGTTAATTGTAGCAAAAATTAACGGGTATGTCAACGGTTTTTTATTTTTTCAGTCAGCGTTGCTCAGATGTTTAGAGCCTTGGATCGACAGCCTCACTTTCGAGCGCAAGGATGCCGAAAACACACTCATGGACACGAGACAATGGTTCACGGCGCACAAAACGCTCAAGTGCCTCAACACCCAAGGCAAACTCTCGAAGCGCAAGAGAACGTTTGTAAGAAAGCGATCGAGAACGGAGACGTTCTAAGTTCTGAGGCAGTGTATATTCAGGTCCATAGATTATCCGCAGGTATTCTCGACCTCGGCACTTTACAGCGGGTTGCACCAATCCTCGCTTGCCTTGAACGATAAAATTTAGCGGTTTGATGACTGTGCCTTCACCGCCCTGTGCCGTGAGTTCTTCCCACTCCTGAATCGCTTCCGTTTGGCTTGTGGTATCGGTTAAATCTACTATCCCATACCGGGTTGCAAACAGCAAGCCATCTTCAGAGTTTTGACAGAGTTTGGTAAGCATTTGTATATGCCACAGGTGGTCTTTGTCAAAATGCACTGCACCTTCTGTCGCAAGCAAGTGGAAGGGCGCCAGTTTCAGATCTACAGTGGATTGGACCGTCCAACAATATTGCTGATAAGCCTTGATGTATTGGGTCGCTGCTTCTGTCCGTTGGCGATAGTTCTCCAAGATACGACTCACGTCAACGCCACGTTCAGCCGCGGTTTCTAAAGAAGCACCCGCTTCTCCCAAAGCGACACGAGCCGATGTCCCTACCGGAGCATATTGTTGCCTTAACAACTCCTGTGCCTTAACCGACCAAGGCATCAACTCGCAGTCAAGACAAATCCAATCTGTCCGAAGCGTTTCCCAATATCCAGCCTTGTCCATCGCTGTTTTTACATGTTCAAGTAAAGCCTTTTCAACAGCGGCATCGTCAAAGAAGGGTCTGCCGGTTCGTGTATAACAGATGCCGAGCGTATCGTCCGCAATACCGAATCGTTTTTTTGCTGTTTCTGGGTCGCGGCAGACAACAACGATGGCGCGTGATCCCATGTGTTTCTCTTGCCAGATAACGTCGGTTATACCTTGTTTGTGATAATAGGCGAACCCGTCTGCTGGATGTTCGAGCAAGTTTGATTTGTTTGCTGTCTCAGTCGGGGACATTGTCGGTGGAAGATATATAAGCCATTTTGGATGGACAGCGAAACGGCTCATCGCCTCTAACGCCGTTATAGCATTCTCTTCGCGGATTGTTAGGTTGCCATGTAATCGTGTGCTAATGGTGCGCTTCCCTAACACATCATTAATATCCAGGATATCGTCATATCCGGACGTTTTGATAGGAGAGGGTTTGTCTGTTTCATCGAGAAGCGGCTTCACGGGTTCATAATATGTCTGATGGGCGGAGACAGATACGAGTTCTCTTTCAGGGTATCGCAACGCTGTTAGTTTGCCTCCGAAAACACATCCGGTATCAATGTTAATCGTGCGGTTTACCCATTGTGGATCGGTAACTGGCGTGTGTCCATAGACAACCATTGCAGCCCCACGGTATGCTTCTGCCCAATTAAGTCGGATCGGCAATCCGAACTCATCGGTTTCTCCGGTAGTTTCCCCGTACATTGCGAATTCTCGAACGCGCCCTGAGGCACGTCCCTGTAATTCCGCCTTCATTCCGGCGTGAGCAACAACCAACTTTCCGGCGTCAAGTACGTAGTGGCTCACCAAACCGTCTAAGAATTCTGCAACCTGCGTTTTAAATTCCGTTGATTCCTGTGCCAATTGCGCCAGTGATTCCGCCAGTCCGTGCGTAGGCTTCACATTTCTGCCCCGAAGTGCCCGAACCAGTTTTACATCATGGTTCCCCGGTACACAAAGTGCTGCACCAGTTTCGTGCATCCGCATGATCAGGCGCAACACTTGAGCAACCTTGGGTCCTCGGTCCACATAATCTCCCACGAAAATTGCGCTTCTGCCTTGCGGTGGTTCAACAATGGTGTCCCCGTTTGATTGCGTTGATATTTCATAGCCGAGTTTTTGGAGCAATTCGACCAGTTCATCATAACAGCCGTGGATATCACCAATGATGTCAAATGGACCTTGCTCGTCTGTGCGGTTTGGCCACAGCGGTTGTCGTTCCACGCGAGCGATTTCAACGGTTTCAGGCGTGGACATCACATAGACAAAGTGCCGAAAGCCTTCGCGTTTGAGATTACGCAGTGAGCGGCGAAGTTGTTGATTTTGTTGTCGGATGACATGTGGTTTTAAATCTCGGTCCGACCGTGCCTCGTTTCTTTCCTGACAGAGTTTTGCGGGCATCTTAAACACAATGGCAGCGGTTAAGTAATGATACTCGCGCGCCAACGCAAGCAAAGGTTTCCGGGCGTCAACTTGGACGTTGGTAGCGTCAATGACTGTCAATTTTCCGACAGCGAGCCGTTTGGCGGCGATGAACCGTAGCACCTCAAATGCATCGTTTGTTGCGGTTTGGTCAGTTTCATCGTCCGAAACGAGACCGCGGCAGAAATCAGATGAGAGGATTTCGGTGGGCTTAAAGTGTTTGCTTGCAAAGGTGGATTTACCTGAGCCTGAAGGTCCAATGAGGAGTACGAGTGAAGGTTCAGGAATTTTGATAATCATATTCTCTCCGCTGCCCGATCTTCTCGGGTAAAGACTGCCATCTGCGTTGGGGAACCAACGTCTTCAGTCATTGGTCCGATGGGGTGAAACACAGCAGCATAACCGAAGCGTTTGGAAATACGAGTTGCCCAAGAATGAAACTCATCCCGTGTCCATTCAAAACGGTGGTCTTTATGCCGAAAGGTACCAGCCTGTAGATTCTCAAATTTCACGTTGTATTCTATATTTGGTGTTGTCAGCACAACCGTCCGAGGACCGGCAAATTCAAAGAGAACACGCGCAAAAGCGGCGAGTCGTGGTGGGTCAAAGTGTTCGATCACCTCTATGACCGCAGCTGCATCGTATCCAACGAGACGCTTATCTTGATAGTTAAGCGACCCTTGAAACAAGCGAAGTCGCTCTTTCTGTCTTTCTGGCAACCGTTCGTAATGAAGCCGCTCTTGCGCGATTTTCAGCGCACGATGTGAAACGTCCATTCCGACGATCTCTTCAAACTGCTTTTCGCGCAACAACTTACGGAGAAGTTTTCCTTCACCACACCCCAAATCGAGAACGCGTTTCGCGCCGCACTGTTTGAGGACCTCAGTGACCGTTTGCAAACGGACTTCGTTTAGATTGATTCGCGCTTCAACTTGTGCTTGGATTGTTTCTTCAGTTTGTTGCGGATCTGTATCGCATAATCTGGCAAGTGCCTGATCGGTAAGCGGACGTAAGTGTTTCAAGTAACGACGGGCAATGGATTCTTGTTCTGGGTGCGCAGCGAGCCAATTTTTACCATGTTTTAGCAGTTTCTCAATTTCTGCCTCGTCAACCCAGTAGTGTTTTTCATCGTCCAGCACGGGAATCAAAACGTAAAGATGCGTGAGGAGTTCGCTCAGACGACAGGTGTTTTGCAGGGTCACTGTGAAATAACAGCTTTCGCCCCAATCCGGGAATTGTGCATCTAAGGTGTGTCGCTCCGCGCTTATCTTATAACCGAGTGGCTCGAACAGTCTCCGTAACAATTGCTCACCGCCTCGACACGGGAGGGTGGATAACTTTACTTCTAAAGGAATCGCTGTCTCTGCGAGCTGTGGGCGTTCTTTGCTTTTGCCCGACAACGCACTGCTAAACACTTGCGCGATTGCGACGCTCAAAAACGACGAAGCAACGTAAGGGCGATCACTGACGTACGGTGCCAGTGCGAAGTTTTCTCCGAATCGTCCGTGTGGACGACGGGTCAGTCCAACAGCATCTACATCGAGTAGCAGTGCTGCCGTGCACCTCTCATCGCGTGCCTCTGGATAAAAGACGTGTGCTTGTCCAAAGGTTAGATCAAAGGATTGAATCCGCTCAGGATGTTTGTGCAACAGATACCCAAGATCTGTCGCTGGAGAATAGGTTGTTGATATTGTCAAGAGCATAACAAGGACGCCTCTACGGAAGGGAATACGCTAAAAGGGAAATGTTGAATACATTATACGGTAATTTAGTGGCGGTGTCTACTGAAAGATGCGAATCGTTATTCTATCAATACGATCATACCACAACCAATTCTGGCACCACCGCCCGGCTGGATTGGAGGCACTGTTGCTGATGTGTTAGCATGGGAATGTGGTGGTGTCCCTGGTGGATGTTCATGCGGTTGTACCATCTGCGTATCCACTTCCATATTCATGTTCATATCCATTTGCATGTTCATGTGATGTGCGTGCGGATTGGTGAGGAAAGTGTCGCTGGTTTCGTGAATCATAATGAGTTTCCCCAAGATGTCGGTGTTTGGATCTCCACCGAGGGACCAGAAGGGTGTTGTAAACGCAAGAATACCCGTGCCCTCTTCACCGACCGAGATGTTTCCGATTTCCCCTATGCCAATAGGAGGTGTATCGCGTGTCGCTTGGACGACAGGTATACCGGGTGTACCGGCTGGAATCCCCATAGGATGCCAGTGCGGTCCAAGATCGGTGCAGCTGCCTGTATGGAGATGCATTGCGTGTAAACCGGCGGTAGCGTTCTGAATTTCGACTACGACATGGACCCCTCCGTCTACTTCCGTGAATGTAGCAGTGCCGGTAATACCGCTTCCGTCTATTTCAGAGATAGTGGCAACTGCAACCTTGTCAACAGGCGCCGCTGTGATAACCTGTGTCGGAATTTTTTCACAACCAGTTGCAAGACATATTGTGATAATAAGGGTTATTAGTACTGTGTAAGTGTAGGATCTGATATTCATCAAAATCTTCGGCATGGAAACCCTATCCTTTAGGGCAGGGAGGAAATGCCGTCCTCTTTTTCTTGACAAAAATGTTAAAAATGTTATACTATCTTCATAGCGTTGGCAGACATGTCAAGCATTGCTGCAAGGCAATGTGTCTGCCTACCCACTTGACAGAGGTTAAAGACGCTATACGCTATAGTCCAATGAGAACGTACAAATATCAGATACGCGAACACCCACAGAACAAACGCTTGGGCAATCTGCTGGATGACCTTTGCGATGTCCACAACCACTTCTTGAAGTTGGAAAACCGCTATTACCGCCGCTATGGGAAATACGCCGGTCGTTTTCGCTTGCAACCGCACCTGACGAAGTTGCTCCAACGTACCAAGAAACACTGGGCTTGGATACCGCGCGATACACTTGACGCTGTGATTATCCGACTGCACGTCGCTTGGGAGCGTTTTTTCAACACGCCAGGGACGGGTAAGCCGAAGTTCAAACGCAAGGGTCGTTACCGCTCTGCGAAATTCCAAACAGGCTATAAACTTCAAGACGGTCGCGTGCGTCTCTCGTTCAAATCGTGGGACGAATCCTCGCAACATTTGAAGTTTGACAAACGTTGGTTTTCTTTTCATCACCACCGCGACTGGCACGGCACTGTCCGTTATATCCAAATCCTTCGCGACAGTGTTGGGACGTTTTGGCTTTATGTCGTGACAGATGATACCTCCAAAGAAGTGTTGCCCGCTACGGGTGAAAGTGTAGGTGCGGACAATGTAATACAAGGAATGGATTTGGTCTATTCCCAGACCAAATCCGGTATGAAAGATGCTTTTCTCACGCTGAATACAGGAGAGAAAATACAATCGCCACAATTCCTGAAACAGTCCTTGAACGAACTCCGAAACCTCAACAAAGCGGTCAGTCGAAAGGTAAAAGGCTCTAACACTTGGTGGCGTGCCGTCCGTCAACTTGCGCGGTTGTATAGGAAAGTGAACAACCAACGCAAAGATTTTCATTGGAAACTGGCAGATACACTCTGCAAGCGGTTTGATACAATCGTTCTTGAAACCTTGAACCTTGAGGGTATGAAACGGCTTTGGGGACGTAAGGTCTCTGACCTCGCCTTTTACCAGTTTGTTGAGATTTTGAAGTATAAGTGTCAAAAACATAAGCGTCTTTTGAAACAAGTTGGCCAATGGACGACTACATCAAAGCCGTGTTCCAATTGCGGACACAAAAACGAAAATCTAACACTTTCAGATAGGCAGTGGACATGCCCGAGATGTGGTTCACACCACGATAGAGACGTCAACGCTGCGATAAACATCTTACGGGCTGCTTGGGGTCCCGTTGTGGAGACGATGTAAGTCGATTCTCAAGAATCGTTGTTGTCTACGAAGCACAAGCCCCTGCCTTTAGGCAGTGGGTGCCTTGACAAAGACGAAGATGGTTCCCTTTCGAGGATTCAGTTGAAGTGTTCTGGATTAAATTATATCACGCTTTGGTGTTTCGGAGCAAATAGTGGTTCCTAATCCTGCAAATCCTATAATTCTGATTCTGACAATCCACTGCCAAAATATTTACACATCCCTGAATTGGTACTTGACATTCTGCCTTATATTGATAAAATATGGATATATCACCTATAACATGGAGGAATAAGATGGGATATAAATTAGATCCGAATGCAATGTATCGAATGCCGACACATTTTGGCCCGAGGACGGGTCCAAGGTATGGACCTGATGGCAGAAAATTTGAGTGTAAAGATAACCCGAAATCGACATCGGTTACGGTCAGTTTCCTGACGAATAGCGAACAGTTAGAGGCTTTTCTACCGCCAGGATTCTCACTTAACGGCGAACCCGTTGTGTCCGTATCTGGCGGCTATATGAAAGAAATTGAGTGGCTCGCAGGACGCGGCTACAATACCCTCGGTGTTAGCTTCCCGGTGGTTTATGAAGGTGAAGTAGACCGGGCAACCGGTTCCCTATTGACGGTGCTCTGGGAAAATCTGACCGATCCGATTTTGACAGGACGTGAGGAATTGGGATTCTCCAAAATCTATTGCTCACTTCCGGATCCACTCACTTTTAACGGCGAAACACACTGCACCGCCAGTTGGATGGGTTTCAAGTTTATGGACATGCGCGTGAGAGCCACAGAGGAGGTTCCAATACAACCCGCGTCCGCTCCAGCACAGCAGCCGAGTGGTGAACAACCGCTCACTGGCTCACTCCACTATAAATATATGCCGAGAACCGGCGAATGGGGAACCGCGGATATTGCTTACGCTGTGCTAACACCTGCGAGTTCGCCGAACCGCGTCGTGCAGGAACATTGGCGTGGCGAAGGGACGGTAGAATTCCACAAAGCCCGCTGGGAGGATCTACCGACGCAATACAACATCGTCAACGCCTTCCACGAGTTGGAAGTCAAAGAGTGGCGTGGCGCATCCATCGTCAAAAGTGTCGGTGGAAAAGACCTGAGCGATCAACGCATTTTGCGTTAAGTCTTATTAGTCCATTACCGTACCACCTGAGACGGTGATGGAAACCCCTGTGAGGTAGGCGGCTTCGTCTGAGGCGAGGAAAGCAGCCATCTTGGCGACATCTGCTCCCTCGGCGAGTCGCCCGAAGGGGACGGCTGCCTCGGAACGGCGTGCGTATTCCGAAAGCTTTTCATCAGCGGAAAGGTTATCGGGCATTAGCACAGATGCGAGATGCGAGATGCGTTCTGTGTCCACAAGTCCCGGACAAATGGCATTGACGTTGACCTGGTAAGGGGCAAGTTCCTGGGCAAGACTCTGTGTGAAACCGATCACAGCGAATTTTGAGGCACTATATGCGGCGAAGCGTGCCGATCCCCGCTTCCCGGTAACAGATGACATATTGATAATTTTGCCGCCTGTTCCTTGGGCGATGAGATGACGGGCCACCGCCTGCGAACAGAGGAACACACCTTTCACGTTGACCCGTTGTACCCGATCCCAATCCTCTTCAGCTAAATCTACGACAGGCATGCGATCCTTGCCAGCGATTGTCCCCGCATTGTTGACGAGAATATCGATTTTACCGAAATGTGCGACGGTTTGGTTGACCATCTGGCGCACCTGTTCTGCATCCGCAACGTCAGCGACAACACTGATAGCGCCTTGTCCCATCGCTTCAATCTCACGCACGAGGTCGGGTAATCCTTGCCAATTTGCTTGATCGGCAGCGTAGGGATGCTCGGTAATGTCATTCACAGCGACATCAGCACCTTCTTTTGCCAATCGGGTCGCGATGGCACGTCCAATGCCGTTTTTGCCTCCCGCGCCCGTCACTAAGGCAACTTTTCCGTTTAAGTTGTACATTGTGATATATAACTCCTGTAAATTGAATGGTGCAGAGTATAGCAAATTTCGGCGATGATGTCAAATTGGCGAGTCAGAAACCTGTGATTTTCCGCTGAATTTATGATATATTAAAGTGCATACAAAATAGAAAATTCAGTTATCTTTGCTTTAGCCCCAGCGGGGCGAAATGTTTATAGCAAGTATGCCTTTTCCCAACCCTTAGCCCCAGCGGGGCGAAATGTGTATAGACTTGAAATTTCAACACAACTTAGGAAAATATACAAATGTGAATTAAAAAAGACTTTAAGAAATCAGGTTATTTTTGGTTACCCTCTGCTCCAGATAAAGAGTTCCCCGGAACGCTCTCAATCTCAGATGGCGGAATTATAGATTTAGAAATTGTTGAATTGTTTGAATCGGTTGGTTCGGATAGTTTGGATGGGGAACCAGCATTTTATGTCACGGATTTTAAACGAATAGTTGGGCACATTGAGACAGACGAAATTACTCTTGATAATTGCAAACCTAAGGGAGGAGGAGGTTTATATTTTAGGACCGGCTTATCGAAATCATTACTTCGTGTAGAACGCGCTTTTACGGATACGCGAAATTATCTGACGCATTATAACCCATCTAAGGAACTGAAAGCGGCGAAAGATTGGGAATTAGAGATTATTTGTCTCAAAATAGAGGTGCTTTTTCAACTCCATTTTCTGCAACTAATAGGCTTCAGTCGAGAACAGATTGATTCCATCGTGGTTAATAGTTCTCAACTCAAGAGGAAATGCGTTTTGTGAAGAGCGCGGTTGGAAACCTCGTTTACGAAAAAATAACGTGAAAAGTCGTTTGATATAGGTCACATCAGACCATTTGACACTTCTACCCGCTTTGCCGCGCGAAAAGGGAGCAACATCATGTTCAGAAGTTTAAATTTCAAAGTTTTGTTTTATAGTCTATCCATTTTCGTTTTTCTACTTACACTATCGGGCATTGAACTCCGAGCGGAGGAGCACACTTCCGAACAGCAAACATTAAAAATTGCTGCTTGGAACATAGACGCATTTGGGTACAGAGGCTTTGAACGTAGTGATACGGACTTAAAAGATATTGCAAAAATCCTCTCTCAATATGATCTCATCGCAATCACAGAGTTGATGGATAAAGAGATTAAACTGTCTGAAGAAGGGAAAGTTGAAGGATCGAGAGAAAAATCAGATTTCCTAGAACTCCTTGACTACCTTCCAGGTTATGATTATAGAGTTAGCCAGTTCGCTGGATATGGCTATAATAGGGGGAAGGAGTGGTACGCTTTTCTGTTCAAAAAGGAAGTTGCATCCAAGAAATTTGAAGTCCTTGAACCTCCACAACTTTATCCCGATCCAGAACGCAAATTTAGTCGCGATCCATGCTGGGCAACCTTCCGGGTCGGAAGTTTTGATTTCACCGTTATAGTCGTTCATATCCACTTCACCGATAGGAAAAAAAGAAGAGACGAGGTTAGAGAGTTGAAAAACGTATATGATACGATCCAAGGCATGGACCCGCAGGAGAATGATATTCTACTTGTAGGGGACTTTAACCTAGATCCCGACGATAATGCTTTCGGTCCACTCAAGGAGATTGAAACCTTGAGAGAACTCTTTTATAGGAAAAACGGTTGTAAATCCACCAGTGCCCAAGCGAAGCCACTTTACGACAATATCCTTTTCGATGCTAAGTACCTTGATCATGAGTACGCCAACAACTGCGGCATCTATCTATTTGATCTTGACGAACCCTACGATCTCAAATGTTGTGAGGAGACAGTTGAGAAAAAGGATGTTCCCGATGGTAATAAGGAAAAATTCAAAGGGATCAGCAATCATTATCCTGTCTGGGCAGAGTTCAGAATAGATCGTGGAGATGACGACTCCATCGATAATACCAGTAGTGATGCTGATAGCGATGCGGGTGCCATCAACAACGATCCTGAAACCATCGAACCCGATTCCCAATCGGAGTCAAGTGAAATTGTCTACGTTACGTCAACTGGGAAAAAATATCATCGCGCCAGCTGTAGATACGTACGGTCCCGCGAGACTTCTACGATCTCACTATCAGAAGCCAAGCAGAAGTACGATCCCTGCTCAGTGTGCGACCCACCACAGTAGGGAACAAGATGGTCATTAATGAAATCCGCTCACTCTACCAAGACGAAAATGACCTCCTTCGCACCGTCACCAAGCGTATCTACGAGGTGTGGGATGCTGAACACGAGCAGTGGCATCTGAAAAAAAATAGAATATATCTTCGAATATCCGGAGTTTCCAGTGCCCTCAGATAATGTTGAGGGAGCGGTTCAAACTCGGCACGGCTGGCTGATTCCGCCGGAGTAGGAGTTGATCACTGAGGAATGGGTGGTATACGTGGTACAGTTATAAGTCCTGGTTCAGACAGCAGTGTGCTTAAGGCGACCAGAGGACGTACGTCGGCATATCAAACAGCGTACCGATGAGTGCCCAGCCTCCTACAAACACATAATCGCCCATCACGAGACCTAAAAAGAATGGGATTGCCCGTTGGTGTGCGCGTAAACCGAAGATCGAAACGATAACGAACTTTATCATCCAACCGAGGTAGACGGAGAACCAGAAGTCCGCAAGCCCGCCCCACGTTGCAGCTGTCATCACATATCCGATCGGATGGAAGGGCCACCACATAAATTTATGCCGGAGAAAGTAGAGAATCCACGTCATCGCTGCGCCGATACCCATGGATTGTGTCCCGTCCCAATTCGGACCGGTCGGATTGTTAAGCCACCGTTCTAAGCGCCTGCCGAAAACCTCGTTGCCGATACCGACGACATAGCCATGCACCGCCAGGGCACCTGTTTCATAGAGCAGATAAAGGAATGCCCAAAACGAAGCGAGTGTCCCGATAATGATCGAGAACATCATCACCCAGACCAGTTTTCGACTGTTTATGCCTGCACGTTCGGCGAGTTTGAATCCCTCCAATTGATTTGGCATTGGGTGCGAGACGTTGAGGCGATTAAGCCAGTAGTAGAAGGAGATGATAGTGAGATTGCCGGTCCCGACGAATCGTGCGCCAAAGGTAACCACCATCAACCGTGCTGGATCGAGGGCGAGAATCTCGTGCGATGGGGGACCGAATTCAGCACGGACGCGCGTTACACCGATTGCCATCACGGTGAAAATGACAATAAAGCCGAACACACCGCCTAAGGACATGCCTGCTTTCACCGAAAATAGCGTGAGCCCGATGCTCCCGAGGATTAACCCGATGACGGCAACACGGTAGGACATCGGTTCATTTGAGTCATCAAAAGCTTTTTTACTTGCGAAGCAATTCTGGATAACAGCCCAGAGATGTCTTCGAGTCCCCCACAACGCGAGCGCACCGACGGCAAGCCATGCCCCGCCTGCTCGCTCCGCAAAATAGAGTTCACCTTCACCCATCATTCCCATACGAATAATCCGCTCCGCTTTGCCAAATAGGTAGAAAAACCACGCCGACATTGAGATGTCCAACGGCACGAAGAATGTAAGTCCTATAATAAAGGGGAAGATGGATAGAGGGAGCCACCCAACAGCATTCCACGGTTTGTCTGTGAATAGGTGTTGGATAGAATAGGAACTGAGTTGGATGGCGGGGATTTGCGGAAATAGGTAGCTCAATCCTACGAGGGTTTCAATACCCGCTGCAACCGAAAAGCCTATCCACATCGTACTGTTTCTGAAAAAACTTTTCCGTCCCTGTGCCATCTGGAGTGGTAGTTGGATGATCGGATACGCCAACTTTTCACGTTCTGTCCACTGAACGCGGATGATGCTATTGAGACATATCAGTGTGAACCAGACGAGTGCGACGAATCCTGTCCAGACCAGAATTGGCACCATCCAACCGCGTAGATGCTTCGGGAGGTAAAAGCTTAAACCCCCTTTAAAGTAAGCATCCAGTGCGTAGTCCTCAGGCACAAACCACATCGGGATATAACGCCAGAAGAGCGATGACCATTCGTTTTCGATGGTAGCGAACCGGAACGGGTGCGCCAGCGTTCCAATCAGGAAGGTCATCATCGAGTGTCCACCGATGGTTGATACCATGACAACCATGATGTAGATAACGAGGAGTTCCTGTGTGGTGAGTGCAGTGCGGGGTGAAAGTTTTTTCCAAGCGAGGTTAAAGCCAATGACGGCGAAAAGGGTAAAGACTGCGTTGAAGAAGAGCGAAACGAAGTTGAGGAGGAATTGCGGCTGAATCATCTCAGCCGCATAGGCAAGCCAGTAGGCGTTCCCAATAATGAGAACTGTCCCAATGAAAAGGGATCGAAAGGTAATTCCAGATGTGAAGGAGCCGTTAGAATTTGACATGCTTGGATAGCTTAATGGTTGTCGGTTTTCAGTCTTCAGTTATTAGTCAATACCTTTGTCTTTCAACTTCTGAATCATCTGTTCCTGGGTCCCGTTTCCTTTCATTGAATTGCACGCCCCGCACAACAGTTGCAGATTATCAGAAACATCCGTTCCCCCTTTGGATTTCGAGAGAATGTGGTTGATAGTCATATTGCGGAAGGGGAATGAAACTTGGCAACCGTTGCATTTCCCTTCCTGAAGTCCGAATAACTTGTGTTTGTGAGTGCTATCCTGTTTGTAGGATTTGGAATTAGGATTATCAGTTCGATGGATAATCTCTTTGATGATACCGTATTGTTCAAGACGCATCTGGACGAGTTCAAAAGATTTTGGGCTTAAATCAATACCTATCCATCGACGTTGCAGGCGTTCAGCGGCGATGCAAGTCGTAGCGCATCCACAGAAAGGATCCAGCACTATGTCTGTGGTGTTACTGCTTGCTCGAATGATTCGCTCTAAAAGTGCGAGTGGTTTCTGCGTGGGGTATCCGATCCGTTCTTTACTTTTTGCTGTCAAATTGGGAATATCTGTCCAAATATTGTTGAGCGTTTTCCCTTTTTGTTCGTCAAGATACCGCTTATATCGTGGGACGTTTCCGGGACGTATTTGCACAATACGTCCTGATTGGATTTCTTTCAGCATTCGTGCTTTTGCCCAGCGCCACGTTCTGGTTACACCCATGAGTTCGTAAGTAAGATGAGAATTAGGGTCTTGGACTTGCGCGGTTAGGGAAGTATACGAGACAAAGCGTCCAGTGTCGGGTTCGACGTAACAATATTGTTTCTTGGTTTTTTCGTCCAAATTCGCCATGTCGTAAGGAATCGTGACAGCCTTCGGATTCCAAATGAACGAGTTGGTTTTTGAATATCGGAGGATGGTGTCTGAATCTCGTGCAAGTCCTTTCTTGAGATTTCCTTTACTGGTCACTGCCCGTTGCCAAATAATCTCGTTTCTAAAGTTATCTTTCCCGAAAATGCTGTCCATCATCATTTTGAGATAGTGGTTTGCGTTGTCATCACAGTGTAGATAGATGGTTCCCGTCGGTTTCAGGATTCGGTGCATCTCGATCATTCGGATGCTCATCATGATCAGATAGGCTTTCATAGCCTTCCCGTGACTAAACTCAGCGGCACTAATAGTGTGATAGAGTTCGGGTGCCTTTTCTGCCAGTTCACCGTGGAATGCGTTATCTAAATCCTCAAGTGTCCAAGTGTCTTTGAAGGCTGCGCCTGCAGCTTCACTGCTTATCGGTGCTTCGTAGGTCCGATTGGAGTTGAAAGGTGGGTCGAGATAGATCAAGTCTATGGTATCTGTGTCAAGACCGCGTAGAATATGAAGATTATCGTTTTCAAAGATAGTTCGGTTCTCGACATTCATTGGATTTCTCGTTGCCTCATTAGAGGTGTTTAAAAGCAGAATAAGGCGCGCCTATAAAGGGCGCGCCTATAAAATGCGTGGTGTCTTATTGACCTGCTTTAATTTTGCCCCATGTCACGGCGAGTTTGCCGTTGGGCTCGACGGCGAGTCCTGTATCAGATTTGAAGTTCTGGTTGACTTCGGCTTCGTCAAGGACTCGATCATAGACGCTGAATTCGTCAATGATCCCAGTGAAAACACCAAATTCACCATCGGCTCTACCATCTAAACCGATGAAGAGGAAAATTTCCGCCCAATCATCCTCAGGGAATTGAGCAAGATTGAGTACACCTTCGGTTGTCTCTTTCCCATCAACGAAGAATAGGACTTTACTATCGCCCGGTATTCCTGCAACAGCGATGTGATGCCATTTGTTGTCGTCAACGTTGTTTCCTGCATCTTCGACGTTGCCTACCCAACCGGTGTCCATATTAAGAACACCGTTGCGAACCCATAATGTTTTGGGACCCTTATCGTCAGTACCGGGACCGCCAGTCTTGGCACAGATTACGCCTGGGCCGGAACTGTCGGTTTTTATCCATGCCGACCAAGTGAAATCGACGTTGAAGTCAAATGCTTCCGGGCTATCAATTTCGACGAAGCTTGTCTCGTCTCCGTCGAATTCTAAAGCATCGCCGATTTTGCCAGCGACCTTTTTCGGACTCCCTTGGATAGTGCCGTTGTAATTGCCGGTACCATCCTTAACGGTTTTTCCGTCGATATTGTTGGCATCAAAGCTCCAATAGCTGACCAGTCCATCTTCAACAATTTGGGCGGGGAGGTAGGTAGCAATTAATGTGATAGCAAGCGTGAAAAGCACAAAAATAGCCTTTTGTAGCACGGTTTTTCTCCTTTGGTTTGTTAAATTAAGTATGGGAAGCCCGCAAGCGAACGCCTAACACCTTCTATCCTCTAAAAATTTGCCTGAGGATTAGATAGGCACCGCCAACAACAATAACGAATAAAGCGACGGAAAATATAAAGGCAAAGATTGCTTGCAGAATTTGGAACAAAATCAGGACACCCACGATGAAAATGAGGATCCCGAAGATGATAAGTAGAATTGTTCCCATACGTTAGTGTGTGGATATTAATCCACGTTGTAAGTGGTTGTAGTTATCAGTTAAAGAAGACTCTGGTTGAATAGAACCCTCTTGTTACCGATAACTGAAGACTGAAAGCCTGCGCAGCAGGCGAACTGATAACCAGTAAACTATATTAATAGCGCGATTTGAGCACGCCCCAGACTGTTGGAAGTTTGCCTGTTGCCTGAACAGCAAGGACTTCATCGGGTGTGCATTCGTCGGCGGTTTCGCAAATTGCCCAATTGTCGAAGGAGACAATGGTTAGGGCGGGTGCTCCTCTGCTTGAACCACCGTTAAGCCCGACTTGACCGCTTTCCGGTCTGACATTTCCAAAGTCGAGTTTACTTTCGAGAAGCCAGTCTTTGGGTTCATCTTTACCATCTTCCCAGATTTTACCGGTAAATCCTTTGTCTGATATTTCCGCTTTCATCCAGTACCATTTACCGAGTTCTACCTCACCGAATGGAGGTTTGGTATCGTTCTGTTTCCATGCAAGATGGTCGTTAAGAAACTCCATGTTAGTAAGAAAGTGATGAATCAAAAACGCGTAACCGGAGGCATCGCCTGGATCGAGGCGAAATCCGAGTCCACACCGGGCAAGGTCCCCATCTCCCCAGTCATCGACGCGAATCATGACTAAGCCGGTATGCGGTTCCGGAAACCCACCATCTAAGACGAGGTAGGTGTGATCGCCTGGGGATTCGTGGGTTTGGCTGATAACGCCACCTTTTTCCACCCAATCGCCCTCATGGTTTTTGAATTCATATTTGCCATCAATTTTTCCATCTTCAAAATCGTCAAGGTATAAAACCTCACCGAAACTGCTGGTCGTCCAAATAAAAATGACGGTACACATCACTGTGAAGAGGAAATATTTGTGGATAGATTGATTTTTAAGGATATGCATTGGGACAAACCTCCTCCAAAGTTGGTTTATTTATTGGTGTCGAGCGTGGAAGTGTATTCTTATGACGTTGCGCGTCGTTTACCGCCATCCATATACAGCGAACTCCCAAACATGTAGGAGCAGGCTTCAGAGGCTAAAAAGGTCACTACATTCGCGATCTCTTTAGGTTCTGCGATGCGACCGGCAGGAAGTTCTTGTCCAAGTGCTTTCAACAGTTCTTCAACATCACGTCCTTCGCGTTCGGCTCTGGTGCGTTGTTGCGTGCGTGCTCGACCGGTATTCGTCAATCCGGGACAGATGGTGTTTACCAAGATGCCGTCACCGGCGACAGCGTCGGAGAGCGCACGTGTGATGTTCAGAATGGTGATATTCGCCGCGCCTGTGGGTATGTTCCCGCGAGTGGGACTTGTCCCTGCTGAACCTGCGATGTTGATAATGCGTCCCCATCGGTTTTCCCGCATGTAGGGAATAACCGATTGGGCCATGCGCAGGTAGCTATAGGTTTTCAATGAGAGCGCTTCATCAATAAGTTTAGGCTGGAGTCCTAAAATATCAGCGTTCTGTGCCGCACCGACGTTGTTGACAAGGATATCAACACCGCCAAAACGATCAATTGTCTCCCGTACCACCTGCTCACAACTTGCTTGTGTGGTTAGATCGACAGCAACAGCGTGTCTTTCATGTCCGATCTGTTCAAGTTCTGCCAGGACTTGATTTAAGACATCTTGTGTTCGGGCAGCAATACAAACGCTAACGCCCTCCCGTGCAAGGGCAAGCGCGCACTCCCGACCAATACCACGGCTACCACCGGTAACAATAGCGCGTTTTCCACGCAATCCTAAGTCCATGTATCGTACATCCTTTATGCTGGCTCTACTTTCTATAATCGAACCCAAGTTGCTACTAACGAACATTGCGTACATCAATAAGGTTTTTCGGACCTTTTCTTCAACCCCAGCGGGGTGATATGTCTATAGAAAACTATTGCTGATCTGCCTTCAACATTCCCCATGTGATTGCAAGTTTGTTACGCGGTTCAACCGCAAGGCTTGAACCATCTTTATCAAAGATCTCTACATCATCGATAAGGGTTTGGGATTTCCACTCGCGGATACCGAATCCGCCTTTTGGATAAGGGACTTTACCGTATTCAGCGATCTGTTTGCCATCGAGTGCAACTGTTAGTTTTTTGTCTGCAACAGTAACTGACAGTTCGTGCCATTCGTCAAGTTCGATATCGATGTCCGCCTTGGCAACAATCGGCCAACCGCCACCCCGTTCAAAAACATTAAGGATATTTTCTCGTGGATCTCCACAACACAACCGTTTTTGTGCCGCCTCTACGAGCATATACTCGGTCGCTAACTGCGCACGCACAATGATTCCGAATGCAGCAAACTCCGCTGTCTCACCAATGATATTGAACTTTGCTCGCACTGTGTAATCGGTCATATCCTCGAACCCTTTAAGAAAGAGGGCATCGGCGTTTGTCTGATCGTTCCTTGTGTCAAAGACGAGGACGGTGTTATCTGGATTGCCCGGATCTTTCTCAATTGTTATTGCTGGTACATCGGGCCATTCGAGTTCAGTATTTCCCTCAAAATCGTCGAAAAATAGTGTTTCTGCGATTGCGCTTTCAAATAGTAGGAGAATGAGACAAATACTAACAACACATAATTGTCGCGCTTTCATTGTTATAATTCCCCTTTAGGAGGTAACCAACGGCGGAGATGTCCGACTGTACATGACGGACATCTCACTGCCAACCCACTGTGTTTGACTAATAGCACATGTTTAGACGAATAGTTACCGGGTGGCTTTGAGTGATCCCCAGGTCGTCGCTATTTTTCCAGCAGCATCGACGGCTAATGCATCTTCAATGCCTTTACCGAGTTTTGCTACGTCGTCATCAGAGAGCACCGTGTCGAAGATAACAACTTCATCGATGATACCGTTCCACTGACAGCGTTTGCCACAGCCAGGGTCTGCACCGATGTAGACCTCTTCGGGAGATGCCCACGGCGGTCCTTTCGCATCTTCGGAGTTCTGCAGTTTGCCGTTAACATAGACGTGAAGCTGAGATCCATCCCATGTACCGACGAGGTGTATCCACTCTTTAGATGAAAGTTCATCACCAAGGACTTCAAGCTTTCCACCACCGTTGGCAGCACGAATGTGAAAAGCCGCCTTCGTGCTATTTTCACCGTTTTCGTGTGCACCCGTTCCGAGTAAAAATTGCGACCAGGTTGAGCAGCCAAGCCCTTTCCATATCACACATTTACCAGTTGGATCTTCTGCTGCGTAGACCCAAGAGTGGATTGAGAAGCCTTTAGAGTCCTTGAAATCCAAAGCCGCCAGTGTTTTATCTTCGCCCTTGGTGCCGAGTTTGACCCAGGTGTCCTGACCGTTAAACTCTAAACCACCGCCGAATTTGCCTTTCGCCCATTTCAGGTCGCCCACAAATTCACCGTCGGTTCCGTTATCGGAAAGGTCTTTTACAACTTTACCTTTACCTTCTTCAAAGGTCCACATCCCTGCAATATCTTTTTCATCAAACTCAGCGTAGCTTGTAGTCAGCATCGCGAAGCCGAGCGTAATAGCAATAACCGCAGCGAATGTGTAATTCAAATAGCATTTTGCCGAAAGCATATTATTTCCTTCTTTGGAAAAGCGATTTATTGACCACTTCTCCCTTATTTTTTCAGACTGCCCCACGTGACAGTCAACTTGCGTTTTGGATCCACAGCGAGGGTTACTTCAAAACCTTCATTCATAACGGTTTGGATATCGTCTTCATCAAGGACGGTGTTGAAGATAATGAACTCGTCTATCAGACCTTCCCACTGTCTGCTTTGATTCCAGTCGCCAATCCGAGCGGGATCGAGGACACCGGGGTTTCCTCCCCAATCGTTTTCGATGTCGAGTTCACCGTTAATATAAAAACGAATCTTCTTTTCCTTTGCACTATAGGCGGTTGCGATATGGACCCATTTATCCATTTCGCCTCCTGCCAACATATAATTCGCGAAGGTATCGTTTCCACCAGGATTACCGTTAATAGAGAACTCTACTTTATTATTCGGGTGCATCTGGTAGTGAATATCACCAGCTTTCCAACCGTCGTTGTTGAAGAAGACACGCCATTGCGCCTCTCGTCCGGTGGATTTAACCCAATGTGCGAAAGTAATTTCCTCAAATTCACCAATCCGTTTCGGAATCGTGACCCATTCGCTCTTGCCGTTCAATTCGACTGCATCTCCGATTTTGCCAGCGACAAATTTGCCGCCTTCTACTTCGCCATCGAATCCGTTCCCTGAAATGTCTGCAGCGTCGCCATCAAATAGCCATGCAGCTGCAATCATATCTTCAGTGATCTCAGCTGAGACAGTTAGGCTGGTACCTAACATGAGTAGTATGCTGAAAATAAAAGTGATAATTCTTACGTTCAACAAAATAACCTCCCTATGTGTTGCGAAGAGAAACAGTAAACTATGTATTCACCGACTCCTACACAGTACATTTTTACTTTTTGTTACAATAAAAGAATTATAACAAAAAAAATGTGCAAATGCAACACTTTTGAAACAAAGGTTTGTGTAAGCTAAACGAATCTGTCTTTGTGTGGACTGGCGTTCCATTGCGCACGCCAAGTCTGCCACGATGTTGGGCATTCCGTGTTTTCGCGTTCACGGGCAGGACACGCGATCGCCTCGTGCCAGAGTCCATTAAGTGAGGTGCCGGTACGGCTGAATCGAAAGTCTGTCGACCAGCGGATAATGTCGCTCTGGTTTACCAACGATCGATGAAAGACAAGATTGTTAAAAACGAGCAGATCGCCCTTTTTCATCTCTAAGGTATCGATGTCGGCATCGGATGAATCAGGGGGAAGGACAGGAACAGCGAATGCCTCTCCGGGAACGCGATGATAGGTTTGCAGCCCTGACTTGTGGCTTCCGGGTAGGAATTGCAACGGACCGTTCTCTACTTTAACATCGACCAACGGCAGCCATACCGTGAGGTGGATATCATTTTCGGTTTGTGGCATGTACGCGCTGTCTTGGTGCCAAGGGAGTGTTGTCAGTTGTTCGTTTGGAAGTTTCGGGCGTACCCAAAAGTCGCCATTGAATTGAATGTCGCTCCCAATAAGAACTTCTAACACATCCAGCACCTTCGGATGGGTTATTAGGTCAAAGAGTGCCTCACTAAAGACAAGCGTATGCCAACCAAAAACCTCGTTTTCTCTGCTGCACGCTTTTAGAATAGCGTACCAACGGCGTTCAAAAGACATCTCTTCATAGGTGTCAGAAATTATCCCTTCATTGTAGAGTTCAGCAGCACGTTTTTCGACAACTTCCGCAATCGCAGTGATTAACGCTGCTAGGTCTGTCTCAGACAGTGCCGATTCCACGACAAGATAACCCTGTTCCCTGAATTTTTCAAGATTCGTTTCCATCGTTTTTATTTACGAGCCTTTATCGCTCCCCAGGCGGTCGCCAATTTTCGTCCCGGCCGTACAGGCAGTGGATCCATGGACGCCTCAACGGCGATTGCTTCGTTCCAGAATGCTACCTCGTCAACGGCACCACCAAAGTGGTTCTGACCGTTACGACTGCCGATAGTGAATGGTAATCCTTCGGTGATGTGAACAGCGTCAGCACCGGGCATCTCTCCTTCCAATTTTCCGTCAACATAGGCTTTCACAGATTTGCCGTCGTATGAACCGAAGATGTGATACCACTGTCCTATTTCCATTTTAACATTACCCACACAACAGACGAGGTTGTTTCCGGGACCGGTAGAAACGTAAAAAGAGAGCGTACCGTCGGGTTCAATGAAGAATCCGTAACTCCAGTTGAGGTGAATACCTTTTTCCGCGACCGCTACCCACGGACCAAGTTTTAGAGGCTGGATCCACGCCGACAGGGACAATGCTTCGAGTTCTGAAATCGCTGGATCATCTGGAATCGCGACGTAGTCGGTGCCACCGTTGAATTCTAATGCTTCACCGAATTTTCCAGCGATTACCTTTGGATTTCCATGGATAACACCGTCGTGCCCGTTTCCGGTTAGGTCATCCACGCCGTCTGCTTTGTCAAATGACCAGTAGCCGACCAGTTCTGCGTTTGCTATGAGATTGACAATGCTAAACAGACAGAAGATTAGACACACAATTCTTGAAAGGGGCATGGTTATGCCTCCCATTTAAAGGCGTGTATGGCGAGGCGTAAAGACCTCGCCTTAAGGTAAATAAAGAGAGCGAGTTGTCAAGAAGGGACAGAGATGTACCTTATAATTTCGCTCTCAATGTATCCATCAGTCCATCGGGTGGATCAAAGGGGAGCTCAATCACCTCGTTTGTTATCCCGCTATAGTAGATGCCTAAGAGGAGGTTGAACTCGGCGAGGGATTGCTTGAGGTGGGTCGGGTGCTCTTTGCTCTCATCGTCAAGCCAATCGAAGACTGCCTCGGTGAGGTTGCCTTGTGCGACGACATCTTGTTCCCCGTAGCTGAGTGGACCGCCTTCATAGCCGCCCTCTGGTGTTGAACGTTCCCAACTGCTGAACCGCCAATGCACAAAACCTTTCGTACCTACAACAAAAACGCGTTTGTGGAAAAAGACGACTGGATCATCGGAAGCGGTCGGCGCGATCGCTGTCCCGAATGCCACAGAAACGTGGAGTCCGTTCTCGTACTGGACGCGTGCGCTGGCGTATTGCGGAGAAGGTTGCGCCGAATCCAACTGTTCACTCCCTGAAATTTGCCCGAGGACTCGTGTCGGACGGGAGTTGTCAATATAGGAAGAGACGAGTTGTAGCACATGTGGACCTTGGTCAACAGGTGTGCTGCGTGCACTGGCATCAATGAACTTAATATCGCCGATACGCCCGTCTGCCACGTCCCGCTTCAATTCTAAATTCTGTGGATGAAAGTTAAGCTGCGTATTAACGACGAATTTGGTTTTCGTCTCTTCTGCCAATCCTGCGATCTGTTTCCAGTCTTCACTTTCAACAGCAATCGGTTTTTCCACAATCGCTGCAGGCACTCCGGCATCCGAGGCTTGTTTCATCAATGGATAGCGGATACGTTCGTTGCTGCCCCGCAGCACAGGTGCTGTGACGATATGAAGAACATCGGGTTTTTCCCTTTCAAGCATCTCGTCTAAATCGGTGTAACGTGAAGGGATGTTGAAGTCGTCTCCGAATTTGTTGAGCAGTTCGGTGTTCATATCGCAGATTGCGGCAAGTTTGCCGTTTTTGACGAAGCGATAGGCGTCTGCATGGGCGCGGGCGCGACCCCCGCACCCTAACATGGCGGTTTTATACATAAAAGGTTCTCCTTTTAATATCCTGATTTGAACCAAAACAGATGGATGTTAATAGTACGAAATGTAAATTAACGTTTTAAAGTTTCTCTCGGAGTACATCAATCAATCCATCTGGCGGCTCAAATGGGAGATCAATAATCTCGTTCGTTACCCCGCTATAGTAAATACCGAGCAGAAGATTGAACTCGGCGAGGGATTGTTTAAGATGCGTCGGATGCACATTCTTCTCGTCGTCGAGCCAGTCAAAAACTGCTTCGGTGAGATTACCTTGAGCGACGACATCCTGCTCTCCGTAGTCGAGCGGGCCGCTTTCATAACCGCCTTCTGGTGTGGCACGTTCCCAGCTGCTGAACCGCCAGTGCACGAAGCCTTTCGTCCCGACAACAAAGACGCGTTTGTGGGTGTGATTACCCGCATCTGGTTCTTTAGGCACTCGCTGCCCTACACCTGTTCCGAATGCAAGAGAGACGTGAAGACCGTTTTCATATAAAGCCTGAGCGGCAGCATGCATAGGCGAGGGCTGAGTGGAATCCAAATCCTGAGCCCCAGAAACTTGACCGAGCACCCGCACTGGACGGGAGTTATCAATGTAAGAAGAGACCAATTGTAACACGTGTGGCGCTTGGTCTACAGGCGTACTGCGTGCGCTGGCATCAATAAACTTGATTTCGCCGATTCTGCCTTCTGCGACATCTCGCTTCAATTCCAAGTTTTTCGGGTGGAAGTTGAGTTGTGTGTTAACGACAAACTTCGTTTGTGTCTCCTCTGCTAATCCTGCAAGCTGCTTCCAATCCTCACTTTCAACGGCAATTGGCTTTTCCACGATCGCTGCCGGTACACCGTGGTCGGATGCCTGTTTCATCAGTGAGTACCGAATCCGTTCATTCGTGCCACGTAACACAGGTGCCGTGACGATGTGTAGGACATCGGGTTTCTCTTTTTCAAGCATCTCGTCCAAGTCGGTATAGCGTGAAGAGATACCGAAATCATCTCCGAAGCTGGTGAGCAATTCTTCGTTCATATCACAGATAGCGGCGAGTTTGCCGTTTTTGACGAAGCGATAGGCATCGGCGTGTGCACGGGCGCGACCGCCGCACCCTAACATCGCAGTTTTATACATGGAAGTTCTCCTATAAATATTCCGTACGGATTCGGATCAGGTTTACAGGTGTTCCCTAAGTGTATCCATTAATCCGTCGGGAGGTTTAAAAGGTAAATCGATAATCTCGTTTGTTATTCCGCTGTAATACATCCCTAAGATGAGGTTACACTCCACAAGCGACTGCTTGAGATGCGTCGGATGCACGTTCTTTTCGTTATCTAACCAATCAAAGACTGCTTCGGTAAAGTTCCCTTGTGCGATGACATCTTGCGCTCCATAGTTGAGCGGTCCGCCTTCATAACCACCCTCCAGCGTCGCGCGTTCCCAACTGCTGAACCGCCAATGCACGAAACCTTTCGTCCCAACCACAAAAACACGTTTGTGACCATAGATACCGGGATCATCGGATGCCTTTTGTGCCATCCCCGTTCCAAATGCGAGAGAGACATGGAGACCGTTCTTATACAACACGTGTCCGACAGCATGCATCGGAGACGGATGCGTAGCACCTGTTAAATTCTCGCTTCCAGAGATTTGTCCAAGAATCCGCATTGGGCGCGCGTTGTCAATGTAGGACGACACCAACTGTAGCACATGCCCTCCCTGCTCGCCGGGCATACTGCGCGCACTGGCATCAATAAACTTGATTTCGCCAATCCTACCTTCTGTGACATCTCGCTTTAATTCCAAGTTCTTCGGGTGGAAATTGAGTTGTGTATTAACGACAAATTTCGTTTGCGTCTCTTCTGCTAACCTCGAAATCTGTTTCCAATCTTCGCTTTCAACGGCAATCGGTTTCTCAATAATCGCTGCAGGGACACCGTGGTCGGATGCCTGTTTCATCAACGGATAACGGATCCGTTCGTTGCTGTTTGGAATCACAGGGCTTGTGACGATGTGGAGGACATCGGGTTTCTCTTTTTCAAGCATCTCGTCCAGGTCGGCGTAACGTGAAGAGATACCGAAGTCATCCCCGAATGTGTTGCGTCGTTCTGCGTTCATATCGCAGATTGCGGCGAGTTTACCACGTTTGACGAAGCGATAAGCGTCTGCGTGCCCACGGGCACGACCACCGCACCCCAACATCGCAGTTTTATACATGGAATTGTCTCCTAATACCATTTCTAAGAGTTTATATTGCATTAGCTGCGTTTATGAAATGTGAGAAACTTGTAAGTTTAGCAATCGCGGTATCCGAGTAGTTTCCAAGGATCTCTGTGACCTTTGCTTGCATAGTTTCTAAGGTTTTATAT
>JAJDUH010000041.1 GCA_022826805.1 Candidatus Poribacteria bacterium
TGTATCGCGAAGGGCACGAAGCATCTGAGTTTCTTCATCTGTGAGGTGAAGCTTGTGACGTTTGGCCATAATAGATGTCCTCCTTGAGCAACACCATAACAGACTTTAGACAATTACCCAATTTATTTCTTAAACTTCATCTGGGGTGATATGTCTATAGAAAATGGCTCACTATATATCACCAAAAGGAAAAAATGAAAGTTATATTTGAAGGAAACGAAACTGCCGATGTATCAGCGATACGGTCAGTAAGAAAGGAAACTATCCACGGGAAGCTTAAAGTGCGCGTTGAACATAAGACAGGTAAACAAAAGATTTCTGATCTTGCTTACCCGGGGGCTAAGTACGCACGCAGGCTTCTACCGAAACTGGCTAAAACAATTGCTAAAGAACTTACAGATTTGTCCAAAGCACCGGACACGCCGATAGAGCAAGTAGTTGACTTAAGAGCTTGGGCATGGGGATATCTACAAGTCAAGTTAGATGTTAACAATGATGCTTCTGTCCAAGGACTCGCACGCCTCTGCTGGTACTGGCCCTTCGGTCAACAAACCCCTACAGATGAGGAGTTGGGATTTAGAACTGGGTTTAGTGCTGATGAGATTAAAGAGGTCGCTAACACGGATGTCTACAAGCAGTCTGTTGAGGCATTAATACTTGAATATTACAGCACCGCCGACAAGTTCAAATGGTTAGTCAATAGTTATAAAACAAATATGCCCTCACGGTTCGGTAAGCGCATGCAACTAAGTGAGGCCACTGCCACTAAGATAATCAATTCTGTTGCTGAAAAGTATGACATAGATTTGAGCGACCTGAAAGGCAGTTTGACACCTCGTCGTAAAGTTATGATCCCGAATTCTAATTTAGAGCCTGAAAGGACTATCGGTTCCGGTAAGAGTTCAGTGTACCTTTACTATTACCCGCAGTATCGAGAGAGCGCAGAGTCTAAGGGTGAAAAGATTTGGGAATGCAAGATCGGTAGGACTAGACACAGCGAAGCAGATGGGAGAATTAAAAATCAGGCCACGGGACTTCCAGAAAGTCCCAAGATCGGTCTCCATGTTAAAACGGGTGATCGAGAGAAAATAGAGCGAATCATACACGATATTCTAAAGGTACGAGGGAAACACATAGAGGATGCCCCCGGAACAGAGTGGTTTATGACTTCTCCGAGTGAAGTCGAAGAAATTTACAACTTCATCGGAGAAAGTTCTTGCGAAAGCACTTTGTCAAGCTGGAGTTGAGGACAGGTTCGTAGTAGTGCGATTTTGCGGCGTACTCGCCTCGGTGAATGCCTTATGGCATTCACCGCCCCTTATCAGGGGGACTTTAAGAAGAAATGTGTAAGTCCTAATCATAGGCTCTTAACTGACGACTGATAACCGACAACTGACAACTATTACAGCGGTAATTCGACAGGACGTCCTTCACGACTTGATTGATAGATAGCGAGGATGATTTCAACCGCTTTGCGTCCCTCGCGTCCATCAACGAGATGAGAGGCATCGTGCTCAAGTCCATTAATGAGGTTTTCCATTTGTCTTCTGTGATTCGCGTGGTTAATAGCGCGTGGATCCGAAGCACCTCCGCCGGTATCCGTTCTTTGCGCGAATTTCTCTCGGATCTCTGCATCTTCAGGAAGTTCCGGGTCGAATTCCCAAGTCACGATGTCTTCTTCGGCTAAGATGACAGTCCCGTGTGTGCCGGAAATTTCGGTTTTCTTGAGCATGCCTGGGTAAGCAGCTGTCGTGCCTTCAATGACACCCAATGCGCCGTTCTCGAATCGAAGTGCAGCGACAGCAGCATCTTCAACTTCGATCCTTTCGTGTGCCAATGTATCGGTAAAGGCTTGGACGGATTTGACGGGACCCATGAAGTACTGGAGCAGGTCGATAGCGTGGATGGATTGGTTCATGAGCGCGCCACCGCCATCAAGATCCCACGTGCCGCGCCAACCGCCGCTGTCGTAGTATTCTTGAGAACGATACCATTTGATGTAGGCATCACCTAAGGTGAGCTTACCGAACCGGCCGCTCTCGATTGTAGATTTAACGAGTTGTGTACTTTCAGTGAAACGAGAATTGAAGATGGCGCATAACCGAACGCCTGATGCGTCACACGCTTCGATAATCTCATCGCACCGTGGTAGGGTTATTTCCAGGGGTTTTTCAACGATGACGTGTTTACCGGCTTCTGCAGCGGCAACAGCGGGTTCCAGATGCGCTCCGCTCGGCGTACAGACGCAAACGATGTCGAGATCATCCCGTTTGAGCATTTCCGTGTAATCGGTGTAACTCTCAACATCGTACCGATCAGTGAGCCGTTTGGCGTTCTCAGCATCTCGTGAACTGACTGCAACGAGTTGACCGTGTTCTAATTCAGAAATTGCGGCGGAGTGGAAATCTGAAATCATTCCACATCCAATAATACCGAATCCGTATGTTTTCATATTTTGTGTGTTCCTTTTGTGAAAGCGAAAATTTGTGGCTGCGAGTTTAAAAAAATTATGACTTCCAACGAGAACCAAGTTCCAGAAAATCCACCTACAGAGGAAGAGAATCAGACACCCGGCAATAGAGCCTTCAGAATTGTCTGTATGACATTTTGTCTTGCAGTAACCGTGCTGTTTCTCTGGGTCTGGCACCACCAAACACAGTTCAACGACCACTATCGGAAGGCAACCTTTTTAATGCGCAACGGCGAGGCAGAACAGGCGATCGAAGCGTATCAGAAGGCAATCAAAAATAAGACGCGCACGATTTTCTTTACAAAAGAGCCTTCCGTTTACAACAACCTCGGACAGGCGCATCTGTATGCTGAAGAATACGCCGAAGCGATCGCCAATTTTGAAAGAGTAATTAAGATGGCACCCGATATAGTCGAGGGGTACATCAACCTGACAACAGCGTATCTCCGACAGGATTTACCTGCTGATGCACGCACATCGTGCCTACATGCCCTCGAAACTTTCCCCAAGACTGCCCTACTCCATTACAACCTCGCATGTGCTTATGCGTTAGAAGGTGAATCACAAAAAGCGGTGGCCTCACTCACGCAAGCAGTAAACCTCAACCCGGAACTCAAGGCATTTGCCCAACAAGAAGACGCACTTAAAGGGATTGTGCCTAAGCTTCCCTAAATCCCATATAAATATTACTGGTAGACCTGCTGCTGGCGAGGTTTCCCAACCTCGCTTCTTAAGTACGCCAGTTGACGGCGTATCAATAATTGTGGACTATGCTATGGCAGATTTAAGATAACACATTTGCTAACTTTCCACCACAGCGCGCAGTTTTAATTTCAAGTAACTTGCCTCCAAAACGAACTCTCGACTGATTTTTGCGAAGTTGCCTTACCTCTGCTTTACTGATCCCGTTGTGAAACAAGATTGGGTGACAGATACTTTTAAAACCATTTGGTGTATAGGCAGTGGCAAAATCAGCCCCACCTCTTAGTTGTTTTACCGCTTTTGTTGCCTCAGCATTTTTGCCGCCTTTAAGTTCTATCGGAACCACTACGAAGTTTGCTGCAGCATCAAAGTAAAAGAGAACACATTCACATCGGTTTTCCCCTTCCTATCCATCTGGAAATATCTTGTCTAAGTCCACGACAATTCGATCATCTTCTGAGACATCGGTTAGGTCTGCGCTACATTGACCGCGTCTAAGGTAATTTCCACTAAAAAGGTTGTCTCCGCCTATCTGATTTCGGATACCTTCAAGGATTTCACTCCTGTTCAACCTCGGTGCCTCCTGTTGCCTCCTCAAGTTGAGTTCGGAGGTCCACCGAACGATTGTAGAGTTCTTCAGCTACCTCTCCATACTCCTCTGGTTCTATGCCTGCGATATGCTTAAACGGAATTTCCTTTACCGATTCGTCTGTACTGAAACGCCACGCACCGACTTCTTCTTTTGTCAACCAAGTCGTTGGTTCCGTTTTATTTTTTCCCAGTCTCATCACTTCGCCTTCACGAACCAAGTTACCAATTTGCTCAAGGAGCCAATCGCTATGGGTCGTTATAATCACGCGGACACCAACCCGTACTAAGCGAGCAAGTGTCAGCGCAACTTTCGTTTGGGCAGCCGGATGCAGATGGGCTTCGGGTTCTTCAATGATGAGTGTATCTCCCGGTTGAACGACCCCACGCAGAAACAACACAAGGGGCGCGAGTTCCGAAACCATTGATGAAGATTGGCTCATACGCAAACCTTGTTCTGCGTTCTGTGGACGGTAGCGGAATTCTGGATATCCTGATGCAGGTCGCCTGATCTCTATCTCTCCACGTAGTACTTCGTCTTCCAAGAGTTTGGCAATACCACTCATTTCATCTGAAGACAGGCGGCGTTCATCGTAATTTATGATTTGCTGTAGAAAATCTGCTATCATTCCCGAGAACGTAGCATTTTTAGGAGAGCGTTCCAGCCCAACACGGGTTGCATTTTCTACGAGAGAACTAACAATTACACCATGGGTTTCCATGATGCCGCCGCGGGGCGCCGGAAGATAGTAAAAATCTGGTGCCTTGTTCCTGTTCGAATATAAAAGAGAAACGAGATCTTCAGGACCAAGTGTTTCTTGTGATATTTTCTCGTCCTTGATGCGAAGAATCATATTCTCGTTGACATTTCCTTCTACACTAATGCCCGATTTGGAACCTCTCATTTTAAAGTGCCAAAGAGATTGACCTTCCTCGCTAACATTTAGCGAAACCTTCAGTTTGGTGCCTTTGTTATCACTGAATTGAATCAACTCTGAAACGGAGTGGAGATCAAAACACCTTTTGAGCTCGTCTGTGAAAAGTTCAGAATTGTTCAGGTAGTGCAATACATGCATGTGTAACCATTGTGGTAAATCTGAAATTTTGAATGATTGTCCAAAGGTGTTTAGTTTTTTCACTGTTTCTAGAGTTTCGTCGTCTAATTCTATCTGAAAACGGTACCTTGATTGCTTTAAAAGCGAGATAAAGGCATATGATGAAGGAATTCGCTCGAATCCACCAAAGGTACGCTGTAATGTGTAGATGAGCGCGGAAAGATAGGTTTTACCAGTGTTGCTCTCGCCGACAAATACAGTCAGCGGACGGAGATCTATCTCTGCCTTCTCTATTGGTCCAAAATGTTCCACTGCGATTTGGATGTTTGGGTGTTGGTGTTCATTCTTAGTCTTTGGCATTGTTGTTTTCCTACCAGTGGTGATTTTAAACCAATTATACGCCTATTCCTACCTATTTGCAACGAAAAATGGGCGAGAATAAATCCCGCCCATCTCCATTACAATAGGCAACAGTTGGATATACGTCGTCTCTATCTCTTCAAATTACCCCACATCGTTGCTAACTTACCGCGGGCAGAAACATCGAGTGTATCGTTGATGATTTTCTGAATGTCCCCTTCGGAAAGGGCGTAGTTGGCTAACATCAACTCATCAATGCGTCCTTGAAAGAAACGCGGGCAACACCCGTTATTCTCACCGCCGAATCGTAACGCCTTATTTGGCATACTACGACCGGGTCCCTTCTGCCCGATGGCTTTGCCGCCGGATTCCCCGTTGATATAAAAACGGGCTTCACTCCCATCCCACGCAAGCGCAACATGGCTCCACTCTTTCGCTTTCACCTTGCCTTCAGAAATATGGTAACCAGGGGCACTGGTGTCGTAGAAGTAGTAAGCGAGTTGTCCAGCACCGGGTTCGATTTGCAAATAGTACGTGTTCTTGTAGAAGATAGTGAATTTATTCTCCTGTCCACCCCCTGGGAGTTCGTCAGGATAAATCCACGCCATCATCGTAATGGCTTCGTCCATATCGACTTCATCCGAGTGTGCCACCTCTATAAAATCGGCTTTGCCAACCTTGCCAGCCATTTGAACAGCTTTTCCTGAGATACCTTCAGCCCACTTTATATCGCCGTTAAATTCACCAACCAATCCAGCAGTTTCGTCTTCCGCCTTGTCCCCTTTGCCTTCGTCGAAATGCCAGACATATATCTTCTCACCGAGTTGTTTCACATTACCTTTTCCACCTATACTTAATCCTGATTGGCAGATGGATAAACTGAGAAAAACACATAGCGTTAAGTAGATTAGGGCTTTCATCAGTGATTCCTCCTTGTAGAGTAAACAAAAAGGCGGATATGAGACCCGCCCTTTCAGTAGAACTTAACAACAGGCAGGCTTTATCGCACTGCCACTACAACGGAGAACAAAGGATGTTTATCTGTCCTTACATTTTAAGCTTGCCCCACGTTGTAGCAAGTTTGTCGTTAGGAGATACAGCAAAGTAAACGCCGTTTTCCATATCTTGATTAATCTCATCAACGGAGAGGGCGCGGTTATAAATGGCTACCTCGTCAACCAAACCGATCATACCGGGTAACCCCGTTTGTGCCTTACCAATGCGGAAAACAACCTCAATGCTGTTAATTTTCCCCTTCGGCGGAGCGAATTCAACATCCAATTTACCGTCAATATATTGACGAATCATCTCGCCGTCGTAGGTAGAAGAGACGTGATGCCATTTTTCTAAATCGGGCTTAATGGTCTGTTTATTCCGAGAGCCTTTCCATCCACCGATGTTAATCCATGTCTCAATTTGCGGGGCACCGGTAAACTGTGCGCTCCATTGGAGGCAATAGCCACCGACGTTCGCTGAACTCCTGCGTCCCATCAGATTAGAGTCACCTTGGGATTCTTCGGGGAAAAACCATGCCTGAATTGTCAGTTCATCGGTGATATCAAGTTCAGGAACTGCGTCGACTTCTACAAACTTGTCGGGATCTTCAAGATGGACAGCACCACCAATTTTACCATCTTTCGACCAGACTGCACCTTCAAGGGTGCCTTCAATGTTATTTCCACTTACATCTTTCACCTTGCCACCGTTGTCTTCATCAAAAGTAAAGTACAGCATCAGTGCCTTATCGTCATTTATTGCTCATGCATTGACACTGAGGCACAAGGCGATGAGTGAAAGAACTGTGATAATGGACTTCATAACGAGCGAACTCCTTTATTATAGTTGTCGGTTATCAGCACGATTTGCTACGCAAATCTTTCAGTTGTCAGTTACTCGTGTGGCGGTTGCATAAGTTGTGTCCGCCACAAGCGAGTTCTTAACCGACAACTGATAACTGAAAACCGATAACCATTTAGAAACTCGAAATCTGAGTTTCCTTTGCAGTGATGAACTCAAGGAGGGCGGGTACACCTTCCTGCGTTTTCTGGATACCGCGTTGGATAGCCGGGATAATCTGGTCGGGTGTCTCAACGCGCTCGCCATAACCGCCGAATGCTTTCGCCATGTCTGCGTAGTGACCGGAGATGTCTGTACTACGGAATTTCTCAGTGGATACAGGCATGATCGGAATCTCAATTGCCATAGAGAAATTGTTGAAAAGCACTGACAGAATCGGGATTCTTTCTCGCACAGCAGTTTCAAAGTCCATGCCGGTAAAGCCAATAGCGGCGTCACCCCAGACGTTAACACAGAGATGATCCGGTCTTGCCAATTTAGCACCCATCGCGAGACCGAGACCGTAGCCGAGCTGCGTCGTCTTGCCCCAACCGATATAGGTAAGGGGTGCCACAGACTGCCAGAAAGGCGACATTTGGTCGCGTGGACTCCCCGCATCGTGTGTAATAATGGTGTTTTTGACATCAACTGTCCGCAGCAGATCCGAGATAACGCGATACGGGCTCACCGGTACCTCGTCGGAGGTGAGTTTAGACTTCCACTGTTCGAGCCATTCGGCTTTAACCGCACTAATTTCCCCAGTGACGGCAGCTGTACGCTCCTCAGATGCACCATTGGAACGATCACGAACGGCTTCGACTAACCCTTCTAAAATCAAGCCGGCATCGCCGACAAGTGCCGTTTCAACAGGAACATCCTTGTTGATATCTGCTGGATCTAACGTCGCATGGATGACCCGTTTTCCCTCAGGAATCCTGACACCGAAGCCGGTTCGTGTGAAACTACATCCAATACCAAGAATTAGATCTGTTTTTTCGAGGAAATGGTGTACTGGTTTCGGGATTGCGCGTCCACCGGAACCGAGTGCTAAAGGATGGTCTTCAGGAAACGCACTTTTGCCACCTAAGCTCGTTGTCACAGGTGCTCCAAGCAGCTCCGCCAATTTTTTCAGAGAATCCCACGCTTGTGCATAATGTACGCCTTGTCCGGCATAGATTACGGGACACTCGGCATCCAATAGTGCCTCTGCAGCAGCTTCGATTGACGAACTATCGGGTCCGTAGCGCACAGCAGGCACTGGGTCTGGGTCAAAAGAATCGGAAATTTCCTCGCCAAACAAATCCGATGGGAATTCAACGAGTGCCGGACGCGGTCTGCCGTTCCGAACTTGAGTAAAGGCGCGCCGCATCGCTTCTGGAACAGCTTCAGGCATCGTAACCTGTTCACACGACTTTGTCACATGCCGATAGTTCAAGGCAGAATTGAAATTCGGTTGGATTTGTGTTACGCTTCGGGAATAGCCACCTGGCAAAACCACAATTGGTGCGGAATCACCATACGCTTGGGCAACGCCACCGAACGCATTTTCGGAACCGGGTCCGCTCTGCATACAGAACACACCGATCTTTTCCCCGGAGGTCATTCGGCTCATGGCGTCTGCCATGTGAAGGCCAATCCGTTCCTGTCTAACGATAATCGGGCGTATGTCCAACTTTGCTGCTGCCTCGATAATCGGGTTGACGGGGTAAGCGAATAGGTACTCTACCCCTTCTGCTTTGAGAACTTTTGCAACTGCATCAACAACTTTCATGTTTTCTCCAATCCGTAGTCGCGATCTTGTAATCGCCTTATGTCTATAAAAAAGACTTATAAACGGGGTTTCATTGGTGTTCCGGCATCCATCACAAGCGGAAAATGGTCGCCTGCCAATTTATCGCCGTCATTAACGGTGACAAAGGGTTTCATAACGTGGTTTCCGCTGGCATCGTATAGCGTTTCGCCTGTCATATAATGCACTGCAATCGCACGTCGAGGACTGCCGCTGGTGTTGTCATGCGACCCGTGCCACGTTAAGGAATGATGGTAGTGGACATGTCCTTTCGGTACAGGGCAGAACTCTACCGCTAATTCGTTGTCTTCAAAGTGATTGGGCATGGAATGAATATCCTTGATGGTGTGCAAGAATGGGATTTGGTTGCCCCAATGGTAAGAACCAGGGACCATCCGCATACACCCGTTGCCTTCATCGACATCGTCCAACGCAACCCAAGCAGTTACCTGACTCGTTTTCGGTGTAAGAATCGGCCAATAGGGTGAATCCTGATGCCACATGTTGACACCACCGACTTCGGGTGGTTTATATTGGATCTGATCGTGCCAGACGCGCAACTCTGACGCTGTTGTCAGTTGCCCAATCTCTTCCACAATAACCGGGTTGTGAACGAGCTGGTGGTAGGCAGGGCTCGCCTCCCAAATATTAACAATTTGCCAGACTGGACTCTCTTCCTTACCACCGAGATTGACGATGTGCACCGGCTGCGGAATGTCGGCTTTCTCGTAGTCAGCCATAACGCGATCCAATTCTGACTGCAATTCCTCAACTTGCTCATCGCTCAAAACACGGCTTCCGAGAAGGAAGCCTTTCTCACGAAATGTGTCAACTTGGGTTTGGTTGAGCATACTTTCTTACTCCTATAGAAAAGACTTATATATTCGGCTTCGTCGGCTTCCCGGCGTCCATCACAAGCGGAAAATGGTGGCCTGCCAATTTGTTACCACCATTGACTGTAACGAAACGTTTCATGATGTGGGTTCCACTTTCATCATAGCGGGTTTCGCTCGTCATATAATGCACTGCAATCGCACGGCGAGGGATCCCACTGGTGTTGTCGTGAGATCCATGCCACGTCAAAGCATGATGATAATGGACATGACCCTTCGGCACAGGACAGAGTTCTACCTCTAATACGTTATCTTCAAAGTGATTGGGCATAGAATCGATGTCCGCAACTTCGCGTAGAAACGGCATCTGACTACCCCAACGATAGGATCCAGGGACCATCCGCATACATCCGTTGCTTTCATCAGCATCGTCCAACGCAACCCAAGCACTTACCTGACTCGTTTTCGGGGTGAGAATACCCCACAACGGCGAATCCTGATGCCAGCGATTGATACCACCGACTTTTGGCGGTTTGTATTGGATCTGATCGTGCCAGACGCGCAATTCCGTCGCTGACATGAGTTGTCCAATCTCTTCCACAATGGTCGGGTTGTGAATAAGTCGGTGATAGGCAGCCCTCGCCTCCCAAATATTAACAATTTGCCAAACCGGGCTTTCTTCTTTACCACCAAGATTAGCAATACGGACGGGCTGCGGGACTTCGGGTTTTTCATAACTATCAATGACGCGCCCCAATTCCGAACGTAATTCGTCAACTTGTTCATCACTTAAAACTCGGTCTCCGAGGAGAAAGCCTTTTTCGCGAAACGTGTCAACTTGGGTTTGGTTGAGCATATTTTTTAATGTTCCTTGCGGTTCGTTTAGGCAGATTGCATAAATAAAATCTCTTACGCATATCCAGCCCGTCCGTTGGTTGGGCTTACACGAATTAGATAAGATAGCAAGACCTTGTGATTCCCAATGTTATCATATTTTATTTTAGGTGCCAGTTATCCTATTTTTGAGTTCTACCCACTCTTCATCGGTGAGTTTTGGGGGCCACGCAATCCGCTCACCAATGAGGGCGGAGCGGTACGCTGCCATAATCAGGTCAAAGCCGAGCATCGCAAACTCCAGCCTGTTGCGATGCGGTTGATTTTCGTCATCCAACCAAGTCGCGACAGCTTGCGTAAAGTCGCGCTGTCCGGATTTGTCATCTTCACCGAAATAGGTTTTCTCGACAAAGTGTTCTGCCATACCGTCAAATTGGTATCCCCATGTCCCATTTTCTCGCCACCACATCCTGCCTTTAGTGCCCCAGAAATCGAGATTGCATCGTGGGTTGCTGCCCGGGAAATCAATAGTTCCGAATGCTGTCCGCGCAGATTCAAAATGGACGCGAGCACCGTTCTCAAACGTATAAATCGCCATCAAATCTTCAGGACATTGTCGATGTGGAATATGATAGGTTTCAGCACCTTGAACGGCACCCCACACGTGTGTAATCGGAATGTCTTTAAGGGCGAAAAGCACGACATCCATCAAGTGGGTGTCCATATCGGTAATGTCACCTTCGGTACAGGCACGAATGAAGTGTATATCGCCGAGACTGTCATCGGCAAAAAACTCCAGCAATTTTTCTGCGAAAGGCAAGTATCGCCGTTGGTGATTAACGATAATCTTCAAACCTGTTTTCTCGTACGCGGCGGTGAGCGCATCGGCTTCCCTGGGTCTGAGCGCAAGCGGTTTTTCTATCACCAGTGCCTTAACACCCGCTTCGGCAGCTGGCTCTACCCAGATATGTCGCGGTACCGTCGGTTCTGTTACGGCGTGGACAATATCGGGTTTTTCCTTTTCCAACATCTCAGCGTAATCTTTGTACCCCGGAATTTTCAGTTCTTCCACGGCTGTTTTTAAACGTTCGTCGTCAATTTCGCAGATGGCAACTACCTTCATATTTTCGATGCCTTCATAACGTCGGGCATGATGTACACCCCGCCTTCCGCCAACGATTCCAGTTCGATACATCGCCATAATGTGCCTCCTCATTGAAGCGTGCAGTTATCGGTTTCCGAAACTTGTCATTATATTAACACGCTCGCAAATTTGTGTCAACTGTTTGATTGGCACTTACGTTTTCTCTGTTGTCAAATTCACATCCTTGTGGTACAATGCAACGAACTGAGTTACCTCACTTTCTTCAGGAGGGATATATGAAGATTGATAAAGTTGAGTCGTTTTTCATTGGGAACGGCTATGTGATTCGGATTCACACGGATACGGGTATCAGCGGTGTCGGACAGACCGCCTGCTGGGGTTACCCAGAGGCTGTTGATAGCATCGTGAGCACGTTTAAGAAATATCTCATCGGGCAGAATCCGTTGCGGATTGAACACCATTGGCAGTACCTCTATCGTATGGGACCATTCCGTGGGACTGCGCTAAGCGGTGCTATCAGCGCAGTGGACATTGCGTTGTGGGACATCAAGGGTAAACATTTCGGCGTACCGATCTGGGAATTGTTAGGCGGAAACTGTCGTGATAAAATCCGGCTGCACCTTCTCGGCGGCGGGAGCACACCCGAAACGATGTATGAAGCAGCGAAAGCCGCTGTTGAAGAGGGCTTTACGGCACTCAAGTTTGACCCGTTGGTTGGCGGTTTCCAAGACATGACAGTGGATAGACTCGTCAAAACCGCTCGTGACATCGTTGCCGCCGCACGTGAAGGTGGGGGACCGGATCTTGATCTGATCGTTGAGGTGCATCGAAAACTGACACCTATGAATAGCATTGTCTTAGAATCGGCGTTGGCACCGTTTAATCTCTATTTCATTGAGGACCCGATTCAGATAGATACCATCGCAACGCAAGCGGAATTAGCGAAACGGATGACAACCCCCCTTGCTGTCGGCGAACGCAATGTAAGCATCTGGGAATTCCGTGAACTCCTTGAAGCAGGCGGACCGCAATATGTACGTCCAGATCTCGGTTTAGCAGGCGGTATAACGCAATGCAAGAAAATCGCAGCACTTGCTGAAGCGTATCACAGCGCAGTTGTCACACATAACTTCCTCGGACCGCTCATTACTGCCGCAGCACTTCACTTAGATACGAGTATCCCGAACTTCATCACACAGGAATATACAAAAGGCGATGAGTCTGAAAAATTCGCTGTTTATAAAGTCGCGTATCAGAGGGAAGGCGGTTATATTCCGATCCCTGAAGTGCCGGGTTTGGGCATTGAGCTTGACGATAGTTTGATCGAAGAGACCCCTTATCAGCCGATGAATACCGGCACAACCCTTTTGCGTGAAGACGGTTCTGTCGCTTATGCAGTGTAAAATAGTTTTGGGTTATCTGTTATCAGTTATCGGTGAAAGAGGGTGCTGATGGCAATAACATAACTTGAGAAGAAGGAGCCGGTTGGAATTTGTCAGGAGACTCTCACATCACGGAAGACGTAACCGAAAACTGACGACTGACAACTACAAAAAATGAACGCTGAAGAAAAATATCTATTTGATCTGAACGGTTATCTTGTTATCAAGAACGTGCTAACACCTGAAGAAGTAGCCCTCGCGAACGAAGCCATTGACAAACATAGTGAGCAGGCGCGTGTCCGGCCACGTGAGCAGGCGCTTGACGGTGGTTCCGAGGAACTGAGAGGCGAACAAGGTAGAGGTGAGCTTGGCGGTATGCTCAATTGGGAAGAGCCGTGGTGCAATCCCTTCCGACACATGCTCGCACATCCGACGCTTGTTCCGTATCTCAATGAGATACTCGGAAAGGGCTTCCGCATGGATCATCAGATGTTCCTACTTTCAATGGACAAAGGCGCGGAAGGCTTTATTTTTCATGGTTCCTCTGGACCCGGTTTTGACCCGAACCAGTATTATATTTTTCGTGATGGACGTATGCATAACGGTTTGACTGTTGTCACGTTCCAGCTAACGGACGTACCACCCGGAGCAGGTGGGTTAATCGTCATTCCAGGAAGCCACAAGAGCAACTACCCGTGTCCGAAAAAAATGCGGCTTTACCAGGAACACCAAGAACATATTCGGCAGCTCGTCTGCGACGCTGGTGATGTTATAATCTTCACCGAGGCAGTGACACACGGAACACTGCCGTGGACTGCTAAGCACCCAAGACGCTCGATTTTAACACGCTATACGGCAGGCAATATGGCTTATGTTCCCGCCTATGAAATACCGGAGTGGGCAAATGAACGCCAGCGCGCTGTGATGGAACCTCCTTATCACTCTCGGTTAAATCGTCCTGTATTAGAGACGTAAGTGTAATTCCAACCTTAGCCAAAGTTAGTAGCACTGCAACAACGGCGCAGTGCGGTTCTGGAAGTATCACCCACAATGCAACACAAAACCTTATTGCACGCTTGCCGCCGGTTTAAAAAAAGGAATATACGACATGTCTACCTCAACGAGTGCAATCCTTGGCTTAATTTTTTTAGGCTTAGCGAATGCCTCCGTCTTTTTGATGTTTAAGTTATGGGGCTACCCGTTTGACAAAGAGACGCATACCAGTACCGCCCCACCTTCCTTAATGCTGGTCCATCGGCTCATCGGTTATGCGTATGCGATACTTTATATCTTTATGATGTGGCACATGGTGCCGCGTTTGTGGAACTATCAAGTTGAACTCCCGCCGCGCACCGTCGCGCATCTGATGTTGGGTATTATCATCGGTGTGTTGATCCTCGTCAAGATTGCTATCCTTCGTTTTTTCCGACATTTTGAGGAATCGATGCCGTATATTGGCACTTGTCTGCTAATTTGTACGTATCTATTGATTGGACTATCGGTACCGTTCACGTTTCGTGAAGCAGCATTGCGGACACAGACAGGGGCGTTCAGCGATGAAGGTCTCGCACGAACTCGCCGGTTACTTGAAAACGCCGGATTGCCAACGGAAGCACCGCTTGACCAACTCGCATCAAAGCGAAAATTGCGGGAAGGTCAGCATGTCTTACAACGCAAGTGCGTTGTCTGCCACGATTTACGCACGATTCTCGTCAAGCCACGTACTCCTACAGACTGGGTCCGCCTCGTCAATCGTATGGCAATAAAACCTATGATCGGCGAACCAATTCATCAGGAAGAAGAGTGGACGGTCTCGGCGTATCTCATCGCGATTACGCCTGATATCCAAGTTTCAATGCGAGAACAACGGCAACAACAGATGCGAGCGGACCAAGCGAAAGAAGCTGTCCAGATTGCAACTGTTGCTATGGAAGCAGAAGCAGCAACCGGTGTACCAGCAGTCGTTTACGACGAAGCAGAAGCGAAAATACTCTTTGAGGACAAATGCTCTCAATGCCATCCGCTCACAGATGTTGAAGACTATCCACCTCGTTCTGAGGAGGAGACAACCGAGGTAATCGCGCGGATGATAGAGCACGGACTCTATCTTGAAGAAGAAGAAATTGAGATACTTACGCGTTATGTCAACGAAAACTATCTCGAAGAATAAATAGGAGGACGGACTAACAGGTATCTGAGTTGTTACCTTCTCTGGTAGGTGATCTTCTCTTAGATGGTGGATAGTGCCTTAGACAAGTCCTGAAGAAATGACGAAAACGAAAATCGCTGACCTTAGCGACCTGAATGATCGCGAACCAGTTTATGCCCTTGTTGCCAACGTTGATCTTGTCGTTATTCGATATGACGACCAAATTTCTGTGCTCTATGGACGCTGCCATCACCGTGGTGCATTGCTTGCAGACGGTTACATTGAGGGCGAGAATCTGATATGCGGCGTTCATTACTGGGATTATCGCTACGATACCGGTATCAGCGAATATCATAACACAGAGCGCCTCGCCAAATTTACGGCGTGGATAGAAAATGATGCCGTCTACGTCGACAAAGACGAAATTCGAGAGTGGGAACACCATAACCCACAACCTTACCATCGAGATGCATATCAGGGTACGTATCAAGACATCCACGGCACATCGGAAGAATCTTACGTCTCTCAAATTCAGGAATTAGCAAGCCACGGACTGAGTAAAGTTGGACACCACGGTCAAACTGAAGCAATGGGGGTACTGCGGGAGGATTTGCCGAATTGGGATGCCCTTCAGTTTGTGGTGGCGCAGCTTCACAAAACTCCATGCCTTGATGATGAACCGGTTGGAACTGAGTTGGTTGTCGGTCCACGGGCGAAAAAACCGCTGAAATTGAAAATTCCGATTTTTGTCTCCGATATGAGTTTCGGTGCCTTGTCAGCTGAAGCGAAGATCGCATTGGCGAAGGGAGCAGAGATGGATGGGACAGGCATCTGCTCGGGCGAAGGCGGGATGCTATTGGCGGAAGCGGAGTCAAACAGTCGCTACTTTTATGAACTCGCTTCAGCGCGTTTTGGGTTCTCTTATGATAAACTGGAACACGCCCAAGCATTCCACTTCAAGGGTGGACAAGGGGCCAAAACAGGAACAGGCGGACACCTCCCCGGTAACAAGGTAACGGAGGAGATCGCAGCGGTGCGTGGGCTACCTCCGGGAGAACCCGCTATTTCACCTGCACGATTTCCTAATTGGGAGACACTCGACGACTTCGCAAAATTTGCGGAACTGGTACGGAAGGAGACCGGCGGCATCCCGATCGGGTTTAAACTCTCTGCACAACACATTGAGAAAGACATTGAAGCCGCACTTCACGTCGGTGTGGATTATATTATTCTCGACGGGAGAGGCGGGGGAACTGGGGCTGCACCGCTTCTATTTAGAGACAACATCTCGGTACCAACGATGCCCGCCTTGGCGCGTGCCAGAAAATACCTTGATGAGACGGGAAACAGCGATGTCACGCTTATTATTACCGGCGGTTTGAGAACTCCCGCAGATTTTGCGAAGGCAATGGCACTCGGCGCAGACGGGGTTGCAATTGCAAATTCAGCGATGCAGGCGATCGGTTGTATCGGGATGCGCGCCTGTCATACAAATAACTGCCCCGTCGGTATTGCGACACAAAAAGAACATCTACGTTCGCGTCTACAGGTACAGGTTGCTGCACAACGCCTGAATCGGTTTCTCGGTGCGTCTGTTTCTCTCATGCAGGTATTGGCACGTGCCTGTGGACATACTCATCTAAGTCAGTTTAACGCTGATGACTTGACAACTTCGGTACGCGATATTGCGTATTTAACAGGTGTTAAATATGCCGGGGTTGTGCCGTTGTAAATGCTGGCAGGGGATAAGCAGGCACGGTTAAGAAACCACGCCTGCCGAAAAGAGAGTGGATTATAATCGAATCTGTTTGAAGGCCTCGATTTGTGCGGTAATGGCACGCTCCGTTGGGAGACGTTCTGCACTTGAGGCACCGTAGAAGCCGACAACACCCTCGGTATTTTCCAAAACGTATGTCGCATCTTCCGGTTCAGCGATGGGACCCCCGTGACAAATAACAAGAATCTCCGGATTGACCCCTTTCGCTGCATCGTGGATGGCTTGCACCCGTTCAGCGGCGTCCTCGAGTGTGAGAGCGGTTTGCGCACCGATAGAACCTTTTGTTGTTAATCCCATGTGTGCGACGAGAATATCTGCCCCCGCATCTGCCATCTGTTCCGCTTCGGTTTCGTTGAAGGCGTAAGGTGTGGTGAGCATACCCATCTGACTCGCTGTCCGGATCATCTCCACTTCAGGTCCATATCCCATATCGGTCTCCTCAAGCAGTTGACGAAATGTTCCATCAATCAGACCCACCGTTGGGAAGTTCTGAACCCCGGAGAAGCCAACAGCGTCTACCTGTTTTAAGAAGACATCCATCAAACGAAACGGGTCAGTTCCACAGACCCCGGCAAGAACTGGCGTATCGGGAACAACGGGGAGCACTTCGCTTGCCATCTCAATAACAATCTGGTTCGCGTCGCCATAAGGCATCATACCCGCGAGTGAACCTCTGCCTGCCATTCTGAATCTGCCGGAGTTATAGATAATAATCAGGTCGATACCACCGGCAGCCTCACATTTAGCGGAGATACCTGTTCCGGCACCTGCCCCAATGATAGGTTTACCTGCGTCGATGTTGCTGCGCAGTTGTGCTAAAATTTCTTCGCGTCCGAATTTCATTAGTAGTCAATTCCTTGTGTATCATGGTTGAATGTAATATACTATACGATTATAGCAGAATATTGGGTTTTGTGTAATATTTTAAACTTTCTTCGTTTTCCGTAAGGAAATGCCTTTAGGAAGGAACACTCATGAATCCCCAGCGTTTTTGGCACAGTTTACAAATCATAGAATATAAACTACCCACAAGATGCGTTTTAGTAGGCATTTTTGTTCTGTTTACAGGGATCTTTTGCTTTTCTACGGAGGCTTATATAGAAGGTCCTTGGCTGTGGATGATTGCCAGTGGAGCAGATATAGATAACGATCAGTTGGCTGTTGCGAGTGACGGAAAGGTTACTGAAAACCTCGTTGCTGCGTATGGGGTAAACGAGGGGGATGCCATGGGACACTTGCGGTGGACACGCGGGCGGATACTTCCTACAGTCACTTGCATACTCCAATGGTGCTATTCCAACAACGTGACCGATGTTGTCACTAAGATTGGTTTGAACAGAAATAAATGGATAGATAACCATTCGGCGTATGCCTTGATTAACATCCGTTCACCGCGCGAGCAGCGGAATGTTTTAATGGGTGTAGGCAGCGATGATTCTGTAAAAATCTGGCTCAATGGGGAAGTTGTTCACGTCAATCAGGTAAACAGAAGGACTAAAGGCATTCAAGATCGGTTCCGCGTCAATCTGAAAACTGGAACGAACTTTCTGCTTGTTAAGGTGACCGATGTTTTCTGGAATTGGGGAATGTTTTTTGACATCTATCTGGATGCGGAGGACTATACTGCAACACTTCCTACCCGGATTCAACAGGTTTCTCTTGCTCAGCATATATTTGAAAAATATAGAACAATACTTCAACAATCCGATATCCAAAGAGTCCTGCCTACTGTCCTCGACAGGTTCCAGGATCCAGAGGTTCAACAATTCCTAACGCCATTTACGATAGAAACCGTTGTTAAAAATCCAGATCTGCTCAGCGGATTTGGCGTAAGTGAAGATACCATAACATTTGTCAAAGGGAGTGCCAGTATCAGAACCATGTTCAACGATCCAGATTTTCAAACGCTGCTGCAAAATCCTGATGCTTTTTCAGAATTCTCGATGCTTGTTACCGAATCGGCACCCGAACGATTGGCAAACCCTGCAGATGTTGACAACAACGGCAGGGTAAACGTTCAAGACCTCACGTTTGTTGCGACACATTTAGGAGAGGTCGGACAGAGTCCTGCAGATGTCAATAGCGACGGGATTGTTGATATTCGTGATCTCGTCTTGGTAGCGAATGCAATGCAAGAGGTATAAGTAATTCTAAAATCTACCATAAATACCCTTGACTGTGTGTTTGAATTATTTGACATCTTACATAAGATTCGGTATACTATGGGCAAAATTTCACGTAATCTCCAGATCAGAAAGGAAAAAAATTGTATAAGAAACTTCTTTTCTTCGCTTTCGTAACGGCAATCCTAACTTTAGCACAATTCGCAGCAGCGGACTACACCCTTATCAACGGCACGCCGGAGACTGTATGGGCAGCATACTCCAGATGGCTACCTGCTAACGGCAATTGGCCGGCGGGCTGGCGAACACAAGGTTGGTATAAAATTGAGCCCGGCCAGGATAAAGTTTTGAAAGTTCCACAGCATGAGGATTGGGTATATATCCGAGTAATAAACACCAATGGTGAAGTTAAACCGCCCGACCATGCAACGGGCCCTTATCCATTTTGGATACATCGGTCAAAGCCATTTACGACTGTAGAAACAAATGACGGTGCTCTTTTAAAGAGCAATCTTGGCAGATTGAGTTTAGAGACATCTGAGTTTTATCAATACCGTAATGGAGGTTCACACACGATTGTTCAAGATCTTCCCGCACGCCAAATCTATAATCAGGCGATTAATTCTGTGATATGGATACACACAGGGGATGGTCTTGGGAGCGGTGTTTTGATTGATAAACAACGCCGACTTGCTGTCACCAATGAACATGTCACAGCCGCTGCTGAAACTGTAGGTGTGGTTTTTCCGTATAGACATAACGGACAAATACAGCGGAACAGAGATTTCTATTTGGAGGACAATTTTGAACATCTCTATAACATGGGTTACATTACTGAGGCACAAGTTATTGCAAAAAATGTTAGAAACGACTTAGCAATAATTCGACTTAACCGATTGCCTCTGACAGCCTACGAAATTAAACACGACTTCAACAGGAACGTTGAGGATAGCATGAGGCAGGGCGATAAGGTTCACATCTTAGGAAATCCTGATAACCGATTATGGAATTGGACCACGGGAGATTTTACACAACCTAAGGGAGCTTGCTTACCAAGTGGAGGTGCTTGCTTAGTTCTAGAAAGCGATATACATGGGGGCAATAGTGGAGGACCGGTACTTAACGGCCAAGGTATGCTTGTAGGTATCATTACCGCGACAGATAATGAAACTGCAGGATTCGCAGCTCCTTCAAGAAACATAAGAGACTTGCTGAATACTCTTCCCGCTAATTTGGGTACCATGCCGCCTCCCCAACGGACATACCCGAAACGGGTATTCAAGATTAGAAACAACACTGGGGTTACTGTGCCTTATGAAATTAAGTGGTCAAGTACCAATGATTGGCAACCAAATTCGCTTGAGACAGGTTTTATCAGGACGCATCCGTCGAGCGGACAGAATATTCCTTCAGATTATCCTCAGATCCGATTTGATCATATTGCCGGTGACCAACAGGTAACTTACCGTACTTACAAATTAGACACCGCGCTATTTCGAGAGGGAAACAACAATCATGTCCCTACTTACTTCTTTAGATACAACCGTTGGGGAGATAGACTGGATCTTGTCCGGGACATAAATGCAGCTCCTTCCCTGTCAAAGGCCGTTCCAAAAGAGACAGAGCTCCTATCTAACTACCCAAATCCGTTCAACCCTGAAACATGGATCCCCTATCAACTCTCCAAATCTGCTGAGGTTACAGTGAATATCCACGCAGCCGACGGACGCTTAATTCGCACCTTGGCATTAGGACATCAACCCGCAGGTGTCTATCAAAGTAAAAGCCGTGCTGCGTATTGGGATGGTAAAAATAAAGTCGGGGAACCCGTCGCGAGTGGTGTCTATTTCTATACACTCAAAGCCGGTGATTTCACTGCAACGCGGAAGATGTTGATACGGAAGTAGTGATTGGTTGTTGGTTGTCGATTATCAAACATATTGTAGGGCGGGATCCCTGTGCACACCCCTACATTACCCCTGAATTACTTAGGAGGGACCATCTAAAATGAAAAATACCGAACTTACCAACACCGAGGAAATTAGCGAAGTCGTTAAGGAAGTTCGCGAAATGCGTCAGAAGCTCCTTACGGAATTTGGGAATGATCGAAGCCGATTGTACGCACACTTCCGAGAAGTTGAAGAAGAATTACGGAAGTCAGGGAAGTACAAGTTTGCTGATCCTCCTGAAGAGAAACCGAAACCTACAGCATCAACTCACGGTGAAGCCGCGGATTAAGGAAACCGCAAAGTCAATCAACGCCGCGCATGCTGCGATTCCGTAGGCGCCCTGTATTTAACATCAAGATGTGGCGTCTCTAAACGGACATGCCCCTGAATGCGTGAGGTCAAACAACTCTCCAATGCCCCGCTCACTATCAATGTCCGCTCCGCCGGGTACGGTGCGATACCCGTTTCAAAAAGTTCTTCAATCTTGGCGATAAGACACGCAGAATAGGTGACATTCGGAGTTGGTGTTAGAAAAAACTGTGTTGACACCGGCACCTGTTCGTCCTTCAGTTGTGCAGCGAAGCAGTAATCTCGCACAGCACCGTTAAGCATCAGCAAGGTCGCCCGCAAGCCGTCGTTATATTCAATGAAATAGACAGATGGGTTCTCGACAAGTCGCTGAAGTTCACCAGTGCCAAGCAAATCCTGCGTTCTACCATCTTCAACCGTCAAGCCGCACGGTGTATCACTGCGAGAGAGCGCAGCTTCTAAAAGCGTATGCGACCAACGTCCTTCTTCGCCAGCTTGCCAAACGGCATCACCATCGATGAGTTGCACGGCAGCGACCCCCGTTTCGCCACCTTTTCGGCGTTCTATCATGCACTGCATCGCCTCCAAGGCATGATAATCCATCGGATCCGAACCGCCAACCCCTACCATGAGTGCCTCTTCTATTTCACACGCCAACGGCAGTTCGACATCTGGCAATCGCCATGTGACAGGTAACGATGAACCTGCCAAAACCCCAAAACCGAGACGATGTCCGTCGTCCACCATCTCTTTTGCTTTCTCGAAACTATAGGAGAGATGTTTGTCGTTATAGATAGGCACAGCACGACCGTCTGCCTCAAAAACTTTGACGCATTCCTTGAAAAATTCGTACCGTGGGTAAAGCACTTGGTTTTTCTCATTGTGTGGATAATCGCCGTGTTCCCCGATGAGAAGGACGGCATCTACAGCGAGTTCGTCGCTACCACAACGGAGGGCTTCAGCAATAGTAGGATAGACGGAGAAACCGAATTCTCTGGCACGGTCAAGGCTCTGATCACCTTCTGGTTTCTGATCGACAAACAGTGAGACGACCTTCATATTCGGACGATGCCATCTACCCTCGGTCGGGTAACCGACGAGAAACCGATCGGCGAAGTGCTGTGCATGTGATAGGTAACGATAGATAGTAGCGATAACAGCAATCCGTTTCATAGCTTCATGTCCTCCAGAAGGTTGATTTCTCAGTGGCTTGATATGCAATGTCTAAATGTGGTGTTTCCTGTTGTGTGCCTTCAGCAAAAAGGCTATCAACGCCTGCCGCAACCAGTCCTGTCGTCAATAAGGTACGTTCGACCGGATAAGTCGCCTCGCCTGTCAAAAACATCTTCTCGATATTGTTAACCAGCGGTGAGAAGAAATTTGCCAACGTCGTCCGCGCAGGCGGCATCGGAAGATACATCTGTGTTGAAAGAATTTCGTCGTCCGATCCGATGTAAGCAGCGAAGTTGAAGTCCTGGACCAATCCGTTCATCAGGATCATTGTAGATTTCAATCCATCGTTGTGCTCATATTGATAGGCTATCGGGTCTTGGACAATCTCCTTCAACTCGTCAAGATTTGGAAACGGATTGTTAAACCCAAGACGTGACGGCGTGAGCGTATGGCTCCGACAAAGAGCAGTTTCAAAGAGTTCACGAGACCAGCGTTCAGCGTGGTGTGCCTCCCAGAACGCATCGCCGCGATATGCCTGCAGCCATTTGACCCCGCTTTCACCGCCTTCTCGCCGTTCTACCATACACTGCAAGGTCTCCAGCGCGTGGAAATCGTAACTATCCACGCCACCGTAACCGACGCATACAGCTTCAGAGACCGATACCCCAAGCGGCATATCAATTGACGGAGTGCGCCACGTAACAGGGAGCGAAGATCCTGCCATAAATGCGAAGTCCATGTTTTGAGAGGTATCGTACATCTCGCGCGCCCACTCCCAGTTCCATGAGAGATGTTTGTCGTTAAATGCTGCCACACCGCGTCCGCTTTTTTCAAAAACCTCAGCCATCTGCTTGAAGTGTTCATAGCGCGGATAGAGGCGTTGTCCCTTTTCGTTGGTCGGGTATTCGCCGTGTTCGCCGACGAGTAAAACACCGTCAACAGCCAATTCCTCGCCGCCGAGGGTGAGTGCTTCCGCGATTGTCGGGTACCCTTTCACTGAGGGGAAACGCGCTAACCGTTCTCGGCTGAGGTCGTTGTCTTTAACCTGCTCGACGTAGAGAGAGACCAAATCCATCGGTGGATAGTGGTGTCGGCTATTCCATCCGTAACCTTCCAAGAATCGGTCGACAATATGCTGCGCGTGCGAGTATTTGTGGTAAATCGTCGCAATCGCAGCGATTTTAGGGCGTTTTTCCATAATCGATTTCCTTTCTACGGCGATGGTATTGTTGAATCGACATTTAGCGGTTTCTCAATGAGCACGACTGGTGCTTGGCAACAGTCGCAGTTCCCTGGTGCAACAAAGCGGATATAGCATGTATCGCAGTAGTAGTACAGCTCATGTACAACCCCGTCCTTGATAGACGAAAACCGGGTTATCTCCAGCAATTGCGTATTGGGAAAGACGCGACCGTTAAAAATCATATCTTTCTCATGCAGTTGTTCATCAACGAAGATAGCTTCGGCTAACGATGTCCGCAGGAGGGTGTAGTATTTGCCGTCCTCTGTTTTGACACCGTAAAGATGATCATCGGTTTTGAAGCGTTCCACATTGTAGCGCGTATGCATCTCTTCCGCTAAGCATACGATATTACCTCGGAGTTTGACCTTTTCTGGCTTTGGAGCCTCGGTTGGAGGTGTGGCTCCGCTCATAAATAGTATTAACACAATAAAGAGAGGGGATAGTCGTCGAAAATTACGCATCATTATTCTCCCTTCCTAATGATTACTTCTGGGCATTGCTTCATTGCATTCCCCAGTAATTTCTGGTAAAGTTAGTAACCTTTCATAACTTAAAGATAGTTCTCAACTTAGGCAGAGACCGTTGTGGAACGTAGTGGAACAACGTCCATATTCAATAGTTTAAAAAGCCCACCTATTTGGACCGGGACCCGGTTGATGCTCATCGCGAATCCGCTTAAACGCTTCGGGTGTGGTAACAACATCTTCGGGATGAACTCGGCTTCGCGCAAGAAAGCCTGCTTCCGGTTGATAACCGGTCGGTTTCGCTGCATCCTGGTAGCGTGTATCAACGCTCCACCTAACTTGGTGGCTGACATTTGGAATGGAACGGTGCGGTGTGAGATTGGTAAGCAGGAGAACACTACCAAATTTGACAGGTACCACTACCGGCTTGATTTCAGGCAATTCATCTGACGGTATCTCAAGATAGAAGCGTCCCGGAACACTTTGATGTCGGAAAACGCCATCCCGGTGGGCATGTGGAATGACTTCCAGACAGCCGTTTTCAACGGTCGCATCTATCAATGGTAGCCAGATAGTAAGTTGTAACACTGAATCGCATTTAGGCTCCATATAGCCTGCGTCTTGATGCCATGGAACGAGGGTCCGGTCATGCGCAGGAAGTTTAGGACGCACTCGGTATGCTGGATGGCACATAATCTCGGGTCCGACGAGCGACTCGGCGATGTCAAGTAATTTCGGGTTGATGAGGAGGTCAAAGAGTGCTGGACCTGTGTGTGCCCCGCTGAACAGTTTCTGAAACACGGCAGGCGATTGCGCTGTAATTTTTGCCAAACGCGTGTCAAACCCTTCCTTTTTGAATTCGGAGTCAATCTCACCTTCTGCATAAAGTGCTGCTGCACCGGTATCAACAATTTCTTCAAACTCCGCAATAAGTGGATTTAGGTCGCTCGGAGCAAGGGCATCTTCAAGTAACAGATAGCCGTTTTCGTTAAAATCATGAATTTGGGAATCAGTCAATGTTTTCATAAGGTCTTTTATATTTCAACCAGTTCAATCAGGATGCCGTCTGGATCCTTCGCGCATGCAACGCCTACAGCGTCGGGCGCACTTATGGGTTCGGATAAGAATTCGACACCGTTCTGTTTTAAGTTTTCGATGGTTTGTTGAATATCGCTGACAAAAAAGGTGAGCCAGCGGACACCTGCCGAGAATTCGCCTGCCGGGGTCGGCGGCGGTGATTCGATGTCCATCAGTTTTATGAGCGTGTTACCGGCTTTAAGACGGACCTGACGAAAACCGGTTGGCGCAAGTCCTACATCGCGCGCAAGAGCATCCGGTATTTCCAGTTCCAACACAATTTCGAGTCCCAACTTATTGTGATAGAAGTCCAGTGATTCAGCGAAATTGCTGCAGGTAATGGCGATGTCGATAGTGGGATGCGATAAGTTTAGCACGAATTTTTAACCTCTATATCTGAACGGTATCTCCGCTGTCGATACCGATCTAGAATTGATTAGAAAACCTGCCTTAGGTTTAAAAAGGTTTGTTAACAATTGAAAGGCTGCAAGGACAACGGACGTAGCAGCTCAAAATTGCCCGTTAGAAAGCCTCATGTGAGAACAAAAATTGCTTCTCGAAATTGACCGAGCGGACGGGCGTTATAAGTGATGTCTACAGGCACAACAGTTCGTCCTGATCCTTCGCAGTGTTGTGGAATAGGGATAGGGAAATTGATGTGTCCGTCTGCTTTCGGTGGAATTGTTGTCTCCATAGGCGTAATCTCTACATCCCACGATAACGGGAGAATCGGTTGGGCAATCGCCGTGCGCGGCTCAGATGAGTGGTTTGTTATTTCCACGCGTAAATGTGCCACTTCACCTCGTCCTACTTCTTGTTCATAAGGGTAACAGCGGACCCAGTGTTCGTCCATACCGTAGTTCGCGTGATCCCAAGGAAAGAGGGCAGTATAGCATTTTTCACGTTCGGCGAGTGTATTCAGCATACACTGGATTTCGGCATCGGTAAAATCGAACGCTGGATCGACATGGCAGTTAAAAATATGTGTCGGTCTGAGTCGCTGAATCAGGCGTAGACACTTTGTATAACCGACATCTTCACCGAGTAGATTTCGATTGCCAGAACAATAGTCGTCGATTCCCGCCATTGTAAAGGAGTCGCCTGCGAAGAACATCCGAACACCGCGTCCTTCAACAAGGAGTCCACCGTGATAATAGGTCTGTCCCGGGAAATGGTATGCCGTCATCGTGAACTCATTCCACTGCCAAGAATCCCCATCGCCGGTGATACGATCTACTCGGGTAACCGAAGGCGAAATACAAGGAAGTCGGAAACCGATCGGGTTTGTAATAACTCGGGCAACAACCGAATCCGTTATCGTTTCACATGGAAAAGTTGTCTGAAATTCAGGAATAGCATCAACGTGGTCATCGTGGTAGTGCGTCACCCAAAATTGGGTAACTTCCGAAATTTCACCATCCGTTTGTAACTGCTGAATCTGTTTGATAACATTCGGCGAGCCACAATCCATCACAAACGCTTCACCTGTTTCGGAGATGATGAGCCACGTTGTACCGAAATGGCGTAAGAATTCGGGCGGCGGTTTGCCTTCTCGGATAGGCATGTGCCCCGGATGCCCCGCAAACTCAGCAAAGAGTTTCGGAAAGTAGTGCCGAAGCGCGGAGATTGCCACATATTTGTCGTAGCAGTGTGCCAACTGATGAAAGAGTGTGTCAATTGCGTTGTTCGGGTTTTTCATAACAACACCGTGCGTGGGGATAAGTGCCGTTGGCGATGCTCGACGAACTTTCTCAAGACTCTTAGTTAGCTCGGCACGTGCGCCGAGAAATCCGTGATAGTCGCTGGTCTGTTCTCCCTTTTGTAAACTGTAGAGTTCCCACAGCATGCCTTCATCATAGATAAGATCCCCAGTGAAGGCGAAGCGTTCCCCATCGACATCAACAAGATAAGTAATGCTCTTATCGGTGTGTCCCGGCGTTTCAAGAACCTTCAGTGATGCTGGACCCCACTTAATCTCTGCACCTTCGGTATGGGTATCGTCCACACGGATTGCATCAGCAAGCATGAGATTGTGCGGGTGGTAGTTGTAGAGGTGCCATCGGTATTGTGGGTCGTTCCAAAAGGTTTCGACTTCGGCAAACCATGTCGCCTCTTTCGCTGGAACCCCAACACGGGCATTATTAGGTATTGAAAAACCTGCTGTGCTATCGCGGTGATGGTGGGTGAAGAGGATCTGCTCAATATGTGTGATACCCAATTCTGCGAGTGTAGTGTGGAGGTTAGTCCCACTCGGATCAATGAGAAGGGCACGGTTTCTGTCACAGAGAATTCCCGTATTGACATGTCCATGATGGACATATAAGTGATGGCTGAGTTGGGAAAAACGGGTTTGCATTGGGTATCCTCATTTTTTGGGGATTTATCAAGCACCCATAAGCACGCCTCTTAAAAATGGGCAAGGCTATAAGCCTCACCCATGGGAAGTGGAAGCACTTCTATATATTACGCCTCTGCGAATTGTGGTCTGCCGAGGGCATCTGTTCTGCCTTGGCGTTGGTAGTGCGGCAGATGTCCATTTGCATCGGCTAAAATCCGTTCTTTTGCGAGCGCAATCCGGTCGGCACCTTGGTCAGCGATGTTATGCTGGCAGGCTACATCTGCTTCAAGGTCAAACAGCCGTACGTCTTCTTGGAAATCAACACTGGAGAAATACCAACTCTTCGCGTCTTTATACCAGACAGAGTTGACATAGCGGCAAGTTAGGTACTCACGCGACGTGAAACCACTTTTACCCTCTACGAGTGGCAGCAGGCTCTGCCCCTGTATCTCACCTGCGGGTTCGACTTCACTTGCCGCCATCACGGTAGCGGGGACATCAAGCGTGTAAACGAATTCATCGCACGTTGTACCAGCGTTAACCCGTGATGGATGGCTAACCATCATAGGAATGTCCATTGTGCCGGGGTACATGAAATTGGCAGGTTTTCCTGTGGCTTTGTCTGGATTCTCCGCGAAGTTTGTACCGTGGTCTGCAAGGAAGATGATGAGTGTGTTCTCGCGCAATCCGAGGCGATCAATGGTATCCACCAATTTTCCGAACCATGTGTCCACAAGGGTTACCAAGCCTGCATAGTTGGCTCTAACGCTTGGGAGTCGGTCTTCAAGTTCCTTATCGTTAAGTGAACCGTACGGGAGGTTGAGGCAGATAGGTTCACGATCTTCACGCTTCCCGTAGAGGTCGTAATAGTGGATGGGGGCTTCCCATGTTTCATGCGGTGTGAAACTATCTACGTAGAGATAGAACGGAGTATTCTTGTGATTATGTTCGACAAATTCGATTGCGGATCGGAATAACCTCGCAGCGTGCCACGTTTCCTCTGGGCGTTCGGGTTGAACGTTCACAATATGGGCACGAATACGTTCTGGGTTTCCGCGGTAACGAGAAATCAGTGCTGGATCTGCATGCGCTGCACCTCGGTACCTATCCTCGGCTTGACCGCGGACGAATTCCCACTGTCGGAAACCTCGCGTAAAATTCATACCTGGTACGAAATAGTGTGGGACATCTGCGAAGAAACCGGTGTGATACCCGTTATGAACAAGTGATTCAGCAATTGCCGGTTCATCAGAAGACATGGGTTGCCAGCCAGGGGTGTAGACATTATCCCACGGTACGGGCGTATAAGTGCTGAACGGATAGGCACGTCTACCGGTATGTAAGGTGCGGCGTGTCGGAATCGTCGGTAGACATTCCGGGTGTGCATTCGTAAATCTGACACTCTGTTTGGCGAATCGTGCCAAATTCGGGGTATGAATCCAATCGTTGCCATAAGGGCTGAGATACGCTGTTCGCAGGGTGTCTGAAACAACGACGACTATATTCCAACTCATCTATGTGACCTCCAAGTTTTTTAATTATTAAGTTTTTGCTTTGCCTTCCGCTACGCTTACAGGCAGGTTTTTGGTAAAGTCGTAACGGCGTTGAGAACTTGCACCAAAAACTAAGCCTGCAACAACGGCGCAGGGTTGTTGCTTGGGTGTTTCTTCAACTCGAACACGAAAACCGTTAAATTCACAGATGCCATGACTTATCCGCAAGGTAAATTAAAAAACGGAATAATCGAAAACGAGGACATCCTCAACGAGCGGACGAATATGCTCGCTTGCTACCTGACGATGAAAGGGGTGGGGCAAATAAGCATCGCGCGCCGCTTCGTCTGTAAAACGGACGATAAAGCCGTACGCATACCCTTGACTTTTCCCTTCAGGGCTGTTGTTGGTGCCAGCCGTTATGGATTCAATACCCGAAATTTCGTCAGCCATGCCCAAAAGCGCATCGGATAAAGTTTCCAACTGTGCTGCAGTAACCTCCGATTTTAACTTCAGTAGGACGATATGTTCAACCATAGGATTTCCTTTTTCTCTAACGAAAATTTATATTGGTAAATCAGAAAAAATTGTTGTATAATCATAAGTATGGCATAAACGTTGTTTTTTTTCAAGTTTTCCACAGGAACCGTAAACGAAATTACAAAGGAGTATTACAGATGAAATTGGTTTATGTTTGTATAACTGCGCTGTTTATTGCAGCTTCGTTAACTGCTTTTGCTGGCGATCCAGTAGTGGTCACAGAAATAAAAGATAACAAGGGTGGTATCTATCAAGCCGTCGAGTTGGAGGAGGGTGGAAAATTCTTCCACGATAGAGACTATACGATTACGAATATCCCGAAGGACTTTCGCGGATTGACCCAAGTTTCGACATCAGCAGACTGCCCAGGTGGACAAGACTATAAGTTGATGTTTGACATCGACAGACCGGCGTATGTCTACCAAGCATGGGATAGCCGACATACACCGCCAGAAGACCGTGGACAAGACCCGAAAGGCTGGTTTACAGACGCGTACACCGATACAGGCGAAATACTGATGCTTGATGCACCACATGCTCCGACTGAGTATTTCATCTACAAATCCAATGAGCCGTATCCGGAGGGAACAGTAGAATTGCTCGGCATTGACGAGGTTATCGGAGACCCTGTCCTCATGTGGACGATCTTCCTTGAAGAAGGCGTACTTCCCGTCGACCCGACTGGAAATTTAACGACGACGTGGGGTGAAATTAAGTCGAATTAGTCCTGTTATTAAAACTGAATTCTATCGCAGGCGGGCTGACCAAGCCCGCCTTTTATTGTTTAAGTGGAGGAGGTTGCTACAATTGAGCAGATAAAGAGATATGGGAATAGACAGGGTTGAGGCGTCTGCTAATAAATAAGGCATGCCCCACCGGCGCAGGCACTGCCTGCTTTCTGCGTTATATCACCGGCGATGTTATCTGCTTCACCTGCCTCAAATTCAGCGACAAGAGACCTCGCTTTCTCTGTTGGCTCTGATAGGCTGAGTTGCAGCGTGTCATTTTGCGTGAAGGACACGCTGCATCCTGAAAACGAGATCGCGATACAGAAAAGGCTCAGCAGCAAAATCACGAAAATGTGTCTATTTTTCATTGTTAAACCTCAACTTTTTGAAGATCAGCCTCATCAAGTGTATTTGTACCTAAACCGAGTGCACTTGCTGTGCTGATATGATTGGCGAACTTAGACACGGAATCTAACTCCATCTCTTCACGTTTCTGATTGATAGTCTGGAGAACCAGCACATCGAGGATAACGGGATCGGTACTGACAAAAAGACTTCCATATTTCCAAGTGCTTTCGGCGTGATAGGTCGGTCCCTTATCAAATGAGGCGACTAAACCGTCAACGATATTGAGAACCAGTTTTTCTTTTACGACCTTATGTTCCAGAATTTCGGCGATAGCTGGGTTGCAGTAGAGGGGTTTTCCATGGAACCTACGTGTGTTGTCGACGCTTCCGAATGCGAGGTTCTTTAAACACCCACTTACCCCCGCCATCTCGTGATGTTTTAAAACAGGAACGTTAATCAAGACATCAACCATCTGTGTGACGATTCGAGAATACCGAGAGAGGGTGCTTTCATTTTCTCGCCGGGTAATACTATCCTTTTCGCTCTCATAAAACACCTCATCGTCATATCCGATGCCTTTTGTGTCAGAGGCGAGGGTTCGCACGTCACCTTCATCTGGTCTGATCGGGTAACCGGCGTTCAAGAGGTGTTCTTCAAATCGGTCCCAGATGATCACCTGTTTGTGAAGAACACCGGCGCTGTATAGTCCTTCAATGATTTTGTCGATGATAATGGAGTGTGTACTGAGTTCGGGACCTCCAAGTGGGTTAATTTTTATCCCAACAATATCGTCAGGGAGGACAATGTCTCGCCATGCCTCTTTCGCCGAGGGACGTCCTGTTAGCTTCATCATCGCCTGATCAAACAGTTCACTGACCGCATCTTCATTAAGCCGGTCGTCTTTCCAGACCTCTTTACCGATTGCCTCAACAACCGGTATGAGCGGAACAGCCTCTGTGACATCAGTCTGTAATTGCCCACTACTTAGCTGGGCAAACGCCGGGAGCGTGCTCAGGGCACCGCCGATCCCCCCGACACCAACGGCAAGCCGGTTTAAAAACTGCCTGCGGTTAATGCCATCTTCCCACTCCTGTCCCCCTGATAAGGGGGGATCCAGGGGAGAGGCTGAAGTGAGGCAATTGTGATCGCGTGCAGCCTCTTGGCAGTCGGCAATAATATTCGCTATAACTGGGTCGTAAGATTTCATTAGAGTTTGCCCAATTCTTTGAGAATTTGTGCTGTCGGAATCCGTACTGCCACGCCGTCAAGGGATTTCCAAGCGATTGTTCCATTCTTCTGGAGAACATAAGACGCGGGGCGTGCAATCCGATTATTGCCCGGATTAACAACATTATAATCGGAAATAATCTTCACGTCCGGATCCGCCAACACAACGAATTTAAGTCCTTGGTTTTGGACGTTCTGCTTGGTCGCGGCTTCGCCATCCGAACTGATTGCGATGAGTTCTGCACCAGTGGCTTGAATCGCTGCGTAGTTCTTTTGCAACTCAACGAGTTGACCTCTGCAGAAGGGTCACCATACACCGCGAAAGAAAACAAGCACCACTTTTTTGTTGCCGATATAGTCGGCGAGTTTGTGCGGTTTGCCGTTTCCGTCGGCTAATTCAAAATCAGGGGCTCGGCTTCCAACGCTCAGTCCTTCGCCCGGATCCAATACGTCTATTTCAGGCAGCGGAATAAGTTTGAGATTGAGTTCAAAGGTCTCAGAGACAGGTATCGGTTCCACCGCTACTTCGGTGTTTTCGTAATCTGCATGTTCAATTTTAAGGGTAAAGGCTTGCGCTACTGGGAGATTTTCAAAGGTGAAAACGCCTGTTTCTGTTGTTAATGCTTCGTAAACTTTGTCTGTTTTATCGGTAAGTTGGAGGTGTACGTGGGATATGGGCGCGCCAGTTACTACATCGGTTAAAATTCCTTGTAGATGTGAGACAGGTTGTTCCAATGCCACAAGTGCGATTTTATCCAGTGAGATATCCTGGTCAGCGATGACGGTAACATTCAGTTCTGTTGTTTGGTATCCCTTCGCTGAAATCTGGAGCGTGTAGTCCCCCGGTCCAGCATCCTTAATGTGATAGTTTCCGACCCCAGATTGAGATACGGTTGAGGCGAAGACACCTCCCAGAAACTCGGTTCTCGTTGCCGTATCTACGCCGTCCATCATAAATTCAATTTGTGCCAGGAGTTGTCCTCCGTTCAGCAAGCGCATATAAACAGTTTCGCCTTCTATTATTTCAAGTTCGCCATGAAACGCGCCTGTCACGAGAGTTTCAATTGGGAGGGTCCCTCTCGTTTCCTCAACGGAATTTTCTGTTCCGCAGTTCAATCCTGCGAACAACAAAAGTGCTAAAGCGAACATTTGTATAGCAAGTTTTCGGTTTGCAAGCTGCACCGAAAAAGCTTGTATCAGTTTCATGCTTTTTACCTCTATTGGCGTTTGATTCTGCCCCATGTCGTTGCCAGTTTGTCCACAGGATCGATTGCAGCAGCAGTTTCAACGCCGTTGTTTCTGATGTTTTCCATGTCCTTTTCTTCTAAGGCGACGTTGAAAAGGGCGACATCGTCAATGATGCCTGCAGTAAATCGTTCATAGTGTCGTCCGATGTGGAACACACCTTCACTGGTGCCGTAGCCGTCTTTTTTATTGAAGTCTGCTTCGGCTTCCATCTCGCCGTCTATCCATATCGAAGACTTACCTGCATCGGCATCCGCTCTGGCAACGATGAAATGCCATTTGTCATCGCCGATGGCGGTTGTGCCGTCTGCTCGGAAACTGGTTGACGCGCTATCACGTAAATAGAGCGTTACCTTGTTAGCGGCACCATTGTCCCAGAGTAGGTACCACGGGAGTGCCTGCGATGTGTCCTCGTAGTTCTTTCCGACAAGCGCACCACCGACTTTTGTGCCTTTAAAATGAAGGGTGATTGTGAATGAGACCCCCGCTTCAAAACCTACAGTCTTTGAATGCGGCACCTCAACCCAATTGTCAACACCATCAAATTCGAGTGCCTTGCCAAATTTTCCATCTACCCACTTTGCACCGTGAATTTCACCATCATTCCCCTGTTCTGACGAATCAGCAGCGACACCGCCTTTACCTTCGTCAAAAAGCCACATTCCCATAATATTCTTCGGGTCTATCTCAGCAAGCGTGGGCAGTGCTATCAGTAAGAAGATGGCTATAAAACTCACGAGTGTTATTCCTACACTTTTAAACAAAGACATTACGGTTCCTCCTTCAAAATCGCCGTCAGTATCCAATATGGATAAGCAATTTCTATGCCATCCATTTTTCTGTCTCAAGCACAGGATTTTGCACAAAACGGGGCAATTCTTGCTTCAGCGCGCACAGAGAAGGGCAATTGCGAGCGGCTGAAATAACGACTACACACTTTTGCTTTATAGTATACCACCCATAAGAGCCTCCTGTCAAATGGAAACGTATGATTCAATATGCTTACGAAGTGTACGTCTCAACGCTGTTATATCAATGATTATGAACTTTACTATAGTTGTAGATGGCTCCATTCTTCTTCAAAAAGACAGGTAAATGTTTGTGGATTGACAAAGCCGTTATCTTATGATAAAGTTGTCTCTGTTTTACTAACTTATCAGCCTTGTGGAGACAAACACACGAAAAACGTTTACCGCCCGTTTTGTTTTGTTATTGCGCTTTATCGAAGCCTTCTGTTCATCCTAATTTTGTTGCTGAATGGACGGGTTAACGCTGCGTTTGAGAATATTGAGCTGATGGCTGGACCCATGGGAATGGGGGGTGCTTATGCAGCAGCGACACATGATACCAGTGCGATGATATGGAATCCAGCAGGTTTGGCACGGCTGCCTACCGCTGAAATCGGTATCGGTTATTTGGATTTATACGGTTTGCTCGGTTATAGTTTTGTGGGAGTGGCACACCCAATTCGGACAGGTCAGACCCTCGGTGCAGCGATCCTTAATTCAAGCGATACAGAAGGACTCTCGCATGAACGGATCGCGCTGTTATCCGCTGCGACACGTCTGTGGCAACAGTTACACGTCGGTATGAGTGCCAAGTATTTTACCACTTCGGTTAATCTGGATCAGATGCCTTTAGGGCACGGAAGGGGTTGGGGCATAGATCTCGGCGTCCAGTCCGCCTTCATGAAGGAGAGAGTTAGCATCGGGGTGATGTTGCCGAACCTACTCTCAAATTTGTCTTATCATCGCCTTGAGGAGGCAGGCTACAACGAGTCGCTCCTACGTGAATGGCGTATCGGGACTGCTGTAAAAGTCGATGTACCGAGCAGAAAATCAGAAGCCGTGTTGGCGGTTTTCGAGATAAACAACGGTATTCCGATAATTGGGTGTGAATACCGATACGATGCAAAGCACGGCGTGTTTGCCCTTCGGTTGGGCTGGCGGTTCAACAGTGGACTCACCGCCGGTTTCGGCTATCAACGCGGTAATATCAGTTTAGATTATGCCTTTGTGAGTGGAAGATATGTAGGTTCACAAGCTTCATTGTTTTCGATCAGAGTTTTCTATTGATCGCTCAATTGTCTATAATAGATTCGTTAGGTACAAAACCCTTGACAGGATTTGAGCAGCAGAAAGATAATGCGGTAGAGGTCATCCCACAATCTCATCACACCAACAAAAGATACGGATCTTCAATATAGCTGGCAACCGTTTGTAAGAACTGCGCAGCGGGCGCGCCATCTATCACACGGTGATCAAACGTTAGACTTAGCGTCAGCATGCTTCGGATAGCAATCTCGTCGTTATGAATGACCGGCTTCTTCAGAATCCGTCCTACCCCAAGAATAGCACTCTCCGGTGGGTTGATGATAGGCGTAAACGCATCAATCCCGAAGTTTCCGAGATTTGTAATCGTAAAAGTACCACCTTGAAGTTCGCTGGGGGTCAATTGGTTGCTACGAGCTCGTTCAGCGAAATTTTTCACTTGCTCCGAGATTTCTGATAGCCTTTCCTTATCTGCGTTTCGGACAACCGGCACCACCAGACCATCTTCCAAAGCCACTGCCACCCCGATGTTGATTTCCGTTAATAGTTGAATGCCCTCGTCTGTGAGTGTTGCGTTGAGTCGTGGATGTTCCCCTAAAGCGTTGGCAACGACTTTCACAAGCAGATCGGTATAGGTAAGGCTTACCTCCCTCGCTTGTAGTTTATCGTTGAGCATTCCGCGTAATTCAACGAAAGTTGTTGCGTCCACCTCCGTATGGAGTGTGACGCTGGCATTCGTTTGAACGCTCAATGTCATCCGTTCTGCGATAATCTCACGGATGCCGGTCATAGGGATAACTTCAGTTGCCTGCTGAGGTGTTGCTGTTTCTACAACTGTCGGAGTTGCGGGAGCAGTTGCGCTTGCTTGTAGCACGTCATCGCGAACAATTCTACCGTCCGGACCGGAACCGATAATTGCGCTAAGGTCGAGTCCGTGTTCTTTTGCCAAACGTCGGGCAAGCGGTGATGCCTTAAGGCGTGTGGTTTCGGCAGGTGCTTCTACCCGCAAGTCGATATACCGCTGGACATCGCTTTCAAGAATGCGTCCTCCGGGTCCAGAGGGTTGGACCTCTGTCAAGTCGATGGCGAGTTTTTCGGCGAGTTGGCGTGCTGCTGGAGAGGCTTTTATATCGGACGTTGCCGATGCCGTTACCTTTGGCTGTTCGGGTTGGGCTGGTGTTGCCTGTTCGGTCGCAGCATCTATCTCAACACGTGCTACCTCCTCACCGGGTGCCCCGATAATCGCTAAGATGGCGTTTACAGGGACATCGGCACCCTCGTCGACAAGTAACTGGGCAATAACCCCGTCAGTCGGGGATTCCTGTTCGTGGACGACTTTATCGGTTTCGATCTCAAGCAGGGGTTGTCCCTGAGTAACAGTATCGCCTTCCTGTACGAGCCACTTCCCGATTTTTCCCTTCGTCATTGTCTGATCCATTTGAAGCATTCGCAATTCAATTGCCATTTTTTAATTTCCCTTGTAGTTCGATGAAACTGGTTTTGCCTGTCAGACAAAGAAACCATCATGAGTGTGCCTCGATCAATTCAATCAGCAATTCCACATTTGCGTCCTTTTCGAGAATAAGTGCAAATTTTTGATATTCGTCCCCTTTGAAAATCACTTGAATAAAAGGACTGAATGCAATCAAAAGTTGACTTCCCAAAAAGTTAAGCGGTTTACCGGTTTCTAAGAAAAGAATTGCTGGAGCCGTCAAACGTCGCCGCACAATCCAGGTCGCCACCCTCTCAAGTAGCGCGCGCTGTTCCGCTTCCGGAATATCCTCAAGGACAGTCGGTATTTCAGGGTTTGAATTGAACATAATTTGTATCTGTTCGAGGCACTATCCACCTGAACGTCAGTGTGTGCCTTAAAACTCCAAATCGCTGAGGTAATCGCTAATCTGTTTCGGTTGTCCATCAAGCGTTGTTTCCATTGCAGCGATAACCAGAACGAAACTTTTGATGTTGTCCTCAATCCGTGTGTCAGAAGGTTCACCACCATCGAGCCAATTCAGAAATTCATCGAACAGATGCTGATGTGCCTGATAGGGGATTGCTGGTGCCTCATAGACTTCTGTTTCCCCGCCGACGCGGTGGATCGTCATCTGGTTTCCACCTGCAATTTCAACTGCGCCCTCCTCAAACTCAGCGCGGTAATGTTCGTGGTTCCAACAGTTAACAATACCCGCTGATGAACTATTGCCTTCATAGGAGGTGTGTACGCCGTTGTCCATCCGCATCATGTAGAAACCGCTGGAGTAATGCTGGAAGCTTGACCATTCCGGATTCCATCCAAATCCGATCAAAGTTTCACAGTCGCCACCGGAGAGAAAACGCAGCATGTCTAAGTGGTGAACGGAGCCTTCAAACAAGAGTCCGAAATCCATATCGTGTCGCCATGCTTTGCCCCACGAGAGATAGCGGCGGTAATCGCATGCGTATCTGCCTACGATGTGCTGAAGCCGGCCCAATCTGCCTTCGTCGCGGATGCGAATTAATTCCTGTTTATTGTCTGCATAGCGGTAGTTTTGGATGATGGCACACGGTAATCCGGTCTTCTGTGAGGTGCGTACCATCGCTTTTGCTGCATCCAATGTATCAGCGATCGGCTTCTCGCAAATAACAGGCATGCCATTTTCCATGGCGGCAATTGCGGCAGGACTATGGAATTGTGGTGGGACAGCAATACCACAGAAGTCCGCTTTCACGTTTGCACACGCTTCGTTAAAGTCTGTGAAGAGTTGTGAGTCGCTAAGTCCCAGTGCTTCGCTTTGTGCTGTGAGCACCGCTGTACTCACATCTGCCAAGCCGACGATTTCAATACGGTCGCTGAAATTGTTAGTGAAATTGTTAATCCAGCCACCTGCCATACCACTACCACCAATCATTAAACATGTTCGTTTTGCCATTGTTTTTCCTTTTTATATTCATTAAATTATCGGTTATCGGTTGTCAGTTAAGAGGTTTTGATGTAACAATACTCCGCTACCTCGAGTACTTGCAGGAGGTGGTGGGTTGTTACCAGAATTCTCTTAACCGAGTACTGATAACTATTTTTGCATCAGTCTGCCGCGTAAGACGTAATCGTCTTTACCACGTCGAACGCGTTCCAGTTCGGCTTCCGTAACCTCGCGTGGGACTTTTGCGGGGACTCCCATTGCCATGGACCCGGGTGGAATTTCCTGCCCTTCGCGTACAAGGGCACCGGCGGCAATAATGGCGCGTTCGCCAATTACCGAACCTGTTAAGAGAATCGCACCCATGCCAATGAGTGCCTCGTTGCCGATGGTGCAGCTGTGGAGAATCGCACCGTGACCGATCGTAACATCGTCACCAATAAGACATGGAATCTCTTTGTCCATGTGTATTACTGCACCGTCCTGAACATTGGTGCGACATCCGATTCGGATCGGCTCTAAATCACCGCGGAGTACGCTGTTGAACCAGATACTCGATTCTTCACCAATTGTTACATCACCGACAATCATCGCACCTGGTGCGACAAAAACAGACGGGTGTACATTCGGGGTTATGCCTTCATATTCTATCAACATTTTTTCTTCTTTCACGTGTTGGTTGTTAGTTATCGCCAAATAAAAACATGATGTAAGGCAAAGACAAATTGTGCTTTAATAGCACAACTTCCTTTTAAGCACTTTATAGGCGTACCATGTCTATAGCGTGTAGATTTTACTGTTGTGCAACTAACAGTTTGCCGAGGTTACTTATTCCAAACCGATAAGACATCACGAGTATACCCGCGAGGAAAAATATCAATCCGATGAACACGGTGAGGCTCTGCGTATACCACGCTATTACGGGTGCTATGACAAGTATTATATCAACAATAAGCGTCACAGTGAAAGTTAAAACTCGCAAGAACGGTTTGGGTTGGTTTGTCAATTCTGCCATCCACGATAGTGTACCAATCATCGTGTTCACTGCACAGCCCGCCGGAAGCGTTATGATAGGGGTTAGTAGCACTGGTCCCCAATTTTCCAGTGGAATTCGGAGCAAGTAAATAACAATTAGGGACCAAAATTCCGCATAAACTAAGGCACAGAGCAGCGCAGTCAGAAATTTACTTGTGAATACGAGTTTCGGTGTGACGGGCGCAGATTTCAGCATCCACCATGTTTTCGCTTCATCCCGAAGCCCGTTACAACTAATACCGAAGGTGATGAGAATGCTGTAAAGGACTATTTGCACGGTGAGAATCTCAGCGGCATTCGTATTCGCGGCATTCCCTTGGGAAAATAAAATGACGATATGAACTACCAAATAGACCGTGAGTGCTGCAATGGCGATGAGCCGTCCACTATGCCTGACAAAAATGAGGAAGTCCTTTAGCATCATGGATCGTATCTTACCGCGTCCGAGTATAAGTGCGATACCTTTTAGGTTTGAGGTTGTAGAATCCGTATCGGTTCGTGGGGGTTTGCGTTTGGCTTTCAAGTGCCGGATGTTTTCCCAGCCGCGCTGATAAATCCATTGCGCAATAAGTATTGCCAATCCCGCAGAAGCGAGGCTTACGCCGCCCGCTCCAAGTGCCCAGCGTAATCGGATTCCGACTGTGGATTCAGTCGTCCAACTCAACAGAAGCCTTCCCATCCATTCGTGTGGATACCACGTGGCAGCCGTATCTGTTGCGCCGGTAGCAGCCCAGTTGAGCAAAAATTGTTTTATCCGCACCGCCTCAAACCCAGTAAGCAGCGTCAACGATATTAGAAACCCCATCGTCACGCCTACTATAGTGCCGAGTGCCTTGAGTGTTGTAAAAAGTCCACCCGATGCAAAGAAGCGCGCAATCACCATCATGCTGATAGTAACGTAACTTGCAATTATTATCAGAAGGCATAGGCACGCCGGGAATAGTCCTACGTAAAAATGCCATGGAAGCCCAAATATCACGCCGAACGCAATCCACGGCGGTCCTAAAAAACAGAGGATGCTAAAAAAGCGCGTGATGGTGAGGTAAATGAGTTTGTATCCGAAGGTTGCCACAGGTTGAATGGGTGCCGTATGTAATAGCGTTGTTTCCGGTGCTTCGTACAAAATTTTTAGCGAACTTTCCATCAACTCCTTTGCTACGATGATGATTCCGAAGATCATGAATCCGTTAATTACGCTCAATATGAGCGTAGGTTCTGCCTCGGTTAACCGTAAGTGGGTGAAAAGGGAGCTGCCCAGCACGGATAGGGCAGCGATGAAGACAAGGTAACCGATGCTTTTTAAAATGCCTTTACGCCGTGCTTCCCCATCGTGTTTTAGGCTATTCAGCCACCCTTGCCCATCCGCTTTTAGGAGAATTTTGACCTTTTTTAACATTTGAGTTTCTGGATAGTTGGCGTGGTTGGAAGCCGCGCTATCAAAAAAGCACTTTTGGTTTAGGCGTCTGCTGTGAGATCAAGAAAAATATCCTCTAACGTCTCAGTTTGGTGTGGATTTATCCCTGTCGGTTGTGTGTGTAGTTCTCGCTGCTTCTGCTGTAGTTCCGCGAGCGTCCCGATGGCGATAAGTTGACCTTTGCTGATAATACCGACCCGATCGCAAATGCGTTCGGCGATTTCGAGGATATGTGTTGTCATAAAGACGGTACAGCCCTGTTCACAGCGTTCTCGCAAAATTTCTCTGACGGTGCGCGCACTTTTCGGATCTAATCCACTGGTGGGTTCATCGAGGAAGAGAATCTGCGGATGATGCACGAGGAGCGAGATGAGCAGAATTTTCTTTTGCATACCGTAGGAGTAAGCCTTAATTTGGTCATCAGCGGCATCGGCAAGTTCGAGCTGTTCAAGCAGTGTCCCCATCTCATCTTCCGCTTTTTTCGGTGGCATCTCATATAAATCGGCGATCATACGGACGAACTGCCTACCCGTCAAAGCCTCGTAGAGTTGTGGCGTATCTGGCATCAATCCAAGAATCGCTTTTGCCTGTAAACTCTGCCTCTGAATATCGTATCCACCGAGCATTGCCGTGCCCGATGTGGGGCGGAGTAAGCCTGTGAGCATGTTGATTGTCGTTGTCTTCCCCGCGCCATTCGGTCCGAGAAACCCGAATATTTCACCGGCGTCTACCTGTAGCGTCAGTGCATCTACAGCACACAATTTGCCGAAATACTTCGTCAGGTTCGAGGTCTCAATCATTGTTTTTTTCTGCCCAAGATGTCTTCTTTGAGTTTTGCGAGTTCTTGGTCCAGATTGAAGGCATCTCCATTTGTTTTCGCTTGCGTTTCAGTTCGATGGTTCCGTTTTTCCCAGTGTTCTGCTTCTGCTTCGGTCTTTTTCAATTGCTGTTCAGCCTGTTCAAGCGCGTTTGATACGGACGGTTCTATTTCTGCGAGCAATTTATGGAGTTCAAGACGTGTTTCTGCCTGTTTTTGGTGATAGTGTAAGGTTTCCGCCCGCTTTACTGTGTTTTGGAATTGTTGATAAAATTCATTCAGGACGGTTCTGAGTGAGGATACGCCCGCTTGCTGGACATGGATTTGGTGTTCATAGTCGTTTGCGCGTTGCGTCTGTTGCTGCTTATTTTGTTGTGCTTCTCCAGCCGCTACGATATCTCGGTTTTGTAGCGCAGTGTCTGCCTTTTTTGCCCATATCTCCGCGGTATCAGTGGCTTCTTGGTAGGCTTGCTTGAGTCTTTGCTCCTCGGCGATTGCTGCAGCGACAAGCTCCTTTGCCGCGGCAATCCGCTTTTTCATATCGACAACGGTTTTGTTAAGAGCAGGTTCGGTGTCTTCAGCCGCTTCTATAAATTGGATTATACTCTCTCGAATTTGTTCTGAGATTTCTGTAAGTTTTTTCATTTTGCTCGCCTCCGTAGTCTATTATACACAGTTTTTCGATGAGAATCAAGCGAACTCTTACCTTTTGGAACGTTATATTTTCCTCGGAAGCCACTGCAATGTAGTGCTTATTTTTATAAAGACTCCATTGTTGTAAAAGATAGAAGAGAGGTGTTACAAAGCGTCGTAATTGCTATTAACAAATTTGATGCCGTAAAGAGCTAACCTATCCATGCCCCCTCGCTTCTACAAATTGACGAAGCGTTGTAATAGCGTCTGCGGGTCTACCGTCCTGTGGTGTTAACCATCTCTGGGGAACGTTCGGATTAACCTCAAGCCATGCAGTGTCTGTGCCCTGACTCCCTCCATGTTGTGATCCTATTTCACCAGATTTCCATTGTTCTAGTATCACCTCTTTGGGTAGAATCCAACAATGAACATCGTGGGGACTCATACCTAAACAAATGACGACATCGTAAGCTTGATCTCTCAATTGCTGAAACTTATAGATGCCGCTTTTCCATAGGGTTGAAGATTTTATTTCAACTCGCAGTCCATTGATAATGCGGTCAGCCTCAGAGTCTGGCGAAGGTCTAACATCAAAATTTTGCTTCGTACACCAGTGCTCTATAAGTTGTTCGCCAACTTTCCCTCTTGTTCTGGATGGTAAATCTTTGATCCAAGCAAATGGGCTTTCTGCCCAATCTGAGTTATAACTGCTGTATTCACTATGTAGGTTTTCAGCAATAGAAACTATTTCTCTCACATCCGAGTCAAGCTGAAGATTTCTCACTAATTACCTCCATCAATACATCATAGTCTGCGTTAACAAGCTCAATTCCATAAAATGCTAATCTTTCCATAATAACTTTGATTCCAGGTATATTGTTGTCAATTAAAATTGAGGAGCGATTGTGTAGTGCTGCGGACTCACCAAGTGTTCCACTGCCGGCAAAGAAGTCTAAAAGTGTGTCGCTAGGTGAGGAATGAACTTTAACAATTCGGCTAAGAACTCCCAGCGGCTTCTGTGTCGGATAACCCGTCTTTTCACTCCCATTTGTGCTCACGATGGTATGCCACCAGACATCAGTTGGCGTTTTGCCTCGCGCAGCCTTCTCTTTACTAACCAAGCCGGGTGCCATGTAGGGAATCCTATCCATCTCGTCGAAGTTGAAGGTGTAGTGCTTCGGTGTTTTGGCGTACCATAGGATATTATCGTGCTTAGCAGACCACCGCGACTTCGATCTACCACCGTAATCATAAGCCCAGATAATCTCATTCATGAACGATTCTCGACCGAATATCTCGTCGAGCATCACTTTACAATAGTGTACCTCTCGGTAATCAATGTGAAGAAAAAAGCTACCGTGTGGATGCAGCACCCGATGCGCCTCTTCAAAACGGGGTCGTAAAAACTGCAAGTAGGCGTCTGAACTTTCAAACTTATCGGAGTAGTGTGTGATTTTGCCTTTGTGAGTTCGATAGGTCTTGCCTTGGAAGCCGACGCGATCGCCTTGTACATCCGGTTTCACATGAATTTCTGTGCGCTGCTGGAATTTACCGGTATTAAACGGCGGATCAATGTAGATTAGGTTGATACTTTCATCAGGGATATGTTCTTGGAGGATAGCGAGGTTATCGCCATAATAAAGGTGATGTTTAGACATACTGGAATCCTGTTTTAACTGGATAGCGCGTGCGAGATTGTCCTTTTACCAAAGGCGGAAAGGTAGTTTGTCTTAGTTTACTATACTAATTGCCGCTTGTTCCTATATTTTCTGGTAAGATTATAGCATCCTTATGTTAATTTATCAATCTTCCTAAGTCCAATGTTTGAATGTGTGCGATTTTTCTTGACTGCACACAATTTTTCGTGTAGAATTTTAAAAATGGTATCGTCAAACCTACGATTTCTTGATGGCGTTAGCAGAAGGGCTTGTAAACCGAGATATTGTTGTCTTTGGGTGTGTATTTTTCGGAGTGATTGCAGGTTTAATTTTGAGAGCATAAAAGGAGACGGTCATGTCAATTTTGCTCGGATTAGACATCGGAGATACACGCATTGGTGTCGCGATTAGTGATGCCCTTGGCGTTGCAGCGCACCCTCTGTGCACGCTAACCCGAAAAAATCGCCAAGTAGATCTGATTGTTATTTCAGATCTCGTCTCTATCCACAAGGTTGAACGCGTTATCATCGGTTTACCTATTTCACTTGACGGTTCTCTGGGCATGCAGGCGGAGAAGATTCAGAAGTTTGCGAGACGTTTGGAGCATGTTATTGATATTCCGATTGAGTTTCAGGATGAACAATTCACAACGGCTGAAGCGGAGGAGATTCTGCGTGAGCTTGGTAAGGACGCGAGAGAACAGAAAGGACTCGTAGACGAGGTAGCAGCCGTCCTTATTCTGAGAGATTATTTGAATCGCGATCAAAAAATTGCTTCTCCAGCATCGATGAAGAATAATTAATTTGTGTTACTAAGATGTTGCTCCTACGAGACACGTGGTGAAAATGGGAAAAATGGGGAAAATTAGAATAGGTATATTCGCGCTGTGTAGTCTTGCTATTCTCTGCCTCATTGTCTTGTTAATAGGGGTGTTTTTGATGTCTCCCCTAACCTCTTCAGAAGAAGTCGTCAATTTCGATATACCAGTTGGAAGCAATTCGCGAACGATCGCGAGACGGTTGGCGGCAGAAAAATTAATCCGAAGCGAATATGCTTTTCGGTTAGTCGTTCGATACCGGGAGATAGGCAAACGTTTGCAAGCAGGAACTTATGTATTGCGGCGGAACATGTCACTATCGGATATCTTGGATGAGTTTGAAAAGGGACACGTTACGCTTGTTACTTGGACGGTACCAGAGGGTTTAACGATGGGTGCTACCGCAGCACTCTGGGAAACCAGGGGCTTCGGGACTGCTGCAGCATTTCAGGAAGCCTCTGAAACGACAAGTTTGTTGAAGAGGTATGGACTTGAAGACAAGACAGTGGAGGGTTATCTATTTCCGAATACCTACAAGTTCGCGAAAGGCACAACAGCAGAGAAAGTTGTTGAGATTATGCTCAGCGAATTCAAAAAACAGTGGATTCAGACGTTTGATGAAGAGGCACGCGATTTAGGACGCACCCAGCATGAAATCTTGACACTTGCTTCGATTATTGAGAAAGAGGCGCAATCCGAATCTGAGCGACCTCGGATTGCGAGCGTTTTTCATAACCGACTCAAGCGAGGTTGGCGGCTCCAAGCGGATCCAACGGTACTTTACGCCTTAGGAAACCCAGAACGTCTTTTAACGAAAGCCGATCTGGGTGTAGATTCGCCTTATAACACATACGTATATAAAGGTTTACCGCCTGGACCTATTGCGAGTCCGGGCATTGGTTCAATTATAGCGGCGCTGCGTCCCGAAAAAACGAAGTATCTCTATTTCGTGGCAATAGGCGATGGAAAACATCATTTTTCAAAGACACTTTCAGAACATAATAGGATGGTGAGAAAAATGCGGCGTGCCTCTCGTAACCAGTAGATGCTTTGCTGGGAAGATTGCGACTGAAGGCACAGAAAGTGACAAAACAGAATGGCAAAGGCAGATTCACAACAAACAATTCAAAACGAAATAAAAATTACGGGAAAAGGGTTGATGTTAGGGGAAGCTGTGACATTGACCTTAAAACCAGCACCGGCGGACTTCGGTATCGTCTTTCGACGTGTAGATATGGAAGGCGCACCAGAGGTGAAGGTATGTCCAGAGAATTGGGCAGACATTCTGCCTCGGTGCACCAGTTTACGCAGCGGTGATACCACGGTGAGTAGTGTTGAACATATTCTTTCTGCACTCGGTGGACTTGGTGTTGATAATGTGGTAGTGGAATTAGATGCGCCGGAGCCTCCTGGGCTTGATGGGGGAGCGGGTCCCTACGTCGAAAGCATTCAGGCGGCAGGACTTGTCCCACAAGATGCCCAACGCAACTTTATTGAGGTCACTGAGCCTTTTGCGCTTTCTTCGGAAGATAGACAGCTCGTTCTGCTTCCCGCTGATGCGCTGGAAGTAACTTTTGTTTATGCACATCCGCAGACAACCCCACAAGTCTTAACCCTCAAAATAACCCCAGAATCGTATGCGAACGACATTGCCCCGGCTCGGAGTTTCTGTTTTGAAGATGAAATTGAAGCACTTCAAGCACTCGGTATTGGTAAGGGGGCGAGTTATGATAATGTCCTCGTTATTAATGCAATGGGTGAACCCAGCACACCGCTCCGATTTGAAGATGAGTTTGTAAGACACAAAATCTTGGATCTCATTGGCGATCTGTATTTGGCGGGTTGCTTACCGAAGGCGCATGTTGTTGCTATGCGGACAGGACATGCGTTTCATGCTGAATTTGTGCAAGCCCTCGCTGAAGCCGGGCATCTTCAACAGTCGGCTGTCCAAGAGCCTATTGAGGTGATGGATATTTATGAGGTGTTGCCGCACCGCCATCCGATGTGTATGGTGGATAGAGTCATTGAATATGAAAGTAAGAAACGGGCGGTTGGGATCAAGAATGTAACGTATAACGAACCTATTTTTGAGGGACATTTTCCGACCCAGCCTGTGATGCCTGGGGTGCTGCAGATTGAAGCACTCGCACAACTTGCCGCGTGGCTTGTACTTCGAGACATCGGTAAGGAAGGTGAACTCGGCTATTTTCGTTCGATCAACAAGGCTACATTCCGGCGTGCTGTTATTCCAGGGGATCAACTTCGGTTGGAGATAGAGGTTGCGCAACTAAGGAGCAGGCTTGCCCGCATTGAAGGACGCGTTTATGTAGGAGACGCACTCGCCACAGAGGTGGAGCTGTCAATTGTATTGGCGTCTGTCTGAACCGCAGTTCTTTTAAGATAACTGGCAGGGTTTTCGATATGAGGAGGGACATTTTGTGATAGAAACTAACATTCACCCTACGGCTATTATCTCTCCAAAAGCGACATTGGAAGAAGGGGTTAAAATTGGACCCTACAGTCTTGTCGGTGAGGACGTTCATATCGGGCGCGGCACCGTGATTGGGCCACATGTTCAAATTGAGAAGTGGACAACTATCGGTGAGGAATGCAAAATTTTCTTCGGTGCTACTATCGGTAACGAATCTAAAGACTTGAAGTACGGCGGTTGGCGGAGTTATGTGAAAATCGGTAACCGCAATACGCTACGCGAGTACGTCTCTATCTCCAGATCAACCTTTGAAGAGGGTGAGACTGTTGTGGGTGACAACAATCTGTTAATGAATTGGGTTAACCTTGCGCATGACACCGTCGTCGGTAATAGGATAATCATGGCAAACTTTGTTTCGCTTGCCGGACATGTTGTAATTGAGGATGACGTTCGATTGGGTGCGCATGCGGCGTTGCATCAATATGTTCGCGTCGGGAAAATGGCGATGGCAGGAGGATTCTCAAAGATTGTCCAAGATATTCCGCCGTTTGCGCTTTCCGCTGGGCAACCGGCGCGTGTTCGGAGTCTCAATCGGATCGGAATTCGGACTTCGAGGATTAACCCGTTGTCGCAGCTTACACCAGAAGCACTCGCTGCACTAAAGAAGACATACCGTATCTTGTTTCGTTCGGGCCTGCCTCTCAAACACGCTGTGGCTAAAGTCAGGGAGGAACTCGAAACAACGCCGGAAGTTGAATACCTGCTTGAATTTATTGAGGCTTCCAAACGCGGCATCGGATTTAGCCAACCGAATCGTATCCAGAACAGTTAATTTTCTTCGTGTTAAACGTCCAAGTATCGGGACTTTTAGGCGATGCGAGGAGCAAAAGCGGTGGAAAAGCTGGGTATTATTGCAGGCGCAGGCGAGCTGCCGATATTGGTAGCACGTGCCGCTGTTGCCCATGACCGAAAACCTGTTATTATTCAAATTACAAAATCCGACGCTCAGCGCTTTGCTGGAATCACTGATGAACTCCACACTTATGGCGTTGGTCAGATTCAGAAGATTAGTCAGACGCTTCTTGATTCAAATGTAAAAGAGGCAGTGATTATTGGCAAAGTTGAAAGAAATATTCTACTTCGTCCATTCCAGATTGATGCTACTACTATCAGGATTTTAGTACAGAATCGACGTAAAAAGCCTTCCGCAATTGTTAACGCAGCACTCACCTATCTTGAATCCACTGGACTGACTATCCTTACCCAAGACCGATACCTCCACCATCTCCTCCCACAACCCGGTGTTTTAACAACGCGACAACCCACAGCAAGCCAGTGGGCAGACGTTGAACTCGGTATTAGAACCGCCCGTCAGATCGCAAACATGGATATTGGGCAAACGGTTGTCGTTAAAAATCATATTGTACTGGCGCTTGAAGCTATTGAAGGAACGGATATTACTATTCTGAGAGGCGGGGACTTAGGGAAAAAAGGGGTTGTGGTTGCGAAAGCGTCGGCGGAGGATCATGATTTTCGTGTTGATGTGCCGACAGTCGGGATGCAAACACTAAAGGTGTTGCATCAGGTCAAAGCGAGTGTACTTGCAGTGGAAGCACGACGAACTTTCATCATGGATGTTGATGTGTTTATCAAAGAAGCGGATCGATGTAAGATCGCGATCGTTGCTATCGGATAAAAAAGGAGGGGGAGACGATAAGAAAATTGTGCTATTAGAGCACAATTCGTCTTACATTCAGCCTCCGACCCTCTAAAGATGCTGTTTACGCTGCTGCATCTATTGCAGATGTTATCTGATCTGTCGTTGGGAACTGCTTGGTTTCTAACTTTGAGTAAAGCAGTGTTCCATTTGCTGAGACTTCAAAAGCCCCTCCGCTACCTGGGATCAGATCGACTTTAACATCCGCACCATATCTCTGTTTTAAGGCATCTGCCAAACTGGCCGCCCGTGGCTGATAGTTTCAAGCAGTGCAGTATTCAATTCTCACTTCCATGGGGATTCTCCCTCCTCATTCAATTTTTTGACGTTGCCTGTCAAAGTGAACTCGATTCTTCCTAAAAAAATTCTACCACATATACAGTAAAATTGCAAATTTTTTTCGCGAATCATCCCACCCTATAGTATCAAGATAAAAAGGCTTGCACTGCGAGAGTATTCCACATATAATCTTTCATAAAATCTAAGGGCACGAGTGGAGGATCGCTCTTATAGAAGAATACTGGTTAAGAGAGTGTTCTTACCATTTGCGAGGAGATAAGAAAATATGGATATTCGACTTAACGGTAAAGTAGCTGTGATTACTGGTGGCTCTACTGGTATTGGTGCCGCAACAGCGATTGAATACGCCAGAGCAGGCGCGAAGGTTGTTTTCGGTGATATCAATGAGCCGGATGCCGAGAAAACACTCAATACAATTCGTGAGGAAGGTGGTGTTGCTAAGTTCCTGCATACCGATGTCACGATCGAAACTGAGGTAGCGGGCTTGATGGAAGCCGCTGACACGGAATTTGGTGGTATTAACCTATTGGTAACCTCAGCGGGTGTCCTGCGTGGACCGAGTGTCCGCATTGATGACTTTGCGGCGGCAACTTTTGATTCGGTTATTGATGTAAACCTTAAAGGCACCTTTTACGCACTCAAGCATGCTGTTCCTATAATGAACAGATGTGGCGGTGGTGTTATCCTGTGTATAGCGTCAGGTGCAGGGGTTCGCGGTGGGAGTTCTTCGGTTGCTTACGGTTCAAGTAAGGGTGGAGTCAATGGGCTTGTAATGGTGGTGGAAAACCAAGTTTCGTCAATGAATATCCGTATTCACACTATCTGTCCGGGTGGACTCGCGACACCACTAAAATTAGGGCAGATTGCAGAATCAGCAAAGCGCGAGGGTCAAGATCCGGATGTTGCTGTTGCCAATGCACGCAAGTCCCTGGGTGATCCAGCGGGTGTTGGGCGGGTGCTCACGTTCCTTGCCTCTGATGAAGGATCGTACACGCGTGGACAGATTTTCACGAGATGAATTTCATCTCTTTGAAAGCATGACATGCGGTAGACATGTCTTTTGTATATTGGGGCTAAGAGGAGAATGTGTAGTCGAAGTTGAGCCAGAGACTTTTTGAATAACGGTAGAAAAAGATTGGAAAGATGGCGGAAAAAAGCCCCCAGATGCTTAGATTAAGAAAAAAAGGAGTGGCAGTAAAAGTTTCAACGAGAAAGTAACTTGGGAAAGCGATCAGGACTGTTGCGCCATAGTTGAGATACATGGCACCAATAAAATAACCCGACTCCCTTTCAAACTTCAAATCGCACTGCGGGCAATGGGTGAACATCTTGAAGTATGTTTGAAACAGTGCCCCCTTGCTACACTGTGGGCATTTCAGTCGAAAGCTGCATCGCAGAATTCGAGCGAGATCTTCAAAGGTAAGTCGCATTTGGTTAGTAGGTGTTGTTGTCCCAGAAAACTTTGAAAGTGCGGATAAGTATTTTGAAATCGTTCCAGAATGATAGTTTCTCAATGTACGCTAAGTCAACAGAGATTCCGTCTCGGATTGTGCCTTGGCGGCGTGGACTGAGTTGCCAGAGTCCGGTCATTCCAGGTCGGACGAGATGGCGTTGGTTCTCCCAAGGTTCGTAATCCTCGGCGAGGAAAGGCATCTCCGGGCGCGGTCCCACGAGACTCATTTCGCTTTTAAGAACGTTGAAGAGCTGTGGCAGCTCATCTAAGCTCGTTTTACGAAGCCATTTACCGAACGACGTAATACGTTTATCGTCCGTTGAGCCAGGTTTTTCTGAATAAGACGGGGTATTGATATCAAGGCTCCGAAACTTGTGAATGACAAACAGTTCGTTGTTTAAACCGACCCGTTTATGGGAGAAAAAGACGGGACCTCGCGAGGTGCATTTAATCAGAATCGCGATTAGCACCATCAGAGGGGCAAAAATAATAATGAGGAAAAATGCCGCGATAGCGTCAAATAAATGTTTCCCACGCTTTGCGTAGAAAGAGGAGGGACGTTCCACTAGAGTTCCTGTTTTTCGTATTTTTGGCGCAGCTTGCAAGCCAAAACTTGCTGTTAAACCTTCATCTCGATGCGTCTGACTTTCGCCTACATCGTTTCCTATCCGGGGTCCCCGCCCGTTACTGGAGAGGGGGTCTATATTTCTTGATAGGAATGGCATGGTGTTAATTCCTTGCAGAAGTATTTCAGTTCTACTGAAGTTTTTCAAAGACATCAAGATATTGCTGCGCTATATTTTCCCAATTGAATCGATTTCGTATCTGTTCCGGTGCGCGCTGTCGGAAATCTTCAACCATCTCCGGATGTTGTTCTAAAGTTAGGATTTTCTCTTTAAGCGATGCGACGTTTTTGTCAAAGAGCATACCGTAATGCCCGCCTTCAAGGACTTCATCGTTAAAAGGCGTATTTAGTGCCAGAATGCAGTTGGAAAAGCCTAACGCCTTGAGGATAGAAGGGTTAATGCCTCCAAATTGGTGACCGTGAATATAGGCGAAACAGTGATGGTGAAGTTCTTTAATATGATCAGAATCGTTAATATGCCCGAGAAACTTGACGTTTTCGTTGGCAATACTTTTCAATTTACTTAAAAATTCGTTTTCGAGTTTATTGCCTTTGTAATCAGCCCCGCCGGCTATGGCGAGTTGCTTTTGGCTTTTTGAGGCGACGAATGCCTCTAAGATCAGATCGGCATTATTATCCGGAACGAGTCGACTGGCGATGAGATAATAATTCCGAGGCTCAAGCCCATAAGTCTCCAAAACTTCCGGATGCTTTGACGGCTCAATATTCGCGCCATAAGCGATGTAGGTTGTTTCTGCTCCCAATTCTTCAAGGTAAAGTCGTTTCATTTCAGAGGCATCGGTAATCACGATTGGAAAAGCCGCTGTTGCCATTTTTGCTGCCCACTTGAAATAGACGGCACCGAGTCCTTTCCATTTTGGACGTAACCATTCCATTCCATCGACATTGATAACAGCAGTTTTACCTGCGATGCGAAAAAACCAGCCAAAAGGACCGTTGCCCGCATTCCATGTCAGAATGACATCAGATGCTGTAACCGAAGCGTGCAGAGTTGCGAGAAAGCTGTGGCTGAGGGTACTGAATGCCTTGTGTTCTATGCTGGGCAGGTAAACGAGTTTAATGCCTTGCCATTCCGCTGGTCTCTCTTTGAAAAGCGCCTTACGACAGTAGACGATGACTTCATGTCCAGCTTCTACCCAGCGAGGGGCAAGCTCACCCATAATGGTTTCCAAACCGCTATAGGTGGCAGGCAGCCCACGTATACCCAATACCCGAATTCTCATCCTCGTTTTTACCTCGTTAATAGTTGTCAGTTAAGAGACACTTTTGTAAGAAATATGAGTTCGGTACAAGAATAACACAATGTTATGTGGAACATCAGTGCTTTGGATTAGATAGAGAACACGCTTTTCTTGACTCACATTAAAAATCTACCCAAACTTGGTGTACGCCAAGAAACCGGGAATTATTAAGTAGTTCCCTTTTTACTGATAACCGATAACTAATAACTGACAACCATTATATATTATACCCGTTTTAGGCGCAAAAGTCCAATTTCTTTTTACGACAGGCAACCTGTACGCAACGCTTTATGCCTTTTGATGATTGAGAGGATATAAACCTTCATTTTTTTTTACCATGGGATCCGAGAGAGGAATTTGGCTTCAATTTCATTTGCGTTTTCATATACGTTCCAGCGATTTCCCAAGTTCCTGCGCCATACACGCGCCCATTCTGCATAGAGTGAGTACTTTCCAATCACAACCCAGTTAGCACCTACTGACAAACGATGCTCGCTTTGTGTAATTCCCGACAAAGGTGTCCATATATCATCTTTCGGGGCATCTGCTGGATGTTCCTTATCGATGTTGCCTGATCCGTGGCGTTCTAATTCATAACCGAAAACGGTTTCAAGTTTATCTGTCCAACGGTGACGCAGTTCCAACCATAGGTTGTCGGCATCGGAACCGATCTGATGCCCAATAGGTGTAGTAAAGTGTTTGTAGACATTTACCGGGTTTACATGCGTATACGCGTATTGGTTGATAAAAGCGTACTCAACTTGAAAATCCGTATCGGGAATACCGAAAGGATCTGTTAGATAGATCCCACCTAAGATGCCGAATTTTGTGTCCCAGTGCTTGAAGTTCGCTGCAGGATTTCCATCGTCAACCATCAGTTCGCCATAAATTTCAAAATCATCTACAGGACGAAGGCGCATATCGACGCTCATGAGAACGTTGTCCCCGCTACCATCAACGCGTCCATCTGCCCGTGAAATCGGCTGTTCGTTAATGAGATAGATGTTGACCGGATTGAGATACCCCGGCTCAAAGCGGTTACCGTAAACAACGACTTCAGAGATGCCAAAGCCAAATCTATCCCAGAAATAACCCTCGACCCTATGTCCGGAAATATACTTATCATTGATATCTGTCGCCATGTCCTCCAATATACCGGTAAATGCGGTAAAGGTGACAGATTTATATTTCGCTTGCAACTTAATCATGTCCATGGCTAACGGATTCTTGGAGATTAACAGACTGTCGTGATAGCCAGGTCCCCACTGGAGTGTGTCTTGTCCAAGCTGCAGCTCAAGCCAAGGTAATCGAAATTTCAGATAAGCATTAATCGCCGTTCGATTTTTGAGTCCGCCCTCCAATTGTCTGATTTTTGTTTCATCAGGAAAGAAATCGTCAAAAATTTCACCATATACGAACCTGTGGGCTATATCCGTAGTAAAAGCAAAAGTTTCGCCTGCCTGTCCATATAGGTGTGGGTAGAAGGTGGTGACAAGCATGTTGCCTTCGACGGGCTGTTCATCCGATAGATTATCAACGAGATGCGTAATAACACGTTGTGAGCCTCTTAAATCGAAGGAAAAGCGATAGTCTTCGCCTGCCATTGTCATCACGTGCAATCGGCCGCTGTCGGGAATTTGTGTTGCTGCCTCACTGCTGTTTTCTGTATTGCCCTGCACGCTGTTCGCTACGGGGACCCCGACGTTGGAAAATTCGAAAGCTTCTCGGTAAAATGCTAAGAGTGCGTTTAACCGATCTTGGTCAATTGTGCTTAACGTGATTTCGCTATTTTCCTGTTTCCGGTATACCTCCAATAGAGAAGAAACCACCTGCTTGCGCGTAAGCGGTAGAGACCCTCGTGATATACCGGGTAAAACACGCTTATTAAGTAAACGATGGATAAATCGATAAGTTTCACGGTTAAAATCAGAAAGCTCCGATTTGAGTGGCACGTTGATGAGTGAAGCAGCTTGTGGGGTAGGGAAAGCCGGGACAAACATGGCAAAGTAAATAATTAACAAACTACGTAAAATCATTATATTTTTAACTCCATCCTATTTTATAATCACCATTTGGCGTATCGCTTTGTAATCTGCAGCTTGAAGCGTGTAAAAATAGACACCACTCGCTGCAGTTTCACCGGAAGTATTGCGTCCATCCCAATATGCAGCGCGAGGTGACGTGCGATAAGTACCAGCAGTTTGGAATCCAAGAGACAACTGCCGTATAGACTCGCCTTTTAGGTTATAGATGTGTATGTGAACTTCCGCGTCTTGTGCCAAATCGTAGGGGATCCACGTCTCCGGATTAAAAGGGTTCGGATAGTTGGGCAAGAGTGCTGTCTTTTCTGGCGGAGTACTGTTTAGTAGTATTTCCAAGTTTGCAAGACCGCGTCGAAAAACATGAGAGCCATCATCGGCTAAGCGTGCCTCAGTAAACCATTCATTAACTAAACCTGCATATCGTGGATGGAGTGGATCGGGTATTGACGGAGCTGCTGGATCGCTGGACTTCCCAAGATGCGAGGCGACAAGAACAAGGTCAATAATGTCAATGCTGCCATCCTTATTTACGTCAGTTTTCGGATATGCTGGAGTCTTTGAATCAAAACTCTTTGAGACCAATATGAGATCCCGGACATCAACACTGCCATCGTCATTTATATCCCAAGGTAGCGTTTGTGGGACAGGAGTATATTCCTGGCTATCGGAGGGTAAAGCACCTCGCCATCCAGCGTGAAGTTGTTCGCTGAGATGTCCGACGAGCTCGGAATTTTCTGGGAAATACGCGATATTAACAGTTTCATCAGGATCCGCGTCGTAATCATAAAGTTCCTGTCCGCCTCTTCCATAGGGTCCCCACTCGGTGTATCGGTATTGTTCCGTGCGTGTGGAGAAACCCCAACCAGCAGCCCCCCTGAATTGACTAAAAACAGCCGATTTCCACGGACGCGTCGGTTGTTCAATCACTGGTAGTAGGCTTGTGCCTTCCAACTGTGGTGGTATAGGCAATTGACATGCATCACACAGGGTTGGATAGATGTCAACGAGTTCCGCGAGGGCATCTGTTTTAGTGTTTGAATAGGTTTGCTGTGGTATACTAACTATCAAGGGTGAGTGGAGGACAACCTCAAAAAGTGTCTGTTTTCCCCATAACCCATGCTCACCAAGATGGTGTCCATGGTCTCCACAGAAAACAATGATAGTATTTTTGGTGAGACCAAAGGTATCTAACTGTGCTAATACGTGTCCAATCTGGGCATCTATGTAACTTGTGGCTGCGGTATACGCTCGGATTAGTGCTAAGGCTTTTGCATCAGAAACTGGCTCCGTTTTGGAGGATAAGTTATAGTTGCTGATGAAACTTCGTGTTTTAGTGACTGCCCTTGTAGGTACATCCTTAGGTAGTATAGAAGAAGCAGGCAATTCAAAAGTCTTAGTATCATATAATTCAAAATATTTTCGTGGTACCTTCAAAGGGAAGTGCGGTTTGTAGAATCCGACAGCCAGAAAGAATTGTGGCTGTTTAATCTGTTCTAATACTTGGACAGCTCGTCTCGCAATTTTTCCATCTACAAGTTCGTTGTCGTCAACTTCAAGTGCCTGCCAAGAGGGAGTAGTCTCTATATCAAGAGGGGTCCGCATTGGGCTCCATGATGGAGCACTCCATGAATTTTCATCATCTTGGAATCGTTGGAGATGTGCAATTCTACCTATGGATTGGGTGTGATAACCGTACTCCTTGAAATGCTGGGGAAGTGTTACTGCGTCAGGCAATCTCTGTCGAAAATCCGCTGAATTATTTACAACATTTGTTGTTTCCGGACGTAGCCCAGTTATCATTGAAGTTCGGGACGGACTGCAGAGCGGATATTGACAATAAGCGCTGTTGAAAAGTGTGCCTCGTTCAGCGATTCTATCAATATTAGGTGTGTATATCTCTGGATGTCCGTAACATCCAAGTAGGGGGCGCAAATCATCAACAACGATGAATAAGACGTTATATTTACCTTGTGCATTAGTTTTTAATTTAGGTAAGAGTCCAGTTGTAAAAGCTGCTGCACCCACTTTTAGGCTTGTTGAGAGAAAGTCTCGGCGGGTAAATGGATGTTCAATTAGGGATTTTTCTTTGGTTTGTGTTGTTGATGTTTTTTGCATTGTATGCATACCCTTTGTTTTTTCATAGTGGCAATAACTTGTGCTGTGTGGTAGTTGGTTAAAAAGTGCGTCTAAATATTATACCCTAATTCTTTCATGGTTTCGTGGAATATAAGGGCGACTTTTGGATGAATATCAAACGGTTTGCGTGCTGGCACGGGATGCAGGGTCTGCCGAGCATATTCTCGGAACCTGTTATCCGTTGGTAGTTCACAGAAGTCGCATAACGCCGAGAGCGTTTCGTCTGATTCTGCTGTTAAATCTTCAAAACGGATGAGATGCGTACAATCCGGAGAGCTTTCCATGAGACGGATTCCTTCCCGCATGGTGATTATCCATTCTACAGCAGCTCTATCCAGATGTCGTTCAAAATGTTTAACCTCATCAGCGATTTTAGAAAGGACTGGGTCCGTTTTCACGAGTTGTTCGACCAAGAGTCGCCACTTCCGGTCCTGAACACCCCACCAGTCGTGTTTCTCTCCGTTGACGTGGATCCCGAGTCGCTTTGACCAAGTGGCGATGGAGTGGCACGTATCCCATCCATTTCGCACCAGAAAGATAAAACGTGCATCGGGAAATAAGGCACGCACAAAATCTGTCCTGAAGATAAGTTCTGGGTATTTATCGACGAGGCGTTCTGAACGGGTTGTTGTCAAATAGGCACCAAACATCTGCACCGCACGTCGGCGCATTTCGTCTGTTGCGTCTTCAGCAGTGAGGCGGTATCTTGCGAGGCTTTGGCTATAGTTCCCGATGACATCTTCGTGCGGGTGAATGAGATGCCACATCGCTTTCGGTTCATTGAGGTAGCCGACATCTCTGTGCATTGAAAGGACAATACCGAGTATTGTAGTGCCGCTGCGTCCGGTGCCTAAAATAAAAATAGGTTTCTTAACAGGTTTGTATCTGTTCTTATTTGTGGCGACCGATTTCAGGATGGAAAAAACGAGTGGGTTTATCCAACGTCCTTTCGTTGTTACGGGACGCCCTTCAAAGAAGGCGTAGCTCATGAGGCGTGTGAGCACCTTCGTTGGGCGTGTTTTGATATAAAGTGGATCTATTTGTGCAATCATATTTATTGGTTATCAGTTATCAGTTGTCGGTTGTCGGTTGTTAAAAATTCTTCTCTTTAGGGTTTGCTGGATACTCTTCATGCGATCGAGATTACAGAGGAACGCGCCTCCTAATTTTACGGGGAATGTCAATAGATGAAGTGCCAAGCGCGCAATATTGGGCTGGATTGACACAGGGCTATAGTTATGCTGTTTCATGAGCACGGCTGTTATGGTCTGATTGAGGTAAATTTCGGCGGAACTGAGTTCTCCGTTCTGCCAACTGTGTGCTCGATGTGGATTTATGCCGAGCTGCTGTGGCTGATCTTCGGCGACCGAAGAGCCGACCTGTGGAACTTGAAGCATTGTATCGGTGTAAGATATATTAGCGAAATCACAGACGTGTTTGACTGTGCTTTCTGAATGTCCAAGGAGTTCCTCAAAGTAGACGGAGACAACCCGTTCGTGCTTTGCAAATTGGTCTGCGGCACTGACAGCGGTACGCCAGATGTGACTGATGGTGATTGGGTGATAGTTGATCCAATCACGGAATGTCTCTTTTACGGGCATGTCAGTGCCACCGAGGAATCGACGTTTCCACTTTTGCTTTTGGGATAATAAGACATCGCGCGGGTCGCGAATCATATTAATGATGCGTGCCTCTGGATAAAGTTCAAGGATATCCTTGATATAAAATACGTTACGTGGTGTCTGATCGCACGGTATAGTTTTGCCATGCTTGGTCGCTTCGTTGTGAAGAAACGTTGAAAAGAGTTGGGCTGGTGTTTCAGGTTGAGAGGTTAAACCCTTAAGAAATACCTCTGCCTCTTTTAGGAAACGGCGTGAGTTTCCATGCGTGCGATAGCCTTCCCGTTGGACACAGCGTAATTCTGCGGCGAGTTTTGCCGCCTCTGCTGGACGCAGCTCGGATGAGAACGGTGGAGCACATAACTGTCCAAAGAAATGGAGTTCGCCAAAGGTGTAAACGTCCGAATGTTTTCCTAAAATCCGTCCCATCATCGTTGTGCCACTGCGACTGTTACCAACAACAAATATCATTCTCGTTTTTCACCTAAAAGTGTCAAGACACCGAAGCTGTTTTTAGGGATAAGGAGTTCTGTCGCTTCTCCTGACCATTCCTGAATATGTACTTCAATTTTGCCAGACCCTTCCATTTCGGCGTTGCCACCATTTGTTGCATTGAGTCTTTCATCGGCAACATAACGATAGATAACACGACCTTTGTAAGATTTACCATCAATTACGAGATGTGGGGTGTGTTGTTCGCCTGTACGATTGCTGACAAGGATGGCAAGGTATGCCGTTCCATTCGAGTCCCTTTTCTTACCAACGGCTTGCGCCTGAATGCCAAACATCTGTTTCTTTGCGTATGTCATGGCACCTTCAAGGCGCGGCTGGTTTTGGATTGATACAGTGAACTGTATATCTGCTTGTGCGAATGCTTCACCGATGAGTTGAAAAGCGGGATAAACAGCGCGCCGGATAGTACTACCGAAATCCAATTCGGGTTCACCACCATATTTCCAAAAGGTGCCAGGTGTTACGGGGGTCATCGGAGAAAATACAGGAAATCCTTTACCCGGACCAGCGATGACATGGAAGTTTGCCTGTGTGACGTTAGGCATCGTTAACATCTTTAGAAAAAAATCGCCGACGTACATCGCATGGAGTTGTGTATTTGCCACGCGGTTCGCCGGATTAGCGATGTTCCATTCGGTTATCCACATCTCCTTATTGGGAAATAGTTTTTGATAGTAATCAAGTGCTTCCTCGACGCCAAAATGTATCCAGCCCATGAGGTAGCAGCGCATTTGCTCTATCTGTTTTTTTTGTACTGCTTTGTAAGCATAGGCGTGAACGGTGTAAGCATCGTAAAAACTGGGATCTGCTGCAAGACCTTTGTCCCATTTCCGCTGCTGCGTTTTTACCAACCAACCTTCTTTGTGAAATCCGAGGGGTGTGGCACAGACGGATACTTTTATATCGGGATTAACGGCTTTCATCGCCGCGGCGTGTTTTTTGGCTTCGGCGATGTAAACTTCAACGGTCCGATATTTGTTGAGGTAGTGTGGCAGATAATACTCATTACCAAGTTCCCAGTGTGTAATTTGATACCCTTTGTTTTTGGTGTAGTCAACCCATGCTGCGCTCTCTTCTGGACTACCTGTCCACAAGTTCACGACAACGACCGGTGTTATATGTAGTGTGTTGCACAACTGCATAAAGTCATCGAAAACAATTTTGCCGTTTCGTCGCTTCTGAAGTTTAACGTAATTATCTTTGTTTCGTTTATTAAGTTTTGGGTTGAGGGTTGAGTCCATTTCGCTCTCAAAGAAACCACCGGGCTCCCAATGATAGAAGTTGCCCACTGTGCCACCGGGAAATCGCAAAGTCTTAGGAGCAAGTGCCTTCGTCAGCGCAACGAAATCGTCATCAAGATAGCCATAGTCGCCACTTATCATGTTTGTGTTGAACCCATAGAGCGCATGGCGGAGCGGTTGTCCGGTGTGTGTGTTAACTTCTAAGCGGAGTGCCTCTGGTGGTGCTTTTTCCTCTCGACATCCAATGATCGGAAACAGCATTATCAGTTGGCTGACAACTATTAAAAAAAACTTCATAGTGTTATCCTCAGAGGTCTATAGGTTGGAAGCGACCTATCGCTGGCAAACATAAGACCTGCGCAGAGCCAAAAATAAAATCCATAGCCTCGAAATTCAAGGGTTCGGTTAAAGAAAAGTAAGAATACAGTAACAGCAACGAGACAGAGCATAATAATTGCAATCCGCTGGGTCAGGCGCGACGAAACTAACGGTGTACTAACAGATCTTTTGTAAAGGTTCAAAGCGGCGCGAAAGAGTCGATAAAATATTAAAGCGAAAAAACTTAGCCCTAAGATGCCATAGAAACAGAGGATTGCTACCCAGTATACATCCTTGAAACCGTTTTTGCTGAGTATTTTCAGGAGGAAAGAGCGTTGACTCGCGTTAAGTCTGTCAATTGTGGTGTTTTGGTCCGCACCGTAGCCTAAAATCGGTTTGTTCACAAGAACCGTTGGGACATTTCCGATTAATGCCCCAAGTCGTTGTTTTTGTGCGACGCGGACGTAGGAACCGGAAAATACACCTGTTACATTGCCCACAAGCCCGACCCGTGCTTTACGCGGATTTATATATTCAAGGTTGAACGGGTTTACTATTGCTAAAAGGAGTCCGAATATCAGGGCTGTTGCTAATGCTAAACGGAGAGTCTTTTTCCAACCGTAATGGAAGTAATACCATGCACCACCTGCAAGGAGCGCCGAGAAGGTGGCAGCGCGCGAGTACGAACGCGCTATAAAGAAAAACAGCACCGCCGCGCCGAGCAGATTCAGATACTCAAGTCGTCTAATACGCGACAGATAAACGACAAGGACAAGGATCATGAAAACACCGTAAATCACCGTGTCGCCTAAAGTTCCATAGACACTACCAATTTCTCTACCAAGTTCAAGTAACCTATATTCTTTTGTGAATCCACCTATGCTGAGTGTTGATTCGCGCGGCAAAAAGAAATTGAAAGCAGTGGGTCCTCCTATCCACTGAACCACACCTGCAGCGATTTGGAAAATACCGACGCCGAGAATCATCCGCAAAAGAACTGTGATGCGTCTCTCTGATAGGTTGGAGTTCGCGACAAGATAGAAGAGTATAATATAGCGCGCAAATGGGCGGATATTGTAGAGGCTGCCTATCACGGGGGACCCGTTGACTAACATTGAGAGCAGTACGACGCCGTAAAATCCGATAATTGGTAAGTCGATTGCTGTTTTGACGAAAGGGATACCTCTGTAGAGTTTGTGGATAACAAGTTTCCCGAAAGCCACATAGATGAGCATTTCGCCGAAGAATCTTAAATAGGAGTAAACGGCATCGCTAACCGGTAGAAACTTCAGTATAAACTCTTCAAAAGCGACGTATCCTGTCAAAAAATAAATCATTTTAATCGTTGTCGATTATCAGTAGTTCGCTGTTAGCAATCAGTTGCCAGTCGTCAGTTGCCAGTCGTCAGTTAATGTTTGTGGCGGTGGCGTTCTGCTTGCATGCCACAACGGCTTTTTTAACTAAAAACTGTTAACTGACTGCTGACGGCTATTCTGCTGTCTGCTAATCGCTACACCAAGAAGAGAGGTCCCTGCCCAATAACTCGGCTAATTGTGCGTTATGCGGTTTAAAATATGCCATCTGTCGTTCGCGCGTTTGCGGATTGAGGGACGGTGGCGTCCAATTCGCATCCGTTTGGGGTTTTTCATTCCAATCGAGAATGGCTTTTCTCAATTTATAGGCGGCGGCATCCGGAACGAATTTTCTAATTGCTCTTCTCAGTGGATTGTGGGAAGCCAGAAATTGCATAAAGAAGAAGTTAAATCTTTCGGAACGCGGCATAGTGGCTTGGTTGTGGCGTTCACCTATTGAAGGCTTGAAATCGGAGCGGATACCGATGTAATTAAAAATTTGCTGACACACAGTTTCAGCATTTTCCTTTAAATCGTCGGTTAGGAAGCAGTGAACACGGTTGGCACCGAATAAATCTATCAAATTTTTGACATGTGGGTGATAGATGCTGTTGTACTGATAGGCACACTGTCGCCATTTAAACCAGTCTTCATTCAGGCGTGTTTCCTCCGCAGCGAGTGCTTTTTCATAAGTTTTGATGTTTTCCCAACCTCTTCGTCGAGCCCACCAGTAGGCGGAGTAGGCGCGCGCGACAGGTTCCCGCAGGAGAACTACGAGATGCATCTCAGGATTGTGTTCGTAAATCCGTTGCATAACTTCCGGTGAATGCATTACCATCACGTTTTTCGCGATGAGATGTTTATCTTTAATTTCATGGTGTGAACGCTCTCCGGCGAAGTACTTCGCGAAAGCCCATTCATACCCTCGTGTGTGTTCGCGTTCTTGAAGGAAAAAGGTCAGTTCTGACTGAGCGTGTGTGTGGATATCTGGATGTTGGGCTAAGTAACGGAGTAGCGAGGATGTCCCCGATTTTTGGGCACCAACAATCATTAACTGGATTCTTTTAATCATGCCTAATTCCATTTTTTTTTCATAAAAAATCTTCGCCAGGATCAGTAGCATTGCAACAACGGCAGCAATGCGGGTCTGAAGATGGAGTCGTTCGCCCAGTATTCCTGACAATTCGCTTGCGTCAGCTTAAAAAGACCATGGTGGCGATTTCCCAATCAATTTGCTAAGGGCATGAACGTCAGGTTTGTAATAATCAATTAAGCGATGTTGCGTCTCTTCTGACATCTCGATTTTCTGATTCGGACGTGTATTTAAGCGAAGATAGAAAGGTTCAATAGTCTTTCTGATCGTCCGCAACGGTGTATGAATGATCGGTTTGTTATGGGTCCACTGCCGGAGTCGAAATCGGATGTCTCGGTATTTCCGATGCAGCTCGGAATTTCTCATGTTCTCAGAGCGGTTTGTCACCTTAAAGGCGTAATCGTTATAAAAATCGGCATTTATGCCAGCAAAGCTACATAGGTTTGCCATAACATTTGAAGGTTGCGCTGCTAATTCCTCATAAAAAAGGATGTGGATGTGTTCTGGACCAAATTGGTTAAAATAGTGTTCCAAGTAGATAGTATAACAGCCTTGTTGGAGTGTTTGCAAGTGCTGCTCTTCTTGCGCTGTGGACGTGAAAAGCAATTCGACATACGCGTCGAAACTCAGCGTTTGTGGTAATTTGCCAATTTGTTGTGCGAATCGATACCACGAAATTAATCTTGAAATTGGTTCACGAAGACTAAAGACCAACTTCACGTGAGGCAGGGAGGCTGCGATTCTCTCACGCGCCTTGGCACAATACAGGTAGTCCGGCGTTGACTCGACACGTAATTGCTTTTCATCGCGGTTAGGGAATAGGAGATCGTAATCTTCCGCATTTCCTTCTTGTTCATCTTCTCTGTATCGGTATTTTGAGGGGAGAGGGTAATCAGTGCTGAGAAAAAAACGGGTTTCTTTATAGGTGGCGGCGCAGATAGCCGGATGGTCAGCAAGATAGGTAAACAGCGACGTTGTTGCTGCCTTTGTAGTGCCTCCTACAATAAGATAGTGATAATCCTGAACATTTTTCGTTTGCATCGCTTCTATTAACTGACGGTCATTTAAAACCAAGAAATCTGTGTTTTTCGGAGGAGGAACGTCAGGTTTCCGACGGCGAGGAGCGCAGTGATTGATACAGCGAGTGCAACACCTTGCAGCGACCAGATTTCGATCAATCCGTACGCTATAACGAAATTAAGAAAAGCCATTGTTACCATATTCGCGAAAACGGATCGGTACGCCTTTTGCGCGTAAAGTCCTGCGTTCAACACGGGTATCAGACACGAGAATATCATTCCTGTGCTGAGCCAAAAGAGGAGTTGCCCTATTAATTCAACAGAGGTTTGATCAATTGTGCCTCTTCCATACAATATCCAACTGATTTTCCCGTGAAATATCAGCAAAATTAACGTGACTGGAATTCCTATGATGATAGCGGTGCGTACATTTCGGTTGAGTGTGCGACCTAATTTCTGTTTATCATTTGCTGCGTTGTCTGTTGCCATATCAGGCAAACCGGTTGTTGCAATACTAATACCGATGAGCGTCTGTAACGCCGAGAAGATTTGGAAGGCGCATTTATAGAGCGTAATAGCACCGCCTCCAAGTTGCGAGACGAGGTATATCTCAACCAATAGACGGTTTGTAACTTGCCGAGTTGCGAAACCGAGTGTTGGTAGCGTAATCGTGTTTTTCAAGGAACGCAGGGTATCTATGGGGATTCTTGTAAATGCATACCGATGTCCTGTTCGATATGTTCCGAAGCACAACCACCCAAAGTATACGGCGAAGCCTCCTGTGTATGCTACCGCAATCCAGTTTTCAAGATTTTCAGTATCCCATAGGACTAAAAATATAACCGCTGCAGTGCCAGCAGGTAGTGCGTTTCGGAGTGCAACCGTTTTAAAATGTTGTCGACTGTTCAGGAATGCTCCCAGGACCGTGCTGCCGCATCCAAAGATAAGGAGCGGCGCACACAATCGCAGTAGCGTCGTTCCTCTTTGTATATCAACCGTTGATTTTGATAATAACCCGCCTGCTATCCATGGTGCGCAGAGTTCGATTAAGATGAAAATTCCGAAGCCGATACCGAGTAAAGTGAACAGGAGGCTATTGGTAAAATGCTGGTATTCTGTACGATCCATCTCCTTTTCGCGTGTAACAAAGAGCGGAACGAGGCTAAATTTAGCACCTTCTCGGACGATTGTATCGACGACCAACGCAACCGTCAGCGCGGTAATGAGGGCATCGGCTGTATTGCTGAAGCCGAACCGCTTTGGGATCAACAGAACCCGGACGAGAAGGCTCAATCCCATTCCGGCAAACGTAATTACCATTACCCAAAAAGTCTTGTGCTGTAGAAGTTTTTTGACCATGGTAATTTACGCGCTGGGTGTGGATGTACTTACTTCCAACCATCGGGCAGATTTTTACGAATTTCGATGTCGGTAAACAGACTGGAAGCTCGCGCGCCGACAGATTTTGCCCACGCTGCCATCTTGCCTAAACCGTCTGGTAGCGTAACCTGCGATGTGGTCCCGAAGACGCTTTGGAATTTTTCGTGTGAGCAATAGGCATGTTTTACCTCTTCTCTGGCACGCACATTGATGACACGTACCTCTTTTCCCATTGCTGTCATCACCAAGTCCGCTAATTCGTTGACCGTCACATGTTCGTCAGAACCGACGTTAAAAACCTCGCCTGAGGCTTCTGGAATATCTACAACGCGAGCGATATGTGGGGCGACATCTGCTATATGCGTGAAGGCGCGCGTTTGCTCTCCATCTCCAAAGATGAGCAAAGGTTCTTCTTGCATGATATTGTTCATGAAAATGCCGATGACATTTCGATACTTGTCGCTGATATTCTGAAGTTCACCGTAGACGTTGTGTGGGCGAAAAATGGTATAATCCAAGCCAAAGAGACGTTTGGAGACAGCGAGTTCCTGTTCCACGGCGTACTTAGCGATGCCGTAGGAATCCTCAGGCATGGGTTGGAGGCCTTCATGCATTGGAAGCTGGTTCTCGCCGTATACAGCGATGGACGAAGTAAACACAAATCGTTTGACGTTGTAGTTTATTGCAGCGTTTATTAGGTTTACACTACCGATGAGATTGTTCTGATAGTTAAACCGTTTGATAAAATGGCTCAACCCCTCTGCTGCGTAGGCAGCGAGGTGGTAGATATAATCGAATTGGTGCTCCTCACAGAGTTGATTTATCAGCGAAACATCAAGGATGCTTCCATCAACAAAGGTTGCGTTGGAGTTAAGATTCTCGCGAAAACCACCACTGAGGTCGTCAAGCGCGACGACGTCCGCGTTTCCTTGACGAAGGAGTTCGTTAACGACATGCGCGCCCATAAAGCCCGCACCACCTGTGACTAATGCTTTTTTTGTCATATTTTTTCTAAAAATTGTTATGAAAATTGTTTGTAGACATTCATAATTTTTTCATAGTGAATATCGGCGTTAAACTCTGTTTCCATTTTGTAGCGTCCAATGCGTCCCATTTCTGCAGCGTCGTTTTTGTGCTCGAACATCCACAGCAAACGTTCTCGTAGTGTTTCTTGTTTGCCTGAAGGGACGAGGAATCCATCAACGCCATCTACGATAAGCTCCGGAATCCCACCAATATCGGCACCGATGACAGGTTTTCCGTAAGCATAAGATTCCAGGACGGACATTGGGCAGTTTTCATACCACTCTGATGGTAAAACTGTACAGATACTGTTAGTAATCAGTTCACGGAGTGCGTCGCCCTGTTTGAAGCCGAGGAGGTGAATATGTTGGCATCCGTTTTGTTCAATGATGTGTTGAACTTCTGGCATCGCTTCGCCATCACCTACAATATAAATCGGGACGTGTGTCAGAGGGACTGCTGCCTTTACCAGTGTCAAAATTCCTTTGCTTTGGTGGACCCGCCCGAAGTAGAGGACATAGTTCCCGATGGAAAAATTAGGTGTAATGTCGGAGACATCAACGAAGTTGTGAACCGTTGAGATTTTATCTTCAGGGATACCGTGCGAGATCGCCTTTTTTCGGAGGAAGTGAGAGACTGAGATGAAATGATCAAATTTCTTAACGGCACCCAGCATTTTAGAAATATAAGACTCAGTAACACTCAACGCCGTGCGGGCGAGTGATCCTCTATTGCACCGTTTCGGGAGCGCTCGCCAAAAGTGTTTGCCTTCGCACGCTTCGCAAATCTGATCGTTTGAAAGATGACTATAAACCGGGCAGGTCAACTTGTACTCATGTAACGTCTGAATGAGCGGAATACCATCTCTTTTGAGTACTTCTAAGATTGAGGCAGTGAGTTTACCGTAATAGATGTGAAAATGCGCCAGGTCGATGTTTGTGTTTTTCAATAACCGCCGTATTGATTTAACGGCATCGTGTGAATATAAAAATCGTAGGAGGTCCCCTGCGCCAGGATGCACAAAATCGGCACCACGCGGAAAATAATGTTCCCACTCGGACGGTTCATTATTAGGGTTCGCTGCCGTAAATGGGATGACTCGGTGTCCGTGTTTCTGCAGCAACTCAGCAAGCGTGAAAAAGTATCGGTCAGAACCGCCACGGACATGGTAGTTTTGTGAGACGTTCAGAATGGTACTCTTCATCGGGAATGCCTCCTTCTGGCTATTTGCTGTCTGCTATCCGCTCATCGCTATTTGCTATCCGCCAATTGCCAATCGCTTTGGGTTCTGGGTTCGGGGATAAAGAGAGTTATGAAGTGTGTCTAAAGTTGCGAAGTTGCAAAGTCTCTTTCAACTTTACAGACTTGCAAACTTTACCAGACTTTGAAACTTTCTTAACTCATAACTCATAACCCTTCCTCCCATGACTCACAACGCTATTCGCTATTCGCTATCCGCTAATTGCTATCTAACAGTGTCGGATATGGGAAACCCGCATCGGGAATCCGGGCGTCCGCAAACGGCTTATAATAGACTGTACCTACCTGCTTAGTAATCAACCCCCGATCGGTGGAATCTATAATGACATTCGCTATTTCGGTCGTATCTGTGTTTCCCCACCAATTGTTGGCTGCTCTCAGATCGAACTTTACATTCAAACGGAGTGCGAAAATATTCACACCCAGATTGTTGTTTTGAATAATGGACTGCACATTCTCACAGAAGATTCCAGTCTCATTTTTGGCAATATTGTTTTTTTCGATCTTTGGACGTGTTTGACGACCGATCGTGCTGATCCCGATATTATTGTCGAGAATATCGTTGTGTTGAATGTGCGCGTCGCTACCATCTAAAGCGATGGCGGTTTTGTTCAGACGCAGTGTGCACTCCACTACAGTAGGCGAGGTCGTTTTGATGTCCAGTGCGGTCGTGGCATACGTTATAACTGCGCCTCTGATAAAACTCTCTAAATCGTGTGTGTGGTCGAAGAGAATACCGTTCCAATCTCCGGGTGTGGGTTTGATGTTCTCCGATGTAAGCTGGACAAGTTGGGTTACTTGTTCTTGTGCTAAAGAGGTTCCGATCTTTAGAATACCTCTCACTGTAAGGAGACCATCTCGTCCGAATTTAACAGTAGTACCCGGTGAAATGTTGAGAGTTACATCCTTTGGAATCTCTAAAGTGCCTTTCACAATGTAAATCTTTTCAGGTGTCCACGTTTGGTCTTCGGTTAGTTGATGATTTTCGAGTACCACCTCGGCGTTTTCGAGGGGTTCTACGGGGTTGGAGGTGTTCTGTGTTGTACAGCCTATGCCTATAACTAAGTTAATACAGAGGATTAACAGGGAATGTCTTAAGTATTGAATTTTCATTTTTCGTATGTACGGGACTAATCATTTCGGGGCTATATAAAAGAACGCTATTTTGTAAGATTTGTTGCAATTTACGCAGATTTTCATTAATTTTTCAACTATCAGAAAATTCCGTGAATTTTAGCCGTAATTTTTTTCTCAAAAGTGCCTTGCGGGAATTGTGGGTCGTTGAGCCTAATAATAAGCGTATCTTCGATTTTACGGAAAAATCCGACACGCCTTCTCGCTTTTACATGGAAAGTGAGGGATTCACTCGGTAAAAGAGTTAAGTTTGGAGTTAGATGTGGAGTATAGTAAAGGTTGCCAGTTTTAAATCGCACTTCAAAAATTTTCATTTCTGTCTCACCAACATTAGTGATTACCACTGGAATTTCGTCCAGTCGGCGTGAAGATTGTGTTGAGTTTTCAATTTGAATATTCGAGCGACTGCCTATGATATTTGCCCCAAATCTGATTGGCAGCGTCATTTTAGACTTTTTGTCCTTAATCTGTATGTTTCCTGTGAAATGCCCAGTATCGGTTACAGCTTTCGGATTGAGAACGAATTCACATTGATTCATTTCACCTTTGTAAGTTTTCTCTTTAACTGATAAGAATCCGGATTGGGTTAGTTCTTCAGGGATTTCAGCAGAGCACGCAACAGCCTTGCCATCACTGCGTTGGACTGTTACAATGGTGTGTTGTGGTTCATGAAAAAGAAAGACTTTAGGAAAATAGACAGAGGATGGATTGGAAATCAGGTGAATCATGTTGTATCTTACAGTGAAGGGGAGCAGACGGCGATTAGCGATATAACAATCCGTTACCAGCCATGCATCGCACCGTTTACGATAGGCGTTTGATGGTTTGTTACTCCGAACCTGCATTTGTGTGGTAATTTCTATTGACTCAAACGCGGTTTCATTTTGAATTCGTAAATCGCCCTCGGTAAGGTGGAGAATTGTGGAGGGTTGGATTTCGCCTTTCAGTTCACCTTTCCCAAAAATGTCAAGTCCAAGCGAAATATTTTCTGGTTTTCCTTGTTCAAATATGGGAAATTCAATTTCAGGATTTTGAAGAATAGGTACTGCACCATGAGTCATACCGATAAAAAAAATAGGTATTTGGAGCGCCCTTTTAAGCTTCCCGATGGTTTCTATCTCAACCCATCCTAAATTAAGACCAGGTTTAAGATGCCTTGGCAGGAGAACTAAAGGAATATTCTGATGTCCATTTGCGGAGAGTGTAACTGGTTTGTTATCAACTTCTATCCATTCAGTTGGAGATTGAAGTCGGAGTGTTAGCCTTTGTCGAGATCTATTGTGTAGTTTGAGTTTTTGTTCATCCCTTTTAATTTCAATTCTGGATGCTAATCCATGCGAACCACAGACAATTTCATGTAGACGATTGGGGTCAAGTCGCATCTCGCCATCAATTTCAGCACGGAAAAGGTAGGTGCCATCCGAAAGGCTTAAGGTCGTAGAAAAGAAATTGTCGTCCCATTTATCAAGTAGAAGTGTCCGCTGTGTCCATTGATTAAAATCCCCGATCAAATAACCAGTTTCGTTTTCTTCTGTCAGTGGAAATCTGAAATTGACATCCTGAAAAATCATGGCGGATTGGTAAGGTTCATTTTCTTTTACTATTTCAATGGGTAACCGTTTGCCCTGATTAGGAAATTCCACAGTATAGTGAGTCGGTTGGTTTGGATTCAATGTCAATACTGTCTCGCTAAAGGTTTTATACCATGCCCAAATCGGAATTCTTTTATCAGATATGACCAGTTCCCCAAAATTACATCCTGGCTTGAGTTTTTCGACTTTCACAGAAACCGGAAGATTGATTGTTTCATATCCGTCTATGTTAATCTCGTTAGGTGAGGTTAACCATTCTGCATCTGATTTAACGGCTCCTGAGAATTTGTGTCGATTAACGTTAGCAATTGGAGCGGCCTGTTGGAAGGATTTTAGTTTCAGTCCAGCCTTTTTCTGCTGTGGCATTACAACTCCGGGGGTCCGCAAATCTAAGCCGTAGTATAGTTCACTTTCTTGCAAGAGAAATTTGGCATCAAAAGAGAAATCATCTTTTTGTGTGATCTTAAGGCGTGTAGGAGGATTAATCCGAAAATTTCCAACTAAGAAAAAATCTACTGGATCCGTCGTTTTACCTTTTCGTTTGTCAATAATGGATACATTCCAAACAGTAATTTCGCCAAAATTAATATGCTCTGGCACGCTCAAGTTAATGTGATCTTCTTCAGAAGGGCAAACCTGTAACGAGACCTTGCTGAATGTCTTTCGTCTTGAGTTAGAAAGTATGTTCAATTCAGCGGCATTTTTGACTGAAGAATTGGGTAGTGCTTTGAGAATGAGCTGCAGTTCGAGATCTAAGGGTTTTGCTGTTGTCGTTAGCGCAGCGGGGGTTGATCTCTTGCCCTGTTTTATCCATTTCCCGCACACACGTGGGATACGGATTCGGGCTACCTGAAGTGTCCCGCCTCCGACATTTGATACCGCCACCTTCACAGTTTGGTTCGGATTATCAAATGCCTCTACACAGATGTTCGCATCAGTGTAGAGATAGGGGTCATTAATCGGAGTAACTTTGAATGGGGGTTCCTCTGATTCTGGTGCTGCGGGTAGGTATAGTAAGCGATGAATACTTTTTAGATGGTTAATCATAAAAGAGATATACCTACGATGTATTTATTGATCTAACGGATCTGTTGGAGATGAATCAGTTGGGTTGAAAGCATCGTAATCCTCTTCGGGGTCGTCGTCTATTTGGTTCTGTAGAAAACGGTATAGAATAAAGCAAAGCGGGATACCGATGCCACCTCCAATAAAAAGAATGGTGATAATGGTACCGAGGACGTTGGTTTCGGTTTTGGTAACCTGTGTTTTGGGTTTCGGTTTCTCAGATTCTGGGACGACCGGAGGCGTTTGCGGCGTTGGTTCTATAACTTCTGGTGTAGGTGTAGGCTGCACGGGTAGGGTCGGAGTTACCTTATTCGGCTTCGGGGCAGGTGAGATGGCAGAAGGAGTTAGAGGGACAATTGCTTCGATAGTTTGTCCTGAGGATGCTGGTAACATACCGACTGTCCAACCTGTTCCAGTTGTTTCGCAGTAGTAATATTTTTTCCCGTTGTAAGTGACAGAGGTGCCTGTAAAGTTGCCGGTCACGCCGAGGGCGATATGGCCGGGTGTAAAGATGAGTGCTGTGGCTTCTCCGAATCCGCGTAGGATTGCTGCGACAAGGATAGTCGTATCTTCGCAATCGCCACCGCCTTCAATGAGCGTTTCTACGGCGTAGCGTCGGAATTCATCATAACCTGTTGTTACATCATCAAGGGTGTATGGTAAGGATTGAACAAAACTTAAGACGAAATCAACACGATCCTGCCGTTTCCAGCTGGGATTTTGCTTGAAGGTACGTTGAAACTCACGCGTCAGATTGCCAATAGTTGTTCTACCCTCTTCAACTAATTTGGGAATATCGTAACGCTCTTTGCCTGAATATGAATTGTACTTTTCCAGATCAATTGTCATCAGGACGGTGTAATGTTTTCCTTGAAAATTCCATACATATCGTCGTCCGATTGTCTTACGGGTATTGCGAGGACGTTGCTGGGTAATCCCTTCCACAATTTGGACAGAATTCAGGGCATCATTTGCAAAAGCATTCAGATTGATAAGAATTCCAGTAATAAGCAGGATAATAAGGTATCTAATGGACATTTTCTATTCTCCACGTATCACTACCGGTTTCTGTATAATTTCACCATCTGCTATACATCTAAGACCAGGTAAAATGATCTCAACAACTGTTCCGGGTTCGCCATTAGTCTGCCTTGATTCCCGTATATCATGCACATGTGAATCAGCTTTCGTTATCTCTATTTCAATGGGAACCACTTCATAATCTAAAAACCTTAAAAATCTCTCCATTTTTTCAGGCAAATCTTCAAACGGCACAAAATCTGCAACCTCATTAAATAGGCGATACCTGATAAATTGTGGAATAAATTGGTTATATTCCTCCTCATCAACCTTATATGTCAGTTCATATCCGGTAAGCACTCCCTCAAAATAGGCAGCATAAGCAATACACTGATTGCGGATATGATTCAGTTCAATTTCTGTGTTGACATCAGTTTTTACGTCAAGAGGTATAGGCAAAATTGGAGATTCACTGCGAATGCGTTTAAGCCTATCTCTGATGTCCCTTTCTGCGTTTGTTAAAATATCTACAAATTCGGAATTAGTTGTCGCGGAGTGTTCTATTTCTGCTTTCCATTCACCTAAATCATACGCCATTGAATTTAAAATTATCAACACATTCTGACTTGGTGTTGGGCTATCAACACCAACCAATTCTATCGGTTCGCCATTTTCGTAAGCTTTTGCTATTTTCAATACTTGATTTTTTGCCGATTGGATTACTTTTTCGACTTCAAGAGGATAATTAATTGAGACCTGTGGCTCATCTACATCAACGCTTCTATTAGAATTTAATTTTTCCAAATACGTGATAACTCGCCCAATATCAAATTGTATACTTTCCTGGTCTTTTTGAACTGATGCTTGTATTGATTCTATTTCTTTAAATTTGTTGGCGTTTTCGATGTTAATTTTCTGAATAGTATCCAATTTTCCATTCAATTCATGAGTAAGATGATTTATGTCTGTAGACAATACCTGTGTTTTTTGCCACATTGCTTTCCATCGCATAACCATTTTAACAACGAAAAAAACGACCAAAGCAAGGATTGCAAGTATCACGAAAATGATTAACACAGTCCAAAGCAGAGATTCCCATAAAACTGGTTCAACCTCTGGTTGTTCTACGTTATCTTGTGAAAACCCAATTGAAACAAAACCCCATAGTATTAATGTGAAGGATAATATAAATCTGAAATGAGACATTGCGTTTTCCCTTGTATAACCTGAGATGAACATGATTTAGTCCATCAAAACTGGCACTGTAAATTCAACCGATCTCGGTTCCTGTTGATTAGGGAGGTGTAAAGTAAATGTGCCATGCATAGCATCATTCAAGGTAACGGAAAGTATAAATTCCATCGGACTGTTCAATGTATACTTTTTATTTTCGGGTGGTACAATCTCAAGCGTAGCGAGATAAAAGACATCACTGTTTTCTATCATGGATAAACCGCAATAAAGATGGACATTGAATTCTTTAACATCCCCCGTGACACGAAAGGCTTTTTTACAATGATAGGGTGGTGTCCATGTATTTGGAACAAAATCAACATTTTTTCCATCAGGTAACTGCACACCGAAGCAATAATGATAGATAAAGTGAAGTGGTTTTTCAAGATTTTTTTTCTCAAATTGCCTAACTAATTCCATCCCACCCAAAAGTGTTGCGGTTTCCTGAGGTTCAAGAAATGTTGCGCTGTATCGCGCTTGCAACAATTCAATGAACTTTAGAGCAGTATCGTCAATTCTGCCAGAAAAACCAACTGCAACGTGCTGCTTGTCCTCAACCTGTTGCAACATCTTTTGCACATTCAAAACCTTTTCATCTGTATCCACAAAGAAGTCAATAAACCGCAGTATGTCAGTCAACTCAACTATAACACTTTCTTCCAATTGACTACAAATCGTATGATAGACTACAAAATCATTTCGATCAAAATCCACCAGAAACAGATGACCTTTATTTGTGCCTGCAAGTATATTAATCCACATCTCCCGATAATATGCCGAAAGACATAATGTTTGATTGAGCACACCTCGAAGTGTCACGTTTGTTGGTTTGAGAAACGAAACTTGGGTGTTACTCTTTAAACGCTTGAATGCCTTTCTGAGTTTTTGATGATGGATAGGTTTCCACCAATATGGTGTGATGACATATACCGACATCGCCGCTGTTGGATAGCCATGCCTAGGTATCTGCCGGTGAAAAATCTCCTCAAAAAATGCGTTAAATAAGCATTCTAGGGTTTTTTCATCTGTAATTTCCTTGAATTTCACATCCAAGTCTGTGAACCGAATTTCCGCGGGCTTGTCTGGATCAAGCCGATCCAACATTTCTCCAAAACAAGGAACTAATGTACCATCGGTTACTTGCCGAAATCCAACCTTCCATGGGAGTGCCGGACGGATGATTTTAAATTGATCTTCAGTGTAAACTCCAGTCTGAATTTCGGTGGTAGAAAGATCAATGACACATACGATTTTCTGCATAGGAAATCCGTTGTCAGGAATATAACAATCAGTAATGTGGGTTGATGTTAACTTCCACTCAAATTTTGTCTACAAATGGTGGTTTTTTCTTCTTCACAGTTGAGTCGTATTTTTTACCACTTACAAGTGCAATCAATTCAATCTCACCGTCATTTTTGACAGACATCTCTAAACGCGCCTTCTGTAATTCTTCCTTCGTTACATCTTCTGGCAACGTAAGCGTATAACTGGCAATTTGCGAGCTGTTCGTTAGGTCATCATCTGTGCCGAAATGCTCGTGGATATCAATATAGGTCTCCTGCGAGCGCAGCGGAAAATCTACCGTCTTCCGACTATTATCAGGTATTCGCTTTCCTTTAGGGATAATCTCGCTAAAAATCGGTTGACGCCTTCTAATCTTAACAATACCGAGTCGTGAGTGTGTTATATTTGACAAATCGGCATAATTTATCCAGTCTCCATCATCATCCGGTACTATATGGTGCCGACCATATTCCGCAGCACCCAGCACAACGCATTCTTTAGGCGGATCTCCCAGCTGAACGTCAACACTTTTTCCATACTTATTTTGGAAATGGGCATGCATCATCTGTTTAACAGCACGCATTTTTGAGGATTGACCTGCCAGAATAACAATGTCAGGTAAGCGGGTATCATTGGCCCCTATCATTGCGTCAATATCATCAAAGGTTTTACTTAATCCAGGTTCGATAATTTTCTGTAATTGCTGTGTTGACAACCCAACGGTAACATCATCCTGGATTAGATTTCCCAGCGACCGTGTGTCACCTTGAACAATAACACTTATCAAATGAAAATACCCTGCCGTTTCTGATTTTTCACCGAGTTCTCTTTTTATTTTTTCCGCCTGATCATATAATATATCTGAATTAATTTGCCTTGCTCTATCAATACTTGTCTTTTCAGAAGGTATAGATGCTTTTCTGGAATCAAAATAAGGAATTTCAAAAATGAGATTCGGATTTACACGCAGAATTTTGGTCTTAAGCCTTTCCAAAATAACCTCAATAATTGCATGTGTTACATCCTCGCCACCGTATCTCGGGTTTCCACCACTGGCAAGCGGTTCAAATCTTATTTCTCCATCATTGTTAGTGACTTCAGATAGAACAATGTCAATGGTTCCACCTCCAAAATCATAAACCAGCATTCTATAGTCCTTTGAGGAGTCTTTTACACGTTTCTGAAAAACTGTTGCGATAGAAGCTGCTGACCCTTCATCAATGAGGATAATATCGTCAATGCCAATTTTCTTAAATGCGCGTCTCAAGTCTGCCCGTTGCTCATGCGGAAACATTGTTGGGTAGGTAACTATACATTTGTTAACTTTCGACTGAGTTGTGAAAGTATCCAAATACTTTTCCGCTTGTTGAATAATATGCATAAGGATATCCGCAACTACATCACACGGTTGTATATTCTGATTGTTGTGAAAGTAGCGTCCCCATTCATATCCCAACCAACGTTTGACAGAAGCAATATAATAAGGACCATCAATTTCGCTTGTGCGATAAGTTTCAGCACCATAACCGACACTATATGATTTTCCATTATTAGGTTGCGTATGGTAAATAATCGTTGAAGGCATTATTTCTGATGGTTTCGCTTCATTATCCAAGGGTATAAGTTTTGGTTCAAAGGTAGCCAAATCAATATAGGCGCAGCAGGAATTCGTTGTGCCGAAGTCAATGGCGAGATAATGCGGATATACTTCCAATTTTTTAACATTCACATTCAGGATACCTTCATATACTGGATCATCTTCACAATTGGAGTTGATAGTAAAGTTGATAGGGTAACTTCCATGTTCAACACCGGCCGCCGAAACCTGCATTTCAATTTCTTGATGGTCTCTACCTTCAATATCTATAGGGAACTCAAGGTTTGACAGCTGGGCTAATTCGGAAGGACTGTTGAATACAATATTTTCGATTGTCAACAGTTGTTCGCCTGTGTTCTGGAGTGTCAATGTGTGCATTTTCTCACGTTCCTGTGTGACATCCAGATGCAGATGTGTTGGTGGCACTTGTAGTTTGGGCGGTTCTGGTACTATCTCTTTTCGGATCTCAATTCGCTTTTCAATAGGTTGAGGTAAGCCATGAATTTCAAAACTTAGTTTCACTACATTCAATTCGTCACTTAACTGGTTGCAATCAATCTCCAAAAGGACTTTTTTCAATTCGTCATTTTTTTGATGCAGTTGTTTGGAATAACCAACACGAAGAACAGATCCTTGTTTGACTTTAATATCACTGATATAAAAGGCACCTTGCAGCACCTCAAGGTGGAGGTCTTCCGTTGTTTTTTTTGTTCCTCTTCGATAACGAACTTCTATAGGATCCGGGGTCAGTTTAAATTCAGGATATGGCAAAACTTTTAGACACAATGATTTTTCGTTTTCAAAATCCGATGGGGCATCTTGCGCTCGCACAGTGATAACTTCATGAGCCTGCTCTAAATTTGCCAATTTCACCTGAATCGGAACAGAGCGGAATTTGCCAGCCTCGACTTCAAAAGGACTATCATTCGATTGCGGAAATAGAATCGTATTATCCTGTGTTGTTTGAAGCGGTTGAAATATGACCGGATAAGCACCAATATTTTCTACCAGAATTGTTAGATCATGGATATCCGAACCGTTGTCTACGTAAAGCATCGGTTCTTCTTCCCACATCACTTTAAAATCAAATATTTTACATCCACAATACCCACAATGCTTATCGCTCGAGTAAATTACCCAACCAACATCGCATTTTGAACAGACCACGCCTGCCATATTCGATTACTCCTTCTTACGAATGCTTCCACGACGCTGTATTGGCTTTAAATCAACATCAGCCACAGAAAATTCTTTAGAGGGTTGTGTTTGTTTATCTTGCTTAACGTTTCCGGGGACAACTTCTGGTTGTGGCTGTTGCTCTAAAGATTCTTTGATCGTAGCCTCTTCAGCAAACTCTTCTGTGGAATTACTGGGTTCCGTTTCAGGTTCAGCTTCACTCCATACAATCTCGTCTTCGTTAGCTTCTGAGGATAGCGTGTTTTCGGATGATGGAATAGTTTCTTCAAAATTTACCTTTTCTTCGTAATGGTCGCTGCTATTTTTGGTTCTCGGCTGATCTTTGGTGCCGATATCAGGCAGTATTTCTTCTGTTTCAGGGGTGACTTCTTCATAGTCATCTATGTCTACGGTTTGATCTGTGGCACTCCTACTGCTCATGTTTTGGGTTTGCTGTAACGGTTTTTGCTCCGTTTTGTCGTATGGAGTGTCCTCAGGGGCACGGGAACTAATCTGTGAAAAATACGCGTCTAAATCTGCATCTCCATCAGAGGTGGTGCCGTCTACAATAATATTGCTAGAATAAACTTCATCTAGAAACTGACGGTAAAAATCACTTAGAGCTGCATGTGTTTTGTTACTCCTAACTTCTCGGAGCAATGAATTAATTATATCCGTAACCTCATTACGATCCAGTCGATCGAAACTGGACTGCACTGCATTAAAAAATCTATCATAACTTGTTTCATTTTGCTTCTGAGAAAGGTTTTTAATTCCATCCAAATCATCTTGTAAATTGAGCCGTGCTGCCACCCCATCAAGATAATAATCATAAGCATATCCGTTATCAGTGTGATAAAAAACACCTGAGAATGCGTTTTCGTTGATGTGTTGGCGGATTTCAGGAATGAGTTGTCCTAAAGCACGACACCAGCGTTCGAGTTTTTGTGTTTTGTCGTAAAGTTCGAGGTTGTAAAAATCTGGGTTCTGATGGGTTGAATGTCCATATTCCCCAGGAGTTTGCCGAAATTTATCAACGAGCATACCTTGCGCAACCAAATCATCTAAGGCAAAGCCTGCTTCTTCTTGGTAGAAAAATAGAAGATGGTCTACGGAAGATGTACTTACACCAAATGATAATCCTTGACTACTTAAACTATTGTTTAAATTTGTTAATACCGTTCCAACTTGTCCAAAGATTATATTTGGTGAATCCGAGCCGGCAAACGGGATATAAGTTGGCGTGAACATCTGGTACGGATTTGATCGGCTGGCGAGATTCTGGATGTCTAAACTTCCGGAGTCTAAAAGTTCTTGAGCTTTTGTAACAACGTCATCAACCTGCACCTGATCTAACGATAGTTGTCGATAAGTTTCAGTCATCAAAGCGACTATATCTGCCTGATCTTTGACTAAAAATGTAGCCATAGATTCCCCACGGAGCAAGTCAATACCGTCATCCGATTGGGAAATCTGGTGATTCAATGTCGCTGCATCCGTATCAATTCGATTCTCTGAATTATTCGCAACAATCTTTACACATTCAGATCTTGGTGGATCTATAGCTTTATTATATTCGTTTTTGAATTCCTTAATGCAGTTACTTAGGTTCCCTTCTATGTTATCCAACCGCTCTTTAATTGTTCGAGGACGGTTATTAGGACCACCTTCGTCCGCTGGAATTACGCCAAAGCCAAGTTCGGTGCGAATTTCTTGTAAAATTGGTCTTAAGTAATAATTTCGTACCGATTCATAAAAACTCTCCCTACCTCCGGTAATCAAATCGCAATATTGGTCAATTAAGTTATTTTGATGTGATTTAACTGCATGCTCATGTAGCCAAAGACTCTTCAACCAAAAACTATTATTTGCCCTCTCCATCAGGGAAAAGTCCAGTTTTTTCAAGTCTAAAGATGGCATTCGTTCTGGACAATTTTGAATCGTTTTTCCAATCTCTTTATCAAGCGTTTCAAAGAACATCCTCACGTCATCTAATCCGAGTGTTCCAGCAAAATCAATGCGCCCTAATTGGTTATTCAAAGTTTTTTCAATGGCACTGTGAAATGCCTTTTGACACTCAGATACCTGCATTTTCATCAATTCAACGTACTCGCCATCCTGGTCAAATTTTTCCCTGAATGATTCTCCAGTTGGGAAACCTTCCATATTCTGACTTAATTGATAAGATGAGATATCTTTATTACCCCATTGTTGTCTTGCAAGTGTAAGTTGTGTTTCAATCCGATTCTTTATTGATGCCTGTCCATCTGGATTGGTGAGTGTGTCGATATTCTCTTTTAGCATCTGATTCCATTCCGTTTCTGCATTTTTTACAGTCGTGGCCTGTGGAATGTGTAATGTAAGCCAATCGTCACATAATTCGTTACTGATTAAGCAGGCGGCAGCTGTTGCGATGCGATATTTAGGGTACCAAACAGCTGTTAAGCCAAAGCTTGCCATATATCGTATCATTGTACGGATTTCACCTTGTGGAACTGGTTTCAATGTCCCAAAATTACCATGAGATGTAAAATTTGTGCGAATTTCATCTTTTCTTCCACCTGTGTCTGCAGCGGATTCAGCAAAAAGATTCAGAGCCACCATCAAGTTCAAACCTTCTTCATCAAAGGAACCGTTTGGTTTTACAAATTGGTTACCGGCGGTTCTGCCGCTGGGTGAAACAAATAATGTATAATCAAACGGCTTTTTCCGCATATTTTCAATCTTTCGTCCATCTGGAAAGGTTACACTATAAGTCGTATCCTGATGATGATAATAATTCAACTCTAAAAGACTTGCATAACAATTAGCGGCACGTATATTACACATAGCATCCGGTTTTGCAGCGTGATTCTCATCAAAAATTGTAAAAATTCCAAATACCTTTGATTGATCACCGAATCCACTCAGGAGGTGTCTAAAAAAATACGCGACATCAATAAGCATTCCACTACAAGAACCTCCACAAAGCGATCCAACAACATAGATTTTAATGGCACCCTCTGTCTCAAGAGGATTCCCGGCGATTTTCTTGCGTTGTGTTAATATATTTTCTGTCTGTCGGGTCGTCGCGGGAGCGATAATAGCACCAAGTGCTCTGCTGAATGTACTTTGTACGTCATCCCAGTTTTCCCACAAACCAGGGGCATTTAGTTTATATATTTACTTTATATATATGGATGTTTTTCGTGTTTTTTTACCCTTCCAACTCGGTAAGCGAGATTTCCTAACCTCGCTGGCTTGAAAAAAAGGGTGTAAAACCCGATAATTTCTTAAA
>JAJDUH010000052.1 GCA_022826805.1 Candidatus Poribacteria bacterium
AATAGATAAATACTTTTTTTGTAGAGGGGAACTAAGAATACCTCTCTAACATAGCACATTCGTGGAGACTCCGCAAGAAATCTGAAAAAAACTCTGAAAGCCAAACATCTTTACCTCCACACTTGTGGGTAACAGTAAGCCTATCAGGGGGGAATAGTGTTTATTTATTTTTCGGGTTTACCATAGTTTGTCTGAATCGCGGATTTTGGGGTTTGTGTCCTTGCTAAAGGATAAGACCGGTGTGGTTAAAATGCACATTGCATAAATCAGAATCTGAATCAACGGTATGAAGTGCTTATGCACTTCACCGGGTATTCATGCCTTGAATCAGAATCAACGGTATTCATGCCGCGTGGCATGAACCGGGTATGAATGCCTTATGGCATTCGAATCAGAATCAACGGTATGAAGTGCTTATGCACTTCACCGGGTATGAAGTCCGTATGGACTTCACCGGGGCATGAACCGGGTATGAATGCCTTAATGGCATTCCAAATCAACGGTATTCATGCCGTGTGGCATGAACCGGGAGCGTGTACGCTGCAAAACCGCACCTACCAGTGTAAGGAGAGACTAAAATCGTTTCCTGCTGCGTTCTTTTATCCAACGGAGAACTAACTCTCGGTTTTCGGTGTCGCCGTATTGCTGGAACTGGTTAGCAAGCTGCTGCCCTGTTTCGATGAGAAGCGGATTTAACATTTCAGATTTAGATTTCAGGGCGAGTTGATACCTTTGCATAGCAGCTGTTGGTTGCTTCCGCTTCATCAAGCCAATGGCGAGACCGCATCGGACTTTGACGAGCGTATCATCTCTCATCTTATCGGAACGTCGTCGGATGAGTTGAGATTCCAGCGATAATAGGTTCCGAAATGCTGGCACGTTAATTGGATCTTTTTTAAGGATGGTTTCAAAAGCCGTAAATGCTTTCTGGTGTTCACCCTGCACAAGATAGAGGTAACCAATGGTATTGTAAATCTGAATGTCTCGTTTGGATTCGGGGATCGCCTCGAACTCAACGAGGGCAGCGGCGTATTGTCGTTGCCGCATGAGGGCATTCCCATGCCGGATTCTCAGGTTAACTTGCTCTTCTTTTGCCTGCGGATTTTCGGGTGATTGTGCTAAAACCCGCGACAATTCAATAGAGGCGCGTTCGTAGTCCCCCGCACCCTGATGCGCATTCGCTAAACTCAAACGTAAATTCAGATCGGTAGATGCGAGTCGGAGTGCCTCCTCAAGGAGTTGGATCGCTGTTATGTAGTCTTCGGCATCGCTGAGGCTTCGGGCGTAGTGATGATAGGCTGCGATAAGGTTATGCAAAGCGTGATCAGCCTTCGGATTGGCGTTGTAAACGTGTTGGAATGCCGATAGTGCCTCTGCATAGTCGCCTTTTTTGAGATATAACTCCCCCAGTAAATTGCGGATGTGCATTTCATGAGGATGGAGTTTCTGCAATTCGAGATATACCTGTACTGCTTCTTCTAACTCACCCGCCTGGCTATGTGCCGTCGCTTTTCGGGTGAATGCATCACTCAGGTTTGTACGGGCAATATGGAGGGTGGGCATCAACCGCAAAGCGTTCCGATACGCATCAATCGCTTCATCCCATTTCTCACGATTTCGCAAGGTCACACCGTAATTATTATAGCATTGGGCGAGGTTTTGTCGTGTCAGCGCATCAACAGGGTTAATGTCAATAGCCTTCTGGTAGTAGGCAATCGCAGTCTCAAATTGCCCAGCCCGTTCGTACCCGTTGCCCATGAGTTGATAGGTAGGTGCGTCAAGTGGCTCCATCTGGAGCACTCTTTCAAAAGTAGTAGTGGCGGTATCAAAGTCTTCTGCCGCCAACGCTTTGAATCCTTTTGCTCGGAGCAGCTGATGTAGATTTCGCCGGGCAGCTTTGTGATATGGCGCAATGTGAAGTGCTTTTTCAAACGCCTGTACGGCTTTTTCATTCTCTTTTTCTTCATAGTAGAAGATGCCGAGTGTGTTGTAATCCGCTGGCGACGGTTTCTCGGCGACCCGTTCTTCAACAAGGGCGATTGCTTGATCGGTCTTTCCTGTTTCGTGGTAAATCTGAATGAGCTTCTCTACTGCGGGTTGAAACTTGGCATTGAGTTCTCTGCAGGTTTGGAAGGTAGCAATTGCAGCGGGTATATCGCCTTTGTCGAAGTAGATGGCGCCGAGTAGATAGTGTGTACGGAGTTGCGTTTGAAGATCGGCGTAAGGTTTCTGTTCAATTTCGGTTTTCAGGACTTTGATAGCGACCTCATGTTGTGGCGCATTCAGCGGCGTGTTATAGAGCCTACGCAGCGTGGCTATATCGCGCTCGGACGGTTGTTGTGCCGTCGCTGTAGGAAAACAGATGTCTCCAGGATGCGGACTGTGTCCCCACAACCCGATTGCATGTCCGAATTCGTGGACGCACACTGTTCGCATCTCTTCCTGCGACAATTCGCCGACGGTTCCGTACCCCTCTAACATCAGGATAACTTCTACTGTAAAACTGATTTCATGTCCTGCTTCGGTTTCGCGGTCTTCAACCGCAGTGATAGGACCTACATCTAATCCGTTAGAAAAGGTGCCGATTTGGACGCTATCTTTGAGACGTGTGAGTTCTGCACTGCCGAGTCGGGTATCCTGAAAGTTAGCGAGGAAACCGATATACCCCCAACTGACGCGGATATCTGCGTCCTGAGGGACATCGGTCTCTTCAAATCGGATGTTGCCGTCACTGGCGTTGTGCCACGCTTGCATGGCATATCGGATTTCGGGTAAGTATGGACTGTCTTTTAAAACAGGCGAGATATATACCCGAATCGGCATCTGTGCGAAACGGGTAATTCTGCCCTGAGAGAAGAGTGTGATGTGATCAAAATAATCTACATCAGATGATGGGGAGGACTGATGTGCTATAGCACTGTTAAGAAGTATGAAGACGAAACTAACCAACGCGACCCTCAAAACGTTCTTAGCGCATGTTTTGACATGTAAGATAGACTGAAAAATATGTTGTACGCTAATAGACATAAACTAATTCCTTGCACTTTTGCGTGAATGAACTAACTCCGACTCGCCAGTTTATTTGAGAAAATACTGATTAATCCGCCCAACATCATATACCCAAAAATCACTTCCAGTGTGACGAAGAAACGGGCGGCGGCATTGTCGGCTACGATATCCCCGAAACCGAGCGTTGTAAAGGTGACAACACTAAAGTAGAAACAGTTCCAAAAGGTTAAGGGTTCGCCACTATACACACCCGTGCTTTGATGGAATTGCGGTGCGAAACTTTGCAGCCAAGTCGGTGCCCACGTTGGAAGCGGCATGTATGCGAGCGCAAAGAGAAACGCAAAGAAAAGAGACCAGAATGCCCAAAGCCCGAGACTCCGTCCATAATCGGAACTCCAGCGCCATAAGCCCGCCAATACAGGATTCGCCTGATTGAAGGCACGAATGAACTGCCGGTCAGCGACGTAGCGTTTAAAAAAAGGGTTCGCGACCCCGTCCACCTGTTGACTATCCAAATAGATTTCGGTGGGACGATGCTGCTCTCTGCTTAGTTTCGCTTTCACTGCCTGAAAAAGTGTGTCCGGGACATAGTGAACATCGCGAAAGGCAGCGACAGAAATGAACCGTGCTGCAGTAAAGTTTGCAGGACCCAGAAACGTGGCGTTATTGAATGTAGTGGCTTCAGGAAACCATGTTCCTGTACAATCAAGCGCGCTTTGAAACAGGACGCGACGAAAATTGACTTCATTATGGAAAGTAGCCTCGTGGAAAACGGCGTTTTCCCGAAATTGAACGCCATGGAAATCGGCAACATCGTTAAATCTCGCCCGCCAAAAACTGGCACTTTTGCGAAACATTGCGCTATGGAAATCAGCGCGTCTCTGGAAGATCGTTTCACGGAATGCACAGGGGCCGTATATAACAGCCTCATCTAAGTCAAGAATCCCCTCAAAGAGGGTACGCCGAAAGTTAACCTCTTGTTGAAAAACGACCGCCCGGAAATTGACGATGTTTCTGAACGTACATCCGATGCATTCGAGGGACTTTTTGAGAAGAATCCGGTCATGTTCATCGCGTTCCAATTCGGCAGAAAAGATGTCAACGACCCCTTCGATGATGCAATTCGTAAGGACAACGCGCCCGGCATCGCCTTGTAACGCCTCAAGGAAGGTGCGTGCACTAATTGTTTCGCCATGTTTTTCGTACATCTTGTCCACCTTAAAATTCTTTTGTGACGGATATGAAGTTTCAGAAAATAAATCGGTAATTTTCCAACAACATTCGGCGAGGTTAGGGGGAAACACGCCGGGGAATGCCATACGGCATTCATACCGTTGATTCGCAAAAACACCGCACCTACCGGTGAAATGCATAAGTCCTACTAAGGGAAAAGGAAGAGATTAGCAAGGAAGCTGCGTCCATCCCTGACCTGTTCGGATCGCGTCAATAGCAACTTGGTAACGCCAGCCGTCTTGAAAAGTCAGGTACGGTTCGTGTGGACGGTTCTGAATATCGGCGAGGAAATCCCGAACGAGCGCGACCCATTTGTTTTGAATGTCGTCTCCGATGCGAGGCAGGGCGTCTGAGAACCGTTGTGGCACGGATAACGCTTCACCCGTATCGTTGATATTGTAGAGCGTGAGTGGACCCAATATACGTCTACCGTCTACGTGGAGCGTTCCGTTCCTGCCGTAGAAATACAACCCACCGGTAGGCGTATTCGCCGGCACGTCTGGGTCTGTCCGTATCGTCACCAAAACAGAATTTTCATTATCAGACTCCGAAGGCGCCAACTTGAAGAGTGCCGAGAATTCGTTCTCAGCGTCGCAGACACGCCACTCAAATTTGGATGCCTCTTCGGGTGTGAGTTCTTTACGCATCCATACCCGAAAGTCGCGAATCTCTGGCACGACGGGTGCTTCCCAAGGGGCGGCTCTGGCTTCACCAACAGCAGCGACGACTTTCATGCCTGTCATCCGTTCGAGCATACCGAGTTGATGCGTGAGTCCGTTGTTCAATACCCCTCCGCCGTATGCCAAAGCATTCATCCAATTCCACGGCTTCACTGTCTTTGAAGCCGTCCCATTTGACATGCGACGGCTGGATCTGATATCGGCTGCCTTTAATTCGCCAATGACGCGTTGCTCGGTTAGGAGTTCACGGACATAAAATACACCAGGCTCATATAGGTGTGTTGCGGCAAAAGCATGTTTCAGTCCCGTGTTTTTAACGAGATTGTAGCTATATGCTGCGTCCGCTGCAGTAAGTGCCAACGGTTTTTCGCTAATGATATGGCACCCAAGTTCCACCGCCAATTCGATGACCTCGGTCCGCAAAGTCGCTGGTGTTGTGAGGGCGACGATATCGGGTTTATGTTTCAAAAGGCTCTTTCGCCAATCGGTTGAAGCCTCCGGCACCCCTAATCCAGCGGCGACTTTTTGCACGATATCGGGTTTGCGGGCACAAATTGCCGACACCTCGACACCGTAGTGTTGAAACGCTTTCGTGTGCCCTTCAGCCGACCAGCCCGCACCGACGACGACTGCTCTTAATTTTTTCATCCAGTTTTTAAGTCCTAATAGGTGCGCTTAGGCAGCGCGTCTACTATTACGCCAAAAGCTCAGTGAGGACGCGTGCTTCTTCATCAACGCCTGTCAGACGATCATCAAGCCCTTGGAACTTAAAGGTCAACCGCTCGTGATCAATGCCGAGTTGATTGAGAATCGTAGCATTTATATCCCCAACAGAGACAGGGTCCCGGACGATATTGTAACTAAAGTCATCCGTTTCGCCATGGACGACGCCGCCTTTGATTCCACCACCAGCCATCCAGCGTGTAAAGCACTTAGGATGATGGTCGCGTCCATAGTTATCTGGACTGAGTTTGCCTTGGCAGTAAACGGTTCGTCCAAATTCGCCGCCCCAGACGACCAAAGTCTCATCTAACATACCGCGTTGTTTCAAATCTTGAACGAGGGCGGTTGAGGGCTGGTCGATGTCGCGCGCCTGATTCCGAATGTTCTTCGGGAGGTCGCCGTGCTGATCCCATCCGCGATGGAAGACCTGGACGAGACGAACATCGCGCTCCATCATCCGCCGTGCGAGGATACAACAGTTGGCAAAAGTGCCAGGGGTCTTGACCTCAGGACCATACATTTCCAAGACGTGGTCTGGCTCTTTCGACAGGTCTGTAAGTTCAGGGACGCTTGTCTGCATGCGGAATGCCATCTCATATTGAGAGATACGTGCATGTGTTTCCGGGTCGCCGACCTCTTCGTAGAGTTCCTTGTTCAGCGCGACGAGGGTATCCAGCATCTGCTTCCGTGCTTTTTCGGTGACCCCTTCGGGATTTGAAAGGAACAGGACAGGATCGCCTTGGCTGCGGAGCAGCACGCCTTGATGTTCTGACGGGAGGAATCCAGATCCCCAGAGGCGATTGTAGAGTGCCTGTGCACCTTTCGGACCGCTCCATGTGGCGTTCATTACAATGAAAGCAGGCAGATTTCTGTTCTCACTGCCGAGTCCATAACTCAGCCATGCACCGAGACTCGGTTTTCCGGGACTTTCATCGCCAGTGCAGAAGAAGGTGATCGCCGGATCGTGATTAATGGCGTCGGTGTGTACCGTTTTGATAATCGCGAGGTCCTTCACCATGCTTGCGGTATGTGGTAACAACTCACTAATCCAGGCGCCGTCCCCGCCATTGTCGTACTTCTTGAACTCAAAAATAGAAGGCGCAATCGGAAATTTATCTTGCCCAGAAGTCATTGTGGTGAGGCGTTGCCCCATTCGGACGGATTCTGGGAGGTCGGTATCAAACCATTCCTGCATATTCGGCTTATAGTCATACAGATCGAGTTGCGAGGGTGCACCAGACATAAAAAGATAGACAGCCCGTTTCGCCTTGGGTGCAAAGTGTGGTAACTCGGGCAAACCACCGAACCTCGGCTTCACTTGACTCTCAAGGGCGTTAGCAACACCGTTCGGTAGTAGTGATGCGAGCGCCGCGGCACCGAGTCCCGACGCACATTTACTAAAAAACTGGCGACGCGTTTCAAGTTTCAGATATTCTTTAATCGGATCCATACGTTAACTCCTTGGTTAATAGTTGTCGGTTATCGGTTATTAGTTTTCAGTTAAGAGATGCCTTTGTAACAATCGCTTCAAACTTGGCGTACTCCAGAAAGTAGTGAATTGTTACAGGAAAACCTCTTGACCGGCAACCGACAACCGACAGCCATTTTACCCCTTATTCAGGACTTCATCCAGATTGAGAATCAGGTTTGCAAGCATTGTCCATGCAGCGACTTCGACTGCATCTAAGGTTTCATCAGGTGCGGATTCACCGACAGTAATAAGCGCCTTTGCTGCTTCTGGGTCGGCTTCCAACTCCTGATAATGCGCTTGGAACGTCTTCAACAAGAGTGCTTCTTCAACCGGTTTTGGTAAGCGAGCAGTCGCCATCTCAAAGAGATACGCAATACGCGCTTCCGGTGTTTCGCCGCCTTCCTTAATCGCCCGCTCTGCGAAAGCACGTGCCGCTTCAAAGAACTGTGGATCGTTCATCAACATTAACGCCTGCATCGGTGTATTTGTACGTTCACGGCGGATTGCGCAGGCTTCACGTGACGGGGCGTCCAAGATGTTCATCTGTGGCGGTGGTGCGGTGCGTTTCCAGAAGGTATAAAGGCTTCGGCGATAGACTTTATCTGCCCCGGTATCCTGAACAAACGTGTCTGTATTCGACCCCGTGAACCCGACAGCTTTCCAAAGTCCATCCGGCTGTGGTGGTTTGACACTCGGTCCCCCTATCTTGGTATACAACAGACCGCCGAGAGCAAGCGCATTATCACGCACCATTTCCGCATCAAGCCGGTACCTTGGACCGCGGGAGAGGAGTCTATTATCTGCATCACGTTCCAATTTTTCAGGCGTAACCTGCGAGTGCTGCCGATATGTCGCTGAGGTGAGCATCAATTTGAGCATCTTTTGTACATCCCACCCAGAAGCGATAAATTCGGTCGCAAGCCAATCGAGGAGCTTCGGATGCACCGGCGGTGTGCCTTGTGTACCGAAGTCTTCCGCTGTTTCTACAATGCCTACACCAAAGACATCTTGCCAGAACCTGTTAATCGCGACCCGAGCGGTGAGCGGGTGTTCCGGCGAAAGCAGCCATTCGGCAAAACCGAGACGATTTGGCGGTGCATCCGTTGGCACCCCCGGAAGAACAGCAGGGGTTTGTGGATAAACCTGCTCGCGTCGATTCTGGTACTCACCACGTGCTAAGACATAGGCACCTCTCGGTTCCTCTCGCTCCTCCATCACCAGCGTTGTTGTTAGTTCAGCGTCCAGTGTATCTCGTTTCTGTTGGACTTCCGCTAAGTCAACGAAAAGTGCTTTCAAATCCGCGAATGCGCGCTGGGTGTTTTCATTTAGTGTCTTATCGGGTGTGAGATTTTGCCGATAGTAATCCCGAATTTTTGCCTGCTGTTCAGTTTCGCGTTCGCTGCGAGGCATGCCAACGATTTCGACAACGTCTGCGGGTGTCATCGGTGCCTCGGTTTCAATACGGAAATAGAAACCAGAAAGCCCCGAATAGTTGACGATTTTCAGGAGCAGTGCATTATTACCCGGTTTAAGCTGTACTTGGAACTGTTCCTGATCAACACCAGCATCCCGTTGGACGTTCTTGGAGAGGATTTCAGTCCCGTTCAGCCATACCTTGAGTGCATCATTGCTCCCGATGGACAGCTGCGCTCTCTGTTGGGTAACAGAGGTTATGTTCCGAGAAAGGTAAGTTGCACTGCTTTCACCAACGATGTCGTTATGTACCTGTCCGTCAACCCAATGCGCCTGCTTCTCCCATTTGATGGTTTTACCGTTTACCTCAAAGGTATCGTTCGTGTTGACGTTTTTCGTTTCAGGTTCATAGACTTTGTAGAAAGCGATGTTACCGTGCGCTGCCGTGAATGGACCAGCGGCGTGCCAATCTCCTAAGGTCATCTTGGAACCGATGGGGTAAATAGTCGGTGCATCCGTCAGAGCAAGTCGGAATCGTCCAAGGCTTTTTTGTCGCAAGTCGAATTCATGCTTGAGACGGATTTTCAACTGACCACCTTCCATGCCAAAGGGAGCAGCAACAAGGAAGATCGCTTGCCGATTCTCACTCTTTCTATCAAGCGCCCATCCAGTTTCAGGTTTGTCGTCAATTGCCTTCGCAACAACACCAGAAAGACCATCTTCGCCGAGTGCTTGTTCGTGGTCTGCCCACGCCTGCACTATTGGCACGCGTGTCCAGGGATCATCGGAATCGGTATTTGTAGTCTCATTTTCGGCATCTGCTTCGTCCACCGGTGCATCTTCTGCTGCCACCTCAGTGTCGGTATCAGGGGTAGGTGTACTTCCGGCTTCGCCCTCAACATCAGCATCCCCGACGGCTGCGTTATCTGCTTGTGTCTCAGTTTCAGCATCGCTATGGGCGACATCCTCTGCTGAAGACGCATCGCTATCCGCTGCAGATGGGGCAATGAAAACGGCAAAATCGGTTAAGACGACGTTGCTATTATCACTTCTACCGACCCCGGCTTTCGGTAAGGATTCGTGTGTGATGCCTTCCAATCGGACAGCACTCCATTTCCCGGGTGGTAGTTCTGCGATAACCTCGTAAATTTCCTGCTCAGGATTCGTGCCACTGGCTAATACAGAGTAATCCTCCAAGATTTCGAGTGTTGCGCCTCCCTTGGAGTAGAGGGAAGTCGGTTTCAGCGTCGTCCAACGCGGCATCCTATTTTCCCAAGCGATTTGGGTAGCATCTACTTCAGGGATAGGTGCTTTCGTTTGGTCATCTAAGTCCGCAATCTGTTCATCAAACGCTGCGAGTTCCACTTCCTGCTCCGGGGTTGGTAGTTTCACAACAGGCGGAGAATCCTTGCGGTTACCGTCCATGGCTTTTTCGGTGATATTGTTGAAATATGCGTAGAGTTGATAGAATTCTTTCTGCGTAATCGGATCGTATTTGTGATCGTGACACTGGGCGCACCCGACTGTTAAACCCATCCAAACCGTCGAAGTGGTATTGGCTCTATCGATGGCGTATCGGACGTAGTATTCCTCGTCAATGGAACCACCTTCGCTTGTTGTGACGTGGCATCGATTGAAACCTGTGGCGATCTTTTGCTCAAGCGTCGGCTCCGGTAAGAGGTCTCCTGCCAACTGTTCAATCGTAAACCGGTCGAAGGGCATATTTTTATTTATTGCCTCAATTACCCAATCGCGGTAGGGCCACATTTCACGGTAGTTATCTAAATGGAGTCCGTGAGTATCCCCGTAACGTGCAACGTCTAACCAGAACCGTGCGAGGTGTTCGCCGTATTCAGGCTTCGCCATGAAGGCTTCAATAACCTTCTCATAAGCGTCCGGTGACTCATCTTCGAGGAATTTGTGGATCTCTTCGCGGGTCGGCGGCAAGCCGGTGAGATCAAAACTTAGGCGGCGGATCAGGGTGCGTTTGTCGGCTTCGTTCGCTGGCGTTAGCCCCTCTTTTTCAAGGCGTGAGAGTATGAATGCGTCAATGGGGTTTCGGATCCAGTCTTGGTCTTTGACCTCGGGGGGGGCTGGACGGACTGGTGTGGTAAATGCCCAGTGTTCTTCCCATTTCGCGCCTTCGCGAATCCATTGAGCGATAACATCAACCTGTTCAGGTGTCAGCGTCTTGTTGAAGCCCGCCGGCGGCATACGGTAGTGGTCATCATTAGAGACGATACGAAGATGCAGTTCGCTCTCTTCGGGTTTACCTGGAACGATCACCGGATATCCGCTCGGTTCGGAGAACGCGCCTGATTTCGTATCAAGCCGCAGATTAGCCTCCCGTGTTTTCGCATCCGGTCCGTGGCAGGCGAAACAATTATCTGCAAGAATAGGTCGGACATCAAGGTTGTAATCAACCGTTGCTTGCACAGATTCGTTCTGCTCTGCAGATACCGAGGAAAGCCCCAGTATAGCGATACAGAAACACACCAACACAGACAAGGACGTGATGGGCGTTAGTGAAATTGTATTGTTAGCAGTTTTCACAGAAATCCTCTCCCTTTAATGTACTGTAACAGATTTAGCATATTGTGACGCTGCGCTATTCAAAAGGTTTAGCAATGTTGCTACATTTTATGCTGTCGTTGCTTTTTTGTCAAATATTTTTCATTGACAATCGGAAAAAATTGCCGTATAATTTTCACAATATGATTGATCTTGTCTGCACGTTTTTTCCGTGACTAAAAATTGCTATAAGCGGAGAGATAACAGCATGGCATTTAGCGATTTCAAGACGATACCTGATGTTCAGAAAAAATTTGGCATCCGACACATCGAAAATGACTTTATAAAGATTGAGGAAGGCTTATCACCTTCGGAACAATTTCTGAAAGAATTGGAATTCAGCAGACAGTATATTCCTGTTTTGGCGTCTGAGGGGGCGCGCTGTGAAGCCGTTATCTACCCTATTTTGCGGGAAGTGTATAAAGCGTACGCGACTAACTACGCGCTATGGATAAAGGAACCTCTTGCCTACGATGAAACTCTGAGCGGCACGCCCGATTACTTTGTCGCAACAAGGTCTGAATTGGGCATGCTCATTGTAGGCACACCATTGATAATGCTGGTGGAAGCGAAAAAAAACGACTTTGAACTGGGTTGGGGACAATGCCTCGCGGAGTTGGTAGCCGCACAAAAAATAAATGCCGACGCGGATGTCCCCGTTCACGGTATTGTCAGCGATGGAAGATCGTGGGAATTTGGATACCTCATTGGCGATTCCTTCACCCGAAATAGAACAAGTTTTAGCGTAGACGATTTGCCAACCCTCTTTGGCGCAGTTGATTTCGTCTTCAAAGCCGCAAGTTAGACGCATCTATCCTCTCAAAAATGATAACATGCTGCCACGGCAAGTCATCAAACGTTTCTACCCAAACAAGCGGATGTGGTGTCGCCTCTTTAATCACCTGCAACTCACTCATTTTGTGCAAACGTTTGATTGGCACACCCGGATCCTCGGCGCGGTATTCGATGAAAGCAACTCTGCCACCCGGTTTGAGTGCACGACAGATATTTTGCATCATCTCGTACGGATGCGAAAATTCATGGTAGACATCCACCATAATCGCCAAATCTACCGATTCCGGCGGCAATTTCGGGTCGGTAATTGTGCCTAAGACCCCTTTGATATTGGTAATACCTTCTTCCGCCATTTTCTCAGCAAGAATGTCAAGCATCTCCTGCTGAATTTCAACACCGTAGATGGTCCCTGTCTCGCCGATTTTCGGAGAGATTCTCCGAGCGATATAGCCTGTCCCGACACCGATATCCGCCACAACATCCCCCTCTTTAAGTTTTAACAACCCAACAAGGATATTTGGCATCTCTTCACGTTCACGCTCAGGACGCTCTAACCATTCCGCCCCTTGATGTCCCATCACGCGAGAGATTTCGCGTCCCATGTAGATTTTACCGATACCGTCACGGCTTGGTTTGCGCCGTTCGTAGTGTGTGCTCGCTGGACGCGTAGCATCGGTCTCTGAGTGCTGTTCGCTGTTGGACAGAATTGTTACACAGTTCAACAGGAACAACAGAACGATAATGCTTGCAAAGTGTTTGGTGGTTTTCGGTTTCATTGCTTACCATCTTCCGAGGTAAAGTCCTCGATTTTCCATTGGCATCGGCACTCGCTTTCCTTGCTGCCGTTGTGAGTCGACGATCGCGAAAACCATCTCGGTGCTTCGGTGTGCGAGGTGAATGTTGCCTTGTGTTTCAGTATCGGTGTCAATCGCATCAACAATATCCTCAATGCAACCGACAGTCCCACTTTTTCGTTGAAAGGCTGGAAATGGTGCGTCTAAAATTTCATCAAATTGCCCTTGTCGTTTACGGAGTTGAAAACCGAGTCCGTTGTTGAGCGAACGGACTGTGCCTTCGCTACAATTCACCTCAAATTCGTAAGCCGTGCCGGGAACGCTGATGCCGTTAATACCGTTCTCAAAACGGATGAACCCCATTACAATACCCGGATCGGTCTCGGTGCGGTTATCTTCAAAATCGGCATAGTCAACGGCAACATTGCCCTGTACGTATTCTATTGGAGAATCGCTTGCCAAAAACAGGAGTAGATCGGCGGCATGCGTATATCCCCAGAGTGCAGCACCACCCGTATAGGCAATGATAGAACGTCTGTCGCCGAGCGTCCCGCTTTCGAGAATCTCACGCATTTTGATGTATCCCGGCGTGAAACGACGCTGCGTGCCGAGGTTGAACTTGATGTTATACTTTTCACATACCTCTACCATGGCATCTGCCTCTTCCATAGAGGCGCAGAGGGGCTTGTCACAATAGATGCCTTTCACGCCGTTTTCTGCGGCGAATTGCGTGATGTCGGCGTGATTGCCTGGGCGCGTGGCTATACTAATAATATCCGGTTTCTCTTGGACTATCATCTCACGATAGTCTAAATAATACTTCGGGATATCCCATTTGTTGCAAACGTATTGCGCTTTCTCTTCGACCACATCTGCAGCGGCGATGAGATCTGTTCGCTCATAAGCGGTATACCCTGAGGCATGCGAATACGGTAGCGCACCGAACGGTGATGCGCGAACCTCTTCATCAATTGTGCCACCCATTCTACCACAACCAACGATGCAAACACGGTATTGATTCTTTCTCATTGGATTCTCCTCCCGATTCTCGGATACCATCTTAAATAACCCAAGTTGCTACCTACAGGATTTAGACCTGCAGACACGCTTTTTTATTCAAAAAGGTTCAGGATTTGCGCTACAAAGTAGATGCACAATCTAACAGATTATGCTACAACTGGCAACTTAGGTTTAAATAACCCAAGTTGCTACTTTTTATAGACATAGCACTCCGCTGGAGTGCGGTGCTTTGAAACAACGATTTTCTATAGATATATCACCCCGCTGGGGTGAGGAAAGTACTGAAAACCCCTTGAGGAAAGTGCTGAAAACCCCTTGTTGAAATGTCTAAAACTTGTTAGTAGCAACTTAGGTTTAAATACTTAGCTCTACAACATCCTGTTTGACGATCTCTTTCGTATGCTGATAAAATGCCGTCTGCACCAGTTCCTGAACTTCCGGGGTTAACCGGTTGATGATTACCTCTGGCAGACTCGGTTTCCCTTCATATTGCGGACGATACCGCAGAATAAGAAAGCGTCTATCTCGGTCCTTCGGTTTCCACCGTAAGACCCCATGTGTTAGCAACTCAGAGATGACGACGAAATCCCCTGCCTTGGGCGTAATACTTGTGAAAATATCATCTGGTTCGGGATCAATACCGTCGGGTCCCGGCGTTAGGAGGTCTTCGGGTCTTTCAAATTTGCTCTTATGCGAACCTGGAATGACAATCAGTCCGCCGTCGCCGGGTTGTACGTCTGTCAAATAAAAGAACGCCACGAAATCGTTGCAGTAGATATGGCTATCTTTGACTTCATAACGGGTAAGCCAGTGCCGTCCTTCACGCGCACAGTGCAGACCTGCTGGATTCGTCCCCATCGGTTGCCGATCGGGATTGTGTTGCTCAAGCGTAAGCGTGCCAGTAACAAAGCGCGGTTTATTGAAGGTAAATTCTTTGATGAGGGGCCAGATAGCCGGATGCACCGTCATCGCCTCAAGTGATCGGTCGAAGGCGAATCCGTGTTCATATCTACCGCCTTTGCCAGGCTCTAATTCCCGCGGACGCGTTGTAAATCCTTCGGGACGCTTGTCAATCGGGGTATGAATATACCGATCCACAGCCTCTTGCGCCGCCTTCAGAGCATTGCCTTTAACAGCTCCCTCAATGTGCAAATAGCCTGTAACGTCAAACAGATAGCGTTGTTCGGGGGTCATTCCACACTCCTTCTCTGCCAGCCAATTGTAGAATTGAAATTTAGAAACGCTTGTGCAACGAATTGTATCATACTTTGCAATTTTAATGTAAATTCATTCTGCTATATTTAGTTGTCAGTTATCAGTACGGATTGCGCCGCAATCCTTTCAGTTGTCAGCTAACGCATCTGTTAATATACGCTTGCAACCTGTGCTTTTCTATAGTAAAATGTCAAAAAACGCAACAGAGGTTAAATAATGAAACTCGGATTTGTAAGCGCAATTTTACCAGAACAGACGTTGGCAGAAGTCGTCGGGTTTGCAAGAGACACTGGCTTCGATTGTGTCGAATTGATGTGCTGGCCCAAAGGAAAAGCGGAACGGCGTTACGCCGGTGTCACGCATGTTGATGGAACAGACTTTTCGCAAACAGAAGCAGATGAAATCCTGCGATGTGTCTCGGACGCCGGTATAACAATCAGCGGCTTAGGCTATTACCCAAATCCACTGACACCCAACGCAACTGAAGCCGCTATCTATAGCGAACACCTCAAAAATCTGATTCTGGCTGCAGAAAGATTATCAGTAGACATTGTAAATACGTTCATCGGTAGGGATCAGACGCGCACGATAGACGAAAATTGGGATCGTTTTAAGCGGGTGTGGAAACCATTAATCCAATTCGCTGCCGACCACGGTATTCGCATCGGTATCGAGAATTGCCCGATGTTTTTCACAGAAGATGAGTGGCCCGCCGGGCAAAATCTCGCCTATTGTCCTGAGGTTTGGGAACGGATGTTTGAGGAAATTCCGTCTCCGAACTTTGGACTCAATTTTGATCCATCGCATTTTATATGGCTCCAGATGGACTATCTGAAACCCCTTGTGACCTTTGCGGACAGAATATTCCACGTGCATGCAAAAGATGTCCGGTTAGACAGAGCAAAACTCGACGAGGTCGGTATCCTCGCAACACCTTTGTCATATCATACGCCGAAGCTTCCAGGACTCGGTGATGTCAACTGGGGAAGTTTCTTTTCTGTTTTAAGCGATACCGGTTATGAAGGCGCTGTCTGTGTTGAGGTAGAAGATCGGGCTTATGAAGAGACGTTGGAGATGCGACAACGTTCCCTACAGCAGAGCCATATTTTTCTGAGGCAGTTCACTGGATGAGATGGAGCAACATCTCCGATGAGTAGTTACGACTGGTTGGACACAGAATACGCAGCAATAGAACAAGCGGGTTTACGCCGTCATCTTCGCACCGTCATGAGCGCGCCAACGGGAACGATTCATCTTGACGGACGCGATGTTGTGTTGCTCGGTTCAAACAACTATTTGGGGTTAAGCACACATCCCGAAGTCATCGCGGCTGCAGTCGAAGCGACGCAAACTTTTGGGACAGGGGCAAGCGGCTCGCGCTTGATTTCGGGAAATAGTGAACTGTATACAACCTTGGAAACGAACCTTGCGAAGATGAAAGGCACTGAAGCTGCGCTTGTTTTTAGTTCAGGCTACGCTGCCAATACCAGCATCATCCCTGTGCTTGCGGGTGAAGATGACCTCATTTTAAGCGACGCGCTTAATCACGCCAGTATCATAGACGGATGTCGCCTGAGCCGTGCGAGTAAAAAAATCTATCAGCATTGCGATGTGGGACACCTTAAGACTTTGCTTTCGGCGTCTACTGCATTTCGGCGGAAACTCATCGTGACAGACGGTGTTTTCAGTATGGACGGCGACATTGCGCCCTTACCTGACATCTATAATCTTGCTGCACAACACGACGCAATGGTTCTGGTAGACGACGCACACGGGTTCGGCGTATTAGGGAAAGACGGGAACGGCACCGTTTCGCATTTCGGTCTGGAAGGAAAAGAGATTATTCAGATGGGAACACTGAGCAAAGCGGTTGGTGCGCTCGGTGGGTATATTGCGGGAAGTCGCGCGCTGATTGAATTGCTCATCAACCGCGCCCGCAGCTTTATCTTCACGACGGGATTACCACCGGCGACGTTGGCGGCGGCGAATGCTGCGCTTGATGTAATACGGTCGTCACCAGAATTACGGAAACGCCTGTTCTCGCATGCGAAGCGTCTCAAAACAGCGTTGATTGACTTAGGGTATACCTTATTGCCGAGCGAAACACAGATTCTTCCGGTGATATTAGGGAGTCCACAACGGGCAACACGCGTAGCAGAAGCACTACTCACCGAGGGTGTATTCGCACCAGCCATCCGCCCACCGGCTGTACCAACGGGAACCAGCCGTTTAAGACTTACCACTATGGCAACACATACAGAAGCAGAAATAGAACAGGCGATCAGGGCGTTTGCTACGCTCGGTAAAGTTTAAAGTGTGCTAAAGTGAACTAAAGTCATTTCTGACCAGACGCAACTTTCTAACTTTAGGGCACTTTGAACTTGCAAAATTTACTACCTGTTAATTGCCAATTTGCCAATCACGATTTCTTGAAATTTTTGTCCATTCATGCTAAACTCAGTCAAATCTTATTGCGAAAGAGAGGTGAATCAGAAATGCGTACAAAAGCACATATTATCGATTTTGAGAAACAGAATCCTATCGATCGTGGAACCGGTGTGAAAACCGTGCCGTTAGCCGGTAAATGGATCGATTCGACCTCACTCACCAACGGCGTGACGATGTTTGATCCCGGTGCGGCGATCGCTCGCCACTACCACAACTGCGATGAGTCCGTTACGATTCTCGAAGGTGAAGCCTCTTGTGAAGTTGATGGCGAAGTTTTCACCATGAAAGCCTTTGATACGACATTCGTCCCCGCCGGCATTCCACACCGATTTTGGAACGATAGCGATGCACCGATGAAAATTTTATGGACATACGCTTCGGTCAACGTAACCCGTACATTCACGGAGACAGGCGAAACGGTGCAACACTTGTCATCGGGTGATCAGGCAGTTGTCAATTGACAGGGATTGAGGAGACTTAAAATGTCCGTTCAAACCTATATTAAAGACAATCAAACTGCGCTTTGTGCGTTGCTGCAGGAACTCGTCAGGATTCCAACCGTCAATCCACCCGGCGAAAACTATGCCGAGATTGTTGGATTATTAGATGCAAAGTGCCAGGCATTAGGGATGCAGACACAAATAGCCGAGGTCCCAACAAGTCGGGCAGAACAGGTTATCTCAAACGCAGCGACGCATCCGCGATTGAATCTCATTGGACGTTGGGATGTCGGGGCAGAAAGGACGGTGCATTTCAACGCACACTATGACGTCGTTCCTGTTGCGGGGGACTGGCGTTTCAATAATCCGTTCAGTGGGGAGATTGACGGCGAATGGCTCTATGGACGTGGTGCTGACGACATGAAAGATGCTATTGCTGCACTCCTCTTTGCGATTGAGGCTCTCCAAGAGACTGGCATCAAACCGCAGTTCAATATTGAATGCTCCTTTACCTGCGATGAAGAAACCGGTGGACAGTTAGGGGCGGGATATATTGTCGAAGAAGGATTCGTTCATGCAGACTACGTCGTCAACTGCGAAGGCGGTTCAGAAATGAATATCGGCAACGGACACAACGGCGTACTCTGGTTAGAGATTGATGTTGAAGGCAAAGCAGCACACGGCGCACAGCCAGATAAGGGTATAAATGCTTTTGAGAAGACTGCCGAACTCGTGACAGCACTACAACGGGTTAAACGGAATTTGAAGTCGCCTGAACGGGCGTTTAAACTTCCTGATGGTAGCGATCGTTATCCTACACTGAATATCGGTGGCACATTCCGTGGCACCGATGGCGATAAAGTCAATACCGTCCCGGCGCGCGTTACGTTCTCAATCGACCGGCGCATTACGCCGAACGAGGAACTCGAATTCGTCGAACTTGAATTGCGAGAGGCGATCTCCGGTGCCTGCCAGTATTATCCCGATTTGAAAGCAGAGGCGCGCGCCATTTTGCGAATTGAGCCGTGCTTGACAGACACCGCTTCACCGATAGCACAGGCGTTCGCTGACGCAGTGCGGACTGTCCGTTTCAATCAACCGCGATTCAGGGGTACTACGGGATTTACAGACTTGCACTATTTCGTCAATACAGGCTTACCCGGCGTTGGGTATGGACCAAGTGGCGAGGGTGGACATGCCATAAATGAACGTGTGAATATCCCCGATCTGGTTAGGACTTCTGCCATTTACGCAACCTTTATGACGCGCGCAGAACTATAACACAAAAACCTATCCGCTTTGCGTTGATATTCACACCTTGGACATGTTCCCATTATTACATCACATTTTGGGAAACATATATTTTGGAGGAAACTGATCACCATGATTATTAGCCGACTGATTGCCAAAAACTGGCGGAACTTTCAAGAGATTAATGTTCCACTTAGGGGGCGCCAATTTATCGTCGGTCCAACTGGTTCAGGCAAATCTAACCTGTTGGACATTTTTCGCTTTCTCCGAGATATTGTTAAAACAGACGGTGGCGGATTCCAGAAAGCGGTTAAGGATCGGGGCGGAGTTTCCAAAATCCGATGTCTGTCGGCGAGGCAGGATCCTGAAATCGCCATCGAAATTCATATCGCGGATGCGTTAGACGCTCCTGCTAAATGGAGATACGGGGTTGGGTTTCGCCAACAACCTCGTGGACATCGCTGGACCTATCTTACTCGTGAATGTGTTTGGAAAGATGACAAATTGCTCCTTGATAGACCGGATGAAAATGATAAAGAGGATCCAGATCGCCTTACTCAGACCGCTCTTGAACAGAGCGCTGCCAATGCAGAATTTCGAGAGATAGCACTCTTCCTGCAAAACGTCACCTATCTCCATCTCGTACCGCAACTCATTCGCTCTGGAGATGCAATTCAGGGTAGGATAATTGAAGACGATCCGTATGGACAAGGATTTCTTGAAAGGATCGCGAGCATGCATCCAAGCACCCGTCGTTCCCGGCTAAAAAAGATTGAACACACCCTCAAAATTGCTGTGCCACAGTTTGAAAAATTGGAATTTGTTCGTGATAATACAGGACGTCCGCACTTACAAGTGCGTTATTCCCACTGGCACTCAAATGAAGCAAGGCAGCGCGAAGACCAATTTTCGGACGGAATGCTCCGACTAATTGGACTCTTATGGTCTCTTCTCGAAAAGGACTCAATTGTTTTGTTAGAAGAACCTGAACTCTCCCTAAATATAGGCACTGTATCTGAACTCGCTCCTTCTATCTCCAAGCTCCAAAGAAGTCAAAGATCCCAAGTGTTAGTTAGCACACAAAGTGATGTGCTTCTGATAGAACCCGGCATTGATGGGAGAGAAGTCCTTTTACTTATACCTGAAAAAGTAGGGACAGTCGTCAAGATCTCGTCTGATATTGATTATATCCGTGCTCTCCTTGAGGCAGGTCTCACAGCCGGTGAAGTCGTGCTAACCAGATATCCAGAACAGTTGAGCCTATTAGAATGAACCTAAATAACGTAGTTCTCGCTGTTGAGGATAGGCTCAGTGATGCGGTAGCGACCAAAATTCTTGAGAAATTCGATGTTGAAATCGTGAAAAGAATCGGGTATAAAGGAAAATCGGACCTTGAACGAAAAACCCTTGAACTCAACCGAGCAGCTAACGGCATAACCGTATTTATGTTGACGGATTTAGATTCGCCCCGAGATTGTCCTCCACGGCTTATCCAATCATGGGTTAAAGGCACTCTTAACCCAAGGTTTTTCTTTCGTGTGGCAGTTATGGAGGTAGAATCATGGATTATGGCAGATCGGATAGGATTCGCAGCTTTTCTATCTATACCTTCGCATCAAATTCCATCGCCGACAGACGATATCTTGAATCCGAAAGAATTTCTTGTATCGCTTGCACGTAGAAGCCGAAAGAAAACAGTACGCGAGGCGTTAGTTCCAATGCCAAGTGCAAACTTCTCAGTTGGAATTGAGTACAACACGCTTTTGAGTGAATTTGTCCGAGAACATTGGAATTTAGAACGTGCTGCCACGGTATCACCGAGTTTAAAACGCACTTTGGATCGACTTACTCAAGCAACAGAAACAGGTGCGTCCCAGTGAACAAAAGATTCCAACGCCACATTGAAGATTTCACCTGTGCACACTGTGGCACCGCCGTCAAAGGAGATGGTTACACCAATCATTGTCCCGAATGCCTCTGGAGTCAACACGTCGATGTGAACCCCGGCGATCGTTCGGCATCCTGTCGCGGCTTGATGGAACCGATCGGGTTCACCATAAAACACGGCGATTACATCCTTACCCACCGCTGCATAACATGCGGCATAGAAAAAAAGAACAGAACATCAAAAAATGACAACTTTGAGGCTATTCTGAGGCTACAAGGGGCATTAAATGTATAAAAACAAAATTCCTTCAGAAAGTGATGACATCTATTGAGACACCGGAGGCTCCGTCGTTTTATGCGTCGGGTTTTTGGCGCAGCTTGTAACGCCGAAAGCCGAAACCATCCCGCCCGTTACTGGGAAGGGGCTAAACTTGCTATTCAGAAGGTTTGGTAATAGCACGCTTTGCTTCAACGGCAAGCTGCGTGGCGCGCTGGATTAGACGCCTGGTTTCATCAATCTGTTTAAGCAGGCGTTCATTTGTCCATGAAACGGAGGTGAGATAGCGTAAGGCATCTGGATCGTTGAGTGTCTCAGCACCGAGCGCAATCTGAAGTCCGCTTGCGGTGATATACCGCATACCGGCATTCACACCAGATCCGTCAAATTCCAGACTCATCGTGATGTCCCCTCGCGCAAAAGCGGGTTGGAATTCCTTGCCCAGACCGACGAACACGCCTATAGGGCTTTCACCGAATGCAAATCGCTGTGTGCCAATACCAATATGACCGGAAAATTGGTGAATACGCGGCAGATTGAAGGTTTTACTAACAGCCAAAAACGCTGACGGCAAAACGCCATTCTTCTCCGATTCCGATGTGAGAATCCCACCACCGAGATACTCAACACCGACGGCAATACTCGGAATTGCCCCAGCCTCTTGCTCTTTTAGGAATTGGACCTTTAAACTCGCAGCCTGCTCAGCGGAAAGTTCAGATCCATACGCATTCCACACCTGCCCCAATCCTATTTCAATCCGATCGAACAATCCGAAGTTCAGGCGAATGGCGACAGCATCACCTAAATTCATAGGAGTGGTTTGTAACCCCGAGGCCCCCGCACTTTGCCGAAAAGCAATAAATGTACCTGCCCCGAATATGCCGTGTTCCAGCACCGCACCGGTTGGAATATCTACCAATCCACTCTCTGTAAACACCTCACCGTTAGCAGAACTATATGTCATTATAGATACAAAAACGAGTACCAAGAGCAAGAACAGGGGTTTCCGCATGCGTCACTCCATGTACCGAATGCCGGAAGGTGTACCGATGATGATTTTGTCAGCGCGATTGACGAAAATCCCATTTTCCACCACGCCGGGAATGTTATTCAGTTGCAACTCGACCTGCTCTGGCGCAGGAATACTATCAAAGTGGCAGTCGAGTATATAGTTGCCGTTGTCAGTAATGAGTGGTTGCTGATTTCCGTCCTGTGAAGGCGCGAGACGTAGCGTGGAACGCCCACAAATCCGGTTGACCTCTGTCTGGGTTGCCTCGCACCCGAACTGTACAATTTCCACTGGAAGTGGGAAGATCGTACCGAGGACGCTCGACACCTTGTTTTCATCGACAACAATCAATATTCGTTTAGACGCATTTGCGATGATCTTCTCTCTGACGAGCGCAGCACCACCGCCCTTGATTAGGTTGAGGTGTACGTCAACTTCATCGGCACCGTCAATAGTCAAGTCGATGGTAGGATGGGAAGCGAGTGTTGTGAGGGGTATCTGTTGTGCTATCGCAATTTCTTCGGTGCCAGCGGATGTTGGGATACCGACGATATCAAGTCCTGCCCGGACCCTATCGCCAAGTTTCAGAAGCGCATAATAGACAGTGGAACCTGTTCCTAACCCGACAATCATACCAGATTTGACACTTTCTGTCGCTTTTTCCGCAGCAATCTTTTTTAGGTTTTCGGTGTTCATGATACCTATAAGTTTACCAGAAAAATGTCTTGAAATCAAGTTCTTAATCCGTAGTGATGTGTCTTTTCCACCTTTTGTTTTAAGCCCTGTTAGGGCTAAAATGGGCGTACTGCTTGACAAAAGATTTGATTCTTTTCACCAACTGTGCTAAAATAACTCCCATGAGGAACAACATTCACAGCAGCAAACTGGTGGTTGGACAATTAGTCGCCGAACCCGGAACTCGAATGGAAGGGCATCTGAGAGTCGGAAGCATGCCAGATGGAACGGCGGTTCGACTGCCGGTCGTGCTAATCAACGGGAGGTACCCGGGCAAAACGCTCTATATCCAAGCAATTAGCGATGGAGATGAACTCAACGGCATCGCCGTTATTCACAAAGTTCTCCAGACCATAGTCCCAGAACAGTTGCGCGGTAAGATTATTGCCGTACCGCTTGTCAACGTTCACGCATTTCATACCAGACAAGCACTCAATCCTGTGGATAATCGGAAAATGAACCGCTGTTTTCCGGGCAGACGCGATGGCACCTCAAGTGAACGGACAGCCTATCATCTTTTTCGGCGTGCTATACAGCAGGCGGATTATTGTCTCGATCTGCACCAAGGCGGTGTGCACCCAATGATTGACGAGGTACGCGTCCGTGTTGATGAAAAACATACACTCCACGGCGCCTGCCTTGAACTCGCGCGCGTCTTTGGTATTGGGCATATCCTCAATCAGAAAGGACCAAAAGGCCAACTCGCACAGGCTGCCCCGGAGGTTGGCATCCCAACAATCGATCCAGAATTGGGTGGCACCCACGGTTGGGATGCAGCAAGTATCGAAAAAGGTGTCCGCGGCGTGCTCAATGTCCTGCGACACTATCACTTCATTGATGGAATACCAGAGGTACCCGAACGGCAAATTGTCGTCAAACAATTCGTGCCACTTCTTAGCAATGAAGGTGGATTTGTCTACTACAAGGCGGAATTGTATGATCAGGTAGCGGCGTACCAACCCATTGCTGACATCCGAGATGTATTTGGAAATGTGCGGGAGTCCATTCGGTCACCAGTAGCAGGTATTTTTTGGGCAAAGCCGGTCTATCCGATGGTAGCAAGCGGCGGCATTATTGGCAAAATCGGCACACCGATCGGGTACCTGTAGTAGGACTGAAGCAAAGACCCGATCTTCATGAGGAGGAAACAGTTTGCACGAACAGAATCGCAAAGCCTTTATTGAAAAAATGGGACGTGGTGGGGTCGCAATCTTCGCCAGTAGACCGCCTGCAGTATGGAACCACGACACGGAATATGTTTACCGTCCAGATCCGAATTTTTATTATCTTACAGGGTTTGAAGAACCAGAGTCGATTTGTGTTATCGCGCCCGATCACCCGAAACACCAATATATTTTATTCGTTCGTCCGAAAGACAAACAGGCAGAAATCTGGAACGGTAAGCGCGTCGGCGTTAAGAACGCACGTAGGCACTACGGCGCAGATAAAGCCTATTCGATAGAAAAATTCGGGGAGAAAATCGGAAAATACTTAGAGGGTGCCGAGAGGCTTTACTATACGCTCGGTTCCAATCAAGACGTTGACGGCGAAATCCTCTCGCTCTTCACGGGGTCTGTTAGGTCACGCATTCGTTCCGGTCAAGGACTTGACACGTTAGTCGATCCGAGTCCTATTCTTAGCGAACTGCGGTTAATCAAAAATGAGACGGAACTGCAACGGATCCAAATGGCAACGGAGATTACAGGTGCCGGACACGTTGCGGCAATGAAGGCGGTTCGACCAGGGATGTATGAATACGACTTGGAAGCGCTTGTTGAATCTACGTTTCGCATGAACGGTGCTAACGGTGCAGCCTTTCCGACAATCGTTGCGAGTGGTGGAAACGCGACAATACTTCATTATACAACAAATGACTGCCAAATCGAAGATGAATCACTTGTTCTCATCGACGCAGGCGCCGAATACGGTCGGTACTCGGGTGACGTGACCCGGACCTTCCCCGCAAACGGCACGTTCACTGAGGCACAAAGAGAGATTTATCAACTCGTCCTTGATGCCCACTATGCGGTTATTGACGCTATCCGTCCAGGTGTCTCCATTGACGAACCGCACCAGAAATCGATTGAGTTGTTGACGGAAAGTATGCTCAGTCTCGGTCTGCTAAAAGGGAAAACAAAAAAATTAATAAAGAAAGAAGCGTATCGTGAGTTTTATATGTACAGAATCGGGCACATGCTCGGTTTAGACGTACATGATGTTAATTGTGTCCACGACGCAAACGGTGATTTCAAAACCTTCCAACCCGGTATGGTGATGACAATCGAGCCAGGGCTCTACGTTGCCGACGATACAGAGAATGTCCCGCCTGAATATCTCGGTATTGGTGTTCGCATAGAGGATGATATTCTCATCACCGAAACGGGATGCGAAGTGCTAACGGATGGGGTTCCAAAAGAAATCGACGCCGTTGAAGAATTGGTAAATAGTACAAAATGGTAGGTTCAGGACATTTATAGTCAACTGACATTTCAGTGAACTCCAAGCGTGAAAACGTCCCCCTCGGTAGGCGAGGTTTCCTAACCTCGCCGAGTACACTAAATCAATAATTCTAAAACCTCCATAAATAATACAGAAATGAGTGCCATAGCACAGCAAACAGTCACAATTCATATAGATAATCTTCAACCCGGCACAACGTTGATTGACACTCACCAAGACAAGAAACGCGTGATCCATCGAATTGAGCCATACGATACATTTGTTCGGCTCTTTTTCGAAAATGATGCTGAACCATTGACTTACTCCATTGAACAACTGCAATCCCGTTTTGAGATTGTGTCCGACGCTTTTCGAGCCGATGCGAATCTGGTAAGACTTGTTGCCGAGGCCCATCGTCTTCATCATGCCTATCTATTTAATCCGATCTTTGCGACAGAAACATCGCTCATCGATCCGCTGCCCCATCAATTCATCGCTGTCTATGAACATCTACTCAAAAACGTTCCCTTACGGTTCCTGTTAGCGGATGATGCGGGTGCTGGCAAAACAATCATGACGGGACTCTATATCCAAGAGTCGCTACTCCGTCGGCAAGTGAAACGGATCCTGATTATACCACCAGCAGGACTGATTGGTAACTGGGAACGCGAATTACGAGTCTGTTTTCGACTCCAATTCCGTATTCTGTCCAGTGCTGATGCAGCAAATACGAATCCGTTTGCTGATCCGGAAAATCGCTTGGCTATCGTCAGCCTTGACACCTTACGACAAGAGCGGATGCAGAACTATCTCTTTGAAGCGCAACCTTATGATTTAATCGTTTTTGACGAAGCACATAAACTATCCGCACGATATGAGTGGGATGGAACAATTCATAAATCAAAACGGTACGAGCTTGCTGAACAGATTGCCACGCAAGAAAAAAATCTGCTATTACTCACAGCGACACCACACATGGGAAAAGATGATGCCTACTACTTTCTGTGGCGTCTGCTTCTGCCTGAGCATCTCGCTGCACAAAAGGCGTTTGAACGGTTCCCTGAAAATGAGAAGTCAAAACATTTACTCCGACGTATGAAAGAGGAGATGGTCACCTTTGATGGAGAACCCATCTATCCTCCACGACTGAGTCGGACTATCGCCTATCCACTCAAGCAAGGACAAGTAAGCGAACAATCACTATACGACGCTGTGACAGCATATTGTGAGAAATATTTCGATCTCGCTGGTCAATACAATCGAAGCGCGGCAAAGATAGCGATGATGGTATTACAAAGACGGCTTGCCAGCTCAACTTTTGCAATGCTACAGAGTCTCATCAGGCGATCAGAAAAACTCCAAATTACCCTTCGTAACCTCAAAAATGGCAGGTTGTCAACAGAAGAACTGGAAAAAGCACAAGCGAAACTTTCGGATGTTGATATCAGGGAAGAAAAGACAGGTGATGAAGAAGAAACTATTGATGGAAAAGAAGAAGCAGAACAAGCCGATGAAGACCTTGAACGTGCAACCGCTGCTCGGTCAATCGCCGAACTTGAAACCGAAATCTTACACGTTCAAAACCTCTCTGAATTGGCAAGACGGGTTTACAACCTAAAAGCCGAAAGCAAGTTTGAGAAACTTTGGGAGGCATTACAGGAATATCAAAACACAAAAGTTCTTATTTTCACCGAGCATCGCGACACGATGATCTTTATCATCCAACGCTTAGAGGCATTGGGTTTTACGGGAAAAGTTGCTCAAATTCACGGCGGCATGAAGTATAGTAAACGCGAAGAACAGGTGGAATTCTTTCGAGACCCGAGCGGGGCGCAATATCTCGTAGCAACTGATGCAGCTGGAGAGGGCATCAACCTCCAATTTTGTTGGCTTATGGTCAACTACGATATTCCATGGAACCCCGCTCGACTTGAACAACGGATGGGACGGATCCACCGATATAAGCAGAAAAACACCGTAGTCTTGCTAAATCTCGTTGCCGAAGCCACACGTGAAGGACGTGTATTGAAAGTGTTATTGGAAAAAATGCAAAGGATGCGTGAGGAATTGAATGACGATAAAGTGTTTGATGTCATCGGACAACAATTCAGTCAAATCTCTTTGCAGGAACTTATTACGAAAGCCATTACAGAAAATCAAACCGAGGCCTCAATCCAAACTATCAATACACGATTCACACTGGAAAATATACAAAAGCAGCTTGAAGGACAGCAGCTATCGGTTGCCAGTAGCGAGGTTAAACGTTTACTGGGTAACGTCCAAGAACAACGAGAATCTGCTGAAACGCTTCGCATGTTGCCTGCTTATGTCCGAAGCTTCTTTGAGGACGCAGCACCCTTGCTCGGCTATCGGATTGACGGGGACATTGAGACAACTTTTAAACTGTCCAATTGTCCTGAGTCTGTGCAAAAGGTGATTAAGGAATATCCGCAGCATCTCCAGAACCGCTTAACGTTCTCACGCGAATTTGCTCTGCCCTCTGGATCCGAGAAACCAGAGGCGATTTTTCTTCATCCCGGCGAACCCATCTTTGATACGATCCGTACTCGTTTTTTGGAAAAATTCAACACCGAAGGTGAGCAGGGTGCAGTCTATTTCGATCCACAAGCGGACGAACCGTATCTGTTCTATTTAGCAAGAATCCCTGTGGTACGACAAACCGATGGCGAACCTCACTTCCTTGCCGAAATGCTTGTTGGAATCAAACAATTTTCAGATGGAAGGTGTGAAGAAACACCAGCACACCTCTTATTGACACTAACACCACGAACAATACAACAGGATATGCCTTCTACTTTGTCCGTTGAATGGTTTAACCTCGCCGACGGGACAAAACCCGTTAAAAATTTCGTCTGTGAAAACTTCGGACATCCGAAACTGGCATGCATTCGCGATGAACTTCAGTCTCAGTTGGAGCACAAAAGAAAGCAGATTCAGATTTCGTCTAATTTACGCAAGGGCGAACTCCTTGAACAACGGCGTAGACTTAGAGAAGCTGTTGTCAAAGGTGTGCCAGCGGCGCAGACGAAGTTGAACAATTGTGAACGCGCGTTAAATTCACTCCCCACCGAACGCAAGGAAGCAGAAGCCTGTCTCATTGCAGAAATCGAAAATACCCAATTGGGTCCCGTAACCCTCTATGTCCGTGCCTTTGTCACACCATCCCAAATTGAGAAGATTCCGACAAGAACCTTGCGAGATGCCGAGGCTATTGCTATCAGGACAGTCATTGAATATGAACGCCAGCGTGGTGCCGAAGTCAAAGAGGTCTCCAATCCAAACCTCAAGAAGGGCTTTGACCTGCAATCCAGACACCCAACCGGCGAGGTACGTTACATTGAAGTCAAAGGACGGACGGGAATAGCAAGTGTTGAATTGACAGCGAATGAATGGCGACAAGCCGCTAATCATCGCGATCGTTACTGGCTCTATGTCGTTTACCATTGCGACACTGAACAACCACAGTTATATCGATGCCGAGATCCTTTTGGCAATCTAATTAAAAAAGCGACAGGCAGCATACGGATCAATGCCAGCGCTATCATGAAAGGCGCGGAACGCATATAGTATCAAGTAATTGTCGATTTTGCTATAATCAAGTGAATCTGATACAATATACAAAAGTTTGAAAAAGTTGGAGAACTGAGATGTTTCTCAAATCAATCCGTTTGAACAACGTCAAATGTTTTTCGGATGTTACCTTATCATTTGAAAACGAGGATGATACGATCCGCAAGTGGACATTACTCCTCGCTGAAAACGGCGGAGGCAAGAGTACGCTTCTGAAAGCCATCGCCTTGGCGACTGGTGGTAGTGACGCGATAGCTGATCTGTTGACGGAACCTTCCGATTGGATTCGATACAATACACAAGGTTGTGAAATCTCAGCCGTTTTAGTTACAACGGAAGGAAAAGAACACGAGCTCCGCTTACGGATTGAGCCTAAAGACACTCGAGCGGATGTCATCCTGAAGAACGAAAAGAGTCTCGGATGGCTTGATGACACGCTAAACCGGAACGATAGAGACTATTTTGTTCTCGGTTTTGGCGCCTCCCGACGGCTCAATACAGAAAATGGTCGGAGAACAAAGACATCGGGATTCACGAACAAAAGGGCACAACGCGTCGCCACTTTGTTCGATCCCGACGCAGCCACAACGTCTATTGATTCATGGGCAATGGATCTTGACTACCTTGAAAACCGTACCGGGTTGGAAACCGTCCGAAAGGTACTCAGCAATTTGCTACCGGAGATAAAGTTCCACCGTATTGATAAACAGAGTGGACACTTGCTATTTGAAACAGCAGACGGAATTGTGCCTTTACACTGCCTTAGTGATGGGTATCTCGCCATGGCGGCTTGGATAGGAGACCTATTGTTCAGAATTTTAGAAATCTTTGGTGACTTAAAGGAACAACCACTCACGACAAAGGGGATCCTCCTTATTGATGAAGTTGATTTGCACCTTCATCCAAAGCGACAACGCAAACTGTTCCCATTCCTCAAGAGATGGTTGCCGAATTTTCAATTCGTTGTGACAACGCACTCGCCTATGACAGCTCAACAAGCGGGTGAAGGCGAACTCCACTGTTTGACGCGTGAAAGGGGAAAAATTCGCCTCTATCCCTTTTCCGGTACCCCGAACACACTCCTCTTACACCAATTGGTGATGTCCCCAGCGTTTGGGTTAGATACGGATGAATCAAAAGCGATTGAGGACATGAAGAACCGATACCGTCATCTCCGCGACAAAGCGAATCTGTCGCCTAAGGAGCAAAAGGAGCTTGACGAACTGACCACTCGCCTCACTGATCTTCCTATTAGAAACGCGTCAAATATGCAACTTTCTGAGGAACACGCGGAGCTTTTGCAAAAAATAGAGAAAGAATTGCTGGGGGGCAGTGCGTGATACGCCTAACACGGACTCGCTCGGAGGCAGCTATACATCAAAACTTTCGAGAGGCGAAAAAGAGAGCATTTGAAAAGGAATTGTTACGCAATCAGAGACGTATCAGGCGCGGTGAGATTGCAAAACACACTTTCAACAGCAATCGTTGGAAACCCGCGAAAAACCAACTTCTCGCCGAGACAGGGGGCAAATGTGCCTACTGTGAAGCACCCATTGCAGCTGTTGCTTTCGGAGATGTCGAGCATTATCGCCCCAAAAGCAGTTACTGGTGGCTCGCCTATTGCTATGACAATTATCTTGCGGCATGCCAACTTTGTAATCAGAGATTCAAAAAAGATGTTTTCCCTATTCAAAATAGAAAGATGTCAGCCCCTGCAATTCGACGGAATACAACAGATAACTTCATAGCGGCTAAGGCAGGAACAATCGCGCCCGACCCGTTGGATGCAGATCGAGTTAACGATTTCACTCACCAACATAAACAGGAACGTCCGCTCTTGCTCAACCCTTATTTTGATGATCCTGCTGAGTATTTTGCATGGCGTGCCGATGATGTGCTAAGAGAAGTTGAAATCACTCCTAACTCTGAAAATTTCCAAGTTGAGGTTATCGTTAACACTGAAAACCTTGGAGTTGAACCTATTGCTGAAGCATCCATCAAGTACTATGGATTGAATCGCATGGAGCTTAAAACTCAAAGATACAATACCTACCACAAGTATCGTGTCCTTAGAACTACATTTGAAGTTGATCGACTCTCTCCAGAAACTCAAAGCCAGATCAGAAACACCATAGAAGGAATGAAGGCACCAGGGGCAGAATTTGCGGGTATGATTCGCTACTTTGATGTCCTTTTTTCTTCATCTGAACGCTGAGTTTATGTGACAAGACTTGCAGAAACATTCAGTTGTCGAGATCCGTTTGGTAATCTAATCGTGCAGGTTACAGAAAGCATGAGAATCAACGCCAGTGATATTATCAGCAATCAAGAGTTACAAAAATGCCTGTTTCTTTATTTCGCATTGACCAAGAGAAATTATCCAGAATTCTAAAATCAGAATTTGAACTTTGGGCTCATAATTTTGACCAAAGGCCGATTCCGCAAGCACAGGAGTCGCGGGCATTTTTCATCCAATGGTTCGCTGTTTTCGCTCCGGAGTGTTTTGAACAGTCATTGGTCAAGGCAATCTCTAACTTCGCCTATGAAACGAAACAACATGTTGACTTCAAGCGCAAAAAATGGTATGAATTGCTGCCCATTGAAATTGCTTTGTACGCGCTTTTGTCAGACTCATCTTGGATAGATATTGCACGGGCTAATCTAAATCATCATAACTCAGAACTTCGCAGATTCGTTCTCGAATCCCTTCTTCTTGTGGTTGAAAAACTCCGTTTTGACGACCCCTATATGCTTGGTCCTGTCAGCGATAATCTTAGGACATGGCATATGGGTAGTGGAGAAACTGTACTTTTTCTCTCCATGACACAGGGGGATTCAAAAATGAAACAGATACAAATCAAACGATGGCTGGATCAGGTGAACATGAGTCCAGATGATCGTGAAGAACTGAAAGCATTATCCAATGGAGAGTTTATCCCAAATCCATTTTCATATCATGTCAGCCAATTTACATGTTATATCTTGCTACGCTTGGCATCTCATGAGACTCCGCTGCAGTCATCCTTTGTTTCCAAAATGCCCAACCGACGAATTCAAATAATTCCAGAGGCATTCCAATTGGAATTCCCGGTTGTGCTTGGATCGCTCATTTGGCAGCGAATTAACAAACATCCGCTTTTTCAACCATTTATCAGGTTGGAACAAGTCGAAACATAAATAGGAGAATACCACATTGCCACGTAGACTCATCGAGGAAGCCTTTCCACTGAAAAAAGTCTCCGAAGACTCAAAACACGAGAAGAAGGTAAACCACGGACACATATCTTCACTTCACGTTTGGCCAGCGCGTCGTCCACTTGCCGCATGCCGTGCAGTGACAATAGCGACGCTGCTCCCAGATCCTGCGAATGCCTCCGAAAGGATAAAGGCAGAATACACACGTCTTTCCGGATCTCCCCTACCCGAAAAACAGCGGGAATATTTGTGTGACGATCTTATTGCTTCGCTGACGCGGTGGGGTGACGAAAACGGACAAGGTGATTGGGACACCAAAGATCAAAAGGGCCGCTGGGTAAATAAACTCCGAATTGCCAGAGAACTCATTCAGATGGCATACAACGGACACTCACCGAAAGTCTTAGATATGTTCGCAGGTGGTGGTGCCATTCCACTCGAGGCAACGCGGCTCGGTTGTGAAGTTACCGCAAACGACTATAACCCAGTTGCGTGGTTTATTCTCAAATGCACGCTCGAATATCCACAATGTCTCGCTGGAAAAACCAAGAAGCTCCCCGATCTCAATCTTGCTGAACCTCTCCATCTGAAGAACGGAGATCTCGCCGACCATGTCCGGTTGTGGGGGCAATGGATTTGGGAAAACGCTCGAAAAGAACTTGTGCAATACTATCCTACGATTAATAAAAAAACAACAATCGCCTATTTATGGACGAGAACAATTCCGTGTCAAGACCCACAATGTGGTGCAAGAGTCCCCTTACTCAAAACGTTATGGATTCGTAAGAAAGCCGAGAAAAGTCTTAAGGATACACCCGAAAATCGAAACCGTCCCGACTTCCTCCGTCTGAAAAAAACAAAAAACCAGACTAAAGTCGTTATCAATGCAAAACGAGCCCTCAAACTTTGCCCAGATCCTGAGACCAAACGGGTTCAATTTGAAATTTTCGTGCCGAAAGAGGCAGACGATGTTGCGGATCCAACTGCAACCTGTCCATTTCCTGACTGCGGCTCACAGCAGCCCGATGATTATATCAAGAGGTGCGGACATGAAGGCAAACTCAAAACACAAATGACCGCAGTTGTTTATCAAGAGGAACATGGAAAAGAGTACCGGTCTCCGGCACCGGAGGAAATGATTGCAGCAGAAATACCAACAGAAGTGTTAGCAGCGATCTCAAATGAGATCCCACGCGGAATTCCGAATGAACCATTACCAAACAAGGATCGACATCGTGCTGTGGGATCCCAATTGCCCGATTATGGTTTCAAAACATGGTCCGACTTGTTTACTCCCCGGCAGTTGTTAACTTTGATGACATTTATAAAATGGACGAAAGCAGCACAAGTTAAGATGGAACAACTTGGTTATGCCCCGAAATGGTTGGAAGGAGTTAACGCATATTTAGCGTGTACCTTTGATAGAATGCTGGTTCATAACTCGACTTTAGTTTATTGGCTTTTGAGTTCAGAAGCAATTGGACACGCTTTCATCAGATATGCCCTCCCAATGACTTGGGATTTTAGCGAAGTAGTAAGTTCTAATGAAGTACGCGGCAATTATCAACTTTGTTTGAATAAAATCCTTGATTCTATGAAAACAGTCAGAAACGCACATAAAACGAAGATGCCAAACTGTGTAATTTTAAACCAATCAGCGACTAACCCAATCAATCTAAATGCTGATGCAATCATCACCGATCCACCCTACTATGACGCAATCCCCTACGCAGATGTTTCCGATTTCTTCTATGTATGGCTTCGACGCTCAACCGGTGATCGATTTCCTGACGTATTTGCTGATACACTGACCCCGAAAACGGAAGAGTTGGTTCAACAACATAAAACGGGTGAAAGAGGAAGAATGGGCAAAGAATTCTATGAGAAGGGCATGGCGGAAAGTTTTCGAGCAGCACACGATTCACTAGGCGAAGATGGTAGAATAGTAATTGTGTTTGCCCACAAAGATCCTGAGGCGTGGGAAACACTTGTTAAAGCTGTGATTGGCTCAGGTTTGGTGGTTACGTCATCTTGGCCTATTGACACTGAAAAAGGGAAAAGGCAGAGTGCGCAAGGGACAGCCGCTCTTGCCACTTCGCTTTGGATGGTCTGTCGAAAACGTCTAACAAACGCAAAAAACGGGCACTACAGTAAAGTCAAACGCGAAATGCAGCAACGGATTACCGAACGTCTTCGCTACTTCTGGGACGAAGGCATCCGAGGCCCCGACTTCGTCTGGGCTGCAATCGGCCCCGCACTGGAAAGTTACTCCAGTTACAAGGTAGTTAAACGACAAACAGGTGTACCGTTCACTGTAACCGAATTCCTCACAGAGGTCCGGCGCATTGTCACAGACTTCGCATTGGGTCAAGTGCTGCACGGTGCCAGCACGGAAGCGTTAGATGAGTGGACGCGCTACTATCTGATGCACAGGGATTACTTCCGTACAGAGAACGCACCCATAGGAGAGTGCATCCTATTGGCACAAGGATACGGTGTATCACTCGACGATCTGCGGGCAAAACAGGTTGGCATCTTGAAAAAGGCGAGCTCGGGTAATGCACTTAAACTCCTCGGACACACCGAACGCACTTCAGATCGGATTGGCTTTGCACACACTTCCGGCAAAATTCCGATGATAGATATGATTCACAGAATTATGAAACTCTGGAGCGCGAGTGAAAGTGCTCAAATCAACACCTATTTTCACGAACAGGGTCTTCGAGAGAACCCTCTTTTCAAGGCTGTCATTCAGGCACTCATCGAAACAAGTCCGCAAGGTTCCAGTGAAAGATCGCTTTTGGAGACCCTCATCAATTACGAACCGGGGGAACCAGTCAGTGGCGTTTCGTTTTCAAGGCAGTCTATAAATGAAACCGAACGTCAACTCACATTTGACGATATGCCATCAGAATAGATTTGACGCAGAGCCATTCAATTGTCGGTTTTTTGGGCATTTTGGCAGAGGCATCGCGAACTGGAACTCGCCCCTACAAAAGAGAGTCGGGATTTGGAAATCCCTCCTACAGGAGAATTGAATGCCTCTGAGATTTGACGGATTTTCAATTGACTTCGACGTGCGAATTGTGATAGACTACACTTCGTATGAGGGATTTGTAAGGAGAAAGGAAGCAGCATAATGGGCACCAACGCATGGCATGAACACTGTATATTAAGGGATGATGTCCGACAAGGTAAGCTTGAACTCGCAGAATTCGCAGCAGACCTCTACGCCGTGCGAACTGGAGATGCCCCCAATGTCTATCGAGTCCCTAATCTCTTCTTCGACCGTACCTACCCGACCTATAATCTCAAAACGTTGGCACGCGATGGGCTCCGACGGTTAGCCGGGCAAGGTGGCACCCCCGTCATCACCGTTCAAGTCGCTTACGGCGGCGGAAAAACCCACGCACTAATCGCCCTCTTGCACTTGGCAGAACACGGCACTGAATTGCAAGCACATCCGACTGTGCAAGAGTTTTTGGGATTCAGCGGCTTGAACACATTACCACAGGCAAGGGTCGCTATCCTCCCCTTCGACAAATTCGACGTGAAGAATGGGATCTCAGTCGTAAGTCCCGACGGTAAGCACCAGCGAGTTAAAACACCGTGGGGAGCGTTAGCGTATCAACTTGCAGGTGATGAAGGACTCGCAACCGTCGCTGAGCACGAAGCCGATTATATTAACCCGGCTGAACAGACGCTTGTTGGCCTGCTCAAAATACCACAAACGGAAGGATTGTCCACTCTCATCTTGCTTGATGAGGTGCTCATGTACGCCCGCACCGCTGTCAACGATGATCCAAAACGGTTCGGCATCCTGCAGGACTTTTTCCAAGCACTTACGCAAGCGGTTGACAAAGTCGATCACGCCGCAATCGTAGCAAGTCTCATTACTGCCGATATTATTGCAGACGATCCGACCGGTGCCCCCGTTTTAAATATGCTGGAAGGGGTATTTCATCGCTTGGAAGAAACCGTTGAACCCGTTTCTCGAGATGATATTTCAGAATTGCTCCGCCGGCGATTGTTTGAACATGTCGCGCCAGAGAAAACGCGCCGTGCCATTGTCGACCAACTCGTCACAGCGAGACAAAAAGTGCCACTTCGCGAGTCAGATAAGCATCAAGAAGCATATGATGTCCTCTTGCGGTCTTATCCATTTCACCCAGCCCTCATTGATGTTTTCTACCAAAAGTGGACGCAGCTCGGTAATTTCCAAGGGACGCGTGGCATGTTTCGCACATTCGCGCTTCTCCTGAAAGAAGCCGCAGGAAAAGACCCAGCAGCGTTTGTCGGACCAAGCGCGCTCCTTACGACCGGCACTGAACTTTCGGATGCCGTCCAAGAACTTGTTAAAGCCTGTGATGAAGGCAATCAGTGGACACCCATTCTCACAGGAGAACTTGAAAGATCCCACAACATCCAGAAAGATCTACCACTCCTTACTTCCCGAGAAATTGAAACCGCAGTACTGTCCACCTTTTTGCACTCACAACCCATCGGACAGAAAGCAGAATTGGCGGATCTCTACCTGCTGCTTGCACACGCCCATATTGACCCAATGTCCGTTGAGAAAGGGCTTTCCGAATGGCGAGAAGCGTCCTGGTTTCTCAAAGAAAACGAGAATAGTTGGGCTTTGGGAACAACTCCTAATCTCACCAACATGCATTTCCGCGCAATGCAGAGAATCAATGAGGACCAAATCACCGAAGATTTGACGAAACGGATAAGAAGTGCCAACCTCGGTCGAAATGCAGATAACGTTTCTCCGCACACATTGCCCCAGGGATCTACTGATATTCCCGACACCCCGGAACTACGTTTTGCGGTTGCTGGCCCGGAATATGCAGCAGTCCCAGGTGAAGAAGTTCCCGAATCACTTACTGCTTTTTTCAACAGAACTTACCGGAATAATGTCATTGTGCTTGCTCCCGAAAATTCGCTCCTGATAGGTCTTCGCTTGCGCATCCGCAGAATCCTGGGATGGCAGAACATCGAAAACAGCGACGACGATATGAACCAATTGATCAAACCACAAAAAACACGGCTATTACAACGCAAGCAAGCGGACGAAACTGGTATGTTAGAATCCGTCATATCAGCGTATAGTGTGCTAATTGCTATTGACGAGGATGGCGACGTTAAAGCGAGTGCGTTACCATCGGGCGCAGAACAACCCTTTGAGCGCGTTAAAACCGCGTTGACCGCTGAAGAAAGACTGCTAACAACCTCGCTCGATCCAGAATTACTGACACCAGATAGTTTCTTCGATATCTGGGGAGAAGACGAAACTGTCAAGCCTGTCCAAGGATTATATGGTATGTTTGCAAGTCTTCCGCGCCTACCCCGACTACTGAACCGACAGGTATTTGTTGATACACTTCGGCGCGGTGTCACAGAAGGTAAGATTGTACTACGCACCGTCCGTCCAGACGAATCGAAATATACCTATTGGCGCGACGCACCCACTACCGACGAAGATATTTGGAAAAAAGAGTTAGAAATCGTCCCTGTTGAGCACGCGGAACTTCACTATCTCAACCCCGAACTTTTACGTCCGGGTCAACTACCAGCACTATGGCAAGGTGAGAATACCCCTATAACAATAGGAGCAATCCGAGAATTCTTTAACTCGGAAGATGTTCCAAAACTCGCTTCCGATAATATTCTTTTGGAGACCATCCAATCTGCCGTTCAAAACGGCTTACTCATGGCGCGCCGCGAAAATAGAGCCTACCTGAAAGAAAAAATTCCTGACGCTAAAATAGCCGATGATCTGGAGTTGCTCGCACCGTTAGAACCCATTAGCGGTTCGGAACTCAGTCACAACTCCCTGCCTGACGCGTGGGAGAACGAAACATCGTCTGTCGGTAAGATAGTACACGCGTTAGAGGTTCTCAAAGGCTCTCCAATTCCGTGGCCATTGGTCGTTGATGCTGTCAACGACGGAAGGGATAAAAGGCTTTTTGAATTCGTTGAAGGCAATCCACCGTGGCCCTGTGCTGTCGAAGAAGCCGATAAAGTCGGTTTGAAAGTGTCCCAGGCCCCTGTAACCATAGATCCGCAAGACCTTATTGGGAATGACGTAGAATCCGCTTGGGAATCTGGACAACCCACACTCGCGCTGATTAAAGAAACACTTGAAGCCAAGAGAGGCATTTCCATCTCTGATGATGTGTTTCGCTATGCCGTAGAACAGGCTATTAAGGTTGGAATAATTGCTTCAGATGATGAGCCTTTAACCAACGGCTTTTACAAAACTCGGGTGCGAAAGCCAGCATGGATGCGCCATGCTGAATCGCAGCTTACCGAACTTGAAATTCAGGATTTAAATGAGATGGTTATTGATTTGGCTGAGATCGCACCTGAACTCGATTTCAAGTTTCGCATATCAATTACGGCTGAAGGGGAGCCCCCATCAAGTGAGATATTGGAAAAGATAAACGAAGCCCTTCGGAAGGTCACGGATAAACTGAAATTTGATTAAGGAGAGGTATTTATCAGAGGGAGATGTGGTTTTCTGTAAATCCTACATTTTTTGAAGAAAATAGCATAGATTCGGATTAAATGCGTGTACCCCTAATTTTAAAAGGAGGAAACAGATGGCAAATCCAAGTATGGCAAATCCAAGAAAAATAAAGGGCATGAACAAGTATCAGAAGAAAGCACACAGGCGCGGTGAAGATCGGTTGCGCGGCAATGCGGTAGAATACTACCTCTCCCTCGCCTATTCTTCCAATCCCGATGATCGCGTTGAGGCAATGGACAATCTCTGTCCCTGTCATGTTCGGAAAAGCATTGATAAAGTTTGGGTGGCACTGTACAAAGGCTTAGTTGACACAGACGTGCGCGTCCGCAAAGCAGCGTGGCACACACTTGAGGACGGCGGAAACCCGAACGATCCGCGACTGCAACCACTCCTTGAAAGAATCACCAAGGAGGAAACTGATCCCAAGTTACGTCAACGCGCCCTCGACCTCATCGCTGCGACCCGAAAGGTTGAGGAAGAAAAGAAAGCATTGATGGCACAGAAAGCGCACACCTTCCGTGGACGCTGTGACTGGTGTGGTGCGTCAAATGTTCCAGTTAGCTACGATCATGAGACAGAGTTTGAGACAAATGGCACCAAACGTTTTGCTTTAGTCTGTGAAGCGTGCGAAACTGAGTAAAACAGATTTAGACAAAGTTAGAGAAAGACGTTTATGGCAACCCATAATCAAATATTCGAGGGATATACCGACTTCATTGCGACACGCGGGGTTAGAGAGTACCGAGAGACGATCCCGATCTGGGTAAATGCCGAAGATATTGTCTTGGAAATCGGGTGTGAGTGGGGAACGACGACTACCTTGATTGCCCCGCATTGTAAGAAAGTTATCGGGACTGACATCAGCCCTAAATGTATTGAACGTGCAAGAGAAACGCACCCTGAACTCCACTTTGAAGTCCTGGACGGCTTCGATGTTAGGGCAGCACTCGAACTTGGAAAGATGGTTGAATGCCGTGAGGCATTCAGCCCATTTAATAAAATTTACATTGATATTTCTGGCTTGTCGGGTTACAATTCTCTGCTCGACACGATTGCACTCCTCACGTCCTACGCCACAGTGCTGCGCCCAGAGGCAATTATCGTTAAAAGCGGGGCTCTAAAACGTTTTGCGGGACACTGCAATGCCTGGCGTTCACCAGATAATATGGTGAAATCTAAAAATCGCCCAAATGCCCCACCCCCCTGATAAGGGCGGGGAATGCCACACGGCATTCATACCGTTGATTCATAAAGGGGGGTTGGTCTTATATTGTAAGGTGTCCACTTAATTCTGAGATCTACCAGAAATAAAAAATAAGTTCACGACTTTTCCATTTCATCCCTAAAAAGAAAAATAAAAAAATGAAGAAAAATTAATTGGGATGCAACGAAGTAAATAACATCTCAAATTGTGCTATTAGCGCACAATTTGTCTTTGTATTACATTTTGTGCTATTAAAATCCAAGCCAGTTTCTTATAGACATAGCACCCCTGAATCAACGGTATGAATGCCGTATGGCATTCACCGGGGGTGCGGAGACTTAAATGCCCAACGTTCTATAGATATAACACCCCTGAATCAACGGTATGAATGCCGTGTGGCATTCACCGGGGGTGAAGAACATGCTGAAAAAGTTCTTTAAACACGTAGAATTCGTTAGTAGCAACTTAGGTTATTAAAGCACAATTTGTCTTTGTATTACATGAAGTGAGTTTGACATGATACCTGATGATGTGTACGTACACAAAACAGTAGAAGGTGATGCCGAGGCATTCAACGAACTCGTTAACCGGCATCATTCAAAAATCTATGGACTTGCCTATCGGATGCTCGGTAATCGAGAAGACGCTGCCGACGCGACACAGGAAACGTTTTTAGAAGCATACAAATCAATCAATGCCTTTCGATTCCAATCACAGTTCGGGACCTGGTTGTATCGTATCGGCATCAACACATGCCAGCAGTATATCCGCAAGTCACAATCGCACGATCACAAGCTTACTGCCTATACGAGAGAGGCTGAAATCGGCGGTATCGTTTCTGACGAAGATGCCCCTGAGCGTTCGGTGCTTAAGGACGAGCAAAACGAAATAGTTCAAGGTGCCATCAATTGGTTGCCACCGAAGCAGCGTGAGGTGGTCACATTGTACTACATGCAACACCTCAAATATCGAGAAATCGCTGAGGTGCTGAATTGTTCAGAAGGCACAGTTGCATCGCGATTGAATCAGGCATTGAAAAATCTCAAACGGAAACTGAGTAAATATTATCTTTAGAAAGGAGATGTCTTAATGAATTGCGAACAGACTCTTAACAATCTGCCGCACCTGGTCCAGCAGGAAAACGCAGAAATGAGAGAAACAACTTCTGATGGCATCTCTCGGCGCGCGCTTTTGGAGCATTTGCGAACCTGTCCAGAGTGTCAGATGGCGTACGAGGCGTTATGGCAAACTGCGAGTATGTTGGAGAGCGTAGAAGAACCAACGCCGCCGCTGGAACTGGTTGGTAACATCCAGCAGCAAATACGTTCCGTTCACAAAAGGCAGCAGGTGGCACTCTTTGCGAATCCATTGGCGTGGTGCCTGGATCGGTTGAAGTTAGACTTCTCTCCAAGGTTTGTGAACGCCACAGCCCTGCTTTTCTATATCATTGCCTCCTGTTTTTTCGTAAAACTTGCGTTCTTTACAAACCCGCAGGCACCGGAATTAGGTTTGACCGCTATGGAAAAAACACGGCTCCAACAGGTTAGGATCTCTCCGACACCGTGGGCGCTCATGAAAGACGTTAAGCCAAAGGCTGAAAATACGGACACACCGGAGCAGGTGGTAATTGCTGCTATCCGGCACGAACACAATCATTTCTTCACAACGGGGCGAGACACCTCCGGCACCTGGCACACCAGCGCAGTGGCTACCGGCGAACAAATAGACGAACCGCGCGTTGTCAACTACCGCCAAAGTGCCGTGAGTGAGAAGCTCACTGTGTTTTGGAATGATATTAAAACAGAATTGTAGACCTGTAGGTGCCCCTACCTGACTCTCGTAAGCGCGCCTACAGCGTCGCAAGTCCCGTCTTTTCGACAGATACAGAACTTACGCAAATTGAGCAAATATCGGACATTTGGACCCAAAAAAGCGGTATTTTCTATATTTTTAACCCCCTCAATCCCCCAACCCCCCATATAATCAACGGTATGAATGCCGTGTGGCATTCACCGCCCTTATCAGGGGGGTAGGGGGACTTTAAGAAGCAGTGCGTAAGTCCTAAGATACTTGAAAATACGCTTTTTAAGTATCTTCCTACCATTTGACTGCCCTTTCTGAAAACCTCAGAAAAATTCAATAACTCCACGAACAGATAAAAAATTTGACACATAATCCTTTTTTGTGTACAATAGCCGAAAGCTTGGAACAGTATCAAGGTAACCCAAGAGAATGGCTTCAGCAGAAAAAACATCTTACGCACAACCGCTTCTCGAAATTTCTGGTTTAAAAACAGTCTTTCCAACAGATGATGGCATAGTAAATGCTGTGAACGATGTTAGCTTCTCCATTGGGCGCGGGCAGACCGTGGGCGTTGTCGGTGAGAGTGGCTGCGGGAAAAGTATTACTGGACTCTCAATGCTTCAACTCGTGCCGCCCCCAGGACGCATTGAAAACGGTGAGATCCTGTTTTACCGAAACGGTGCCGATGAACCCTTGGATATTGCCCAAGTGTCCCCGAAAAGCGAGTTGATGCGTGTAATCCGCGGCAACGAAATCGCAATCATCTTCCAAGAACCGATGACCTCCCTCAATCCAGTCTATACCGTTGGAAACCAGATCGCCGAAGCAATTGTATTACACGAACAGGTCGACAAAAAAACGGCGCGCGAACGCGCAATTGAGATGATCGCTCGCGTCGGTATACCTGCTCCTGCACAACGCGTTGATGAATATCCACACCAGCTTTCCGGTGGTATGCGCCAGCGCGTTATGATTGCAATGGCACTTTGCTGTTCACCGACCCTGCTTATCGCAGATGAACCGACGACCGCGCTTGATGTCACTATTCAAGCCCAGGTCCTCGGACTCATGCAGGAACTCCAAGCAGAGATGGGGATGGCAATCATGCTCATCACACACGATCTTGGCGTTATCGCTGATCTCGCTGACGAAGTTGTCGTTATGTATTCAGGACGCGTTGTCGAAAAAGGCACCGTTGACGATATTTTCTATAACCCCCTGCATCCCTACACACAAGGTTTGCTGAAATCCATACCCGTCCTTGGAAAAATATCAGAAAAGACATTACCTTCTATTCCGGGAACAGTGCCCCATCCATTAACACTACCAAGAGGGTGTTCGTTTGGACCCCGATGTCCAGAGCGGATGCCGGAATGCGACCAGATGCCAGAACTCGCTGGCGTCAATGGAAAATCCGAGAACGGTGGACACGCTGTCCGATGCTGGCTTCACACAGATTTAGAAGGTTAAGGGTTTGAAAAAAATGACAAAACTGCTTGAAGTGAACGATCTCCGAAAATACTTCCCAATCCAGAAAGGCATTTTTCAACGTACCGTTGGCTATGTCAAAGCGGTTGATGGTATCAGTTTCGACGTGCAACGTGGGGAAACGCTCGGCCTCGTCGGTGAAAGTGGATGCGGTAAGACGACTGCAGGCAGATGTCTACTCCGATTAATTCCGCCGACAAGCGGGAGTTTCATTTTCGGCGAGGAACAGGTAGATTTGGCGAAATTGACCCATCAAGAGATGCGTCCTTTCCGCAGACGTATCCAGATGATTTTCCAAGACCCGCACGCCTCACTGAATCCACGGATGACAGTAGGGGATATTGTCGGGGAGCCGATGCGCGTCAATCGGACAGAGGAAGGTAGCGCACTTCAAGACAGGATCGTTGAACTCCTTGAGTCTGTAGGACTGAGATCGCAGGATACGCGTCGTTATCCACACGCATTCAGTGGCGGACAACGCCAACGCATCGGTATTGCACGGGCGTTAGCACTCCAACCCGAACTCATCGTCGCAGATGAGCCGGTCTCGGCACTCGATGTCTCGGTGCAAGCACAGATTCTGAATCTATTAGCAGAACTCCGAGAAAAGTTTCAACTCTCCTATATCTTTATCGCTCACGATTTAAGCGTTGTCGAACATATCAGCGATCGCGTTGCAGTTATGTATCTCGGCAAAATTGTAGAGATTAGTGATGCGGAAACCCTCTACCAATCGCCGAAGCACCCTTACACGGAGGCATTGATATCCGCCGTGCCGCTCCCGGATCCGAATGCGCAGCGCAAGCGCGAACATATTCGCCTTGAAGGTGATGTTCCCGATCCATCGCAGCCACCCACGGGCTGCTACTTCCATCCAAGATGTCGCTACGCAACCGATATATGCAAACAAGAAACACCGGAACTCCGTCAGGTAGCGCAAGGCGTTCAGGTGGCATGCCATCATAGCGATACATTGGCGTTACAGGGGGTTTAGCGATGTCAAAACAAAAGATATCCGCAGATCAACTCTCGACATGCAGGAAGCGATTGGCGCAACTCTGGAAAAGTCGGACGGTAGATAATAGTTTACGCCACCGCGCCTGGAAAACCGCATACCAAGTCGCCACCGTCCTTTACGAGGAGTTTGGCGCAACCCACGTCTTTGTCTTCGGCTCACTGACAGAGCCGATGGCGTTCACGAAACGATCAGATATTGATATTGCCGTGTCAGGGCTCTCTTCTGATCTCTATAATAAGGCGAATGAAAAACTTAGGTACTTCGATGAGGAGTTTACGGTAGACCTCATTGACTTTGATACCTCCAAAGGACTTTTTCGAGAGCGCGTCACACACCAAGCGATTCCTATTGAAAAGGGAACGCCCCCCGTGCTATGGCAGGAACTTTACAAACACCTGCAACGACACGTTTTTCCCACCACGGACGAAGACATTTACGAAATGAATCGAAAAAGGCTGACCCAACGCATCAACGATGAACTGGAAAAAATTGGGGAAACGCTTGGAAGAATCACAAGAGGTTTAGAGCAAATTAAGGTAGTTCCCGTTGAATTTAGAGAATTCATTGAAAATACGATTGCCACAGACCTCGCCGATATTTATAAAGGTATAGAAAGGATTTTTGAAAGAATTGCTCGTGAGGTGGATATGCACGTGCCGAAGGGAAGTCAATGGCACAAAAATCTGCTCACACAAATGGCGGAACAAAGACCGGAACGTCAACCTGTGATTTCCGAACAAACATCCCTCCAGTTAGAAGTACTTTTGAAATTTCGCCACAGAGTGAACAATATCTACGGCAAAGAATTGATTTACGAAGAAATAGAACCGCACGCAAAATCAATTGATGCGCTATTTGTAAGCGTCTCTCAAGACTTAAACACCTTTACCGATTCCCTTGTCAGACGTGAGGAGGACGCTTGATATGAACAAAGCACCAGAAAATCTCCAAACTGCTCTGAATTTCATTATATTTTTGTTTATTTTGCCGATTCTTATCGTTGGGTGCTCAGGAACCCAGTTAGAAGATACCTCCGGTTTCCCTCGTGGGACTGAGGCGAAAGAGGCACCGATGTGGGCAAAACGGGTTGCCGAAGGCAAACTCCCTCCGCTCTCAGAGCGACTTCCAGAGCATCCGCTTATCGCTAAAACGAATTTCGATGGGTATGAACAACCCGGTCCCTATGGCGGGACGTGGCACCGGTTTCACACGCACCCAGATTTGGGGACATGGAAGATGACGGCAGGCTATGCACCACTCATCCGATGGAAATTCGATGCCTCTGGTCTGGAACCCGGTCTTGCCGAATCGTGGGAGTTCAATGAAGACGGCAGTATGTTGACCTTGCATCTCCGCAAAGGGGTCAAATGGTCGGATGGACATCCGTATACTTCAGCTTCATTTGCTTTCTATTACGCTCTTTGTCTTGATGAACGGCATAAGTACGGTGCACCGGTTTGGTGCAAGGTGAACGGTATTCCGATGGAAGTCGAAACACCTGATGATTACACGATTGTAATGAAATTCGCAGGTCCCAACTGGCTTGTCCCACTTTGGTTGGCAACGGGATTCTGGTGGTGTAATCAATACAACATTCCGCAGCACTACATGCAGCAGTTCCACCCGGATAGTAACCCCAAATACCCCGATTTCATCCAATTTGAAAAGGAAAATATACCGCATCAAAACCCAGATCGTCCGACTTTATGGCCCTGGCGGGTGATCAAATACGAAAAAGGCGGCTTCCGTGTTGAACTGGAACGCAACCCGTACTACTATGTCGTTGACGCACTCGGTCGGCAACTTCCCTATATTGATAGAGTCAAAACCAATTTGGTTCCTGAACCGCAAGTGCGCGTTCTCAAAATTCTTGCAGGCGAAATTGACTGTCAATACCGCGGGATGGAACTCCGTGATCTCGCACTCTACCTAAAGGGGCAAGAGAAAGGGAACTACAAGGTACGTCAGTGGAAAAGCACGGCTGGCGCACAACCCGCCATTCTGATTAACTGGACGGCACCCGATCCTGCCTTAAGACAACTCATTCGAGACCAACGGTTCCGAAAGGCACTTGCTTATGGTATCGACCGCGTAAAGTGTAACGAGATCGCGTGGCGCGGTTTGTTAGAACCCCAAGCAGCGACCGTTAGTCAAGAGGGGTGGCACTTCGCTGACGAAGATGGACAAACCCTCTTTGAGGAGTGGAAACGCGCCGATGCAGACTTCGATATTGCTGCAGGAAATCGTCTTTTAGATGAAATGGGACTCACAGAACGTGATAAGGACGGTTATAGGTTGCGTCCAGATGGAGAACGGATTGATATACTCATGGACGTTCCAAGTTCCAACCTTAACAGTCAGCAAAACGACATCGGGTTGATTATTCAGAACGGATGGGAAGAACTCGGCTTGAAAACGCTCCTTTATACACCGCCGGGTGCCGAATTAAGTCTACGCCGCACGCTCGGTAAATTTACAATCAGTATGCACGGTGAAGCGGAGATGGACCTCTTTACTTATCCCGATTGGGTGTTTCCGACGCTCCCTAAGTACTGGCATCCCAAGGTAGGGAAATGGTACGAGACGGGTGGAGAAAAGGGAGAACCGCCTACTGGACCGCTAAAACGGTTGCTTGACTTATACGATGAAATTAAACGGGAACCCGACCAAAACCAACGGCATCAATACGTCCGGGATGCTGTCCGGATTCACATTGATGAGGGCCCCTTTCATCTCGGTTCTGCAGCACGTTCACCATCGCTTTTGGTCGTAGCAAACCATTTCCACAATGTCCCAAACGACGGCATTTTGGGACCTTGGGCAATTGTTACGCCTGCAACCAGTTATCCCGAACAGTGTTGGATATCAAAAGAATAGTTATCAGTTGTTAGTTCGGCTAACCTGCTCCACAGGTTAGCCTTTCAGTGGTCAGTTAAAGTGTACTTTCTGCATATCAAACGGATTCCATTACATGAGTGCCTTAACTGAAAACTGCTAACCGATAACTGAAAACCCTAAACAAGGAGGCACACCGATAATTACCTATATCATTCGCCGATGTTTGATCGCAATTCCGACACTCTTGGCGATTTCTATGATCTCTTTTATTATTATTCAGCTTCCACAAGGCGACTACCTCGATCGGGAAATTCAACGGTTAGAGGAGGAGTTCGGCGATAGCAGTTCGTTAGCACAGGTCGAGGAATTACGGGAACGCTATGGCCTGAATGAGCCTCTGTGGAAACGCTACCTCATCTGGATCAGCGGCTTTGTGGGGGGTAACTTCGGTGAGTCGTTCGAATATAAACGAGAAGTCCATGAACTGATATGGGACAGAATAGCCTTCACGCTGATTATTTCCGTTGGGTCGCTCATCTTCACCTATGTTCTCGCTATCCCGCTTGGTGTCTACTCTGCAACGCATCAATATCAATGGTCGGATAATTTTTTGACCTTCCTCAGCTTTGTTGGGATGTCAATACCGGCGTTCCTTTTAGCCCTCTCGCTGATGGTATTTGCGTTTGACATCTTCGGTGTTCCACTATTCGGACTATTTTCGGCTTACTATGAAGGCGCGCCGTGGACCTGGGGCAAACTGACAGACCTCATTAAACACCTCTGGATTCCTGTCATCGTTGTTGGGATTAACGGTACGGCGAGTTTGATGCGCATCATGCGTGGTAACCTACTTGACGTTTTGGGACAACCATTCGTCCAAACCGCACGGGCGAAAGGGCTTAAAGAAGTCGTCGTGGTGAGCAAGCATGCGGTTCGGATTGCGATCAACCCACTCATCAGTATCTTAGGGATGAGCCTACCGGGTATCCTCTCTGGTTCAGCTATTGTCTCCATTGTGCTTGGCTTACCGACAGTCGGTCCGATTCTCTTACGGGCGCTACTGAACGAGGACATCTACCTGGCAGGCACCCTGATTATGATGCTGAGTCTCCTTTTAGTTATCGGTAATTTGCTTGCAGACATAGCCCTCGCTTGGGTAGATCCGAGGATTCGCTATGAATGATTTTTAATTTTTCCTTGCGGTTCGTTCAGATGGATTGGTAATTTCACGTTCTGTTCCGTATATCTGAAGAAACACCCAAGCAAAAACCCCGCCATTACATTACGGGCTACATAATTTGGATGAATATATGAAATCTACAATTGAGACAGCAGAAGGGATAGAGGGTGCAGGCGACCCTTGGACAGATGGGGGACAACTGAGTTATCGCCAACTGATATGGCGACGGTTTCGCAAGAATCGGATGGGGATCATCGCGGGTGCGATCTTAATCATCTTTTACATCCTCGCCATCGGTGCGGATTTCTTCGCGCCGTATCACTATAGTGAAATCAACATGCGGCTGCGCCATGTCCCACCGCAACGCCTCCATTTCTCACCGCAAGACGGATTCTATGTCCACGGATTGAAATCCGTCCGCAACCCAGAAAGCCTCGAATTAGAATTCACCAGAGATTTGACACAACGCATTCCCGTCGAACTCTTTTTTAAGGATGCAGAGGGCAGACGGCACCTGTTCAGCTCCGCCGGTCCGATGTTCCTGTTAGGCACCGATCGGATGGGACGGGATTTGTTGTCGCGAATCATGTACGGGGCGCGCGTCTCAATGACGCTCGGTTTAGTGGGTGTCTTCTTAAGCATCATTCTCGGTTCTATCCTCGGGACCATCTCCGGTTACTACGGAGGCTGGATAGACAATTTGATCCAACGTATCATCGAAATTCTTTCGGCGTTCCCAGACATACCCTTGTGGATGGCACTCGGTGCCGCACTACCACCGGGTTGGTCAAGTATTCAAATCTACTTCGGGATTACGATTATTTTGTCAATTATCCGATGGGGTGGATTGGCAAGGCAGGTACGCGGAAAGGTCTTGGCATATCGGGAGAGCGATTTCGTGATGGCAGCACGCGCCGCGGGTGCAGGACAGTGGCACATCATCACAAAGCACCTGTTGCCTGGATGTTATAGCCACATTATCGTTATTGCCACACTCGCTATTCCGGGTATGATTTTGGGGGAAACTGCGCTCAGCTTTTTAGGATTGGGCATCCGTCCACCGATGACGAGTTGGGGTGTTCTGCTTGAAGAAGCACAGCGTGTTACCGTTCTGCTCCACTATCCGTGGCTCATTTTCCCAGCCCTGCCAGTCCTCGTTGTTGTGATTGCGTTTAACTTCTTAGGCGATGCCCTCCGCGACGCAGCGGATCCATATTCAGATTAAATGGTTATCGGTTTAAATGGTTATTGGTGCGTTCGCTACGCTCACTTTCAGTTGTCAGTTTTCAGTTAAGAAAGCAATTGAGACTTAGAAAGTCTATAAGTTTCCACGTCTCTGCTACCGATAACTGAAAGCCGGGGAAGCCCACACGGGCTTCATACCCGGTTCATGCCCGGTGAAGTCCATATGGACTTCATACCGTTGATTCTGATTCACGAAGTCTGCGAACCAACAACTGACAACCACTAAAAAAGGAAATGTAATGTCAACAGATACAGACCTCGGATTTTTCGCAACAGACGTTTCGTTCACGGATAAATCCGCAATCGTAACCGGTTCCAGCCGCGGCATCGGACGTGCAATCGCTATTGAATTGGCGCGTCAAGGTGCTGATGTGCTTATCAACTACAACCAAAACCGTGATGCCGCCGAATCTGTACAACGAGAGGTGGAGGCACTCGGCAGAAAAGCAGTCATCATCCAAGTCGACATCAGTGACCTTGATGTGCACGAAAAGCTGCTAAACACCGCTCATGACACTTTCGGAAAGGTAGACATTCTCATTAATAACGCCGGTATCACGCGCATTGCCGATATTCTTGAGGAGACCCCAGAACAATTCGACTTTATTGTTAACACCAATCTCAAAGCAACCCACTTTCTCACGCAACGCGTCGCAAACTACATGGTCGCAAACGAGATACGCGGATGCATCATATACACACTCTCAATCTCTGACATAATGGCATCCGACAACCGAACCGCTTACTGTATCTCAAAAGCGGGGTTAGAGATGAGCATGCGTGCTTATGCTGGACGGTTAGCTCAGCACGGTATTAAGGTTAACGGCATCGCCGCGGGTGTGATTGATACGGATTTATCGCGCGTGCGTATCCCCGACTATGAAGAAGCGGCGGCGAAAGGTTACATTTTTATGGTGCGTCCTGGTGCGCCTGAAGATGTGGCGCATGCTACTATTTCTGCCATGAAACTTTACGATACTGGGGTTGTTTTGCCTGCTGCTGGTGGTGTGATGACGCCTCTGTTGAATCTTAGGTCTATGGCAGGATTGGATATGAATAAGGCTTAGAATAGCTGTCGGTAGTCAGTCCTCAGTAATCAGTGTGTAGGTTGGATTGAACGGAAACACACTAAAAATCTCACAGAAAAGATGACTTTGAGACTTCCGAAAACCTGAAATCACCAAATACGAGTAAACCTAACGCTCCGCTTAACCCAACCTACGTGTATTTGGAATTCTTATTATTTAACTTACGTCATACCAACTTATGATTAATAAAGTTTTTCTTGTTTATTTCTTTGAATTTCACGATTTTTTGTGGTATAATATTAACAAGTGAATTAAAAACACAGGTAATTCCGCGTTTTTGTAATACGAAATCAGCTGGATTTACATCGGTAAATGCCAAAGTCGTAAGCATCGTGAGCAACGCAATCACATTGCGCGTTGTTTATAGAGCTGGGTAAGTCTAACGCGTGCTGGGAGTGCAGCGGGTCAAATGAGTTACCAAGTTAAACAGAGTTTATTCGATGATCACATACGGCAATACTTCGAAAAAATCCTTCTATTTCTGTTAATATTGCGTAAATCCTAATAATTCTAAACGATCTTAAAGGGGTGTATCAGAAATGAGACAATGGCAATTGTAGAGGTGTTGGTATGAGATTTCACTTGCCAGAGATTCATCGCGATCCTGCCAGTTTTGATGCCTTAGCACATCTCCATGCACAAACTAAAGAACTGATTTTTGATCATATCGAAATCGACATGGAGGCAACACTTTGGTTCGAGGCGGATATGTGTGCGGCGTTCGGCGCGATTCTCTATGATCTGGAAAAAAGATTGAATACGGTTAGTTTGATTCATATCCATCCATCCGTTGAAGAAATTCTATCAAAAAACGGTTTTCTGAGTCGTTATGGAGGCGTAGAAATCCCTGATCAATGGGGAACTACTATTTCTTATCAACGGTTTGATAAAAATGACCGTTACATTGTACGCTATGTTGAAAATGAGTTTATGCATCGTCCTGAGATACCTAAAATGTCTCCGGAGTTGTTGAAGAAACTCAGTGAGAGCGTTTCTGAGATATTTGAAAATGCGATCTGGCACTCTCATACTCGTTTGGGCATTTTTAGTTGTGGGCAATTTTTTCCAACAAAAGAACGGCTTGATTTTACGGTGGCGGATCTGGGAATTGGCATACGTCAAAATATAAAAGATTTTATGGGACTTGATCTTTCACCGGAAAAAGCGATTGTCTGGGCTACTGAGGGAAACACCACAACCAGGGCTGGCAATGTCCCCGGTGGATTAGGTCTGAAATTGCTCGGGGAGTTCATTGACTTGAATCAGGGTAGCATTAAGATTGTGTCAGATGCTGGCTATTGGCAACGCGAAAACAGAGAAATTTTTACTGTTCCTTTAAACCATCAATTCCCCGGCACAGTTGTAAGTGTGGAAATCAACACTGCAGATATGTCTGCTTACAGACTTGTTCCTGACTAAATGCAAAAATCGTTATTTTAAGGAGATAACCATGCCAGAAAGTATTAAGATATCCGTATTTGGAATTGTGGGTAGTCCTTTGTGCGTTGCTTCCAGCGACGGACAAGAGATATACAATCGCCTCAATACAGCTCTTGGAGCGAATCGAGAGGTAGCACTTTCATTTCACAACGTTACGGCTCTTACTTCCGCTTTCTTGAATGCAGCAATTGGTCAGTTGTACGGAAAATTCAGTGAAGAAAAAATAGAGTCTTTACTAAAGGTGGAAAATATGGAACAAGACGATCGGGACTTATTAGAGCGTGTCGTTGACAATGCCAAGTTGTACTTCAAAAATCCGCAGAGATTTAACCAAGCGATTCGAGAAGCATTAGAGGATGAAGACAATGAAGCATAAGGTAGTAGAAGTGCGTAACTACAACTTTACTTCACAACACAAATTATTTTTCGATGCCAATATTTGGTTGTATCTTTACGCCCCACAGGACCCTTCAGATCCTTCGGTGCCTATCTATTCCAATGTCTTCAACCGTGTTTTGAAAGCGCAAAGTCAGATTTACATTGATGTCCTTGTCGTCTCGGAATTTATCAATACTTGTGCTAGAGGAAAATGGAGACTTACAGCACCGCGTAGATCATTCAAAGTTTTTCGTAATAGCCGACATTTTAAATCAATTGCTAGAAATATTGCTGCTGATGTTAAGCAGATTATGAAACATTGTTCACAAATAGAAAGCAACTTTGAGACCTTGAAAATAGATGACCTACTTAATGATTACGCAAGGGGCAATTCTGACTTCAATGATCAAGTCATAACAGAAATATGCAAGAGCAACAGTCTCACATTAATAACAAACGACAGCGATTTCAAAACTCAGGAAATTCCCATTCTGACGGCGAATTCTGATCTTCTTTAGTTGGACTCGGAACAGCAAACAACAATCTCAATCGTTCCGCCAAATACAGCACAACTTTCGTTTGATGACCCGCCAAACACATCACATAATTCCGATCTCCCGCAATACCGATTTTTTGATTTTGCAGACCATCGTATACGCTGGATCAAAGACGTTTCCCATATCATACTCCACCGCCTGCCCTAACAAGGTATGTGCTGCGCGTTTCTCTAAGCCGAGTTCTGTCAACCAGCGGAGCAGCTCGGTCGTCGCATGTTGCACCGCCTGATCCAACGGACGTGCGTTGCCCGCCGCCAGAATATAATCGCTGTTTTCTGCACGGGGCCAATTGATGCTTTTTCCCTTGAGGACTTCAACCGTAAACCGCACATCAAAAGAGATTTCAATGCCGGTACCGACAATCTCGCCGTCGCCCTGCACAGCGTGTCCATCGCCGAGATGAAAGAGTGCCCCCGGGACGAAAACCGGGAAGTAGACGGTAACGCCTTCCTGAAAACCGCGATAATCCATATTGCCGCCGTGTGTAGAAGAGGTCGCCGTCGAAATCGCTTGTCCACGGGGTGGTGCAACACCGAAACACCCAACCATCGGTTCAAGGGGAAGTGTAAGTTTAGCCAGCTGCGGCACTGAGGTCATTAACGTAGCAGTCCACTTCTCCACATCCACATGCCATTCTGCAAGACCACGACCCCCTTCGGGCATCTCAGACGCTACATAGTCAGGATCAAGGACATTAGGGGCAACAGCCATAGCAGCCCGTCCGATAGAACGATTCGGGACTATCCGATCGAAGTGAACTGCTAAGGTATCTCCGGGTTCTGCCGATTCAATATAGAAAGGACCTGTCTGTGGGTTGCCGCCTGGGGTAACCTGTGTATCCGTGGCATCGTAGCCTGCGTTATCCACGGTAGTTGTGAAGATAGTGTCGCCGCTCTCAACATGGAGCACGGGTTCGTGTGCACCGATTGCTGTGTGATAGACTGTCGGTTGAAAGTGATGTGTCGCCATATCCAAAATTCCTCTCTTGCTTTTCAAATAAAAGTGTGAACAATATACCACGTTTGAGAGGCGTCGTCAAGATAGAGACCTATAGACACTTTCACTTCTCGGTAAGCGAGGTTTCCTAACCTCGCTGGCTTGAGAAAAAGGGTGTAAAACCCGATAATTTCTTAAAACTATGGTGAAACTGACAATTAAATAGACATTATAGCACAGACACTAACCCCCCTAACGAATCAGAATCAACGGTATGAAGTGCTTATGCACTTCAGAATCAACGGTATCTATGCCTGTGGGCATAGACCGGGGTATG
>JAJDUH010000048.1 GCA_022826805.1 Candidatus Poribacteria bacterium
TTTCTCGTCATCGTCTTCACCTCAAAGTCGTTGTGGATTTTTAGGGTGAAGTATAGCATGTATTGCGTGAAAACTCACGCAATACATGCCCATATAAAATCATAACTCTACAAATCAAATCTTAAAACTAAATGACCCTACATTGACGTGAAAACTCCTTGATACCTATACAAATTTGTGTTAAAATTTGGGATAGTTTTCTCAGAAAGCGAAGGAGTGAAAAAAATGGAACATACAACCCGAATCGATCTCGAAAATCTAAGAGATTTGCATGCGGTAGAATTAGGTATTCTCAAATCCGAAGATGTGAGGAGACTTACTATCGAAAATGCTCTCGTTGATACCGGTGCGAAAGGACTTTACCTACCCAAATCGCTCGTTGAGCAACTCGGACTTACGCCGCTTCGAACAACAAGGGCACAAACCGCAAATGGCATCGCGGAACGCACTGTTTATTCAGAGGTACAATATACCGTCTTGGAACGAAGGGACTCCATCAAAGTAACAGACCTTCCTGAGGATCCCCCTGTCCTCGTTGGGCACATGATCCTAGAGGCACTTGACTTGTGTATCGACATAGACAAGGGATTGATTTATAATCCTGCACACGACGGAGAGTGGATGACAAAGATCCTCTAACAAAGAAAATAAATTGGAAGTAACAGATTTTGAGTTCGTATGAAAACTACCCATAATATCCTTTTCCAAGATGCACGAGATTTGAAAGAAATCCCTTCAGAAAGCGTTGATCTCGTCGTTACCTCCCCACCGTATCCCATGATTGAGATGTGGGATGAAATGTTTAGTCATCAGAATCCGGAGATTCAAAAGGCGTTGGCATGTGGTGATGGGAAGCAGGCGTATACGTTGATGCACGAGGTTCTCGATGCTGTATGGAGTGAAGTGTTCAGGGTTTTAAAAGAGGGTAGATTTGCATGCATCAATATCGGGGATGCGACACGGAAGGTGCGGGATGATTTCTGTTTGTATCCAAATCACGCGAGAATCGTGAATTATCTTTTAAATATCGGATTCTCGGTACTCCCCGATATCCTATGGCGGAAACAGGCGAATACCCCAAATAAATTCATGGGATCAGGCATGCTACCCGCGGGTGCTTATGTGACGCTAGAGCATGAATACATCCTAATAGTGAGAAAAGGCTCGAAAAGAGAATTTAAAACAGAGAACGAGAAAGAAAACAGACGCGAAAGTGCTCTGTTTTGGGAAGAGAGAAACATTTGGTATTCGGATGTTTGGACAGATATTAAGGGAACAGATCAGAAACTCCCGAATGCAATGTCGCGATTGAGAAGTGCAGCATTTCCATTCGATTTAGCGTATCGACTGATCAACATGTATTCTGTAAAAGGTGATGTGGTACTCGATCCGTTTTTGGGGACAGGAACCACAACTGCTGCTGCGATGACATCAGCACGCAACAGTATCGGTGTTGAGATTGATGAGAGTTTTGAACATGCCATTTGTCCGGTTACACACCATATTGTCGATTTTTCAAACGATTATTTGTACAGTAGATTGTTAAGACACTATGCTTTTGTCCAAAACCGGATCCAAAAATCGGGAGCGTTGAAATATACGAACAGGCATTACGACTGTCCGGTTGTCACGAGTCAGGAACAATTTATTTTGTTGAACGGTTTAAAAGAGGTTCAAGCACACGGAGATAATGTCTTTGATGTCACATACACGACGAAACCCCAGACTTGGAATTTGGAACATGCCTCAGAAACCTTGGTCGGTAATAAAACGAAACGTCATACAAAACCTTTTCAACTTAATATGTTGGACGCAAAGTAATCTCACATTATCAAATGGATATCTATGAAAATCAAACTCAAAAATGCTGAAATTCAGGAATATATAAACGCTCCTCCTTCTGAGTTTCCGAAGTACACAATCCAATTAATGAATGTCGCAAATCAGAACTCTCAAGCGACTCGACCGAGACACGTCGGACAATTGAGCGACTTGATTCAAGAATTTCCAGGACAAACTTTTGAAGAATGGGTTAGGTGGTATCAAGAACGATATCCCGATGCGATTGATGCAGCGACAGATAGAATTATCGCAATGATAGAAAACTTCAAGGAGGCTGTTGAGAAAATTGATCGGAACTTGGTTAAATCGTGGGTAGAGGATCTGGTTCTTGTCAAAACATTCGCGGGACTCAAATTTCAGGAGGCGATCTTAAAAAAGTTGTCGGAAATAAAGGGCTGCGACTATCGTTTGGCAGCACCTCATGAAGAATCGCAAGGTATAGATGGATTTGTAGGCGAAGAAGCGTATTCTATTAAGCCCAGTACCTATGATTCAATGCTAACTTTGGCGGAATCGATAGATGTAAAAATTATTTTTTATGAGAAAAAAAAGGATGGCGTGGTGTTTGAAATACCCGAAGAATAAAGAGAAGTCTCTAAAGGAGATGCAAGAATGGCTCACGTTTGGAGAAAAGAATATAAAAGCTGCAATAGAATCTTAGATAAATTCTACACGAAGCAAGAAGTAGTCAAAAGGTGTTTAGATGAACTAAATAAATTACCTTACACATACGACTGCGTGATAGAGCCCTCTGCGGGGGATGGAGCATTCTATAAAAATATCGAACATGACACCAAAATAGGAATTGATATTGATCCGCAACACGATGAGATTATCAAAGGTGACTGGTTCAATTACAATATCAGTGAAATATACGAGCGCGTATTGGTTATAGGAAATCCGCCGTTTGGTCAATATCAAACGTTATCCTCAAAATTTATATCTCATGCCCTCTCATTTCGTAACGTCCAAACAATTGCTTTCATTTTACCAGATGTCTATAGAAAACATACACGGCAAAAAATATTGCCATATAGTTGGAGAATCGTCTCCATCACTGAATTAGGAAGGGATTGTTTTACACTGGAAGGGAAGGCATATCATGTGCCTGCAAGTTTCTTCATTTTTGACAAATCAGAAGGAAAAGATTTACGAGTCAATCCTAATGCCTACACAGAAACGAGTGATTTTAAATTCTCCAATAAAGATGATTTTGACATATTTGTATTCGGTGCTTCTCCGAGGAGAATTACAAAAACGCCGACACCGAACAATAGAGGATACTTCCTTAAGTCAAAGATTCCAGTAGAAGATTTAATATCTAAAATCAAAGCAGTTGATTGGAATGGAAATTCGTGTGCAAACGGCGGTGTATATTGGCTAACAAAATTTGAATTTTTGGAACAATATATAAAATGCCACGAACCAAATAGAGCTACTGAAGAAAGCCAAGGGAGTTTGTTTGATCTTCTTTAGGTTGAACATGTCAAATGCTATGAACCGGAAAGAATTAAATGAAACGATAAGTTTCATATTAGAAAATATAGATAACAGCAGAATTGTGTTGAATAGCGTAGCAAGTATTAGGGATCAATTAATTGATTTAACCCTTGAGAAACAAGAAATTTCTGAACAAGACTTTTACGAAATCAGTAGCGTTCTGTCCACACAGTCAAGGAGTCCTTTGTGGGAAAACTATTTCATAAAAAAGCATGATTGTGAAAGAGTGAGTAAAAATGAGGATAGAGGAGATTTTAAAAAGAATGGCAGATACTATGAGTATAAAAGCTCTGGTTACAATCTGGGTAATTCTGTTAATATGCTTCAAATTAGACCATGGCAAGATTGTGATTACATTATTCAGTCAGTCTCTGATAATGGGGCGACTACATTTGTATTAACGCATGCAGAAATGATGTTGGAAATGAAAAAGCTTAAAGCTTCCCCTGCTCATGGCACTCGAAAAGCTTTAGAAAATAATACAACTGTAGAATACATGATGTCTGTAGAAAGAGATTCTGCGGATTGGGATAGATGGATCAACAATTATCGCAAAGAGGGCGATATTTTTTAATCGTGAAAGAAAATAAAAGAAAAAGATCGAAGCATACGGAACTCAGAATTTCAGATCGTCTTTTTCCAGTCTAATTACCACTTCTTTCCTGCCCCTTGTATTGCAACTGATACAGTCGATGATAGATGCCGCCTCTCTGTAATAACTCGTTGTGTGTGCCGGTTTCCCGGATTTCGCCGCGGTGCATGACAATGATCTTGTCGGCATTTTGGATCGTTGAAAGCCGGTGCGCAATGACGACAGAGGTCCGATCTTCCATCAGGCGATTGAGGGCATCTTCAATTAGGATTTCGGTTTCGGTGTCAACACTTGAGGTCGCTTCGTCAAGGATGAGGATACTCGGATCAGAGGCTAAAGCCCGGGCAAAGGCGACCAACTGTTTTTGACCAACAGACAATCCAGCACCATCTTCCTTAATCTTGGTGCCGTAAACCTGAGGCATCTTCTGAACAAACCGGTCTAAATGTACATCTTTCGAGGCGCGCGCCACCTGTTCCGAAGAGATTGATGGATTTCCCAGACTGATATTGCGTTCAATCGAGTCAGAAAAGAGGAAGATGTTTTGTTGTACGATACTGATTGCCTTCCGTAACTCCTCTAAGTTCATCTCTCGAATGTCAACACCGTCAATCAGGATTTGTCCTTTATTAATGTCATAGAATCGGCAGAGTAGGTTGATAATCGAGGTTTTGCCTGCCCCGGTATGCCCGACGAGTGCGACCTTTTCACCGGGTTTTACTTTGAATGAAACATCCCGCAGGACGTAGTCATCGTCATTATAGGCGAACCAGACGTTTCGGAATTCAATCTCGCCTTTTAGATCTTTAGAACTGCTTTTAGGTACAGTAGAAACGACGGTGGGTTGCGTATCAAGCAACTGGAATATGCGTTCGGAGGATGCCATGGCGTTTTGGAAGATGGTATACTTTTCGCTGAGTTCACGGACGGGCCAGAAGAAACGTTCGGCGTACCGAATGAACGCGAGTAAGACCCCGAAGGTGAGTGCGCCTTGTACAATTTGCCCACCGCCGTACCAGATAATCACTGCTGTTGCAAGAGAAGCGGTTACCTCAATCAGGGGGTGAAAGATAGAAAAATAGAAGATACTCTTAAGATTGGCTGCGAGATACCTCCGGTTGCGCTCGTTAAAGCGGAGATAACTCCGTCGCTCTTGTGCGAAAAGTTTCATCGTCGTCATCCCAACGATGTTTTCCTGTAAAAAGGCGTTGATGCGTGCGAGCTGCTTACGTTGCTCGCGAAATGCACGGCGCGAATAGATTTGATAGATAAGCGTTGCACCGAAGATAATGGGTATCACAGCGAATGTTACAAGGGCAAGCTTCCAGTTATAGAGTAGCATTGCCACCATAATTCCCAAGATATTAAGTAGGTTCGCGAAGACAGTAATAACACCGGAGGCGAAGAGTTCATTGAGGACCTGGACATCACCCATGACGCGGGTCATCAGTCTACCGACGGGGTTTCTATCGAAAAACTGCACATCCAAACGTTGTAGATGTGAAAAGAGGGTCTGCCGTAGATCGTGCATGACGTGTTGCCCGATCATTTGCATCTTGTATTCCTCAAAGTAACTAAACACGAACTCGCTAACTAATCCCACGACGAGAAAAATCGCGATTGTGCTTAAGCCTTCCCGTATGCCCGGGGTGATATGCTGGTCAATGGCGATTTGCGTCAGATAGGGTCCTACTAAGCGGGCGAGTGTATTCCCGACCATGAGAAATCCAATGATGAGCAGCTGGAATTTGTAGGGCTTGAGATACGCCAAGAGACGTTTCATCAGCACTCGGTCATAGACTTTTCCGAGGTCTTGTTCCTCATCGCTATATTCGTAAAGATCGCCTCCCATGCCAAACACAGGCGGAGCCTCCTTTAGAGTTCCTCAAGTTCTTCTTGCAAGAGTTGTGTTTCGTAGATGCCAGCGTAGATCCCGTTGTATTCAAGTAGTTGTTCGTGCGTGCCTGACTCAACAATGCTACCGTCATTGAGAACGACAATTTGGTCGGCATTTTTGACGGTAGAGATACGATGCGAAATGAGGATGGTCGTGCGATCCTCCATAATTTCATCAAGCCGACTGAGAATAGTGTCTTCGGTCTGTGTATCAACACTTGCGAATGCGTCGTCCAGGATAAGAATTTTGGGTTTAATGATAATTGCGCGTGCGAGTGCGCTTCGTTGGCGTTGCCCGCCTGAAATTGTTATTCCACGCTCACCAAGAAATGTCTCTAATCCCTCGGGAAATTCTTCAATTTGATCAAGGAGATCAGCGGTGTGTGCGGCGTTTCGGACTTCTTCATCGTTTGCGATTTCAAGACCGTAGGTGATGTTATTCCGTAAATAGTCAGAAAAGAGGAAAGGCTCTTGTTCGACAAATCCGATATTGGAACGGAGAACCTTTAGCGGTACATCCTGAATGTCCACCCCGTCAATAAAAACAGCACCACGTTCTGCTTGACGGATGCGCGGAATGAGGTTGACGAGGGTAGATTTGCCCGACCCAGTTCCACCAACAATAGCGAGCGTCATACCGCGTTCAATCTTGAGGTTGATGTCTTTAAGTACAGGCGTGCCATCGGGATAAGCGAAATTGAGGTTTCTAAATTCAATCTCGCCTTCGATACTTTTAACCCCCCATTTCACCTGTTCACCATCAAAGATTTCCGGTTTTTCATCAAGGATAGCGTTCATTCGGTCCATGGAAGCTGCGCCGCGTTCAAAAGTATTAACAATAAAACCGAGGGTGATCATTGGACGGACGAGCATCATCAAGTAAGCACTAAACGCAACGAAATCGCCGAGCGTAATTTTTCCTTCAATCACATGGAGCCCTCCCATCCATAGTAGCACAACGCCGCCGATCCCGGGTAGAAAGCGGAAAAGTGGAAAAAAGAATGCCATCAGTTGGATCTGTCGGTGGTTACGGTCAACAAAATCGTGATTCAATTCCTGAAAGTGACCGATCTCACTCGTCTCAAGTGTATACGCCTTGACGACGCGTACGCCGGATAAATTCTCTTGTACCTTGGTGTTCAGGACTGAAAATCCTTCTTGGATGGCTTCGTAGCGGGCATGTAACCGTTTTCCAAGAGAACGAATTAAGACCGCAAGTATTGGGTAGGGCAGCAAGGCAACAACTGTCAAGGAAGTATCAATTCGCAGCATGATGGCAAGTGCCAATCCAAAAAACACTATTGCATCGGCAGTATACATCACAGCACTGCTGAGTACCATCCGAATGGAGTTGAGGTCGCTGGTTGCGCGCGTCATCAAATCACCGGTGCGGACGTCATCATAATAGGCGGCGGAAAGTTTTTGGAGATGGAGAAAGAAGTCGGCTCGGAGGTGAAACTCCATTTGCCGCGCGACGCCTTGGATAATGCGCCGTTGTGCGAAGCGCAAGATACCCGCAAAGAGTGCGACGCCAAAAATGAGGAGTGCGAAAAAGAGGATCCGTCCCGGAGACACCGTAAAGTCTGGCTCTTCGAAAGCGCGCTCTAATTCATCAAAAACCATCTGGAGGATTTTCGGGCTGATGAGGAGTATCGCATTCGTCAGAATCACAAGGCAGAAGCTAAATGCGATGGCGTATCTATATCGAATGACATACTTCTTGAGACCTAATAGACTACGAATGGTGAACTCCTTTTCGGCGAGTGTGTTTTGCCGTGCGGTGTGTCTTGTTTATTTTGACGTAAATACTGGATTTGTGTTTAATCAAGTTTTAAAGGTTGTCAGTGGAGGAGTGGTCAGTAATCAGTAATCAGCCAGAGAACATTGTGGCTGGCGAAAATGTTAGCAACTGTCCCAAGCTCTACTGAAAACCGATAGCCGACAACTAACAACTATTTAAAAAAGATATTGACACTATTTCTTCAGAAGTTTATGATATTTGAAACGGATTCTATTATAGGAGGAAAACAAATTTGGCGGCAGATATTGGACTCATCGGATTAGCAGTGATGGGTGAAAACCTCGCGCTGAATATGGAAAGCAAAGGCTTTGAAGTGGCGGTCTTCAACCGTACCGTCTCACGCGTTGACGCTTTCATCGCAGGTGCTGCGAAGGGCAAAAATATCACTGGGGCACACTCGATTCCAGAACTGATTGAGAAACTGGAGACCCCTCGAAAAATTATCTTAATGGTAAAGGCAGGAGAACCCGTTGACGCGTTTATCGCCCAATTAGCGCCACACCTCTCAAAAGGCGATCTCATTATTGACGGCGGAAACTCGAACTTTAATGACACTGTTCGTCGGCACGCGACGTTAGCTGAACAGGATATTCTGTTTATCGGTACAGGTATCTCCGGTGGGGAAGAGGGGGCGTTAAAGGGACCAGCAATGATGCCCGGAGGTTCAGCCGAGGCTTATGCGCTCGTGGAGCCGATCTTTACAAAGATTGCGGCACAGGTAGACGGCACACCGTGCTGTTCCTATATAGGACCGGATGGTGCGGGGCACTATGTCAAGATGGTGCATAACGGCATTGAATACGGGGACATGCAGCTTATCTGCGAGGCCTATTCGCTGATGAAAGGTGTCTTGGGAATGAACGCCAAGGAGATGCACGAGGTCTTCAGTGAATGGAATAGCGGCGAACTGAATTCCTACCTCATTGAGATTACCGCTGATATTTTCACACAACTCGATAGCAGTGGCGCACCTTTTGTTGATGTTGTGCTGGACCAAGCCGGACAAAAAGGGACTGGCAAATGGACGAGCATTTCGGCATTGGACCTTGGTATCTCAGCACCGACTATCGCAGAGGCGGTTTTTGCGCGTTGTATCTCTGCGATTAAAAGTGAACGTGTTGCAGCAGAACAGGTTATTCAAGGCCCCTCTGGCACATACGAAGGCGACCGAGATGAAGTACTAAAAGCGATTCACGATGCGCTTTACGCTGCAAAAATCTGTTCTTATGCCCAAGGCTTCGCCCTAATGCGGGAAGCAAGCGAGGAGTTTGGTTGGGATTTGGATCTCGGTAAGATTAGTCTCGGCTGGCGTGGTGGGTGTATCATTCGTGCGAAATTCCTACATCGGATCGCAGAAGCGTTTGAGCGAAATCCTGACCTACCAAACCTGCTACTTGACTCGTATTTCCGAGATGTGATTGAGAAAGCACAACCCAACTGGCGGAGTGTTATCGGTACAGCCACGCAGCTTGGGGTCCCGATTCCGGCATTCAGTTCGGCTTTAGCGTACTTTGATAGTTATCGCAGCGGTAGGCTCTCTGCGAACCTGATTCAGGCGATGCGCGACTACTTCGGTGCACACACCTATCACAAATTAGATGCAGACGGCAACACGATCCTCAGAAAAGATGGGGAACCGACGGTGTTCCATACGGAATGGATGCTGGCAGGTCGCCCTGAAGTTACTGTTGAATAGTTGTCAGTTGTCAGTTGTCGGAGGAATAGTTCTCGGTTATCAGTTAAGCGTACAGATATTGACAACATTTTTCTACCCATGTTTAACTGGCGATCCCTAAGCCTGAAACGTAGTGGAAGGCGGATATACGGAATAGAACGCGAATTCCCCAACAGATCTGACCGAACCGCAAGGAAAGTTAAAAAATGGAACACGGAGCACAACAGGCACTATACGATTTTGAACCGAAACATGAGTTTTTTGTTGGGATTGACTCAGACGGTTGCGTTTTCAATAGCATGGAGGTTAAGCACAACGACTGTTTCAGTGTGAACCTCGTCAAGCATTTCGGTTTGGCATCTATTTCTCGGCAGGTTCATCAGGTATGGGATTTTGTGAACCTTTATTCAACGACGCGGGGTACAAACCGGTTTAAGGCAATTCTACTGACATGCGATTTCTTACGCGAGATGCCGCTCGTGAAGAACATGGGTGTCGCGGTGCCGGAACTTCCCTACTTAAGAGAATGGTCTGAAACTGAAACGAAGCTTGGGAATCCAGCACTACAAGCGGTAATTGATAACACAACTGGGGAACGCCGGGACGAACTGAGTCAAGTGATGGAATGGAGCCTCGGTGTGAACGAGAGTGTCGCAGAGATTGTTTATAACCTGCCACCGTTTCCAGGGGTGCGCGAGACCTTACAACGGCTTCAGGACAAAGCGGATGTAATTGTTGTGTCTGCAACTCCAGATGAGGCACTTAAACGGGAATGGGCGGAACACGAAATTGATACCTATGTTGCGGTGATTGCGGGACAGGAGATGGGGACGAAAACAGAACATCTCACAATAACGACGAAAGACAGGTACGCTGAAAACCGTGTTTTGATGCTCGGTGATTCTCCTGGCGATCTGAAAGCTGGGCGTGACGTTGGGGCTCTATTTTTTCCTGTTAATCCAGGTTCTGAAGACGCATCGTGGCAATTGTTTCTTGATGAGGCGATGGAAAAGTTCTTCAACGGACAATACGCCGGTGTTTATGAGTCTACATTGATTGACAAATTTCAGGAATTGTTGCCTGCAACGCCCCCATGGCAGTGAAGGTCTCTTAATTATTCGCAATAGTACACACCCCGTAGCCCGTAACGAAGTGGAGGGCGGATCTACGGGAAAGGACGTGAACCCTCCAACTCACTTGATCGAACCGCAAGGAAAAATTAAAATATGAAAATTCTACTTCAAAGAGGTCTTGAAGGTGCACTTCTTGAGAGATTGGAAAGCATCCTTGGCGATGAACACACCTACGTCGTTCCGAGTTCAACAGAGGAACTTATCGCAGAGGGTAAAGATGTCGATATTTTTTACGGTTACTGCAGTGAGGACCTCTTCCCACATTTCCCCAACATCAAATGGATCCAATCCTCCAGTGCTGGTATGGATCGGCACATGTATCCGGCGATCCGCGAGAGCGATGTCATTTTGACGAACGCTGCAGGATTGTATGCAACGCACGTCGCTGATCAAGCATTCGCGCTCCTGCTGGGTTTGGCACGCGGTATCCACGAATCCGTTCGGAATCAGGATAAACACCAATGGGGCGGTGCCAGGACAATGCCCATGATCGAGATCGACGGGTTCAAGATAGGTATCGTTGGAATGGGTGGTATCGGGATGCAGATGGCGAAACGCGCGAAAGGGTTCGATATGTACGTTATGGCTGTCGATGCCTACCGCACGGATAAACCGGACAATGTCGATGAACTACTGCCAATGGACCAACTTTCAAATATGATGAGCCAAGTGGATGTTGTTATGATTGCGTGTCCGTTGACTGAAGAGACGCGTGGACTCATCAATAAGGATAATCTCTCCGTGATGCAGCCAGCGTCGTTCTTCATCAATGTCGCCCGCGGTCCGATTGTGAACGAGCCTGATCTGATTGAGATTCTGCGAGCTGGGACAATCGCTGCGGTAGGTCTGGACGTCACCGAAATTGAACCGCTTTCTGCTGACAGTCCGTTGTGGGATTTCGATAACATCATTATTTCACCGCACTCTGCAGGTGGTTCACAGCACCGCATGCACCGCATTACCAGTTTCTTCTTGGATAACTTGGAACGGTATCTGAAGGGTGAAGAGTTGCGGAATATTGTGAATAAGCAGCTAGGTTTTTAGTAAGCACACTTCTATTTCTCCAGTGCCTCGTTTTTAGGATCGAGGCACTTTTTTATACCAAGTCGAGTTCTCCACAAGATTGAAGAATAACATGAGAAGGTTCAGTACGCAGGGGCCCGTGAACCCCGACCAGCATTATGTCGTCACTCGCACTGAGGAACTTACGGAATACATCAAGCGCATTAAAGAGGGACGCTACATTGTCATCTTCGCACCACGGCAGACAGGCAAAACGACCTTCTTCTACGCTGCTATGGACATCCTTGCTGCCCAGGAACTAACCTATTTCCCTATCCACCTGGATTTTGAGGCATATAAAAATCTCACCTCCTCCGATTTTTACAGCAATCTTACCGAAGACATTCGAGAGGAAATTGAGAACCTTTACCACAAACGTGGAGAAATGCCCTCCGAGGCATTAATCCATTTTTTAGAGAACATGGCGCTGACCGACAATATGTCAATGCTTAGAGGCTTCAGGACACTGGCGAGGGTGTTAGGAAACCAGCGGGTTGTTGTCTTTATTGATGAGTTCGATGGTATCCCTCCTGCAGTCGTGAGCGATTTCCTATATGCGCTCCGTCGTATCTACATATCAAGAACTACGTCTCGATGTCCGCACAGTCTTGGTATTATTGGTGTCAAGAGTATCGCACAACTCAACTACGATCGCTCTGTCTCTCCATTCAATATCCATGATGACTTCGCTCTGCCTAATTTTACGCTTGCTCAAGTGCAAGAGTTACTGGATCAGTATACTGACGAGACTGGGCAAACCTTCGCTCCAGAAGTGATTAAATCCATCCACAAACAGACGGGAGGGCAACCCTTCCTCGTCAACCGATTCGCGCAGATACTTACTGAAGAGATGGGCATTCCGAAAACCGAACCCCTGACAATGACACATTTTTCAGACGCACTTATGCAGATATTGGACGAACCGAACACCAATCTAACACATGTGACAACCAATATCCGCCAAAATCCTCGCGCTGAAAGTCTTTTGATGCGAATCACGTTGTATGATGAAGGAGTCCACTTCAACCTCCGTAATGAACTTATTAATGAACTCGCTACGTATGGAATACTAGTGAGAGGGACTGACAGAATGTGTAAAATTGCCAATCCAATCTATTTATATTGCATTCTACAGACCTTCAAACCGATAGTCAACGGGTTGGAGCGCGACTACTTCCCCAAAGATACAGATGGACTTCAATACCTCACATCAAGTGGGGAGATTCAGATGGAGCGGCTTTTGGATAACTTTCGTGATTTTATTGCCCGTGCAGGATTCAGAATTCTGCAGGTCCCCGAAACACCTCAAGAATTTATCGGACAGCACCTCCTATTTGCTTATCTTGACCAATTCGTTGCTGGCGTGAACGGGGCGATGTACATGGAAGTCCCAACGGGGCGCGGCAGGATGGATCTGCTTATCTTGCACAACCAGAGAAAATACATCGTTGAAACAAAAATATGGCGCAGTGACAGACGTTATACCGAAGGTAAACGGCAGCTCGCAGCGTATCTGGCAACAGAGGGTGTAACGGAGGGCTACCACGTGGTATTCGATCATCGCGAGGCACCGGAACCGCGTACAGAGACAGAAACAGTAGATGGACTGACAATTCGGAGTTACGTTATTCCTGTGGTTCAAGAACGCCCGTCAAGCGAGCGCGTTAGATAACCTCTTTAAACAGCGGTTTGTCTCTCCGAATCATTAGGTTCAATTCGTACGGCACAGAATTTTAACTCAGGTTGTTTAGATACTGGATCAAATGCCGGATTCGTTACATAGTTGGCATTGGTCTCGGCGTGGAAGAGATCGCCCCAATGGAAGGGTGTGAAGAGCAGCCCACGCCGGATCGCTTCTGTGACACGCGCTTTCGCATAACACCTTCCGCGTCGTCCAACAAGATATATCCACTCACCGTCTTGAATATCGTGCACTACTGCATCATCGGGATGAATTTCCACAAAGGGTTCAGGGTCCTTGCGTACCAGCTGCGGCACCTTGCCTGTCCGGGTCCGGGTGTGCCACTGGCTCTCAACACGTCCGGTTGTCAATCCGAGCGGGAATTCTTCATTTATCTTTTCGTCTGGGGGGCGATAGACAGGTGTTTTAAATTGTGCTTTTCCAGACTCGGTGAAGAACCTTCTTCGCGTGTATCGACGAGCTGTACCTGGATGTCGTGGGTGCGGACAGGGCCAGCGTAATGACGTCTTTGCGAGGCGTTCATTCGTCATTCCCATCTGATCACACGGTGTCCCTGCTGTCAACAGTCGATATTCATCCCATACCTCTTCAGGTGTGTAGAAGTCGAAATTCGCTTTGAATCCCATGGCTCTGGCGACCTGCGTGAAAATCCACCAATCCGGCATCGCTTCACCGGGCGGCGTGAGGAACTGGTCGCTTCGGACGACGAGCCGTTCGCTGTTTGTCATTGTGCCTTGCTTCTCACCCCACTGTGCCGCAGGAAGAATCACATCCGCATATTCCGCAGTCTCTGTTGGATAATAACAGTCCTGCACAATGACCAGATCCGCCTTTCGCAGCCCTGCCTGTGACACCTTTGTATCGGGCATGCTGACAGCAGGGTTTGTGCAGGCAATCCAAAGCGCACGAACTTTTCCCTCAGCCGCTGCTTCAAACATCGGTACTGCTGTTAACCCTGGGTTCGGGTCAATACTTCCGGGTGGGACTCTCCACGCGCCCTCCAAATAGGCACGATGCATATCGTTGGTGACGACTCGGTACCCGGGCAATTGGTGAGACAGATAACCGACTTCTCTTCCACCCATCGCATTCGGTTGTCCTGTTAGCGAAAACGGACCGGCACCTCTTTTGCCGACTTCACCTAACTGGAGATGCAGATTAATGAGAGCGACATTCTTGTCAACACCGCTTGTGCTTTGGTTCGTGCCTTGACAGTAAAAGCTGAGCAGACGGCTCGGGTTAAAAAGGTATTCAACGATCTCATCAACACGTGCTGGGTGGATATCGCAAGTAGCGAGAAGCGTATCTTCGTCAAGACTATTCAGATGATTTTCATAAGCACTAAAGTTTTCAGCATTCCTACGGACGAAGCGTTTATCAATTCGTCCGATTGCGAGAAGACGTTTGGCGATGAGTTGAAGAAAAGCAACATCGCTCCCAGGGGCAAGGGGGACATGGATATCCGAGAAGTCGGCTGTCTTAGTGCGACGTGGATCTACGGTGATAATCCGTGTATTTGGCTCAAGTGCCCGACGTTTCCGAATCATCTGGAAAAGCACGGGATGATTGACCGCCATATTTGCGCCGATAATCAGAAAAACATCCGCATGCTGAATATCGTCATAACAGGTCGGTGGTCCATCCGAACCGAACGATTGGATATAACCGACCACAGCGGAAGACATACAGAGCCGACTGTTCGTGTCCACGTTATTCGTCCGGAGGAAACCTTTGAACAATTTATTGAAAATGTAGGAAGCCTCTGTGTCCAACTGTCCAGAGCCATAAAGCGCGATGGAATCTTTGCCGTGCTCCAATTGAATTTCGTGAAGTCGGTTTGCTGTGAAAGCAATGGCCTCGTCCCACGAGACCTCACGCGGCGGTTCACCGCGACGATCGCGAATCATGGGATAGGCGAGCCTTCCATCATGGTTCTGAAAAACCTGTTTGAGATGTGCGCCTTTTGGACAGAGCATACCGTAGTTTGGAGCGACGTCGTCGTCTGCTGAAATTCTCATAACTTTGTTATCACGGACGGTTGCGCGGATGACGCAACCGACCCCACAATAAGGACACACTGCTTTTCCTGTTTTTTTATTTTTCCTTGCGGTTTGATCAGGTAGGTTGTGCATTTTTTAATTATTCCTTGCGGTTCGGTCAGATAGGTTGTGCATTGAAAGTGCCTTTTCGTATATCCGCCTGCACCGTTGTTGCAGGTTTTTTAATTTTTCCTTTCGGTCCGGTAAAGTAAGTTAGGTATTTAGCGCGCCTCACCGTAGAACTGAAGAAACACCCCACGGAATGCTACACGCACATTCCGTGTTGATTCGCAAAAACTCCTCTACCTCGTTCCGGACTACGCGCTTTGTATTACGTCCGCTTTCAGACGTTGTCTCTCGGCGAGCGCGGCATCAAATGCTTTCTTCTCTGCGGCTTGGACTGCTGGTGAGAACCTCACCAACACTGTGGTAAAAGAGGCGACTGCGACCATTATACCGAGATATAGCAAGCCTTGCTGCATTGTGATATTCTCAGCACGGAATAGAAAACCGGCAGCAACGGCACCAGCGTTTCCGCCAGCCCCAACAATACCGGCAACAGCTCCTAACGCCTTTCTGTTGATAAAAGGAACAATTCCAAACGTCGCACCTTCGGACATCTGTACAAAGAGACTGAAAACAATCATCGTCCCAACGGCAAGCACAAGAACTGCCATTTGTGAGAAGAACATCAGCAGGACTCCCTCACCCAATAAGACGACAAATAGAAACATAACGCGCCCACGGAGTCCCATCTTTTTCGCAAAGAAATCAGATAATGCACCGCCAACCGTCCGCGCAAAGATATTCATCAAACCGAACAACCCAGCGATGAGTCCTGCGGTCTTGACATCTAACTGGAAATGGTCGTGATAGTAGAGTGCAGCGACATTATTGATAGTGAGTTCGACGCCAAAACAGGCGGCGTATATAATAAAGAGCGCCCAGACGCGGTAGTCTTTAATCGCCAGCATGAAAGATTCCATGCCCTTGCCTTTAGAGGGTTCAAGCTCACCGCGCTCACGGAGTTCTTTGTAGTTGCCGTCCGGAGCATCTTTGGTAATGAAATAATAGGCGAATCCAGTGATAAACAGTGCGATTCCGGGAATAATCATTGCGAGTCGCCATCCGAGGAATTTGTCCACGCCGAAACTGAGAACAGCCGTAAAGATGAGGGGCATGACCATCTGCGTAACACCGCCACCCAGATTCCCCCAGCCTGCCGTTGTAGCGTTCGCTGTACCGATACAATTCGGCGCGAACATTACTGAAGTATGATACTGCGTGATGACGAACGAAGCACCGATCGCACCGATCGCCAACCGAAATAGAAGAAAGGTCTCGTAATTCCGGGCGAGTCCAATACCCATCACAGGCAGTGAACCGAGAATCAGGAGCCACGTATATGCCTTCCGAGAGCCGATCTTGTCGCAAAGTGGTCCGATTAAGACTCGCACTAACACTGTAATCGCGACAGAGGCGATAATCGTATTACCGATCTCCGCTTTTGTTAGCATCAGGTCTTCACGGACAATCGCCATAAGAGGCGCGATACCGAACCATCCAAAAAAAGCGAGGAAGAATGCGAACCATGTAGTATGGAAGGTACGCATCTGTACTGTTTTTAAGCTGAAGAGATTTATTTGCGTTGCTTTATTTTTAATATCCATTTTTTAAATTTTCCTTACGGTTCGGTCAGGTAGATTAGAGGTTTCAACTGGAGCACAGTCCAAGGTGCCATAATTAAAATCTGCGGGACAGGTAAGGGACGAGTCCCTCAAGCACCTGCGGTAAATCATCGCAGGGTACATTCTCCAACAATTTGGGAGCGACTTTAGGGTTAGCACCGGCATTACCCTTAAAAAATACGTCCACGGCATCGGTAACGACGCCATCAATTTTAATCTTCTTACCGAGGAGTCCAATATCTGCAGCGGCATGATTGCCACACCCGTTCGGACATCCCGACCAGTGAATCGTAAGCGGTTTGGTATTGCCGAGTTTTGCTTCTAAATGTCGGACTGCTTCCATGGCGCGTTCTTTGGTTTCAATAAGCGAGAAATGGCAGTAGTCGATACCGGTGCAACTCACCATACCGCGCATGATCTCTGAAGGGTCATAGCGGAGTTCCTGCAGGAGTGGTTCTGTGGTTAAGTCTCCGATCTTTTCGTCTGGGACGTTGGTGATAATCAGATTCTGTCCCTGGGTGAGGCGGATATCACCGTTTCCGTATTTATCTGCGAGGCGGGCTACCTCGAACAGTTGTGTTGTCGTGATGCGTCCTACAGGTACAACAAGTCCAACGTAGTTAAGGTGTGATTGCTTCTGCGAGAAGATACCGGTGTGGTCGGTTTTCTTCTTGCCGCGCGCATCTTTACCAGCAGTCAGGAGCGGTTGTCTTCTGTGCCGCCGTCTTTCTACTTCTTCTCGGAATTTTCCTACACCCCAATCTGCAATCAGAAAAGCGAGGCGAGATTTATTCCGAGCTGTCCTGGCTCCATAGTCTCTGAAAATCAGTGTAATATCAGCACACAAGACCGCGGCTTCTTCGGGAGTAATAAACACATCAAGCGGTTGTGCGGGGGTGTAGCCACCAGACCCCATTTTTCCGCCGACAGCGACGTTAAATCCGTGCGTCTCTTGCCCCTCAATCTCTTTAACTGCTGGCGTGAGGGCAATGTCTTGTGAAGCAGTATGTGTGCAGTTGTCCAAACATCCTGTGATACCTACATTGAACTTGCGCGGAATATCGGTAAACTCCTTATTGCCGACAAAAAGTCTTGTAAATTCCCTGGCGACATGCGAGGCATCAAACAGCTCATTGGGCGTTAATCCAGCAACAGGACATCCGATGACACCACGGATGTTGTCAAAACCGGTCTGGAGCGAACCTAATCCGACTTCCTCAAGCCGATTCCAGATGTGTTGCACGTTCTCAATTGCAAAACCGCGGAGTTGAACCTGTTGTCGTGTTGTGAGATCCACAAATCCAGGTCCGTGTGCTTCACTGATCTCGGCAATCGCGCGGAACTGCTTGGCGTTACTAAAACCGCTGGACATGCGTAGACGCATCATAAATGCTCCTGGGGTCTGTTTTCGATAAAAGACCCCTACCCACTTGAGTCGGTCGCGTTCGTTCGGCGGAATTGATTCCCATCCATTCCGGATGTAGTTCGGAATGTCATTAATGACTTCAAGTCCGTTTTTCTCTTGCTTGAGGGCTTCGGCAGCATTTATCTTGGATTTTCTTTTTTTAGCGGTTGCTGAAGCTTTCAAACTCGGTGCTGAACGCACCTTTCGGCTTGTGGGAATAACTTTCTTTTTTGATTCGTTCACCTTTGAATCTCCTTTAGAAACAGATGATCCCATACACCTGTCGCCCCGCTGGGGCTTGATTTATAGCGGAACCGTCTTCTATACACCTATCGCCCCGCTGGGACTTGATTTTTGATATAGGCATTTACAGAGCCTAAGGAACTTACAAAAAAAGGCGTCTACTGGTGAGCATATAGCTTCGGCTTACAAGTAGCACCGAAAACTCAGCCAAATAGACACCTGTGTCTGCTCCCAAACCACCTTTGGTTGGGGTTGATATTCTTATATATTATTGCCTATCCAGTCGCGCAAAATACGTTAGTCTGTATTCGGCAAAACTGGCAATTCTAATGTGTACACTTCAAAACGAAATAAATCAGATATCCCTTTTATCATATTCTTCAGCGTCAAAACCCCATCCCTCAGGTTGGGGATGTAGACGCTGTTTTTCCTTGAAATAAGTTATTGAATCTGCTATAATACCTTTAGAGTGTAAGGTTGCTATAGAGGCTCTGGTTGCGAAGCTCTTGGTAGCGTTCCTATAGTGTAAAGCTCTAAAAAACGGCTATCTATCAACAAATCGTAGCTTGACATACACAGTAGGGAAAGACGGGTAATGCTGAATCCCATTTGAAATCGTGTATCAAAACTGTTCGTAAGGTGCTTTTTAGCACGCAGTCAGGGTAGTGTCTGTTGGTGTAGGCTGCATAAGTCTTTGACTCAAAGCAGTGGTCGTTGATCCCACGAAAGCTTCTGTAAAGACTGGTTTTGCAGAAGCCTCATGCTTTAGCATGAGGTCTATCACAATTTATTTGTCAACACCTCCGATACTGACAACACATCTTGTGAAATTTCCGCAAGCCGTTTTCTACGATTCATTGCCATCTTTCGCAAAATTTGATACGCCTGTGCTTCGTTACAACCACGTTGTTGGGCAACCAGTTCCTTTGCACGTTCAATAATCTTGCGTTCGGCAAGGCTTGTCTTGGTTTTCTCAAGTTCTTCCTGTAATGCTCGGAATTCATAAAATCGGGCGACAGCTGCTTCAATGATTGTTTTAACTCGCGCCCCGGTGAGTTTCCCGACGGCATAAGCGGACACCCCTGCACGCGTTGCCGCTTGAATCGTCTCCGACCGTTCATCACGTGAAAACATGACTATGGGACACGGATAACTTTCGTGGAGAGACGCGACCCAATTGAGTATTGATTGTCCTGGAAAGTCAACGCCAATCAGTATAATATCGGGGTTTACGCGCGAGACCTGACCCACCAAACTTTCCTGCAGACGTAAAGGCACCGCAACTTTGTACCGACTCACCTTTAGGATCTGGACTAACGAAGCCGTCCGCTCCTGATTGTTATCAATGATTAAGACTTTTGGCGTTGAAGTGCCTGTTTCCATCCTCCACCTTCCCAAGTCAATTTCACGTAAATGTGCTGAAACAACAAGGAATATTAACCTTACTTACCAACCTTAGCAAAAACCTTGCCAAAAGTATGGATTACTGATTTCCCCTATGTAGATAGGGCTTCTGCTAAACGAAGACTCGCGCGGAACGATTTTTTCTGCTTATTTTTTCAGCAGAAAGCACGCGTGCCTTCCTATTTTTTGGGCAATATGGGTTTAGGGTGTTGTAAGGCTTGGAGGATTCAGTTATTTTCGCGTTGTACAGTATAGATAGAAACTTGGGAAGTCTTTCCATCGAGTGTGACAGCACTGGTAGATTTTTGATAGCGGAATCCGTTATCACGGATCACTTTGAAAAACCCGACAGCGTTTTTGCGATTGGGTTCGGAAAAGAGGGCGATGCCGTTGGGGGAAAGATAATTCTGAAGTAAAGTTACAATGGGGGTCCAGTGGTGTTCTTCATAAATGACATCGGCGGCGAGAATATAGGGGAACTTGCAATTGAAGCAGGGCGTATTCCAGTCCATCTGAACGAAATGAGCATTTTGTTCAACGCTATTTTGCTCGGCGTTGCTTTCTGCGAAATGGAGTGCTTCGTGTTCTGCATCGGTGAAAATCACTTGGGCCCCCATCTGACACGCGACAATTCCTGTGAGTCCAAATCCGCATCCAATCTCTAAGACATGTGCGTCCTTTAAGTGTGTCCGGAGTTTTTCTACATGGCGTGCCAAGGCAATGGACGATTCCCAGAGATAAGTCCAGTAGGGAAGATAGAGTTTACCTTCGCTGTCCTCCCGGCTGAGTTGCTCAAGAAACCAGTCGGGTTCTTTTATCAGTGTGAGTTGGACCCGACCGGTTTTCAATTTAATGATGGTACTTGTTAGTGGGTAATCTTTCAATTGGATTTTCATTTCCTTTAGGATACCCAAGAGCGGTTGCAGGGCAGAATCCTCTTTCAGGTAGGAACTCAGTGGTTACTGCTACTAAAAAGTTTAGCGATTTCGTCGGTTTCAAAAATAGGTAGCGGTTGTTGCGTACCGGTGGTATCTTCCAGCCAGAACCCAGCCTCAGATGGCAAAAACTTTCCTATAATGTCAGCACTGATACCAGCGGTGTCGAGGGCTTGGCAGATTGTCTCGCCTTTTTTGGGTTCCGATGCAATTAACATTGCCCCAGATGAAATGACACCGAGCGGATTGAGCGCAAACATATCACACAACGTCCGTGTTATGTCTCCATACAAAATTGGTGAGCCGAGTAGTTTATCCGAATAGAGAACTACCCCTAATCCGGCTGCGGTTGCTAACTCATACGCGGCAGTCGAGACGCCACCTTCTGTGGCATCGTGCATAGCGTGTACGCCGCCTGTGGCGATTGCGATTTGTGAGTCTCTTAGGACAGAAATTCCGGGATGCATGAGATAGTTCTTCGCCTGCTCCAAGAATTGGGCTTCACACTTTTCACGCAATTGGGCTTCACGCTCGCGAGCGATGATTGCGGTCGCTTCGATACCGAGTCCTTTTGTGAGAATTAATGTATCTCCTACACGAGCGTCCGCTGAAGTGAATAAGGCGTTTTTATGGGTAACGCCCATCATTTGTCCTATGACGACGGGTTGTGTCACGGCTGGCGTAACTTCGGTATGTCCGCCACACAGCGCGATGTCAAACTCGGCACATGCTTGTGTGAGTTGTGCCATGATCTCGCGAACCATTGCAGGTGTTGTTGCGTCCTCAGGTAACAACAGCGTTACCAGCAACCATTTCGGCACAGCCCCCATTGCTGCGATGTCATTGCTATTGACGCAAACCACATACCACCCAATATCTTCAGTCGCAAAGGTGATCGGATCACTGGTGGCGACGAGATAGTTGTCTCCTAACTTGATGACTGCGGCATCTTCACCGAGTTGTGGACCGACAACCAAGTCTACGTTTTCATTCCGTGTGGGTAGAAGTTCTTTTAAAAAATCGTGTTTCAGTTTTCCAACAGGCAGATTCATGACTTTCACTCTCAGATAAAAATCTTATAGGTTCGCAAACCGGATGCAGGGCCGATGATCGCCCAGATACTGCCGATGACGTAATCACCTAAGATTAAACCCAAAAAGAGGGGTGCCACTTGGCGATGCAGCCTTAAACCACCGTGCCGTAGGATCATTAACTTCAGAAACCACGCCACAAAAAAGGCAAACCAGAAGTAGTCCATCGCGAAACTGATGGCGAGTGCATAACCTGCCGGGTGGAAGGGCCACCAGAGGAAATGCATACGCATATACATCATCACGAACGTCAGAAGTGCTCCGATGCCCATAAAACCGATGCCAATGACGTTGGGTTCGGTCGGGTTATGTAGCCATCGCTGAAGCCGACTGAACGACTCTCTGCCGACCCAGCCTTTGAACCCACCGGCTTTCGCGACGGCACCGTTGCGGAAGGTGATGTCAAGGTTCGCCCAAAAGGTAACCAAAATGCCGACGATAATTGCTATCAACATCGCCACCCACAAACGTCTGTTCCCCATTCCTGTGGATTCTGCGAGTTTGAACGCCTCAATCTGATTCGGCATCGGATGATTGCGGTAACCGCGATTGAACCAGTAGAAAAGCGACATGATGGTGAGACTGCTTGTGTCAAACTGCCGAGTGCCACCGACTGTTGCAAGCATATCGTGTGGATTGACGTAGTAAATTTCATGGGGTGTACCGAGTTCTGCCCGGACCCGGGTAATCGCAAACGAAAGTAGGAAATAGACACCGAAGAAAACACCAGCAACCCATAACGCCATCCCTGCGATAGAAGAGAAGATTCCGAGTGCGACGAGCGATCCGAGAATACCTAAGAACGCCGCACGATACGGCATTGGTTCGTTGGAATCATCAACATTGGATTTAAATCCAAATACCTTTTTCAATACTTCAGCAAGGTGTCGCCGCGTGACCCAGATAGCAAGCAAGAAGAGTGCGATCCATGCTCCATAAGCCTGTTCATTCAATGCCGGGAAATAGCGCGTGCCGAGTGCTGCCCCGATGACAAATTCAGCCAAGCGAACGACAAAGAAAAACCAACACGAAAACGAGAGGTCCAGCGGTAGGAAAAACGCTAAACCCACCGCAAACGGGTAAATGGAGATCCGAGTGCCCCGAATGACATTCCACGGGCGATCGGTGAAGATATTTTGGAAGACAGCAGTTCGTTTGATGTAAGGAATTTCAGGAAACTGAGGGAAGAGATAGTGAACGCCGTTAACGACTCCTATGACTACGGCTATACTGAATCCTACCCACATCATCCGGTTTTTAAGGAGACTGACGCCTCCCTTTTCTGAAAGCTGCAGCGGAAGTTGTATGATAGGATACGCCAGTTTCTCCTGTTCCGCCCACTGTTTTCGGACGAGTGTGTTGATGCATAGCATCATGAACATCATAATGAGGAAAAAGAGTCCCCAGAACGCTAACGGCTTCACCCAAACCCAAAAGTTATGTTCTGTATAGAAGGTGGCTTCGCCCTCGTAAAATCCTTGAAGGCTTAGTGTATCAGAGACGGTGAGCCAAGCCGGTAGATACCGAAAAAAGAGCGTCTGCCACTCATTCTCTTCCGTGGCGAATCGGAAAGGGTGGGCGATACTGCCGAACATGTTTTGCATCGTGTCGTGCCCTGCAAATGTGCAAGAGATCGCCACCATGATGTAGATAGTGAGCAACTCTCCCTGCTGTAGCATCTGCCGTGGTGCGAGACGTTTCAACACAATATTAGCGACCACACAGATGAACATAATAAAAACAGGTTGGATAAAAAGCGGCAGGCACGAACCGTCGAGTGAATAGTACTTCACTTCAACGAGCGTCATCCAATAGACATTGATCGGGATGAATAAGACCCCTAAGAGAAGCGATCTACCTGTAACGCGCGCTGATGAGATGACATTTTCACGAGTTTGCATAGTTTACGAATCGCGAGCATCGGAACAATTGCTAACGGTAGGTTTTAACGATTTCTGAGATGACGCGGGCTCTATTTTTCCAATTCATACGAGCAGGCGGGATGAGGTAGATACCGTCAATCTTGCATTCATCCTGATTCCGGATGTCCCGAACTAATTCCAAACACAATCGGATACCGAGTTCGTGCGCGGCAGTATCCCCCAGGTCCCGGAATTTGTCGACGATAAATTGTGGGATGTAAAGCCCCAAATTGTCGCGTAGGTAGGATGCGCTGCGGAAACTTGTAAGTGGCAATATGCCGTAAAGCACCTTTATTCCGAGATGCTCAGTTGCCTGCTGGGTACGAACGATATCCTCATAAGTCCAGACAGGTTGTGTGTAAGCGAACTTTGCGCCTTGCGCGACCTTACTTGTGAGGTGTTTGACATGGGGTCGAAGGTTCTCAGCAACTGTGAAACCACCGCCGTAATAGAATCCACACGGTTCACCGATCGATGAACCGTCAGCGAGTTCACCCTGATTCAACCGAGCGATGAGTCCCATCAACTGAACGGCACCGCGAACATCCGGTACGAGGCTAGCGGCTTCATAGGGACCGGCTTTTGGATGGTCCCCGGATAAGGCAACAATACCGCGGATGCCCAATGCTTCCGCCTCAAGCAGGTGTGATTGCATACTGATGAGATTACGTGAACGGGTCGTCCAATGGATGAGCGTCGGAATTTGAGTTGTCTGCTGAAGCCGATATGCCGTCCCAACAGCCCCGATATTCACAGCTGCACCGGAATTGTCGGTCACATCAAACAGATCGACACCGATTGCGGCGAGATTTTTTCCTTCCCTCAATAACGCCCGAAATTGTGGGAATGTATTTGCACGCATCTCTACACTGACGATGCGCTGGCGTGTTTCAAATACCTGCTGGACTGGATTATTGCTGCGGGCTTTAGATGTTGACTGAATCTTTGGCAGGACGAAGATACGCGGCTCCCGTTTTACAGGTTTACGTCCTGCGACCGCCTGGCGAATTTTTGCCGTATATGCGGGTGTTGTACCGCAGCACCCCCCAATCATGTTCGCGCCAAGTTCGATTAGCTTTCCGACGTAGTCCTTGAAAACCTCAGCCTCGACCGTATAAGAGAGTGCGATTTCGCCCTGTTCTACTCTCGGGTTCCCTGCATTCGGCTGTACGACAATAGGTGCTTTAATGACAGGAGCTAGGAGTTCCATCGCTTCAACGAGATCATGCGGTCCTCTACAATTGATGCCAACCGCATGCGCTCCGAGTTGTTCCAACTCTTGTGCAAAGACGCGAACATCTAATCCTGTGCCTACAGTTCCGCCCGAAATGCCGCTGATTTCAATGACGACAGGAATATTGTAAGTGAGTGCTTGCTTCGTAGCGATTTCCGCTTGTTTAGGAGATGCAAAAGTCTCAAGCACAAGGAGGTCAACGCCTTCATCAACAAGCGCGTCCATCTGTTCCTTGAAGCGTCGTCGGATTGCCCTCGTGGAAGGTGTTTCGGTATCTGAAGTTTGGAAAGAAATCTGCCCTACAGAACCGGCTACATAACATGTTTCTGGCACTGCAGCGCGTGCGAGCAGCACACCGGTCCTGTTAATTTCCTCAACCTGATCAGCCAAGCCGTGGACTGCCAACGCTTCTCTGTTCGCTTGATAGGTATTCGTCTGGATGACATCGGCACCTGCATCAGCATAGGCGCTGTGAACCGCTGCGACTTTCTCGGCATATTCTGTAGAAATATTGCAGGCATCGATGCATTGTAGATGTGAGGGAATCCGTTTGCGGAGTTCGGTTCCGATAGCACCATCGCACACCAGGATCCGATGCGCAAGGGTTTCTATGAAGTTATTTGTTTTTGAAGTAGTTGCCATGTAAGAGAAAAGCGCGCCGATGAAGCGCGCTTCTCCGTGTTTATGAAATAGGTACTATTTAATGATCTCTCCGGCACTTTCAGTCGGGACATAATAATAGCCGAAGATGATACACATCTCATCCTCAGAGGTAAGTCCGAATATGAGCGGCTCATTCGTGTCGTAGTTGTTGTGGATACATTGGAACTTGAGTCCATCGTCCGGACCTAAACGGAGGACGGGATCAAACCGGGTAATCGGTGCATTGTCATAAGCAATGCTCCGGTGCAATAAATCGCCTGTTGATCTCTGGTTAATTTCAAACAGCTCTCCATGCCTATGCATGTGAGAGGTTAATAAGAAGACACTCACTTCTGTAGCCGGATCGTGTCCTCGGCGTTCGAGCTCATCTTCGACGTACCACGTCATCTTGGCAACGCGCGTTGTTCTGGGTGGTACGTTAATCGATCTATTAGAAACGAAAATTTCAACCGCCTCGTACTGGACATCTTCTTCTGGAATCGTGTAGATATTGACGTAAGTTTCACCAGTGAGCGTATCATCACCGAGCAAATTGATGTAGTGAGAATTGAGGTCATAAAGGGTGTCTCCTGGCATTCTCAACCCTACACCCTCTGGAAACTCAAACAGGGTATCATCCGTTTGGGTACCGACCACGAAAAGTCGATCGACCCCGAAATTGCCGAGTACCTGTGGGTCCTCCGTGTCAAGTTCACGGAAAATATCCGTCGGATCAACACCGATACCGGGTGTGATACCTCGCTCTGGAACCCCGTTTGCTAAGCCTTCTTCGGTGAACCGATATAGGATGAAGTGGTGGCTGCCAGCAGGATAGAAAATCTCCACCCTGTTAATAAAAATATCTCCCTGTACCGGATTTCCATTTTCATCTTCAATTTGGGTGGCGTAGTAGATTTCGCGTTCCGTGCCGGGTTCGATTTTGAACGGAGGCAGACGGAGTTGATACCCTTCACCGGGGAGTGGCGGCGCGGGTGGTTCAAAAACTTCGTCAGGATCACGTAAAACACCGAGGTCGCCGATGCCTACCACTTTGCCGTCCTGAGGGGCACCCGCCTCAATCCATGTACGAATTGCCTCTATTTTCCCATTATGGAGGACTCCGCCGCCAAAGGGCATTCTGGCACCCTGCTCTGGTGCTGCGGGTCCTATCAGTTTCGTCAGGAGAAAACTGTTATCTGGATTGCCGGGGTCTACCAGTTTCATCCCTGCAGCTGCCGCCGCCGGGTTCTGTGGGACACGCCCAACCAACTCTTCATAAGAGAGGCCGTATGTGAGACTTAGACTCCCAGCATTGGCAGGAGCAGCATGACAAACGCTGTTTGCACAACTCTTATCAAAGACATACTCCTGAATATCGTGATAGGCTGCATTTTCATCCGGCGCAGTTTGTCCAAAACTGCTGCTGACCCGAACGAGGTCAAGGACATTCACGATCCCATCACGATTGACATCAGGGTCCTGCGCTGCATTACGATCCCGGGGTTGCCCGAAGGAAGCAGCAACAAGCACTAAGTCTTGAATATTTACCACACCGTCTTTGTTGACATCCTCTAAAAGAGTAGGGAGATCACTGTGTCCAAGGGCAGAAAAGGACACACCACCAACCATTAAGAGGATGAATAGGGAATGAATTACTTTTTTTATTATCATTGAGAATTTAACCTCCAAATATTGGATGTTATCGTAACTTGCTTCGCGTTGTATTTTCGAAAAGTTCAGTTTTCGAAATGAATCGATATTTCAAGAGTGTCCATGCAGCAAAAAATCCATCTGACCAGAAGCGGAGTTTCTTGCCTTGCTTCTTCGTACGCGGGAAATAGGAGACTGGGATTTCATGAATGCGGTAGCCCGCGCGTAAAATTTTCGCCGTAACCTCAGGGCAGAATTCAAAGCCTTCACATGTTAGATTAAGGCGGGTTATCAATTCCGCTGAAAAGGCTTTATAGCCGGTAGATTCATCGGTAATCCGACATCCGTAGAGGAGATTTGTATAAGTAGCAAGCACACGATTGGCAATGAAGTTACGGAGACTGGCATTCCCCCGTCCGTTCATAAACCGTGAGCCGTAAACAACTTGTACGTCCTCTTTTTCAAGCGGTTTCAAGAGTTCAGAGAGATCCACGGGAGATAACTCCATGTCGGCATCCTGAATAACTACAGCTTCTCCTTGGACATAAGGGAGCCCACTCCGAATTGCGAACCCTTTTCCTCTGTTTTCTCGGCAATGCACGACGGTTAATTGATGCCCCTGGCGGAGTTGCTCAAGTGCCTTGGACGTTCCGTCAGTGGAGCCGTCATTGACGACAATAATCTGCTTCTCAATGGGCAGCGCACGCACAGCCTCGACCACTGGACGGATGGTTTGCTCTTCGTTAAACGCAGGAATGATTACAGATACCAACATCGTTCATCAGACCTCTGCCCAAGCATGTTAGAGCAGTGATTTTACCATACCGCCGTCTACTTGAATCGTTGTTCCAGTTATGTAACTTGCGCGTTCTGATGCAAGAAAAACAACTAATGCTGCAAATTCAGCGGGATCGCCGATCCTGCCGAGCGGAATATCCGCTGTCATCCTTTCGAGCGCCTCATCAAACGTGATCTCGGCTTCCTCTGCCCGTACTGTTGCAAGCTGCTGGATGCGATCGGTGAAGATAATACCGGGACAGACATTGTTGACAAGGATTTTCTCCGGTGCTAACTCCGTTGCGAGGGTTTTCGCAAAGCCGATCACGCCCGTCCGCGCCATGTTTGACAACATAAGATTATCCACAGGTTGTTTAACAGAAACAGAGGTAAGATTGATAATTCGTCCGCCGCCGCGTGCCTGCATTGTCGGGACGACAGCACGGCAGAGGTTGATTGTGCTCATTAGATTTAGATTAACAGCATCTTGGTAATCCTGTGCACCGAGGTCGTCAAAACGCCCTGCTCTGGGACCACCTGCGTTGTTGACTAAAATATCAATACCTCCGAAGTGCTCAATCACTGTGTTAATGAGAGTTTCGACCTGCGCTGGTTGGCTAACGTCAGTCGGAACGGCTAACACTTCAGAACCCGTCTGGTTGCGAATGTCGTCCGCTGTTGTCTCCAGTTCATCTTTGTTTCTGGCGCAAATCGTGACCTTCGCCCCTTCCTGTGCCAAACCGAGGGCAATTGCGCGTCCAAGTCCCTTACTTGAAGCACCTACGACTGCTATCTTATCCGTGAGTCCAAGATTCATACGTTGTTTATAGTGGGCTTGCAAGCAACATCCTACAACGCCCGACATCCTTTCAAAAAGCGGAATCGACTCTATTTTAGGTCAAATATGATTTAAGTATAACTCTTTCTGTGGATAATGTCAAGGGTATTTAGTGGCCAGTTATCAGTTATCAGTCGTCGGTTGTCAGTTATCAGATATAATATTTATGAGCATAGCATCCCACTGGCGTGTAAAAAGGCGAGGTTAGGCAACCTCGCCAGCGGTATAGAGGTAGTTTTATAGGTAGTTTTGAACGGGTCAGAGTGCATCAAAAAGGCAAACAAACCGTACAACTCACTGGGATTCAGGCATGGGAACACCCCACTCTTCGGCACACTCACGAAGGTTCTGATAGATAGTATCGGGTATATCAATACCGTTTGCGAGGCGGCGTGTACGGGTATTGACCTCAAAATCGCCAGGTACTAACACCTCATCGAAACCCGGAGCGGGTGGGATTGATTTGATGCTATCTAAGAAAGCACGAACTCCCTTTTGGTATTCTGCAAGCGGTATAAAAGCGCTCACATCAATTACCTGCATATAAAGACCACCCATTTGCCCAGCCTCAATGTTAAATGTTCCTCCCAATCCACCGAGCAGACACACGAAGAGAGAAAGGGCATAGCCTTTGTGCCTGCCAAAAGCGAGGAGATGTCCACCGTCGCGGTATTCGGAAGTTTTGACGGTGGGATTTCCGTGTTTGTCAACAACACATCCTTCCGGTAGATCTCGATTTTCACTGTCAGCGACATATGTTTTGCCGTTCGCGATCATGCTGGTTGCGAAGTCAATGAGAAATGGCGTGTCATCGCCTGTCGGTACGCCGATAGCGATAGGATTTGTGCCGAGTGCGCCGACCGCGCCTCCGAAGGGGAGAATACGTCCGCCGCCTTTTGATCCGCCGCCGACTGAGATCATTCCAATGCAACCCGATTCAGCGGCTTCCTGTGCGTATTCACCGACTCTACCAATATGGTTAGTATGCGTGAGTGTTGCGAAGCAGGTTCGCGTGTTCTTCGCCTTCTCGATGGCGCGGCGGATTGCATAACGCGCTGCATAATGTCCAAACCCGCTTTTGCTATCAATATGAAGCGTATTGTCGGTTTCGCGCATCACTTCTGGCTCGGCAGCTGGACGGATACCGTCATTCTCAATCGCATCAAGATACGATGGAATACGCAGCACGCCGTGCGAATCGTGTCCAGCGAGATTGGCTTTTATCAAAATCTCGGCGACGTCATCAGCGATATGCCGTGGGGTGTCTGCCGCGAGGAACAGGTTTTTTGTGAATGCCTGGAGCTGCGAGACTTCAAATATATGCCTTTTCATTTTTTTAACTTCCCTTGCGGTTCGGTGAGACGGAGTTTCTAACCTACTCGGCAAATTTACGAAAGCAGACCGTAACGTGCCTTGTCGCCTTCTTCAACAGTGTCCTCGCCGATGGAAATGCCGAGTTTGTCTGCACACTCTTGGAGCTGATTGCAAATGGTATCGGGTATTTCAACACCATCCACTAACCTCTGGGTTCGGGATTGGTGTTCAAAATCACCTGGAACTAATACTGCGTCAAAACCGGGTGCGGGTGGCGTAGATTTGATACCATCTAAGAACGCACGGACCCCTTTCTGGTATTCAGCGACGGGTGTGAAAGCATTGACATCAATCGCCTGCATGAAAAGACCGTTCATTGAGCCCTGTTCCACATCAAACGTTCCTGCTAATCCACCGAGGAGACAGGTAAACATAGCGAGGGCGTAGCCTTTGTGCTTCCCAAATGCGAGAAGTGATCCACCATCGTAGAAATCGGCAGGTTTGACACTTGGATTTCCGTCTTTATCAAGAATACAACCTTCGGGTAAATCAATACCTTTGCTCCGAGCGACCTGTATTTTCCCTTCGGCGACCATACTTGTGGCGTAATCAACAATAAACGGACTGTTGTCTCCAGTTGGCACGCCGATAGCAATTGGGTTTGTCCCAAAAGCACCTTCTGCCCCACCAAAAGGTACAGTAGGTCCTCTGCCTCTCCCCCCCCCACCGACAGTGATGAGTGAAATACATCCGGCTCTCGCTGCTTCTTCGGCATATTCGCCCAGACGTCCGATATGACCGGTGTTGAGGATGCTGACAGAGCAGGAGGCAGAAGTTTTTGCCTTCTCAATCGCTTTTTTGATAGACCAGCGTGAGGTATAGTGTCCGAAACTGTCTTGACCATCAATACTCAGCGTATTAGCGGTCTCTGCGAGAACTTTGGGCTCTGCATTTGGCTTTAGGGATCCGCCATCAATGCTACGTAAATAGGCGGGAATACGAAGCACGCCGTGGGAATCGTGGCCCGCGAGGTTGGCGTTGACGAGGATTTCAGAGACATCCTCTGCGACGTGTCGTGCCACACCAGCAGCAACAAATATGTTGCGTGAAATTGCATGGAGATGCGGCGCCTGAAGGATATGTGTCTTTTCCATATATTGGGTCCTTTGACGGTATAAAGTCAGTTAAGCGTGTGGAAGTTTCTCAAAAACTATGCCCTTATTTTATGGTATCTGTTTTTTTTGTCAATAGAAAAAGAGAGATAGTTGGCATTTCGTTTTCGGTTATTGATTGTCGGTAGGGTGATTGGGGTAGATTGGGATAATTAGGTTGAGATGACTGGCGAGGTGTTTTTGCTTGGGCGTTTCCCTAAGGGGATTTGGTCTTTAAATAGACCAAATCCATTCCTTAGTATTACATTCCTCGCCTACCTATCTTAGGGGAAATCGTCTCTACAGGACTTCCTTTTTTTAAGACGGACTGAAAACCAAAACGCTATTCAAAACCGCTGTTCTGCGCAGCTGCGGGTGGACGAATCGGAACTTGCTTCTGGGTTAGTGCCGATTCAGGCACATAACCGGAGTAGTCAGAGATTCCGCCGTGTGTCAACGCATACATCACAACGTTCGTCATGAAACGATAGACACCGGGTGAATAGTGAACACTGCGGGTCGCGAGACTGATAGTCTCCATCGCGCACATGTAGTCGCGGCGGACAACGATAACAGAGAGTTTTTCACCGATGGAGATACCTTCAAGGTAGTTTCGTTTCGGTGGACGTGTGCCCCACCAGAAGACGTCGTATCCGATAGGCGGCCCGCCCATTTCATAGAAGTTATTATAGATTTCGTGATTGTTGGAAATTCGCTCAACATGATATTCAGGCATAACGTAGCGCATCTGTGCAAGGAAAAGTCGCACCATCGCCTGTGCGGGAGCGTTCACACCGCAGTCGTCAAAGACGAGGAATCCACCTTTTTCGACGAGGTAGCGACGCATACCAGCGGCTTCAGCCTCGGTGAAACGACCGGCTATTTTACCAGTTCTATGCCCTTTCCCGAAGAGGTCCCGAGAGAGCGCAAGAGATGGATCATGTCCTGTCAGGAAAGCAAGCGGCGTTTTGAAAAGATTGGTATCGGTGAGTTTCAATCCACCACCTTCAACGTTCATGTCGGTTTTGATTTTTGTACGTTCGTTGAGCCACTTCGTCAATGCGTTGAGCGAAGAAGCGTCAGCCCACCAGTCAGAGAGATTGTGGCGGATCCGTGCGAAACGGAATATGCCGCGGATGTCTCTACTTTTACCGATAACGCGTCCGCCAGGTTCACCTTTGGGTAATGGCAGGATTTTGTGCTTAGAAAGTATAATGTTTTCAACGACATCGCCGAGTGCGTCGCGTGCAGCACCGACGTTCTCAACCATTGTAAGACCTGGTGGCCGATCAAAAGCGATTTTTAATTGTCCGGCGATACCACGAGAGACACGCGCCGTTCGAGCAGATGGTACAGTTAGCACGGGAGAAGAGAATGCCAAAGCATTTGGTGCATCCGAGATCGGCGAATTAGTATATCCCAGATGCATCGGGACTGCCGAATTTGGTGAAACCACTTTTGGGATATTTGGATCAATTGGTGCGTCTACTCTAATAGTTTGGTTTGAAAATTTGAGCACCATCCGCGATTGGAAATTCGATTTGTGAACAAATATAGTTGTTACACGGGGTTGGGTTTGAACATATCCGATATCTATATTTTCCGTTGAGACAGTCGGCTTAATAATAGGTTTTGGAACAAACTTCCCTATTTTGGGCTTCGGTGGTTCATCGGGTTGGAGGATTTCGATACCCACCAAATCCTTAAACTGCCCTGTTTGTGCCAGCAGATAGAGTCCAGCAACAAACGCAATGACGGTGTGCAATACCAATGCAATCATTAAAGCATACAAGTTTACCTTTCCGCGCATTTGTCCTTACCTCCAAAGTATAAAAACCGTTGATTATGGAAATAAGAGCAATTTCTGTGCCACCGCTAAAAACACTGAATTTGTAGGAAATTCGTGGATTCGAGGGGCAAGCTGCACGAAAAAGGACAGTTAGGTTGCACAAATAGGGGCTGCCTCGGTATTTTTACAAAGAACTGTTGTCATGGAGGGAAAGAAGCAGTGACGGACCGTCTGAATCGCGGATTACCACTCCTCCGCTAAAGCCCCATCCTTTAGGTTGGGGATGTAAGCGGCGTAGGATTTGATTGAAAAATTGACTTGATTTTTAACGCAATAATGTGGTATAATTCTTATATCAGGTTGGCAAACATACGAAGCGTTACCTCTCGGTAACGTGTTTGCCTCCCACTTCGTAGGGGATAACGCCTGATACCTGATAGCACAATGAAAACCTACAAATATAAAATGAGCGATCAGTCTAATTTGATACGACTTGGCAACTTGATTGACGACGTGCATCAAGTGCATGCGTATTTCCATAGATGGCAACGCCAACGCTATAAAGAAGGTTTGCCGTATGCCAATTATGCTGCGATGTGCGAACATCTCACAGAATGCAAGCAAACGACACAACCGCATTGGAATGCCCTGCCATCTCAAGTCTTGCAAGAAGAATTGAAACGGATTGACGCTGCCTATCAACGCTTTTTTAAAAAGCAAGGTGGCAAGCCGCATATCAAGCCGAGACACAAATTCAAGTCAGTTACCTTTCGCGCACAAGCGGGTTGGAAACTGTCTGATAATCGTATCACGTTGACCTTGCGAAAATACAACAGAGGTAAATGGCGATATGATCGCGTGCCGTATACCTTTTTTAAACATCGGGCATTTGAAGGTAAAATCCGAACTGTCACAATAAAGCGTGATACTGTAGGTGACTATTGGCTTTTTCTCACAACGGATTTCACAGATACTGAACTCCTGCAACCAACAGGTGAAAGCGTTGGGGCAGACTTCGGTATGAAAGACGCATTTTTGACACTCAGCAACGGCGAGAAAATACAATCGCCACAATTTCTGAAACAGTCCTTGAAGGCACTCCGAACGCTCAGCAAATCGCTTTATCGTAAAGTGAAAGGCTCTGGTAACTGGTGGCGTGCTGTTCGTCAACTCGCAAGACTCTATCGCAAAGTTTCTAACCAACGGCGTGATTGGCATTGGAAGTTGGCAAACGACCTTTGTAAGCGATTTGATACCATCGTCCTTGAGACGCTGAATATTGATGGTATGAAACGGCTGTGGGGACGGAAGGTATCCGACCTTGCCTTCTACCAGTTTGTTGAGATGTTGCGATATAAGTGTCAAAAACATAAGCGTCAATTTTTGCAAGTGGAGCAGTGGACGGCTACTACAAAACCTTGTAGCAACTGCGGATACCACAACAAAGACCTTTCACTTTCAGATAGACGTTGGATATGTCCTAAATGCAACTTGCATCATGATAGGGACATCAACGCGGCTATCAACATCAAACGGGCAGGGATAGCTGCCCAAAGTGGAGTGATATAAGACGGCTTTCGCTTTGCCGAAAACCGCAATCACAAGGAAACAGAAGCCCCAGCGTTTACGCTGTGGGTGCTATCACCGGGGATTTAGCAGATTACGCGGATTTTGGGGTTTTCTGTGTGGGCAAAGTCTTTGGTAGTGTGTTGGGTTTCACTTCGTTCAACCCAACCTACGATTGTACCTGGTGTGGCTGAAATGCACATCGCATTTGAGCGTGTACGCTGCAAAACCGCACCTACTTGGTTGGGTGGAGACAGAAAACCTATCCTCTGTATAGGGTGCGCATCTGCTGGATGACTTTCGGCAATTTGGCAATGACTGCATCAATTTCGGCTTCGGTTGTGTTTCTGCCGAGTGAAAAGCGGACGGTGCCTTGTGCCAAGCGGGGCGGCAAACCGAGGGCAGCGAGCACATGCGACGGTTCCATAGAACCAGAGGTACACGCAGAACCCGTCGAGACACAGATGCCCTCCATATCTAAACGCAAGATGAGACTTTCACCCTCCACAGACTCAAACGAAACGTTAAGGGTGCCGGGCGCGCAGTAGCCAGGATGCCCGTTGTAGTGAAGTCGATCAATGTGTGCATCTAAACCCTCACGCAGGCGATGCGTTAAGTGATCGAGATGTTGGGCATAAGAAGCCTGTTCCTGTTTGGCAAGATCGGCGGCAGCACCAAGCCCAACGATAGCAGGGACGTTCTCGGATCCGGCGCGTCGGTTGCGCTCATGTGAGCCCCCGTGAACGAGGTTGGCGAGTCGGGTGCCGCGGCGGATATAGAGAACCCCTACGCCTTTGGGGGCATAAATCTTGTGTCCGGAGAAAGCGAGGAGATTCACACCGTCCTCCTGAACATTCACCTCTAATTTGCCGATCGACTGCACAGCATCCGTGTGGAACGGGATGTCGTGTTCCTGTGCGATCTGGCAAATCTCTTTGAGCGGTTGGATGGTACCGTTCTCATTGTTGACGTGCATAATGGAGATCAACACAGTGGTATCGCGGATTGCCTCGCGGAGCTGGTCAACGCTAATCCGACCGTATCTGTCTACGGAGAGGTAGGTTACCTCGAAACCGCGTTGCTCCAGATACTGACAAGTGTGCAAAACGGCGTGATGCTCTACAGAAGAGGTGATGATGTGGTTCCCCTTGCCACGACTCTTTTGCAACTCGGTTACACCTTTGATGGCATGGTTATCTGCCTCGGTGCCGCTTCCGGTGAAGACAATCTCACTCGGACTCTTGGCACCGATGAGTTCGGCGACCTGTTCGCGTGCGGTGTCGATAGCGGTGCGTGCTTCTCGTCCGTAGGCGTGAATGCTGGAGCCGTTGCCGAATGCCTCCATTAGATAGGGCATCATGGCATCTCGGACCTCGGGACGGAGTGGTGTTGTGGCGTTGTAATCAAGATAGATGCGTTCCATGTCTTTTCTCCATGTTGCGATCCAAAAATCGCACATATAGAGGGGCGTTCATTCGTATGTTCGGTAATTCAGAAAGGTTATTCGATTCGAGTCAATTTTAATATCTGGAACGGATTCTCGTCGGCTGACACTTCCGTTCGCATTTAGAAATGAGAGGTTAAGCGTATGGGTGCCTTCAGGGAGCGGCATCCTCACGATAAAAATCTGATTGGGAAGTGTTTTCCACGAACGTGTATCCGCCTGTTCTGTCACAACGCCAGCGAGGTTTACAAGGATCCCTAAGGCTTCATTCTCGTTGTTCGCCTTTCGGTAGATCAGATATTTCCCTACAGCCCGGATTAAGGTTCGCAAGAGAATACCGGGACGCTGTGCATTGAAAGTTTCTATGGCAACGTTCTCCACGTCCTCAACAAGCACGCCTCTCTTTTGATTTTGTCCGACTGCTATCTCGACTCCAGAAAAATAAGGACGACGGGAGCCGATTGTAGGTATCGCAACTCGGAGGAGATATTCCAATTCAACCTCTTTATAGGTCCTGCCTTCGCGTCCGATAAGCGTTGGAACAAACTTTTCGTCCTCCACATCGTCTTTTTTCAAGATCGGAAATGTCAAAGCCTCTTCAGTTTTGGGCGGAACGTAGCCACTTTCATAAAAGAGGACCAATTCCCCATAGTTTTTGGGATGTTCGGGCGGTTCGCCGTACTGCCTCCGATAACGCTCAAGCTCATCGGTAAACCCGAGTCTGCGCGCCAATCGTACCAACGAATAGCCGATGTCGTCTGGTATTTCCACGCCGGTTTTCTCTGCGGCGTTCTGATAGTATTCGGCGGCTTGCTTGTAGGAGATATACGCGTCATTCCATTCGCCAGCGGCTTCAAAAAGTGTCCCGGAAAGGTACGCCAGAAACCCAGAGCCTAAGAAGTCGTACTTCTCGTTTTCCCCCTTGAAATAGTTGATTAGGTTCGTGGCACGGCGGCATTCTACCAATGCTCCATCCAACTGACCTTGGTAGACATAGTTGAGTGCACGATAATAATGGCTCAGAAGTCGCTCATATCGGTTACTGGAATACGGACGCAATTTGTCGGAGGTGACCAAGGAGCCTACCTCTTTTGAAACACTTTTGGTATAGCGATCCTCTGCAATATCTCCTGCTTGATCAAAAGCATCACTGCTCTCGGCAAAATGGTTGGCGTAATGGGCAACCAGTCCCAGTTCAAACTGGTAAGGGATATCCGATTTTTTCGGCGCATGTTTCTGAAGATAGGTGTAGGCATCGTCCGGCTTGCCGGTCTCCAATGCCATTTCGACCTCTTGAAACTTATAGCCGCCACAGCCTATCATTAGAGAAATAATAAGCAGAAAAGGGAGAATTCTAATCATGTATTTTCGTGGTTCTTAAACGAATAGCAGCAGGCGGGCACGGAGAGCCGCCAAAATAGACACTACCGTGGTAAATTTTACAATTTAAACTTGTCGCGTCCGACAAACTTTTTAATTTTTTTCTGACCGATCCAGATTTTCTCGTTTGTCTCAATATTTGTCAGCGTGAGATCCGTCTGATAGAAGACGACTTGATTGCCCCCCTCACGGTCTTCGATAGTGTTGATTTCACCCGTCATCATGTAATCGGCACCGAGCTCGCGTCCCATGCGTTTAATGGTTTCGATTGCGGCGAATTCCCCTTGATCGGCACGTTCTTCGCGAATTTCGCTACGCTCATTTGCACTGGAGACGGTACGGACCTTCCCAGAGTTGATGAAGGCACGTTCAATATCTGTTACAAATGTAGCGACAGGAATATGTTCCATGCTCTTATTGCGGATACCGCCGATAATCACGACCGGTTTTCCGCCGGTACTTATACCGTGATCGTTAATCCAAGGGTGGGTTAAGCAATCACCAATGATCTCATTAGCCACCATACGCGAGTCTGTGTCGTTCCAACGTCCAGAGAGATCGATTGTGGTATCGGCATCAACGCGGGTGACCTGCTTAGAGGCGCTACAACCGCTAAAAAGCATTATTCCAGTGAGGAGAAAGCAGGCGAGAAAGCAAATGTTGGCTTGCCAGCTGCATCGAAAAGCAGGTGCAGAGACGACAGGGTTAGTTGTCAAAATTTTATGCATGTAGGTATGCTCCTTTTTTAGTAGTTATCAGTTGTCGGTTGTCAGTTGGTTACCGGTTAAAGAGGAAACTCTTTTAACCGATAACCGATAACTGAAAGCCTGTGCAGCGGGCGAACCGACAACCATTTAAAAATCTAAGTCGGCTTCTTGAACAATTTTGTCAACGAAGGTATCAAGCGCCATTGCGCCGATGTCGCCTTCATCTCGACTACGGACACTGACGGTGCGGTTCTCCTGCTCACGTCCACCGATAATTAGCATATAGGGAACACGCTGCAAACGGGCAAGCCGGATTTTCGCGCCAATCTTGTCGTCGCTGTTATCCAACGTAACACGGCATCCCTTTTGCAATAGCAGCTGCTCGACTTCTCTGGCATAGTCAACGAAGCGCTGACTGATGGTCATTACAACACACTGAACAGGGGAAATCCATGTCGGAAATGCGCCAGCATAATGCTCAATGAGCATCGCAATGAAACGCTCGAAACTACCACAAATCGCACGGTGGATAACCACGGGTCGTTTTTCGGAGCCGTCTTGTGCGACATAGATAAGCTCAAACCGTTCGGGGAGCTGGAAATCGAGTTGGACGGTTGCACACTGTACGTCTCGGTTGAGCGAATCACGCACCTGAAAATCGAGTTTAGGTCCGTAGAACGCTGCCTCACCCGGATCAATGCTATACTCAATCTGATTGTTTTTTAGCACACTCTCAAGCATCGCTTCTGCACGATTCCAGACCTCAATATCGCCCATAAACTTCTCAGGGTTGCGTGTGCTTAAATTGCATCGAAACGGCAAACCAAAGGTGCCGTAGATACGGTTGAAGAGTCCGAGAATACGCTCATACTCGTCGGCAATCTGGTCTTCGGTAACGAAGTTGTGAGCATCGTCTTGACACAACTGTCGGACGCGCGATAAACCGGTCAGTGTGCCAGTGGACTCGTTGCGATGTAACACCCCTTGGTCGTACAGGCGGTAGGGCAAATCCCGATAACTATGACGGGTACTTTTATAAATCAGCATGTGTGCCGGGCAGTTCATCGGTTTAAGAGCACTCACTGTCCCACCGTCCTCGCTATCGATGAGGAACATGTCGTCTTTAAAGTGTTCCCAATGCCCAGAAATCTCCCAGAGACTACTGTCATAAATGAGGGGTGTCCGCACCTCTTGATACCCTTCACTGAGATAGAGTTTGCGTACCTTTTCAGACAAGAGATTATAGATGAATGCGCCTTTGGGAAGCCAAAAAGCACTGCCGGGGGATTCGGGATGCATTTGGAAAAGTTCCAATTCGCGTCCCAATTTGCGGTGGTCGCGTTTGGCGGCTTCTTCGCGTTGTGTCAAGTATGCCTGAAGGTCGGCTTTTGTCTCCCATGCGGTCCCATAAATTCGTTGTAACTGCTCGCGATTGCTATCACCGCGCCAATAGGCTCCAGAAACGCGGAGCAGTTTGAAATATCGGCATTCGCTTGTTTTTTCAACGTGCGGTCCCTTGCAGAGATCAGTGAAATCGCCGTTGTGATAGATAGAGACCCCCTCGTCAGCGACACCCTCATCGCTTGCCCTGACTTCCTGGTCGGAGATTCCGTCGATTAATTCGAGTTTGAATTTCTGGTCTCGTTCGCCGAACCATTCGCGAGCCTCGTCGTAGGTCCAGGTCTCGTGCTGGAAAGGCACATTGGCTTTAATCATCGCCTTCATGTGCTTTTCGATTTCTGGGAAATCCTCGGGTGTAATGGGGCGTGGCACCTCCATATCGTAGTAGAACTCATTTTCAATCGGGGGTCCGATTGCGAGTTTAACGGTATGTTCGCCATCTGGAAATAGTTGTTGGACGGCATACGCCATGATATGCGCGGTTGAATGGCGTAGGCGTTGTAAGTAGTCTTCAGGTTGATTGGATTCACGCATTGTGATCTACTCTCATATATCAAATCGTGTAGGTTTAAAAATTGTTCACAATAGACTTAACGTCTTTTTGCGTACACTGTTTACGCATAATTATTTTACACCATCTGACAGCGAAATGCCAATTATTTTGACAACCTGGTAGCAGCATGGCTATTGGTGTTAAAGTTGGTAAGCGTCGCGCCCAAAGGTCGCTCCTACAATCGCGACCAAAGATCGCTCCTACAGGAAGAATGGAAGCGTGGAAGACAGCAGGTTGGGTGTCTGAATCAGGATTTTACGAACGAGCGTTAGTGGAATCTGACGGGATCGGTATAGGGGGAAATGGGTGGTACAGGACTTGAACCTGTGACCTCTTGCATGTCAAGCAAACGCTCTAGCCACCTGAGCTAACCACCCATCAGGAGAAAAAGAATGGAGGTGGCGGTCGGAATCGAACCGACGAATAAGAGTTTTGCAGACTCTGGCCTTACCACTTGGCTACGCCACCTGAAGAAGATGGAGCGGGAGACGAGATTTGAACTCGCGACCTCCACCTTGGCAAGGTGGAGCTCTACCACTGAGCTACTCCCGCACAACTTTGACAATCTACGCAGAAAAGATTCCGCGGAATCAAAAGCGTATATAGTTTACCATACCTATGCGCAAATGTCAAGTTAAATTTTTCAGGACTTACGCAAATTGAACAGCGAAAGGATATATTTTGCTGAAAACACGTTATTTCTTTTTTGTTTAACCCCCTAAAGAATCAACGGTATGAATGCCGCATGGCATTCCCCGCCCCTTATCAGGGGGACTTTAAGAGAAAATGCGTAAGTTAAATTTTTGACAACTCTCAGAGTTGCTCTTCAATCCAATCATCACCGTGTGCAGGATTATAGATGAGCCCTTTCGTCATGTCGACCCAGAGGTCGAGCGTTTCCATAATGATATGCCCAACGAGAATAGGTGAGCCCTCTGGAAGATCGGTCACGCGAATAGTACTACTTCGTTGTAAGAGGGTATATTCGACTTCAGAATAGACAGTACGCTCCACGATACCGGCAGCGGTTCGCGCTGTCCGCTTGCCGACAGGCGTAAGACCGAGACGTTCAATAAGCGATGTCGGCAGACAAAGTCCCGTTGCCCCCGCATCCACGAGCGCGTCCGCGACGGTGATCCGTCGGACCTCTTCAGGTTTTTTAACACCTAATCTTACGGCGTGTAAATCTTCCAGATTTGCGAGTTTAATTTCAGTTGTGTGTCGCACTGTTTTTTCTCCTTTTTGCATAACCGCTATGTACGATAATCGGCGTTGATTCGGATGTAGTCGTAGGAGTAATCGCAGGTCCACATCGTAACTTCAGTGTCCCCAGCACGGAGATCAATGGTGATGCGCACGGGATCTTGTGCGAACAAGGCGGTGGCTTTGTCCTCATCGTATCCAGCGTCCATTCCGTCCTTGACGAGTCGATAATCAGCAAGCCAGACATCCACCTGATAGGGATCGAATTCTGCGCCGGATTTACCAATCGCCATCATGATGCGTCCCCAATTGGCATCGTTAGCGAACACAGCCGTTTTGACAAGCGGCGATTCGGCGACAGCCCGCGCTGCTTTTTCCGCATCGTCGCGATTTTTGGCGTGTTTAACAACGACCTCAACCAGCTTGGTCGCGCCTTCACCGTCGCGAGCGAGCATCTTTACCAATTCGGTGCAGACGAACAGAAGTCCGTCACAAAATGCTTCGTAATTTTCCCCAGCTGCTTCAACAATATCGGTATTACCGGCACATCCGGTTGCGAGGATTAGCACAGTATCATTTGTGCTGCGATCTGTATCAACGGTTAAGAGGTTATAGGTATCATCTACAACACGGTTTAAGGCAGTCTGGAGTGTTTCGGCGTTAATTCGGGCATCCGTTGTCAGATAGGAGAGCATGGTCGCCATATTCGGTGCAATCATACCAGAACCTTTGGCAATTCCGGCAATCCTCACGGGTGCGCCGTCAATTTCCACCTCTATAGAGACAGATTTCGGGTGTGTATCGGTTGTCATAATCCCTTCAGCGGCATCGCTTCCGCCTTCGGTACTAAGTGCGTTTGCGGCAATTTGAATTCCACTCTCAATTTTGTCCATGGGCAACTGCTGTCCGATAACACCGGTTGAGGAGACGAGAACGAGATTTGCATCTACACCGAGTTGCTCGGCTGTTGCAGCAGCCATCCGTCGTGCGTTCGCCATGCCGACTTCGCCGGTGCAAGCGTTGGCATTCCCGCTATTGACGATAACGGCTTGTGCCTGTCCATCGTTGAGATGCTCGCGGCATACCAAGACGGGTGCAGCGGTAACGCTATTTTTCGTGAAGACACCAGCAGCGGCCGCAGGGGTATCGGTAACGATGAGTGTCATGTCCTTTGCATCTGCTGCTTTAATACCAGCGTGAACACCTGCTGCACCGACCCCTTGGACAGCAGTAATTCCACCCTCTATCTGTTTCATGAAAACGCTCCTTGAGAAAAAATGTAGGAGTTAATTGTAATGTAAGGTGATTTAGTTTTAGGTTTTTTGCCGACTCATGCGAAAGGTCGGGATATAGTCTCAAAAACTTTACAGACTCTATTTTGCATTTTCAACTGATAATTTTATAATTCGCCTTTCTTCTGCTCGCAACCCATATAGATCATAAACTAACTTATCAATTTTCCGCTCTTCCGCAGACATATCAGCTTTTGGATTGTCTCGCTTTGCTGCCATAATTTGTTCTGCTAATTCAATAACGGGTTGTTGTTCTTTTCGTGTTACAATAGGTATTGGTATCTTGCCAACATAGTATTTGTCAAAATCCATAGTCCTAATAGCGGAAGCAAAAATAAATTTGTGGGCGTACCAGTTGATTAAAGCCGAATTCAAAACCGCGGAAACAAAAATCTCGGAAAAATTTTTGTCAGTAAGGACAGTATTTGTTACTGTATCTACGCTTAATACTTCGCCTGTCTGATCGGCTATTGCCATAATTTTGATGTGTGGCTTTGGCTCTGCAATATGTGCTATAATGTTCTGTGCCATCACCTTCGGTTGCTGTAAAAATTCAACTCTTTCATTAGGGGAATCCAAATCTTTAGGGGGATCTAAATCTTCGGAGTTTACAGAACCCTTGATCCCATTCGTCCCGTAGCGAATGATTTGTTTCCCTCCAATTACTAGAACATTACCGGATTCACTCAGTTTGCTTTGCCATGGTAAACCCCGCTTTGTGTCAGAAATGCCTCGCATCAACGTTCCAATTTGCTTTACCTTTAAACCGAGTTGAATTTCTTCAAGGGACACCCCACATATCCACATCTGAAACTGTTTTGGATAGGAGTAACAGACAGGTGTTTTCCCAATCAATGTTCCATTGATAAATTTATGTGCTTCATAAAACCTTTCTGTGTAGCAGGTGTCATAGATGAAAATTACCTGCTCCAGTTTGACTCCTTTAAAAGCCTCTCCTACCTCGATCAAAATCCGGGTTTTTTCCAACAATGCGAAAAACAGACTATGCCAACTTTTAACGAATAACAGTGACTTTGGCACAATAAAGGCGAGCACACCATCCGATTTCATCAAGCGGTTTTTGGCAATGTCTATGAAAAACGCAGCACTATTGTTATTGTTTCCGGTATCTTTCACGACCGCCTTCAAGTGGACTTTTTCGTGTGGAGCAAGTTTCGCTCCATACGGTGGATTGCCGACGATCGCGTCAAAGCCTGGGTTTTCCAATTCATCTCCCTGTTCGTCGCGAAATACTTCTGGGAATTCAATTTCCCAATGAAAAAAGCGATAGTGTTCCGCTAATTTCTCTGCTTTCTGATAACCCGGAAGGTTAGAAAAATTCGCTATCCGACGTGATTTCAGAGCATTGAGCATATTGTGGTAATTAGTGCGCTTGATCTCATTGCCAAAATAGATACTCAACCAGAGATTCGCAACTCTCCTGTGTTGATTGAGGGTCTGCTGTGCTTGTTCCAGTTCTTGCTCCATAACGTGAATATTGTCAGCAGTTGTACTCTCCATACTATCAATCACGAGATAGTGTCCGACTGCTTCAGAGACAGTATCGGTGAAGCCGAAATCCATATTGAGAGTAGTTTGGGTTGTTTCCTGAGAACGGCGAGATTTCTTCAACACGGGTAAATTGGCAAGATCAGCAATGTTTGCCCCGACCAGCGAATTTCCACATCGGATATGGTGATCCAAGAACGAAAGCGGTTTACCTTTTGCCACCGTGTGGAGCCAGAGAGATACTTTTGCCAATTCTACTGCCATAGGGTTTAAGTCTACCCCATAGACACACGTTTCGACAACACGTCTGCGCCAATATGCAATTTCCGTGTCAATATCTCCAGTCACCATAGGTGGCGCGTCAGGATGTGTTGCTAACTCCAATGCTAAGTAATCTAGCACGCCAATAAGGAAATGTCCACTTCCCATCGCCGGATCTAGCACCTTAAGCCGCAAAATTTCTTTAAACTTTTTTCGCTTGCAGAGGGGATTTAGTGCATTTTCAACCATCGAACGCACAATCGCATCAGAGGTATAATAACTACCACTCGCCTGTTTAGCATTTTTATTTTTCTTTAATTTCACGCTTTCGGTCTGACGCTGCACAATCGGCTTATATTCAAGGAGCCCTTCATAAATATTGCCCAAATGCTGAATTGCCAAATCTTGATAAACAATACGATCTCGTTCATTCGTTCGGGTCAATGTATCAATGACTTTAGCGAGAGAACGGTTGCCGATTTTCTTCTCTTCCAGAAATTGATGGCGTGTCGGGTTGAAAAGCCCTCCATTATATTGAGGAATGTTTTCTGCCCATCCCTTGTCAATGAGGGTAAACAAGGTTTGGAGACGGCTCCAGTAATCAGTTAGTAATTCAGGAACCGCAGAATTACTATCCAATGCATTATGTATATTGGTAGCAATTGCTTCTAAACTATATGTTGACCGGTATTCAGGATTCTCACGCGGCAGTAATCCACGCCCCTCAGCATATAGGACAAACAGCAGACGATAAAGTAGAATGAGACAATTCTGATGTATTTTCTCTACATCGGAAACGGAGGTGGTTAAATTGTTCCCTTGATAGTCTAAAAATCCGTTGATCAGTTCTTCCAAAGCTAAGTATATCTTGTCTCCGAGATCATCTGAAACTGAAACGGTATAGTGAATGCTGCCTGCCAAGGCGTCATCCAGAAAAGTGTGATTAGAAGTATGCGGAATGAACGCTTCACTCCGAAAAAAATAGTAAAAATAACGAAACTCATCTATATTTTCATCGGTTAGTATCTTTTCAAGGTTAACCTCGTAAAAACTATCCAGTTTATAACTTGTGTCGCGATGATAAAGTCTCCATAATTTTCCACTCGTAAGAATTCCCCATGTAAGTCCTGATGTGCGAATATAGAAATCAATCTGATAGTTTGGATTGGAATTAGAAAAAGGATCTCCCGGACCAGTTAATTTCTTATCGAGGTCTCGTCCCCACGCTTTGGCATCGCCAATAGCAGTTGCTGTTTTAAAGAAAGTGTTGGTATTAATCTCCGGATATGCGCTCATCAAATCGGTTTGCCCAGCAAAAAATACGTAATCAGGCCGCTTCACCCCCTGCGACGTGTCAAGCCTCGGTTGTACTTCAAAGACGTGTCCAAGGATTTCCAATACTGGATGTATGAATCGTTCCTCTGTTTGCGCCTCATTCAGATTCTCTACGAATTCAGCCACAGAGGTGTGAAGTTGTTTAATCTGATCGTAGACAGATTCCAATGCATCTGAGGTCTGATCTTTTACTACACTCTCAAGGTGATAACTGGAAAATAAGGTGTTATTAAAGGATGATACCATTGTTTTTTATTTCAACGTTAAATTTACTAAGCTTTGGACGATTTCAAGTCTGATATAGATGCTGACCCATGGGACTTTACTACCCAAGCAAAAACACGCCTACGAGAAATATTTGGGCACCACCCTCAGTTAAATTTACCATATAATCACTTAATTTGCAAATCTCATAGGGCATTTATTAGGGCTATTTAGTTTTCGGTTTTGATTTTGGTTTTTGTTTACAGACTGTTAACGTTTTTTCGCAATATCGCGAGCATGAAGAAACACCCCGCTGAATGCCACCCGCGCATTCAGCGTTGATTCGCAAAAACACTCGCTCCTACAGAAGAAAATATACACATATACAAAGTAAATATGTAAAACTAAATGCCCCTGTCTTAACCCCCTAAATCCCCCTTATCAGGGGGACTTTAAGAGGCGGTGCGTAAGTCCTATTATTTTTGGGCTTTACTATAATTGGACCCTCTACACCAGCGAGGTTAGAAACCTCGCCCACCAACTTTTAAGAGATGATCAGAAGTCGGGATCAGGAGTTCCCTCTCACAGAGAAATTAAATGATTCTGGAATTTCCCTTGACATTCGAGCAAGAGAAAATATAATAGGTATAAATCTGAATTTACTAACTTCGGACTTGGAGATGAACTATGGCGAAAATACGAATGGCACAATATGGTACTAAACATGGACACGCAGCCGGGAAACTACAGGCGATGCATGTGAATCCCGATGTTGAAGTTGCAGGCGTGTTTGAACCCGATACGGAACAGCGCGCGAAACTTCAAAATGATAGCGGCAGATTTGCCGATGTCCATTGGTATACGGACGCAGCGGAGATGCTGAACGATGAGAGCATCGTCGCAATCGCTTCGGAAGGAAACAACGCAGAAAGCTTGGACCAGACCGAGGAGATTGTGAACGCCGGCAAACACGTCTGGTATGACAAACCGGCTGGTGAGAATTGGGAGCAGTGGCAACGGGTCATTAATACTGCCCAAGAAAAATCGCTACTGGTACAGATGGGTTATATGTTGCGGTATCATTCTGCTTTTAAGCAGGTTGCCGAGTGGGTGAAATCCGGTTTCTTAGGCGATGTTTTTTCGGTTCGTGCGCACATGTCAACCAATATCCCTCACGAATCACGGAAGCGGATCAGCCAACACATTGGGGGTATTTTCTTTGATTTGGGTGGACACGTACTCGACCAGGTCCTATGGCTTCTCGGACGCCCAGAAAAGGTGACCTCTTTCCTTCGAAACGATGGTGATTCGGTTGAACCCTTCAAAGACAATACATTGACGGTATATGAATTTGAAAGCGCAATGGCATTCATATCAATCTCTGCTTTGGAACCGCGTCCGGTTGCGCGGCGGTTTGAAGTTTACGGTAGCGCGGGGAGTGCTATTATCGTCGAACCCTTTGAGCCGGGGTTGACAATTCGTCTCTGCTTGGAGGAAGCAAAAGACGGATACGCACAAGGTGAACAGGTTGTCGAGATAGATGGTGAAAGTCGTCAACGGACCTATGAACTGGAGCTTGATGCGTTTTTGGCAACGATCGCAGGGACGCAAGCCCCGGATCGTCCTGTATCCCATGAGTTGCTGGTACAAGAGACCCTCTTACGAGCGACAGGGGTTATAGCGGATTAAATTGGGGGAGGAGGGTGCGCTTTATAAGCGCACCTACAGATTTGGATGGACATAAACTTGGGGTCTGTATGGAAGTGCTTGGATAGCAGTTAGTCTTCCAATCCACCTGCCCATTTGATACACCCAATGATGTGTTCGTGGAACCATTTTTGATCCCATAGTTCGTCAGGGTGACCAAGTGCTGTATACATCACTCGCCCTTCGCCGTAAGTATGACACCATCCGAGCGCATAATCGTGGTCTTCGCGGTTGCCGCGGGAGAGGTCAATTGAATCATTGTCCAAGCGCATGAGTACCCGCGTTTTGTTGCGATCCCAGTTTTTGAAGGTATAAATTTCATCGACGACTTTGAAATTGCTGCCGAGCATGCGCGTTGATGGGTGGTTGGCATCTTCAACGATAACATTAACCTCTTGGTGCCACGGGTGTCCAGCGAAATAGCCGCCGAGCATCTCACCGTATTCGGGCCAATCGTAGCAAGTATCCGTTGCGTTATGGATGCCAAAGAAGGCCTTTCCGTTGCGTACGAAACTTAGGAGTGCCTCTTTTTGCGAATCGTCAAACGATAGGTTACCGGTCGTTGCGAATGCAACGATGTCCTGTTTTTCAAGATTTTCAGCGTTAATCAGCTCGCAACGGTGTGTTGTGACAACGTTCCAACCGTTTTCTGCACCAATCTGCTTCAGTGTTACTTCCGCATTCGGTAGATAAGAGTGCTCAAAGCCAGCGGAATGGCGCAACATGAGAATGTTCATAGAAAAACTCCTTTTGATGATTGTCAACAATTAGCAATTAGGGCGTTCGCTACGCTCACTGTTGGTCATCAGGAACCATTAGTTACTGACTGCTAATCGCCAACCGCTAATTGCCGATTCATGTTATTATACACAATCATGAGAAAAAGTGTTAAACTATTTGAACGTCTAAGTATTTTTTAATTGTCTGAATCAGATTAGGAGAATAAGCATGAGATTTTTAAAAAAAGGCGACACTAAAAAACCGGAACCCCCATCAGCCCCGACAGCAAAAGAACATCCAGAGTTGAAGGTGGTCAGCGGCTCACAAATTTCTGGAAGACAAGGACAACAACCAAGTCCACAACCGCAACCGCAGCAACAAAATATCACGTTACCAAATATAAAACATAAAATCGCAATTGCGAGTGGAAAGGGTGGTGTTGGCAAATCGACTGTTGCCACGAACATGGCAATTTCGCTTGCAAACGCCGGTGCGAAAGTCGGTTTGATGGATGCTGATGCTTATGGACCGAGTATCCCAACGATGATGGGAATTCAAGAACGTCCCCGAACAAGTCCAGAGCGAAAACTGGTCCCGTTGGTTCGGCATAACATTAAACTCATGTCTATTGGGTTCATGGTACCGGAAGAACAGGCGATGATCTGGCGGGGTCCGATGTTACACAGCGCGATTCGTCAATTTCTGAGCGACGTAGAATGGGGTGAACTTGATTATCTGATTATTGACCTGCCGCCTGGGACAGGAGATGTTGCTTTATCTTTAACACAAGCAATTCCCTTAACTGGAGCAGTTATTGTTACGACGCCACAAGATGTTGCACTTGCGGACGTACGGCGCGGTGTGGCAATGTTTGAACGTCTCGGTGTGCCGATTTTGGGCATCATAGAGAACATGAGCTACTTCCTTTGCCCACACTGCAACGAGAAAACCGAGATTTTTAGTGCTAATGGAGGTAAAAATACAAGTGAACGATTCGGTGTTGCATTCTTAGGACAGATTCCGCTTGACGCTGAAGTTTGTACAGCTGGAGATCTCGGGGTCCCGATTGTCGCTGGGAATCCAGCGTCACCACAATCGGAAGCGTTTGGTGATACGGCGAACGAATTGGTGACGGTTCTGGAGGCGAGCGGTGAGGAAGACGAACTAACGATTCTTTAATGGCTGTTAGCAATTGTGGCGATTGGGGATCGGTATTTGTTGCGTTTAGATAGTTAGTGAGGAAAGATAGGCGCGGTTTCTCCACCGCGCCTACGTATTTTAAAAAAGCGATCTGCTGCCATGGCATAAAAAACATTAAACGACTTGACAGAATGTCCGTTTCCTGTTAAAGTGTGCTTAGATTTCTCACCCAAAACCGTTAACGCTTTCTCATTAGGAGTTATAGAGAACCTTACACAAGGAGGCATCTCATGGCGAATACAAGTTGGGGAAACGTCTATAAAAAACTCGGTGCGCGCCCCCTGATTAACGCACAGGGAAATCAGACTGTGCGCGGCGGGTCAACACCTTCAGCAGCGGTCCGTAAAGCAATGAGCGAGGCCGACGCCAGCTATGTCGAAATGGCAGAATTGCTGGAAAGGTCAGGACAATTCATAGCCGAGCGCCTCGGCGTTGAGGATGCTTATGTCACCGCTGGATGCTACACTGCCCTCGTCTTGGCATCAGCAACGGTGATGACTGGGAACGATCCTGAAAAAATGGCGCAACTGCCAGACACGACCGGGCTTAAGGATGAAATCGTTTTTCAGAAGATGCAACATTACACCTACGACCGGGCGTTTACGATTCCAGGAAGTAAACTTATTTACGTAGGCGATGACGCGGGTTGCACGACTGAGGCGTTAGAGGCTGCTATCAACGAAAACACGGCGGCGGTTGCATATCTCATTCAAGCCGAACATGAGAACGGGGTGTCGTTAGCAGCGGCGACTGAGATTGCTCGCTCGCACAACCTCCCACTGATTGCTGATGCAGCTGCCCAAATCTATCCGCTTGATTATTTCCGGCGGAATGCCCAATCGGCTGATCTTGTCTGTTTCGGTGGCAAGTATTTCAACGCACCACATTCGACGGGTTTTGTCTGTGGAAGAAAGGATATGATTGAAACGGTGCGACAGCACGGATTTATTGGACCAAGACCCGTTGGACGTGGCATGAAAGTGGACAGGCAGGAGATCATTGGTTTAGTGACTGCCATTGATATCTGGTTATCCACCGATCACGACAAACGCTTAAAGGAACAGGACTCCAGATACGAGGCATTAGAACATGAACTTGCGAACGTTGACGGTGTATCCTGCGAAGTTCACTACCCAGAAAGAAGTCATACACTGTCGAATCTGCATATCAATATTGATGCTGCTATTACTGGCAAGGATGCGGCAGAGATCACACAAGCACTTGACGATGGCACACCGAGGATTAAAGTGAACGCACAAGGCAAAGAAGCCATAGTGATTAACGCATATACTCTCAATGCAGGTGAGGAGTATATCATCGCAAACGCCGTACGGCATATATTGAGCTCGTAGGGTCTTTATTTTTAACACAGAGAGGCGGATTCACACCCGCCTCTTTCTGAAACATATTCTCTTAAAGCCTCATGTTGAGGCTTTTTCATTTTTACTAACGTCCTACCAGAAGACCCAATCTGTCCACGGTTTTATCTTAATCGCCCCTAATAAACAGAACACAGCTGCTCCGCCGAGTGCCCCCTTTGCGGCAGCACTCAATCGCAGACTGCGTGCCTTCGCCTGGTAGGTATCCGTGTAAATAGTGACGTATTCTGCTGATTTGCCGAGAAGCCGCTCGGCGGGTGGCACAGGTTGGTAGACATAAGCACCACCGATAGCAATAGCACCGAGTGGAAGATTACCTACGATTCCCAAGATCCCACCGGCAGCGAGCCATACTGTTGTGTTTATATCATCCTCGGCATCATACTCAGCGGCAGTTCTGGCGTTAGTGAACGTCGTGCTCTGTTGGGCTATCGCCTGCAAGGGAAAGTTGAAAATCAATCCCAACATTAAAACAACCAAAATATGAAATAGCAGCCCTCTTTTCATTTCAATCCCTTTCCAAACAAATCTCAAACATTCTACACCTACGGAATCTCAATCGCGCGGCGTTCTGTGGTTGCCTTACGCGCTGCTTCGATAATCGCAAGATTATGATATGCCTTCTCTGCAGGCACGGGTAGTGGGGCATCGGCGGCAAGAGCATTAAAGGTCTCTGTGAAATAGCGGACATGCCCACTCGCATCCTTCTGCTCGGCTTCGTTAAATTCCGAGAGTTCTAACTGTTTCCACCCGTCTGCTCTCGTGAAGCGGCGAAGGGCGTCCTCTACATTTACGCGATGTCGGACACGCAGCGAACCGTTTTCGGCATGCATCTCGCACCATCCGAAGTCTGTGGCAGGCACGCACCACGCTCCTGAGACTGTCGTAATACCCCCATTCTCATGCTCACAGAGTAACATGGCGATGTCATCAACATCTATATCCAACCGGAGGGTCTGGACGCGGGCTTCAACATAACGGACGGGTGATTGCATTAAGGTGCAAACGGAATAGATTTCGTGGTAACTGGTGTCAATGATACAGCCGCCGCCTTTTGCCTTACTGGCACGCCACGCAAACGCCGGTGTGGGGTGATCCGCCGAGAAATCTGTCGGTTTCAATCCCATCCCAACACTTCGTCCGAAATGAGATTCACCGAGCGCATCGAGTTCCCTTATCGCCGCTCTCATGCCTGCGGTGAAAATGTAGTTATGCACGACTGTGTAAGGTACACCGTTACGACGCACTGCTGTTAGAATATTATCAGCCTCTTCCAAATTCGTTGCCATCGGTTTTTCGGAAATAATAGCGACACCTGCGTTTGCGGCTTCGATTACCTGCTCGGCATGCAGTGAATGGGGTGTGGCAATCGTCACAACATCAATCACTGCGTGTTCCAGCATCTCGCGATAATCTGTCCATCGGTTTTCTGTGGAGACATTGAAGTGTTCTCCAACCTTTTGCAGATTTTCCGGAACGACATCTGCGAGGGCGGTTACCTGAACGGTGTCCGTGAGCGCACTATAGGCACGGGCGTGTGTATTCTGCACAATGCCGCCACAGCCAATAAGTCCTAAGCGAATCGGTTTTCTCATTGCGTTTCTCCTTTGTGTAGAGTTTAGCATATTTTGCGATTATGTCAAATTCTTTGGGCGCACACGTAGCCAGGTTTATCAGAAACAAATTTCTGTAGGAAGTTAATCATCAATTGCTACTTTGCCTTGACTGTTCGCATTAAATGTGCTACTATTTAATAAGTAATCATTTATTTCAATACTTCAACGCCTATTTTGAGGACAAGTGAATGAAAAAGAGAGCATATCGCAGATATAGGAAATCATGGCAATGGCGTAACAAACGCAGGACGATTATGAAGCGTGCAGGCTACAAATGTCGGAAATGTGGGAGACCTGCGACGCAAGTGCATCACGAGACTTATAGACGCATCGGCAGAGAAAGACTTCGGGATTTGACTGCGGTATGTGGTGGATGCCATAAACGGATTCATGGAAAATAGCAGCTTCTCATAACATAGAAAAATTACCCATATTGAGAAAACTATGTCAAATAATTCTCTCGTAAACCTAGGTGAATTGTCAAAGCCTGCCACCGTCCTCATCAAGAAGATTGCAGATTCTTCTATTCTAATTAGGAGACCGAATGACACAAATATCTTTTGAACACCAGATAGCGTATCTAACTGCTAAAATTGATATTCAATTCCCAAATGCACCTCCACAGAATGGAACAGGATTTTTTTATACTGCACCCTTAAATGATGGAACAGGTCGTTCAATAACATTGCTGATATCGAACAGACATGTGTTTCTTGATCAAGACGGTAGATTAAATCCACTAGCAAAATGGACTATCAGCCTGAATCGCAAAAAGGCAGATAACACCCCAGAGTTTGGAAATATAATACCCTTTACTCAAGTTGGATTTGGAGATCGATACTTTTCTCACCCAGACAAGGATGTTGATTTAGCATGTATTAATGTTTCAAATATTACGCACACAGATGCTTTTTTTTCTTACCCTACATAACACTTTTTTAACATCAATAAATTAGGAAAAAGTCACAGCGGGTAGCGAAGTTATATTTGTTGGGTATCCTGTTGGAATCAGCGACACGGTGAATAATTTACCCTTAATCAGAAAAGGGTTTATTGCATCAATGCCTAATGTTGATTTTAACGGTAAAGGCCAAATTGTTATTGATGCCCAAATATTTTACGGATCAAGTGGCAGTCCTGTTTTTGTTCCATGGCATGGTAAATACTCGCTGCTTGGTGTTGTTTCCCAAACAATGTGGCGGAGTTCACAGATTGAAATCTTATCGACGAATATGTCCCAGAATTTAGCAAAATATGGATTCCGAGAAATAGTTGGACTCGGTATTGTTGTAAAGCAGAGACACGTACAAGAACTTATACATTACGCTGTTCAGAAATTTATACGAAGAACATTTTTAAGTTTCTAAATGTGAATTTTCCATAGATTCTCCTCACTTTGTTTCCTATTATAGGCACTATACACCTGTTGCCCAGTTGAGTTCGCCTCTCACGACGTGCATGTTTTTATACACATGCCGCCCCTTTGGGGCTGAAGACGCGGGAAAACGCATTACTATACACATATCGCCCCTCTGGGGCTGCTTTTTTGAGATGGGTATCGGGGTTACAAACACCTTCCAATAAAAATGAATATTTATAGACATAGCACTCCTCATGAAGTTTAAGAAATAAATTGGGTAATTGTCTAAAGTCTGTTATGGTGTTGCTCAAGGAGGACATCTATTATGGCCAAACGTCACAAGCTTCACCTCACAGATGAAGAAACTCAGATGCTTCGTGCCCTTCGCGATA
>JAJDUH010000043.1 GCA_022826805.1 Candidatus Poribacteria bacterium
GCCTCAAGAACAACTCGGCCTTTAAACTCGGGGGTGAAGGTTCTTCGTTTTCGTTTCGCCATCGGGGTCTCCTTTCAAGTCGTAGATATTATACCACAATCTTGGTTTAGGGAGTGGCCCGAATTTAGGGGGGCAGTACAATATGGGATCGAAGAACGGAATCCTCTGGATAAAGTAGATGGTTCTTGATATTTACCGCTCAACCCAACCTACGTCGCTGTGAAATCTGTGTAATCGGTGATTCAGACGATTAGTTTAAAGAAAAAAGGCGCGGTTGGGAAACCGCGCCTACAGGGTCGTTGAGTGCGGTTGGGAAACCGCGCCTACAAGGTTATGGAATAATTCTATTTTTACTCTTTACGTAATGCCACAACCGGTGGGAGGGCAGCAGCTTTTATAGCAGGGTACATACCGAAGAAGATACCAATCGCCGCGGAGAATGATACCGAAATCATAACCCACTGCATGGAGATAACCGAGGGCCATTCGGGCACGATTTTAGCGATTTTGACGGCGAGCATCGCCATCCCTTCACCAGCAAAGACGCCTAATCCAATACCGATTGCCCCACCGACACCGCACATTATGATCGCTTCTATTAGAAACTGTGCCATAATATCCAGCGGTTTTGCACCGAGCGCTTTTCGTAACCCGATCTCGCGCGTCCGCTCACTCACAGCGACCAACATCATATTCATGATGCCAATCCCGCCAACGAGAAGTGAGAATCCGGCGATACTCCCCAAGGCGATTTTGATCATTTTACTAATCTTCTGTAACTGTTCCATGCCGGCGCGCATCTCGAAGATTCTGACGAATTCATCTTGGTTTCTGTGCCGTTTTCGGATGACGGTCTTCACCTCTTCGATCGCTTTCGGAACAACGTCAACACTATTCGCGAAGACCATGATGTTCCGCACTTTATCGTCACCGGTGAAACGTTCTTGTACAGTTGATACAGGGATGAAAGCGAGATTATCGTAGCTCCAGCCAAACTGGAAACTTGTACCTCTATGCATGAGTGTGCCGACCACAGTGAAACGTTCGGTTAACCGATCCCGCCGCCTTCTGCCCCACTGATCGTAATATCGGACATCTCTTGCGATTTTAATTTCTTGTCCTAAGGGTGAATTATTGCCAAATAGCTCGAATGCGAGTTCGTCTCCGAGCACACAGATTTTTGTGGCGTGTTGAACGTCTTCATCTGTAATGAAGCGTCCCTCTTTAAGGTCCCAATCCATTGCGGTTGTATAGGTAGCATCTACCCCGTTATAGCCTGCGCGAGCTTCAGTACCACCGGGACCCTGAAACAGTACACCTCGCCAATCTGCAATTCTCGGTGTAACAGCACTCACCGATGGACATTCTGCCTCGATTGCCCGGACATCTTCATATTCCATATATTCGTTGCTACGAATACGAACCCACCTGTTATTTTCTCTTTTGTAGGATGTTTGATACAGTGTGATTCGGGTTGCACCACCCATTTTCTGTGCGTCTTGAATCACGATTTCCTTAGCCCCATCGCCGATGGCTATCATTGCCAGGACCGCCGCGATACCGATGATAATTCCTAACATTGTTAGTAACGAACGCATCTTATTCGCACGCATCGCCGCGATCCCAATAGACAGTCCTTCAACTAAACGCATGGTTCCTCCTAAGGGTTTTTGCGTGTCTATTGGTGTGTTTTTTTGATACATCATTGAAGGTATCAGAAACGTTTGACGCGATTAACGCAAATAGGTTTAATTAGTTTCACTTGAATGATGGATTGAAATAAATAAAAGCTTATTTCTGGGTAGGTTGGGTTGGATGGAGACAGCACATTGGCGATTCAGACAATACAGCGGTCATGGCAAACGATCAACCGTTTTCTTATAACGGGCTTCCATCTCAGGTCCTTGCGCCTGCAAATATTCCCGTTCCGAACGGCGTGCCGCCTCGGTTGAAGGTGGGATAGGAATGTCAATACATGCCGTGCTAATCTGATCGTTGCCCCATTTGTACGCAACGATTTCACCTTTGCTAATGATCAGATTCATACCGACGTTGGCTTCTACAATCGGCACGCCATTTTCGCGTGCTCTGGCAAGCACGGTGTGATTCTGCGATTTGCCTTTTGAGCCATAGGATGGGATGAGGAGGAACTGCGCGCCGTCTAAAACAAGCGTGCGCGCAATCAACGGATTCCACCGGTCGTTACAGATTAAGATGCCAGCACGTCCGAAAGGTGTGTCAAACGCTCGGATTGTCTCACCGATGCAATTGAAGTTCCACGACGGGTGCGTGCCTTCGGCGAACTGCGTTTTATGGTAGGTGCCGCAGATCTCGCCGTTCTCGTCAATAAACACGGCGGAATTGTAGACAGAGGTGCCACACCGTTCGGCGAAACCGAAACAGAGACAGGTTTTAAGCTGCTTCGCAAGGCGGCGAAATCGTTGGATATACGCACCATCAAGCGGCTCTGCAATGTCGAGCATCGCCTCTGGTATGGCTCTGCCTTCGATGACATCCATGACGACATAGCCTTCCAGTACACCCTCGGTCGCCAGAATCAACTGTGGCGTATCCTTGGCGGCTTCAACGAAGAAAGCCTCCAGCTTTTCAGCATTGGAGGCTTTATCCCATTTGGTAGGTTTTAACGAAATTGCGGATACATTAACGGAGCGATACATACTGTGCCTCTCGCTCTATTGTAGGTGAGGTTGCCCAGCCTCACCTATGCTTTTTTCTTTACTGTAGACGAGGTTTCTAACCTCGCTAACGGAGAATGAACTGTCTATTGCGCCTTTCTCTCTACTGTAGGCGAGGTTTCTAACCTCGCCGAGAAGGAATAAGCTTTCCTATTTCGCGTAAGCCGTATCAAGACCAAGAATCACATAAGCCGTCACGAGTCTCGGATCTGCTTCCATCCAACGACTCTCTTCATTCACCCAGAATCCATCGGGTGTCTGCAGTTCGATCATCTTTTCAGCGAATTCCCGGTACCAATCGTGTGAGACACCTTTCGCGTCTACAAACATGTCGTCGCCATAAAGTCTGAGTGCCTTCGCCATTGTGTGATAGTTGTAGTATAGACCCTGTGAACCCATACCGTAGTTTTCTTCAAGCGTGAAATGTTCCTTTATCCACTTGAAGGCAGCTTGAACGCGTTCATCGTCCTTATCAACATTGGCGTAGATAAAACTCAACAACCCGGCGTAGGTCATGCTCGCATAAGAGCGCGGGCTCCCCGCGGCATCCGTGCCGGCTTTGCTTTCACCGTCAGGCGAGTAGATGAAACCGCCATCATTGCCCGACCACGATTGATCGTTGCTCTCGCTCCGATTCTGTGTGCGTTCCAGGAATTTAACTGCCTTGTTCCAAACCTCCTGATCATCGGAACCGCTCTCCTTGAGTGCCTGGATAGCGATGTTCAGGTTGGATAAATCCTTCACGTCTTGACGGCTGCCGTAGCCGATCCCGCCATAATAGACGCTCTCCTCGTCTGTGACCTGCAGACCCTTCAAGAAGCCTTGCGCCTTTTCAATAACGTCAGCATACGCTGGATTGCCGGTTGACGAGAGTGCCATCACCGAGATAGAGGTATTGTAATTCGGGAGTGCAGGTTGCATCTCAATATTATAGATAGCACCGTTCGGCTGCTGCATATTGACCAGCACCTGAAGGCCTTTTTGGATGAATGGATGCTCTGCTTCTGGATATTTGTTTTCTGGGTGTCGTAGAAAGGCAGTGAGCACGAGCGCGGTTATACCTGGATGGTTCGCAAACAGTCCATCTTCACCTTGTTGTCCCTTTAGCCATTCCAAGCCTTTGTCTATACTCGCGACGACCTGCCCATTCAATTCCGCGTATGCCGATGCGTCTGTTCCGTGACTATCCGCTATACCGCTCTGTACAACAGCAAACACGAGGAACAGTGCCAATATAAGTCCGTATTGTGTTTTCATTTTTCCTCTCCGTCTCGACAGATTTGTTTGTGTCGTACATAGCAAATACAATGCCAATCCGAAAAGCCAGTTATTGTCCTAATTCAGGTGAATTTAAGGGCAAATTACGTCAAAAAATGAACACTGCTGTCCAGAATTTGAACAATTTGTTTTAGCTTACATTTTCCGACTCATAACCTACAACTTCACCGTCTCCCTGCTATCCGCAGACTGCATCGCCGCATCGTAGACCTGCATCAGTTTACGAATCTCCTCAGGCTTAACGGCGAGTTCCGCGTCCTTATTTAGCACATCAGCGATATTCTGATAATAAGACTTCCATGTCGTCTGAACACTTTCGATAACGAGTTCACGACTCTCACCACCGGCTTCCGTCCAGACCTTAGCATAATTGGCGGGATCTTGTTCAGCTGCATCAATATTACCGGCGACCATAGGTCCCTCCTGCGGGTCCAAACCGGTTTTAACCAACCCGCCGAGATCCCCGACAATATACCATCTCGGTTTTTCCGCTTTGGCGAGATTACCGATTTCAATCTGGTATCGCACATCGTTTTCGAACTTAATGATGAGATTGGCGTAGTTGCCGATATCGATGTCCCATGTTGAGCCGTAATGAATATCACAGAACACGGATGCAACGGGGACCGTTACGAGTTGCAGTGCTTGATCAACGAAGTGTGCGGGCCAATCGTAAAGGATACCACCGCTCTGGCTCTTAACGCCACGCCAACCGCGAGGTGGTCCGTAACGCATAATCGCTACCTGATAGAGGTAAGGCGTTCCGAGCAAACCTTCATCAATAATCTTTCTGATGGTGTTGTAATCCCAGTCCCATCTGCGGTTGTGGAAGACGCTCAGTAAGACGTTGTTCCGCTGACTCGCCGCAATCATAGCGTCCGCTTCGGCGGTGTTCATTGCCATGATTTTGTCTGTCACAACGTGCTTACCGGCATCCATTGCTTGGATAGCAAGATCGGCGTGGGTGTCGTGTGGTGTGGCTAACACAACAAGGTCAACCGCATCGTCAGCGATAACTTCGTCAATCGTTTGGTACATCCGTACATTTGGATACGCCTCACGCGCTGCTGCACGCCGTTCAGCATCCCGCGTTGCGATCGCATAAAGATTCAGTCCATCCGCCAAGCCGACGAGATAGGTGTGAAAAGCGCGTCCGGCGTATCCGTAACCAATAACGGCAGTATTTACCATTTTTTAAACTATTAGCCTCCTGGTCCCGTTTCGTCCGTTGTCCGAAACGGGATAAACTGTGTTAGGGTATAAACGTAGGTTGGGTTGAGGGGAAAAGATAAATATCCATTTCATTTGTACTCGGAGTTTTGTTTTTCGATGCCCGATTCGTATAGATGACTATAGCGAAACCCAACAATTCAAACTCGCGTTCCTTTATCATTTGTGAATTTTTTGATCGTTCAAAGTCCAATCGTAATTCAAGTAGTTGAGCTTAACATCCGTTGATGTCAAGTATTCTGCGTCTTCGGGAGGTAGGTAATCGGCGAGAAAATCTTCTGTGCCATCATAGCCCATCTTGAAATCATCTTTATACCACTTGAAAATCTTTGAAAGATAGACGCGGCGTTTCGCACGATCAATCCGAACCTGCTCAGGATTCCGAATAAAGTTGAGCGTCGCAGTCTCAAGACGCTCCTCAAGCGTCTCGGCAGTGTAAGCGCGGTTCCACAAAGGCGGGCAACTGAATGAAGCACACACAATCACAAAGTGAACCCGTGGATCCGGGTATTCTTCGCGGAGGATACCGTGTTCAATTTCATTGAGCGTATAAGTCTTACCCGCAGCTTGGAACTTAAGGCGAGAGAAAAAGCCGTTGAAAAGCTTGACCTTTCGCACACTGGTTGTCGGGTAGTTGTCGATAACGCCTTTCATGACGAGGGCGTTGTAGGCGTTAATCCAAAATGTTAGCTGTTCGTTATACGACCATTCCGTAGGGTTCGCCGCAGCCAATAGATCCAAATACGCCTCGAATTTCTCTGGGTGCGCCTTCAGTTGCGTATAGTTAACCCATCCGTTTTCGTTGACGTGTTCCTGCAAAACCTGATCAAACAGATCGTGGGAGAACGCAGTGCCTTCCACAGGTGCCTGCGTTCGCGAATCCGCTTCAACACGATAATGGTAGAGAAAAAGGACGCTGCATACGGATAAGAGTAAGAGACATCCAATTAAAATATGTTTTTTCATACGAAAAATCTTTTGTACCACAATCTTTATGAAGTTTCAGAATTTAATTCGGTAATGCATCAGCAGCCTCTTATGGTAGGAGCGAGCTGTGCTCGCGATCTCTAACGATTCTGGTCGTACACAATTACCGAAATATTTATTTAATCTTCATTTAGATTGTGTTCTTTTCGGTATACGGATTATTGTGTTTTCCCGCAAACTAACAGTTTACGGTACGAAAAATCTATCCTCACGCATATTGCTCCAAAACATCCCGATCAATCTCAATTCCCAAACCCGGTGCCTGGGGAACGTCAACATATCCGTCAACGGCGCGTATCGGGTCCTGTGCCAACGCCGTCCGAAGCCGATTCTCTGTCATATCAAACTCCAACAGCGATGGGATCGGATTGAGTGCTTGTGGCGCATCAGGGAGCGTGGCTTGCCAGTGGAGGGTTGCAGCGAGACGGATACTACCGCCCCACATGTGTGGTAGCACTCGGACGTAGTTTGCACTCGCCATCGCAGCGATCTTTCGACACTCCGTAAAACCACCAGCGATACTCACATCGGGTTGCACAATATCCAATCCGCGTTGCTGTATCAGGTCACGGAACGCCCAGCGTCCTTTCAACGCCTCACCGCCAGCAATCCTAACCTTCAAGGCGTGTCGGATCTCCCGATAGCCTTCCACATCGTCACTCGTAATCGGTTCCTCGTACCAGAAGAGGTCATTATCTAAAATCTTCTGTCCGACGTCAATCGCAGTCCCGACATCGTAGCCACAATTCGCATCGACAGCAAAGAGGGTCCCGTCGCCAATCGCACGACGTACGGCAGCGACGTTCTTCACATCGTAAGCCTCGCCGAACCCAATCTTCATCTTGACGGCGGGGAACCCTGCATCCACGTACCCTTTCGCCTCATCCATCAATGCCTGGGTGATGTCAGGTTTATCTTTCTTGAAAAGTCCACTTGCATAAGCCGGTATCTTGGTGCGGAACGCTCCGCCGAGGAGTTGATAGATCGGCATATCCAACGCTTTGCCCATGATGTCCCACAGGGCAATGTCAACACCGCTTAGGGCGCCAATATCTCCGCGCATCGCCTCCCAGATTCGTTCCGTCTCAAAAGGCGATTGCCCAATCAGATGCGATTCAACTGCTGAGGCAGACGGGACACTTACACCTTCACCCCAACCCGTTATCCCCGCATCTGTGCGAATTTCGATAACAACAGCGGTGCGCGTTCCCGTCCAGCCGCGTGAATTCGCAAAGGGTTCAATGAGCGGATAGCGTAAGTTGTAAGTTTTAACATCAGTAATTTTCATAATTTTGGCATTTTTAATGCGATTCTAAACCACACATCCTATTGTATGAGGACTCACAGTTCATTCCATTCTATCACATCTTCATATTTTTTCAGAAAAAAATAGACATATCGGTGCGTTTGGAAACCGCACCTACCTTACAAGTGGTAGGCGAGGTTTGTAACCTCGCCGAGGCAGAGTATCAAAGTAATTCTGAAATCCACCATAAATAGCCCTGAGAAAAAAGTGGACACCGGAATATAATGTTGGGCGAGGATGGCTTCGGCTTTGTGCTTCGCCTTCAAACTGCCAACTCTGGCAATTCCCGAACAATCTCCACCGTCCGCAGACTCACATGAATAACCCGCGCAATCAGATCCACAATATACCGAGGTTGATCCGCTCGGTTCGGGTCGTTCACGATCCCACTCCGTTTGTCTACCTTCACACGATACTGATCCACCACCCACTCCAACGCGGAGCGATTGCCCAACCGATATTCAAACGCCTCTGGCGGAATACTGTCCAGCGTTAGGAAATCGTTATATTTCAACTGCGTCTTATCCTTCGACAACCGCATCTTCTCAACTCGCCAATCTATCGGCATACCGGGTGTCTCAATATATTTCAACGCATCGTATTTCGGAGCGGATTCATAACTAACGTGGAGGTCAGCCAATTCCGCACCCGCGCGGGCAAACCCCCAAAAGTCCTTGGCGAACGGGATATGTGGCAGATCGCGCTTGAGGTTCCTCTCATATTTCTCACGATAGGCCGGATGGTGCAAGAGTGCGTAGTTATAGTGGAAGATGTCCCACTTGGAGATGCTATCATCGTTGTAGTGATCCCGAAACTCTGCCAACGCCCAATCCGTGATATTCTCTTGTCGGTTCGTGCCATCTTCGTTGTAGGTGTAGAAGGGAAAACATTGCGTTTTTTCGAGAAAATCGAGAGATGGAATTATATCTGAGACTAAAGCGTGAAATGATTTTTTCGCTCCAATGCCACTGACACAGATTACCCTATTCTCAGTTTCTGTCTCAGTTGTAGGAAAAATTGACGGAAACACAAAAACACGGTGATTCAAAATTCGGTCGAAGAATAGATGAGTCTTCGTAAAAGGTCGGTAAAGAGAGTGTCGGAGTTTTGCGTCTGAAAACTCAGCTATTTTACCGCCCTTCAACTTCTGTTTTAAGCCGGAACTCCAACTGATTTTCGTGTAATCATACACTACAAAATTATCGATGTTCACAATCGACTTTTCTGGTGTAACAAGCCATTTCACTACATGTGTATTGTAGAAATCTATTGTTCGTTGAACGTTTTCTGTAAGAGCATTTGCATTGAAGTTATAAACCCAGGCATCTCGATTTGTCCCAACTCCAAGGCTATATTGTTCAAATAGCACGCCCGTGGTTTCTGATTTTCCTGTTTTTACCGATTTGCTCCCCATCGGTAGGAAGGTATTAAATTCGGTGTGCAGTCCTTCCGTTAGCCATGTATATCGCTTGTCAGGTGTTATCTGTTTCCACTCAATGTTTTGATAATGTTGCTTTGAATTGAGATAATTATACTTTTCTTCCTTCTGCCAAAATTCATCAACACGCGCATAGAAAATTTCAGACAGTTTCGGATCAGCCATCCCGACCCTTTTCTTGATGAAAAAATTAATGCTCACTCCAACCTGAATCCCAAAGACGTTGTGCGTTGTTCCTGACAACTTCGGATTCTGACGGACGTTTCCGCCCAGATCTAAAATATAAATTGCGTCGAAATCCTGTGCGAGGTGTTTTCGCATGCCATCAAACGCCATTCGGTCAAGAAAGCCGTTATTCGTTACAAGCGCGACAACACCTTCATTTCCAATTCGTTTTGATGCCCATAGTATCGCTTTCACATACGGATCCGAGAGCGGTCTTTTATTTACTGCCTTTGAATCTTGCGAATATGTCTCTTGCAGTAGCGTGTCCATCGTCTTATACTTACGATTTTTGTTATTATCATTTTCATTCACCTGTCCCATATTGTACGGCGGATTACCAATAACCACAAACATATCCGCCGCCTTTTGTCGCTCCACACGCTCTGTATTCTCACGCGTAAATATTTCTATCTGCTCTTTCTCAAGCAGCTCAAACGTATCCGCAAGCGCGATCCCCTCAAACGGTAGATACGTCCCTGCGCGCTGGAAGAACTCCTGCTCAATGTTCAGGCTCGCAATGTAGTAGGGCAGGAGCATTACCTCGTTACAGTGCAACTCATGGCGGTACTTCTCCTCCAGTGCTGTGCCTTGGATGTCCTGCATCAGCCGAACAATGAAATTCCCTGTCCCAACGAACGGATCGATGATATGCACACCGCTATCCGACAGCGACCGACCGAACTCGGTTTCTAAGATGTGTTCCACACTCTTCACCATGAAATTGACAATTGGTTGCGGCGTATAGACGATGCCGTGTGTATCCGCCACATCTTCCGAGAACCCCTGAAAAAACTTCTCGTAAAACGAGTTGAGAAAATGCTGTTTCTCCGAAAAATCTTTGCAGAGCGTTGCTGCCTGCTCGATAGCAATGTAGAATCGGTCGAGCGGTTCAAGAAACGCATCGCGACTCATGGCGTGCCGCATCAGCACATCGCTGACGTTTTCAATTTCACGGGCGATAATATTTCGGCGGGTAAAATCCGACCGCTCAAAGACCGTGCGGAAGATCCGTTCGGTGAGGATATGTTGCGTCAGCATCTCCTCGACGGCTTCTTGTGAGAGATCAGGGTTAATCGAGGTACGGCAGGTATCGTAGAAATCCGAGAACGCTGTCCTGAACGTCGGATCCGTCTCGTAGCGTTCTTCGATGCGTTCCTTGAGTTCACTTGCGAGGTCTGGCACGTGTTCCCTGAAATCCGCGACTGCAGCCTGCCAGTCGTGAAGTTGTGGTGGGGTATAAGAGAACAGGTATTGCAGTGCCGAAATCAGGTTCGCAGGCACTGTGATGTCAAGGTCGAGTGCGACCTGTCCGTTCTGATACAGGATCGCGCGCTGTGGTGTCTGAAACAAAATGTTATCGAAGGGATAGCCAGCGTCCCGTTTCTCTTCGACTGCTTTCAGGAGGTCATCATCTACATCCTTCGCTTCCCAATAAGCGAGTGGAAGTTCAAATTCATTGCGAACGAGACCATCAATAACAATACGTTTCCCTGCTGCAGTCTGCATCGCATATTGCGCGATAAACGTGCCTTTTATCTGTTTCGTGCAGCTATCGAGTAAAAAAGCAAAAGGGTTGCTAACGGCACCTTCGTGTCTGATGCCTTGTTGTTCATATTCCTGCAGCGTGGCGTAATAGTCTTGGATTGCTTTATGATTCGGTTTAAGATTCAGTCGTGGCATGTCAGGTATCGTAGCAGACTGCAGGAGATACGTCAAGAAAAAGGTCGACCGCTACTTTTTCACTTCGCCCCAAGTTGTGGTTAGCAGGTGCGGTTGTGGCGCAACCGGGAGTGCATACGCTGGATCAAACCAATCGCCTACATAGTGCCAGAACCCTGGCGGTGTGAGTTGTATGGGTTCGCCGTCGTCCAAAGAGACTTTGAACATTTGTAAGTTATCGTCCTCATCAAAAGCGTGATAAAGGAGCGTATCGGCAGAGGGAGACCAACTCGGTTCCACAGCGCCACCGACGCCTTCATCAGGAACTCGTCGAACCCCTGTCCCATCACGATTAACGATATAAATGGTACTCCCATCACGATCCAGTCCAGGCTTTTTGTTCCAAGAAAAAGCGAGTTTGTCTCCTGTTGGTGCCCATGCTACATGCCGCACCCAGTCTGGTGCTTTAGGCGGAAAAAAGAACTTGTGCTTACCTGTTTTCACATTGAGGATACTAATACGCTTGGGATCTCGTGTGCCACCTTCAATAAATGCTATCTCTGTTCCGTCGGGTGACCATGAGGGGCCGCTCCCAATTACCATGCGTTCCTCTTTTTTTCCATCTATTGGCGCGATATAGATATAATACACCCCTTGCTCCCAGCGGCTGTAAGCAATCTGTGTTCCATCGGGGGACCATACTGCGTACCGCCTATCCTTCGATTTGGCGAAAATTCGTCGGGCATTGGAACCGTCGGCATCCATCAGGTACAAATCCCAACTGAGTCGCTCCCGGTCTCTATCTGATTGAAAAAGAATCTGTTCGCCAGTCGGCGACCACTTTGGGTCGACATCCATTCCGGGATGATGGGTGATTCTCTCCATTCCACTACCGTCGGGGTTTATTAGGTAGATGTCCCGGTTCTTATTGCGCGCCGTCATGAAGGCTATTTTAGGGGTTGTGGGTGCTTGTGCGAAAATCGGATAAATGTGCGTGTAGAACAGGGCGAAAATGAATATGCCAAAAATAACATGTTTATTTTTCATCAGAAGTTCCTCTGTGAGTAGGAGAATAGTATACACAGTGCTTTCAGGTGGTTATGTCGAAAAAGATTACTGCCTTTTCAGTTCTGCCCACTGTGTTGTTAGCAAGTTAGGTTTTGGTGAAACCGGCAGCGCATACGCCGGGTCAAACCAATCTCCGCCAGAATTCGCTTGAAAAGGATTACCAATATGTGTCAACTGCGTCCGAACGCCACTTTTTATATCAAGTTTGAAGATTTGTAAACGACCATTGATTTTCTGTGTATAAAGAACTTCGTCTCCATTCGGCGATAATTTAGGACTCGTTGCCTTCGGACCCGCCTCATCTACAAGCTGCCGGAGATCGGTACCATCACGGTTAACGATGTAGATTGTTTGTTTATCAGACCATCCCTCTGGTAGCTTATCACCGGGCTTGAAGTCTGGTGGCAGCGGGTTGTTATTCCAAGAAAAGCCGAGTTTGTCCCCTGCAGCGGACACGGACACTCTCATTTGCCCACCTTTTAGTTTTCTGGGTAGGACCAATTTTTTCACCCCTGTGTGAACGTTGATAAATCCGATTCGGAAACCACTTAGTGAACAGATGATCTCTGTTCCATCCATCGACCATACTGGGTGAAAGCCCTCAAAGGCGAGTTCCACCTCTTCTTGTTCCCCAAGAGTGGCGATGTAGATAGCGTATATATCCTTATCCCAGTTGATGTGCATGTAAGCGATCTGTTTACCATCGGGGGACCATGTTGGATAATCTCTATAAGTGAATCCCTTAATCTCTGTTTTGAAGACGCGTCGGACATTGGATCCATCTGCGTCCATCACGTAGAGACCTCGCTTCCCGCTGCGATCGGAGACGAAAAGAATCTGTTCACCGGTTGGAGACCAGACAGCGCTCAGATCGTTTGCCGGATTTTGTGTGAGGCGCATCTGTTCACTACCGTCAGGGTTCATAATATAGACTTCGCGATTACCATCGCGTGCGGAGGTAAACAGTATTTTGGGAGTAGTAGGTGCTTTTGCGAAAAGCGGACAAACATTTACATTCAGCACCAATAAGACAGCCGTGACGAAAGCCAACAATCGTATTATCTTCATACTGATCATCCCTTCCCAATCGCATCAAAATTAAATCCGAATATGTAGGAGCAGCCCTTGTGGCTGCCCGCGTTTACTTCTCCCCACATTGTGGTTAGTCCTGTAGGTTGGGTAGAGCGGCGCGAAACCCAACGCCAATCTAATCCTGCGAATCCTGATTCAGACAATCCGCCAACTACCAACTGCTAATAACCAACCACTATTTCTTCACTTCTCCCCATGTCGTAGTTAGCAGGTGCGGTTGTGGCGAAACCGGGAGTGCATACGCTGGATCAAACCAATCGCCTACATAGTGCCAGAACCCTGGCGGTGTGAGTTGTATGGGTTCGCCGTCGTCCAAAGAGACTTTGAACATTTGCAAGTCCCGGTTCTTATCAAGCCCACCATAAAGGAGCGTATCGGCAGAGGGAGACCAGCTCGGTTCTACAGCATAACCAACACCTTCGTCAAGGACTCGTCGAACCCCTGTCCCATCACGATTAACGACATAAATAGTATTCCCATCAAGATCCAGTCCAGGCGTTTTGTTCCAAGTAAATGCGAATTTGTCTCCTGTTGGTGCCCATGCTACATGCCGCACCCAGTCTGGTGCTTTAGGCGGAAAAAAGAACTTGTGCTTACGTGTTTTCACATTGAGGATACTGATACGCTTGGGATCTCGTGTGCCACCTTCAATAAAGGCTATTTCTGTTCCGTCGGGTGACCATGAGGGTTGACTCCCAATTACCATACGTTCCTCTTTTTTTCCATCTATTGGCGCGATATAGATATAATACACCCCTTGCTCCCAGCGGTTGTAAGCAATCTGTTTTCCATCGGGGGACCATACTGAGGATCTCCTATCCTTCGATTTGGCGAAAATTCGTCGGACATTGGAACCGTCGGCATCCATCAGATACAAATCCCAACTGAGTCGCTCCCGGTCTCTATCTGATTCAAAAAGAATCTGTTCACCAGTCGGCGACCACTTTGGACTGATATCCATTCCGGGATGATGGGTGATTCTCTCCATTCCACTACCGTCAGGATTCATTAGGTAGATGTCCCGGTTCTTATTGCGCGCCGTCATGAAGGCTATTTTAGGGGTTGTGGGTGCTTGTGCGAAAATCGGATAAATGTGCGTGTAGAACAGGGCGAAAATGAATGTGCTGAAAATAACATGTTTATTTTTCATCAGAAGTTCCTTTGTGAGTAGGAGAATAGTGGACACAGTGCTTGTAGATGGTTATATTCTACGGTGGATCCTGGAATTAATTGAACACTCTTTAGCACGACGTGCGATGAATCGCACTACTACGAACGCCTCTCTGTTAAAGAACAGGTGTATGCTTAATTGTGAGCTTTACCATAAAAGACTACTGTCTTTTCACTTCTCCCCATGTCGTAGTGAGTAAGTGTGGCTGGGGTGCAACAGGCAACGCGTACGCCGGATCGAACCAATCTCCACCTGCATTCGCTTGGAGAAGAGATGCACCGATAATATGCGTGAGCTGCGTCGTAATGCCACTGTTCAGGTTAAGTTTGAAGATTTGGAACCGCCCATTAGTTTCCCGTGTATAGAGGACATCCTCTCCATCAGGTGATAACTGAGGATACTGCGCATAGGGACCGTCTTCCTCAACAAGCTGCCGGAGACCCGTGCCATCGCGATTCACAATGTAAATCGTCATTTTGTTCTTCCATGCTATCCATGCAGGTCTTTTTGCTTCAGCAGGCGGCATCTCATGAATGTTCCACGTAAAGACAAGTTTGTCTCCTGTCGCCGACCATGACGGATCGCGTTGCCAAAAAGGTGCTTTCTTCGGTAAAAGCTGTTCTTGCGCACCCGTGCGAGCATTGATGAATGTGAGCCGTTCCCGCACAGAGCAGGCGATTTCTGTTCCATCTGGCGACCATGCCGGAAAAGAGGCATCCGCAAGAGGTTCTACATCTTGTTCTCCAAGCGTCGCAATATAGAGCGTGATCGAAAGTTTCCCCCAGTTTATGCGCTCATAAGCGAACTGTGTGCCATCAGAGGACCAAGTTGGGTCTGTTCTCCAATCTTCTATCTTAAACTTGAAGACGCGCCGGACATTAGAGCCATCTGGGTCCATAAAATAGAGGTCTCTCACCCCCCCCACGATCGGAGACGAAAAGGATTTTCTCACCTGTCGGAGACCAGACGGCTTGTTGATCATCTGCGCGGTGTTGTGTGAGGTTGACCTGTTCAGAGCCGTCGGGGTTCATGATGTAGACGTCGCGGTTGCCGTCCCGTGCGGAAGTAAACAGTATTTTCGGGGTCGTCGGTGCTTGTGCGAAAATAGGAAATATATTTACATTCAGCACCAATAAGTTAACTATCACAAGAACTACCAATTTTATCATTCTCATCCGACGTAAAAGTTGCATAGATTCCTCCCATCACAATCAAACCCAAACGTGTAATCTGTAGGTTGGGTAGAGCGGCGCGAAACCCAACGCTATATCTAATCCTGAAAATCCTGATTTAGACGACCACAACTACTACTTCTTCACTTCTCCCCATGTTGTAGTGAGCAAAGAGGCACTTGGCTGAATAGGTAAAGCGTCTCGCGTTGGCATCCAGGCAGGACTCCAATTCCTCGATAGTTCATCCGTTAATTGACGAAGTTCTCCACTGACCACATTCATGACATAGATAGCGTTTGTTTTATTCTGTCGCGGTTCTCGGGCCTCAAACGTAATCCATTGGGCGTCAGAAGACCACGCCGGATCCAACTCCCATTTAGGTCCATTCGTTAACTGATGACGCTCTGCTCCATCTGTATCTATAAGAAAGAGATCAAAGGTATCCTCTCCATCAGCATCGTCTCGCGTCGCTGGAAAGAGAATCTGGTTTCCATTAGGAGACCACGCCGCTCCGCCTCCATTAAATTCTATGAACTGTCTAAGATTTTTCCCATCAGCATGCATCATATAAAGGAAGTTTTCGCGATGCCCCTTCTCATTACGTCGAAAAGAAGAGAAGAGAATCTGTTGACTATCAGGCGACCATGCAGGAGTTGTGTTTTTGCCTGGATGCCTTGTCAGCCGCTGTAGGTTCTTACCGCGAACGTCCATTTTATAGATTTCATACGCCCCCGAACGATCTGAGCAAAACGCAATCCATTGTCCATCTGGAGACCAAACCGCACATACATCAATTCCAGGATCCTTGGTTAATCGGCGACTTTTCTCTGTTTCGATATCCATCACGTAAATGTCAAAATTCCCCCCTTGATCAGAACTATAAGCGAAAAAACGACCATTAGGAGACCATGTTGCACCGATCTCATTTGTCCGTCGCCGGTTCGTAAGGTTGCGAAGGTTTTCGCCATTTATATCAATGATGTAGATATCGGCGTCTCCTGTTCGGGTAGAAGAAAAAGAGATATATTGGACATCTTCAGCATAGGCGCAAATGCTCATTATAAGCAGAAAGCCGACTACCAGATACGCTGTTCTCAACATAAAACATCCGCTCCATTATTCTATTTGATTTCGGTCTAAAGTCTTACTTATTTTTCACTTTTCCCCACGTCGTGGTTAGCAGGTTCGGTTGTGGTGAAACTGGCAGCGCATACGCCGGGTCAAACCAATCTCCTAAACTATACCACCCTGGCGGTCCTACTTCAACCGGTTTCCCACCTATCGCAGCAACTTTGAAGATTTGCCACCGTTTTTTCCCCAATGCCTTATCCGTTATCAACTGTTGGTAAAACAGGACACTTCCATCTGGTGACCACATCGGATTCACTGCTCGTAAATCTGCTTCAGGCACAATTTGCTTAAGATCGCCACCGTCGCGGTTCACGGTGTAGATTGTTTGGGTCTCAAGGAAGTCTTTTAGCGGCACACGATGAAGCCACGAAAACGCGAGTTTGTCTCCATTTGGAGACCACGCCATTTTCTCCATCCATGAAGGCTGCGCTTTTGGCGGAAAGAAAAACTTATAACGACCTGTTTCGACGTTGAGTATACTGATTCTCATATCTTTAGGCCACCCAGAAGTAAAGGCTAACTCTCTGCCATCTGGCGACCACGTCGGTCCACATCCGAATGTGATGCGTTCTTCTTTTTTGCCGTCTATCGTTCCTATGTAGAGTACAGACTGTCCCTGTTCAAGGGAACAGTAAGCAATCAGTTTTCCATCTGGGGACCATGCTGGTGCAGCTCTATGCTTTGATTTTCCGAAGACTCGACGCACATTTGAACCGTCCGGATCCATTAGATAGAGATCTAAACTCCCAGAAGGCATATCTCGGTCTGAGGAGAAAAGAATCTGTTCACCCGTTGGAGACCAAGCGGGATAATAATCCAGGGCTGCATCATTCGTGAGATTTGTCTGTTCGGATCCATCTGGATTCATCAATAAGATGTCCCAATCTCCGTTTGGCGTCGCTGAAAGCGCTATTTTCGGTGTTATTGGTGCTTGTGCGACAACAGGCGGAACGTTTGTCCACAACATCAAACTGAGAACGTAAAAAATCCCAAAAGGTTTGACCCATAGATTTCTGGCGTAAGCACCTCGCATTTTGTAATACCTCCTAAAATTATTTATTTTTCACTTCTCCCCAAGTCGTGGTTAGCAGGTGGGGTTGTGGCGAAACAGGCAATGCATACGCTGGATCAAACCAGTCTCCGCCAGCATTCGCTTGGAGAAGAGATGCACCGATAATATGCGTGAGCTGCGTCGTCATGCCACTGTTCGCGTTCACTTTGAAGACTTGGAAATACCCATTAATCTCTTGTGTATAAAGGACTTCTTGCCCATTAGGCGATAATGCTGGATACTGTGCATAGGGACCATCTTCCTCAACAAGCTGCTTGAGTCCGGTGCCGTCGCGGTTGACGATGTAGATTGTTTTAGTTACCGCCCATGCGTCCCAGACGGCTCTTTTTGCATCAACAGGCGGCACCTTGTGTATGTTCCAAGAAAAGGCGAGTTTATCGCCAGCAGCTGACCAAGATGGATTACTCTGCCAAGGCGTTGCTTTTCTGGGTAGAAGGCGTTCTGTCTTCTTTGTGCGGACGTCAATCAGTGTCACTCGGCGGGCATTTAAGAGGTAGGTAACATAGGCGAGCTCCGTCCCATCCGGCGACCACGCAGGGTCGAAGCCTTCTACGATACGCTCCTCCTCTTGTTCGCCTAAGGTCGCAATGTAGATATGGGATTCTCCAGCGTCCCAGTTTGTGTTATTGTAAGCGATCTGTTTGCCGTCGGGGGACCATGTTGGATCCTTTCTAAAAGTTTCTTTTTTGAAGACGCGTCGGACGTTTTTTCCATCGGGGTCCATGAGATACAAATCCCAGGAGCCCCAAACTTTATGCCCTCGGTTGGAGGCGAAAAGAATCTGCTCACCGGTTGGGGACCAGATGGCTTGTTGATCGTCTGCGGGATGCTGTGTGAGGTTGACCTGTTCAGAGCCGTCAGGATTCATGATGTAGACATCGCGATTGCCGTCCCGTGCGGAAGTAAACAGTATTTTCGGGGTCGTCGGTGCTTCTGCGAAAAGCGGGTGAACATTTACATTCAGCACCAATAAGCTAACTATGACGAAAACGAGCAGTTTCACTATTTTCATATTAACAACCTTTCATGAGTTATATGTGGTGAATTTTACAATTATTTGGACGCTATCAAAGAGTACCCAACCCCCCTTTATCCCCCTTATCAGGGGGGTAGGGAGATTCCTCGATATTGTAATGTCTACATATTTTTATAATTTACCATAACAATTTCCGAATCCTTGTCTCGTAGGTTGGGTAGAGCGGAGCGAAACCCAACACTAATTTAATTCTGATTCAGACAACCTCCAACTACTTCTTCTTCACTTTTCCCCAAGTTGTGGTTAGCAAGTTAGGTTTTGGCGAAACCGGCAATGCATACGCCGGATCAAACCAATCCCCCAGATGATTCCAGCCAATATCCGTCAGTTGTTTAGGCACCCCACCATCTAAACTAATTTTGAAGATTTGGTAACTCCCGTTTCCCACAGAACGTTTATAGAGCAGCGCATCACCACGCGGAGACCATACCGGCGACGTTGCCCTTGGACCTGCTTCCTCGATAATCTGGGTGACACCTGTGCCATCGCGATTCATTGTGTAAACCGTCTCTGTCTCAACAAAATCCTTAAGAGGCACTCCGTGAAACCAGGAGAATGCGAGTTTCTCTCCTGTTGAGGACCACTGCACCCTACTGGACATCCACGAAGGTATCGCCTTAGGTGGAAAAAGGTTTTTCCGGTTGCCGGTACGCAGGTTGAAGAGCGTGATTTGCATCTTTTGCGCTGCCCACCCTGTGAGAAAGGCAAGTTCCGTCCCGTCCGGCGACCACGATGCTGGGCCCCCAATAGCGATTCGCTCTTCATTTTGTTCACCGATTGTTATGGTGTGGACAACCCGTTGGTCCTGTATGATACGCGAGTAGGCAATCTGTTTGCCATCGGGCGACCACGCGGGTTCCGCTCTGGGTGCCTCTTTCTCAAAAACGCGTCGCACATTTGTTCCATCTGGATCCATGAGATATAGGTCCCAAACGCCATCCCGGTCAGAGACGAAGAGGATCTGTTCACCTGTTGGTGACCAGACCGGCGTGATGTTTTGTGAGCGGTGCTGGGTTATTTTCACTTGATCTGTGCCATCTGGGTTCATGAGATAAATATCGCGAGTTCCTCCACGGTCTGCCCAAAACGCGATTTTGGGGGTTTCAGGCACTTTTGCGAAGCCTGGCGCGATGTTTGCAGACAGTAATATTAAACTGAGGATGCAAGAAATTTGAAACTTCATCAAAGATACTTTAATGAACCCTCCGGTGTTAACATTTAAACTTTAGTATTGCTTGAGTCGACCCCACAGCGTTATATGCGTTTCTGTGCTCGGTGCAACAGGGAAAAAGTTCTCTGGCACCCACTCCGGTGTTGCGTCCAGAGATAACCCGCTTATTATCTCAATTGATGCACCGTTACCTACAGCATTTACGATATAGATGGTCCCATCACTAAAGACTTCATCGACCGGAAGTCTCTCACCGGGTCCTGGCCATCGCACAACCTCCTTGAAAGAGTAAGCAATCCGCGTTCCATCGGGCGACCATGTTGGATAGCCCGCCCATGCGTCTTTACCTACGTCAGTCAGTTGTTGGCGGTTATTTCCATCTGCATCAATGACGAAGATATTCATACCATCAATGTGCATCCTCCCAGCAGCAAAGGCGATCTGTTTTCCATCGGGCGACCATGCGCAGCCCGATAAGTTGATACCTTCTATCAGTCGTTTTGATCTATCACCATTGGCAGTCATTATATAGAGAAAATTCCTTCCGTGAACTCCCGCATCATGATTTCCACCTTGATAGGAATCATAGACGATCCATTGGCTGTCTGGCGACCAAGCTGGCCTTCTATTATCGCCGCGGTTTGTCAACTGTTTCAGATTTGAGCCATCCACATCTATTCTGTAGATCTGCCATTCCCCCGTTCGATCAGAGACGAAAGCAATCCACCTCCCATTAGGCGACCAAGTCGGCGATCCGTTCAGGCTTAGGTGGTCTATCAACGGACGGGATTTCTTATTTCGGATGTCCATTACGTGAATGGTGGTTTTTCCGATGTCTCTGGATACATAGGCAAAAAAGCGTCCATTAGGTGACCAAGTGTGCCCACTCCCTTTTTTTGCTTCATTGGTTTTGAGTTTTTGTAGATTCCTATCAGTGCTATCAATGAGGTAAAGCTCAGCTTTTCCTTCGTGCTTGGAAATAAACGAGAGTGCTCCATCTCTGGCTGCCTGTGCGTTTTTAGTCAATAGACTGCTATTTAACAATAACGCGATCCCTAACATCACATAAATCCGTATGTATTTTGTGTCCATGGGGACCTCCATGTTCAATTTCCGTAAAAATGAATAAATTGTCAGTGGAAGAATGCGTCTATTGTAATCCAAGGGACTACTATGGTGAATTATGAAAATAAGTTTACATATCTTCTGTTACGTCACTCGCAAACGATCTAAGCACCTATGTATTTTTTATTTCTGAGACAACTCACTTTAATATTTATCTTCAAGCGAGACATGAAACATCCCGATGCGTTCCGTAGAGATGTAAAGTTTATTGTTATTGATAACGAGGGCAACAATTTTACTGGGAACGTTTGGCAGAATCTGTTCCCACTTGCCACGAGCGTCCAAGCGATAGATACCTGTGTTGCCGGCACCATAAACGCTGACATGATCAACAGCGAGTCTGTCTATAAGTGTACGCTCGCCAGCACGATCGGTGAGCACGCGCCAGTGTTCGCCGTTCTGTGAAGCCAAGACACCTTTGTCGGTTGCGACGTAAATCGTTGAGTCCGCAAAGACGATCTCCTTGAAACTTTCAAAATGAAGCGGTAGGGTTAGTGTAATATTTTTCCAACTGTTTCCAGCATCGAACGATTGAAACAACTTACCATCCCGCATACCGACATAAACAGTTTCTGCTGAAGCTGCTAACTTGAAGCCACTATCGTTGTATCTATTAATAACAGGGGTGCTATCAGTGTCTATTAATCCCGTGTGTGTCCACTCTGAATCACCAGGTCTCCATTTGAAAAGCCCGCGCTGGTATTCTACGTAGAACGTCCCATCACTGACGGTGAACCCACCGGTGTGCGCGGAGGTCTCAAGATGGCGCAAACCCGTTGTCAACTTAGGATCGTTTACCATATTATCAAGCCAGTAAATCCCTTTCAACTTTAATTTCATTTCCAAAAGGATTGTCCGTAATTCGGTGGGCAGCGTTTCATAATCAAGCGTGGGCATTCCTTGAACAGGGATGAGTGCATTCGCGTCCGTAGATAAACGAAAAATATACAGACTCTCTTTTTCAGTCGTGAGTCCATACAGATCCCCGTCTGCAACCGCTAACTTTGCGTCAGGAGATAAATTAACTTCAGCTTCCGCTTTTTTCAATAATTTGGCGTTAATCTGAACGCGTTTCCATGATTCACCACCATCGGTTGATTGCACAAAGTTTTGTTCGCTATATACATAGAACCTGTCGTTGAGCGTTACCAATTCCTGTGTCCGCGTTCCTATGATCCCGTCCGAAAAAAGATGCCACGAGTCACCAGCATCAGTTGTTCGATGAATACCGTATATGCCGACTGTGTAAAAGGTGCTTTCATTCACCCCTAAATTTGCCCAAGTCCCGAACATAGTCAGATTCGGGTCAATTCCGAGCTTTGTCCAGGTTTGACCTGCATCCATTGAACGGAAGCGTTCGGTACCGCGCGCTAAAAACGTCTCACCGGCAACCAAAAGTTGTACAGGATCTCTTAGCGTAAAAAAGAGCGGTTCACTTTTAGATGTTATCTCAGTCCATGATTCACCCAAATCGGTTGAGTGGAAAATCCGACCCTGTACGGTTTTGGTATCTACGATTACCCCCTGTGTTGTTTCAGGTGTTCTCCACATAAATAGATCGGGACCCATTGCGACATAGAGATTATTTTCAAAGGTCTCCAAAGCATAGACAGCATCGAAGGCTCCCACGGGTACCTGTTCCCAAACCCCGGCGTTCAGACGATAGAGGCCTGTGTCTGTATCGGCAAACGCCTCATTTTCAGCGGAGTGGATGGTTTTAAAGGCATCTATTAGGACTTCTTCCCAAACCCCGGCGTTCAGACGGTAAAGCCCTTCATTTGTGCCAACAAACACCGTGTTTCCAATCGCAGCGATAGGATAAATGCGTTCGCTTGCCAGTCCATTGTTAAGGTGTTCCCAGTGTGCGCCAGCATCCGTAGATCGGAAAATGCCTTTATCTTTTCCTTGGTATTTCCTTCCTTTATATTTTAAGGCAAGATACATTGTAATATCCGCTTGTGAACCGGTCGCTTGTATTCCATCTGTAATGATGAGTCCAGTAGCGTGTCCCTCTGGTTTTGGACAAAAGGCGTTCCATGTCTCACCATTATCGGTTGAAGCGAGAATTTCATCTGTAGAGACAATATAAAGGATGCCATTATGCTCTGCCATTGCCATCTTGCCACCGGAGGTGTGGATATAGGTATTGATGGGTGTCCACGCAGTCGCATCCCTTGGCAAGTTGTAGATACCTGTTTGCGTAGAAACGTAGAGGGTTCCCGAGGATGTCTCAAAAATGTCATAGGTGGGACTCCCCTGCGGACCGGTTGTCCGAGTCCACTGCGCAGTAGAAAATTGAGGGGTATCTACTTGTGCATCAGATGTTGAGACGTCATCAGAAATCCGCGAACCTGTATTGCCGCCGTTATCGTCGGAGGTAGCACGCCCAATCTGATTGCGGATAGCGGGTTTTGAATCAACATCAAGGATAATGGGGGCATCAATGATTTCAATGGTGGATTGAGATTGTGCCTCGAAACTATAAGGTTCTTGGAAACGGAGAAGGTATTGCTTACTGATACCAAGCATCAACAGTAGTGTCAGAACAGCAGCTGCACCAAAAGTGCCCCACGGAAACAGGTGTTTCGTGGCAGATGGAGGTTGTATAGGATTCACGTCAGCGACTTGCCGCATGATGTTCTGGCTTATACGCGCTGGTATTTGCACGCCGCCGAGCACTTCTTGGATGAGGGATTCCTGATTCTCGCGTAAACGCTCCCGCCCCCTACGGAGCCGACTCCTGATTGTGTTGTTTGACACACCCAAGAATTTGCTTATCTCTCGGATCGTCATTTCACCCAGATAGTGAAGCGTAACGACCGTGCGTTCACTCTCTGGGAGTTTCTCAAGGAGTTTATTGACAATATCGTAGCGGTGCTCACTGGCGTCTGCCTCGCGCTGCTCCAAGATATGGCGTTCATACGTGAGTTTATCTATTTCTTTCACGGATGTCTCTTCAAGGGATCGCATCGTAGGTTTTTGCCTTCGGAGCCAATTAATGCAGTGCCGATTTGCGATGACGTAGAGCCAACCGGCAAACTGTTTTGGATTCCTGAGCGTTGAGAGTTTCTCGTATGCTTGAAGGAAGGTATCTTGCGTAATTTCCTCAGCATAGTGGAAATCCCCAGTCTTTCGCCACACGAGGGCGTGAACGTTCCTCTGGTATTTTTGCACCAGCGTGCTAAATGCCGCCTCGTCGCCTGACAAGGTATCCTGAATTAATTGAACATCATTTTCTCTTTCCACGAGATCCCCTCCTAATGAACGGATGGGTGTATCCACATCCTCCAAAGGGCTTAATCAAAACGATTTCACGTAATTATAGATACATTAAAGATTCGTTTCCATACATAAGACACAATTTTAAGGCTAAAAGTGTGCATAATTTGAAAAAAAAGTCAAAAATCCGAATTTTATGAAAGATGTCAGGGTTACAAACCCCTTCCACAAGAAACTTGGAGGGACACGATCGGGAGATCGTAACAGAAAAGGCGGGGTGTTTTTGATAGGGGATTTTAGAGGGAAATACGTAAATCCTATTTTAATTGGTTCGCACCGTCTGCATAAACTTACCTATTGAATTGACACGCTGGGAAACGGCTCTTGGTTCGTAGACTTCGACACTCGTAAGCGGGACTCCACCAACAAAACTATCTCCTCCAAAGATATAGATTTGCCCGTCTATTACCTCAGCCGTATGTCCCGATTTTCCAATCAGCATGTCCGACTCTTGGGTCCAACGGTCGGTTGCGGGATCGTAGATTTCAATTGTTGCAAGGTTCTTATATTCCTTACCTTCCTGAACGTAACCACCTATGACATAGATTTTTCCATCGATTACGCTTGCCGTGTGACTCGTTTTCGGAGTAGGTATCTCTGTTATTTCCTGCCATCGATTCGTTTTTGGATTGAACACTTCAACACTGGAAAGATATAGCGTCGGGGACAATCCTCTCCCACCCATAGCATAAATTTCTCCATTCACGACACCGATTGCCGCACAAGAACGGGCATGGTTCATATCTCTGGCTTTTACCCATCTGTCTGTCGCTGGATCATATATTTCTACGGTTTCCAACCGGTACTGTTCATTCGTAATTGATGTGCCGCCAATGGCATAGATTTTCCCATCCACGACCGAGGTAGAAAGGTAAGATCGAGGTGTCGGCATATCCGCTTTCTGCGTCCATGTGTCCGTAGTGGGATCATACATTTCTACGGTTGGAAGCACTTTAATGTTGTTCACGTGTCCCTTATACCGCTTAATTTTCTTTGTTTGTTCGCCGCCAATGGCATAGATTTTCCCATCCACGACCGAGGTAGATGGAGCAGATCGAGGTGTCGGCATATCCACCTTTCGTTCCCATGTATCGGTTTCTGGATCGTACCTTTCTACCTTTGAAAGAGCCCGGTCCCCAAATTCGCCCCTTTCCATCTGAACTTCGCCTCCTATCGCGAATATTTTCCCATTCACAACCGAGGTAGAAAAGTAAGATCGGGGTGTTGGCATATCCGTTTTCCGCGTCCACTGCGCTGTGGAAAATCTGAGAGAGTTCCCTTGTGTATCGGATACCGGTGGTGTCTCAGGAACCTGAAGTCCTGCCCCGATCTTTTTATTGGCGGAAGTCGCACGTCCAACCTGGTTGCGTAGGTCGGGTTTTGAATCGACATGGAGAACGATAAAGGTGTCAACAAGTTCGACCTTAGGTTCGGATACTGCCTCGAAACTATAGGGTCTCTGAAAACGGACGAGGTATTCGCCAGCCACACCTAACAGCAAGGCAACCAGAAGCGTCGCTATGCCAAAAGCACCCCACGGAAGCAGGGGTTTCGCTACTGGAGGCGGTATCGGTTTTAGGTCGGCGACTTGCCGCATGATGTTCTCGGTGAGGTTGGTGGGTAACTGCACGCCCCCGAGCACCTCCTGAACCAAGCGTTCTTGGTCCTCCTGCAAACGTTCTCGCGCCCGCCGTAGTCGACTTGTAATCGTGTTGATTGAGACCCCTAAAAATTTGCTAATCTCCTTGGCGGTCATTTCACCGAGGTAGTAGAGCGTCACGACCGTGCGTTCACTCTCCGGCAGTCTTGCGAGAAGTTTTTGGACGATTTCATAGCGATATTTGGTGCCTTCGGCTTCACGCTGTTCCGCGGCATAATGGTTATAAGCGGATTCCTCTATTTCTTCCATAGGCGTGTCCTTCAGCGATTGCATCGCAGGTTTTTGCCTTTGGAGCCAATTAATGCAGCGTCGATTCGCAATGACATAGAGCCACCCCGCAAATTGGTTGGGATTTTTGAGTGTTGAGAGTTTTTTGTATGCTTGCAAGAAGGTATCTTGTGTAATTTCCTCAGCATAGTGGAAATCGTTAACTTTCCGCCACACAAGGGCATGGACACTCTTTTGGTACTTTTGGACCAAGATGCTAAATGCCTCGTCATCGTCTGACAAGATTCTACGAATTAGTTGAACATCGTTTTCCACCATCAGGATTCTCCATCGTACACGAACAGGTTTGGTTGTCCTCACATTCCGATCCTACAAACAATTGAATCAACACGCTTAGATAGGCGAAAAGGAAAATCAAATCAGGACTTACGCAAATTACACAGAAAAGGGACATACTTTACTCAAAAAGTCGTTATCTCACTGTTTTTAACCCCCTAAAGAATCAACGGTATGAATGCCTTAATGGCATTCCCCGCCCCTTATCAGGGGGACTTTAAGAGGAAATGCGTAAGTCCTATCAAATAATATTTTTTCTGACATGAGACAGTATATCACATTTCTATGTTTACTGGTTTTTTTTCAGTTCGCCCCAGTGTATCAGCAGTTTATCTTTTGGGTCAACCGCCAGAAAACCGGTGTCATAAGCCTCAACGATTGGCGAAAATTGTCCGCCGTCTTTGAGACCACCTAAAGCATAGATTGTCCCCTTCACAACAGCAACTGCCGTTGTCGTTTTTGGGATCGTCATTGGCTCTGCTTTGCGCCATTTATTGATTTTGCTCCATTTGTTGACGCCTGGATTGTAAACATCAACATCACCGAAGCGTTTATTCCTATTTTCCAGATCAACACCACCTATTGTATAAACCTCGTTATCAACGGCAACGGTTGCGAACCAACCTTTGAGCATTGGCATGTCAGGGAGCTGATGCCACTGGTCTGTTTTCGGATTATATTCTTCAATACTTCTCACAAAACGTTCGGGAAGACCGGGGGCTTTCAGCCAAGTATAACCGCCGAGCACATAAATTTTACCGTCTACAACGACAGCATTGGTCGCTCCTCGTTCTGTCGGCATGTCTGCGCGCTTTTCCCATCTATTGGTTAGCGGATCGTAAACCTCAACGAGGCCTGTTGCCACATCACGGTCAAGCTTTTTGTCGTGAACACTCCCACCGATGACGTATATCTTTCCATCAACCGCCGCGGTCATAAATCCATTACGGAGCGTCGGCATATCTCGTTTCTTGGCCCATGTATCGGTTTGTGTGTCATACATCTCGACGGTCTTTTTATATCTAAACGCACCCCGGGGTCCTTTTCGGTCATAGCCCCCAAACACATAGATTTGGTTGGAAAAGACTGCAGTTGGCATAGCAATCCGCGGTGTCGGCATATCTGCAGCCGTGTGCCATGTGTTCGTCTGTGTGTCGTAGACATCTATCGTTGAGAGTGCAGGCGCACGTCCGCCTAAATTTTCATGGTGGTCAAAACCTCCGATGAGATAAATTTTACCCTTGACGGCAGCAGCGGTATGACCAATTCTCCATGTTGGTAGTTCAGTTACTTGTTCCCAACCGCCGGCAAAACTGGTAGAGACGATAACAAGTAAGAGAGTGAAAACAGATTGCAAATATCTGTATTTTCCGTGCATAATGTTCTCCTTGGACCCTTCTAACGTACGTTTGACTTAAAGCGTTCAGGAAAAGTACCGCTTCTATTATTAAAGACACAATTTTAAAGTGGACATTGTGCATAATTTAAAAAAGATGTGAAAATTAGTTATCAGTCTTCGGTTCTTAGTTAAGAGTCGGGAATTGGAATTCCCTCCTACAGAAACAGCGATTATCATATACCAGAACGTCTGGAAAAAATTGCGGATGTCCTCCGACTACTTTAAAATCACCATCTGTCGCGTCGCTGAGAAATCCCCGGCGGTAAGTGTGTAAAAATACAGACCGCTGGCGACCGGTTCGCCGACTGTATTCCGACCATCCCAATACGCTGCACGTGCGCGCGAGGTATACCGACCCGCTACCTGATACCCAATCGACAGTTCACGCACCAGAACGCCCCGCGGGTTGTAAATAGTAATGCGAACCTCTGCGGGTGTTTTTAACTGGTAGGGGATCCATGTCTCTGGGTTGAACGGATTCGGATAATTGTGCAACAGGGCGGTTTCTGCTGGGGTCAGAAGTGCCAAAAGGTCTTTAAGCACCCCGATCCCTCTTGCCATCGTTGCGTCTTTATGTCCAAATTGCTTTGCATCGTGCAACCACTCCTGAACGTCTTCTGCGGTGAGCGTCTCAACAACTTGTGAATGTGCAGCGGGTGCCGAGTCAACAGCAGCGAACGCCCCTGCCACCAAGACCAAGTCTTGAATATTGACAGCACCATCTTCATTGATGTCCGCTGTATTCTGTCCGGTTTGTCCGAACTGCGATGCAACGATGACGATATCCTGGATATTGACGACACCGTCGGCGTTGAGATCGCCTGCGAGTTGGGCTGGTTCGCTGACTGGCGTGACGGGTTGAGAGGGTTCGACAGGGGGCGTGGCAAGGGTCAGCTCCCACACCTGAACCGTCCGGTCCCAACTCCCACTTGCCAGCGTGCTACCATCCCGGGAGAAGGCCACGGAAGTGACACCCGCCTTATGCCCTCTAAGCGTCTGCAGGGGTTCTCCGGTTTTCGCATCCCACAACCGAATCGTGTCGTCATATATCTGGATCGTATAGTCATTACCCGCACTGACTAATGTGCGACCATCGGGAGAGAACGCTACGGAATTGACATCATCCGTATGCCCTTCAAGCGTCTGTAGATGTTGCCCAGTTTTCGCATCCCATAATCGGATCGTCCGGTCATAACCCCCGCTCGCCAACGTGCGACCATCAGGAGAGAACGCTACGGTAAGGACGCCATTCGTATGCCCCTCAAGCGTCTGGAGGGATTCTCCGGTTTCTGCATCCCACAATCGAATCGTCTTGTCATAACTCCCGCTCGCCAACGTGCCACCATCGGGAGAAAACACTGCGGAACGAACATAATGCCTATGCCCTTCAAGAGTGAATTTGTGTTCTCCGGTTTTCGCATCCCACAACTGAATCGTTTGGTCATAACTCCCACTCGCTAACGTGCGACCATCGGGAGAAAATATTACGGAACGGACACCATCCTTATGCCCTTCAAGAGTGAGTTTGTGTTCTCCGGTTTTCGCATCCCACAACCGAACCGTCCGGTCCCAACTCCCACTCGCTAACGTGTGACCATCGGGAGAGAGTGATAGGGAAGTAACACCTTCCGTATGCTCTCTAAGTGTCAGCTTGCGTTCTCCGGTTTTCGCATCCCACACTTGAATCGTCCCGTCATAATCTCCACTCGCTAACGTGCGACCATCAGGAGAGAGTGCTACGGTAAGGACGCCTTTGTTATGCCCCTCAAGTGTCAGTTTATGGTAGTCGTTCGGGACCCCTTCTATTTCTGCTGGAATGCTCGTCACTGTTCCGTCTGGCGTGAGCCGAAGTATGTCCCGGCTGCTGTATTTTCCCCATACACCATTGATGTTAAGCTCACCAGCCCATCTGTATTCACCGGGAAGCGTTACCACATAGCCGTATAATCCGGTAGCCCTTTCTGAATCAGGAACATCAACCCAGGGGCTCGTTGAATCATCTCGCCTCTGCCATCTGGCGTTGCGAACTAAATCGAGAGAAACAGTACTGTGGTTCTTTGCGGCATAAACGGTCCCTCGACCTTGTGGGGGCACAAAGAGTATTGAAACTCCGTCCTCGAGTAGAAAGATACGTGATGTCGGGGGATACGCGTCGACAGCCTCACCGTAACTAATGCCTTGCGCGCCAATGCCTATTAACACAACACCTAAAATCACGACCAAGCTTTTTCGGTTAACAATTGTGCTTTTCATCAAATCTTCGGCGTGGAAATCCTCGAATTTGTTCGGGGGAGGAAACGCCGTCTCCTTTTCTGATTTCCTTTTTCGTGTAAAAAACGTATATTCGACCTAAGAGCGTTTAGAAAGAGTGTCACTTCTATTATTAAAGACACAATTTTAAAATGGGAATTGTGCATAATTTGGGAAGGATGTAAAAATTATGACGGAAAACAAAAAACTTGACACATTTTTAACTTTAATTATAAGATATGCGTAACTTAATCGTGATTTTCTCCGAATGTAATTTAATGACTTTATCGTGAAAACGGTATTCCATCGAAATTTGCTAACGTGAGGGCCCACCTCACAGTAAATGTATCGGAGGTGAACATGTCCAACAATGATGTTGCGTTAATGGCGCACCTCATGCGCCGCGCAGGGTTTGGAGCAACCCGCACCGACTTGGAAGCCTACGCCGAGAAAGGCTACGAGAACGTTGTTGACGATCTCGTCCACCCTGAACGCGGAACCCCCATTGACGAAGATATTTTAGAACGCTACTTTGGTGGCGAAGGTGCCTATGTCGGTATCTGGGTCTATCGGATGCTGAACAGCAGATGCCCACTTCAAGAGAAGATGGCGCTCTTCTGGCACCATGTCTTTGCGACCGGACTCGGCAAGAATCAACACATCCTTGCATCTTCAGACCAGATTGATATGCTTCGGCGTGTCGGTATGGGGAAAATGCGGGACATTCTGCTCGAACTCTCCAAAGATCCGGCGATGATCTTCTGGCTCGATAATAACGAAAATCTCAAGGGCGAACCCAACGAGAATTACGGCAGAGAACTCCTTGAGCTGTTCTCATTAGGCGTGGGGAATTATTCAGAGGACGACATAAAGAACTGCGCCCTCGCTTTCACAGGCTGGACATTCGGGCAACCGATTCCCTTATATCCCCACGGTTACTACTCACCGCCCTTCTTGTTCGATGAAGAAGTACACGACGACTGCGAGAAGACCTTCTTAGGGCATACCGGGAACTTCAACGGCGATGATATCATCGATATCATTGTTAAACAACTCGCTTGCGCCAAGTTTGTCTCCAGACACCTCTACAACTTCTTCGTCGCAGATGAACCGCAAGTGCCATCTTGGAATGTGACGCCACCCCAAGACCCGGATGCGATTGAGACGCTCTCAAATGCCTTTATGGAGTCCGACGGACATCTGGCGCACGTCTTGGAGGTCCTCTTCAATTCTGATTTCTTCAAAGAAGCCCAATTCAAGAAGGTAAAAAGCCCGACAGAACTCGTCCTTGGCGTCGTGAAGCTGACGGGTACTTTCCAAGGTCCACAACCCGGAGCAGCACAGTTCGCGGGTGCTACCCAATTAATGGGGCAAAAACTTCTTGATCCACCCACGGTTGAAGGTTGGCACACCGGTAAAGAGTGGATTGATGGTGGTCTGCTGACTGCTCGTGTTAACTTCGCCGTTCGCGAGGTGAGTGACGCATCCAAACCGGGTATCCAGGACCTCATCGGTCGCTTAAAAGATAACGGTGGCTCGGTCTCGCCAGGAGAGTTTGTGGACAAATGTCTCGACTATGCCGGTCCGCTGGAGATAGGCGATACCACACGTCAGTATTTAACCGAATTTGCCGAGGCGGGTGGCGAACTCAATCTTGGAGACGACGACGCTGGAGAAGAAAATCAAGCACGGGTCGTGAGTATGCTTCAGTTAATTGTGGCTTCAAGAGAGTATCAACTTGGCTAACTTTTAGGAGAGATTGACATGAGTACTACGAAGAAACCCCCGGTCCTTGTCGTTGTGCAGCTGAGTGGCGGCAACGACTTCATGAATACGCTCATTCCGTATACGGCGGGGATTTACCACGATTCCCGACCTGTTGTAGGCATCAAAGCCGAAGATGTGCTACCCCATGACGATACCTTGGGATGGAATCCGAGTGCTTTGCCGCTAAAAGACATGTTTGATGCCGGCGATGTCGCCGTTGTGCAGGGTATAGGCTATCCAGATTCAAACCGCTCCCACTTCCGGGCGATGGATATCTGGCATACCTGTGAACCGTTGAAGATTGGTGATGAAGGTTGGGTCGCCAGGCTCGTCCGCGAACTCGATCCGCAGAGCCAAAACGTCCTTACCGCTGTAAGTTTCGGACAAGGACTCCCGCGTGCGTGTGCCCTCTCTGGTGTTCCTGTTACTTCTGTCGGCGATTTGGATAACTATGGTCTGATGACCAGTATCGGCGATGAATCTCACCGGACGAAGGCGCTTGAAGTGTTCAAGGCGATGTATAGCAGCACGGTCGGCACGGGTATCGTGATGGACTACCTCAGCCAGACCGGATTGGATGTTATTAAGGGTGCCGACGAACTCAAAAAAGCACCAGCACTGTATAATTCTGATGTGGAGTATCCAGAGAACGCTATCGCGAAAAGCCTGCGGGATGTCGCTCGCGTCCACTTCGCTGACCTCGGCACACGCGTCTTCTACACGCAGCACGGCGGGTATGATAACCACGCCAACGAGGTCCCGACGCACCCACGGCTCCTGACCGAGCTTACGGAAGCCATCCAAGCGTTCTTCAAGGATTTACGGGCGCACGATGCCTCTGAAGAGGTCGTCATGTACGTCTTTACGGAATTTGGCAGACGCATCCGAGACAACGCCAGTGGAACCGACCATGGAACCGGCGGCGGTGCCTTTATCATCGGTGATCGGGTGAAAGGTGGACTCTACGCAGAGTATCCCTCTCTTGACCCAACTCGTTGGGCACACGGCGAAGACCTTGAGCACACGATCGACTTCCGTGGTATCTACGGAACGCTCATTGAGCAGTGGATGGGTGTAGACCCAACCCACATTGTCGGCGGGAATTTTGAACAGATCCACCCATTTTCTTAAGATAGAGACAACGGCAGGAGGCTATTATGGGTAGACCTTATGGCTTGCTGCGTGCCGGGTATCCATTTCACATGACCCTGAGCATGCGGCGTACGACCAACTTTCCGATTGACATCGCAGTCGGACAAGAGGGACGTTTGTATATCATGTGTCGTAGCGACGGCACGGCGATGATTCGGAAATATCATGTTGATGACGAAGACCTCGGTACGATGGGCGGTTACGGTCAGGGCGATGGTCAATTCACATGGCCCGTGACGATTACTGCTGACAGTGAAGAGAACCTCTATATATCCGATGAATACTTACATCGGATTGTTGCCTTGAGTAGTGAGGGTGAACATATCGGTACGTGGGGTGAACACGGCACCGATCCTGGGCAACTCAATGGACCCTCTGGTATGGCTTTCGATCCAGACGGGAATCTCTACATCGCCGACAGTTTAGGGCATCGCGTCCAGAAATTCACCAAAGACGGCAAGTTTCTCTTAGGGTGGGGAAGTTACGGCGACGGTGAAGGTGAGTTCAACATGCCTTGGGGCGTCGCTGTAGACGAACTCGGTGATGTTTACGTTTCGGATTGGCGAAATGACCGGGTGCAGAAATTCAATGCTGACGGAGAATTCCTTTTTGAATTCGGCAAATCCGGCAGCGGTAACGGTGAACTCAATCGTCCCGCCGGTATTGACGTTGATCTGAACGGCGACATCTATGTTGCTGACCGTGGAAACAATCGCATCCAACTCTTCAATGAAGAAGGGCGGTATGTGCAAAAATTCCTCGGAGACGCTACACTGTCAAAGGTGTCACAGGCTTATATGATGACGAACGGCAGCCCAAATCGGATGCGAGACATGGCGGACTTGGAACCACAGAAATACCTGCGTGCGCCCAGATCTGTCGCCGTCAGCGACGATGGGTTGATGTTCGTGCCAGACTTTGGATCCTACCGGGTTCAGGTTTATCGGAATATGGCAGTACCACTGACACCACAGCAGTTTAGCCCGCCGCGTCGGTCGGTTACATTGCATCAGGAGTAGGATTTAAGGTGAGTCCGACACATTGTAGCACAAACTGTTAGTTTGTGTCGTAGCATCGCAAACTAACAGTTTGCGGTACAAGTTCTCTTTATCGAACTCACGTATTTAAGCGAATATAAAAACACAGAAAAGCCGAGCATATTCACGTGCTCGGCTTTTTTGCGTACGGGTAAGGATAGATTTTATGTCAACTGGGGAATCATTTGAACGTTAAACGGTTAAGTTCACACGCGAAGCGGAGGTTCCAAAACAACTGAATGAAGCCACGATTCGTCATAGTTCTATGTCTGTTCGCCATCATGCCGATAGCGGCTTTAGCACAAACAGGCGATATTCAAGGAACTGTCTATCAACGAAGCACTGGGAGACCTCTGACAAGTGCCAATGTTCACATTCTCGAAACCGACCAAAACCAAAAAACCGATGAAAACGGGATCTTCCGCTTCACAGAACTCGCCGAAGGCACATATACTTTTGTTGTAACGCATCCTGAAGTGCAATCCTCCGCAGAGATCTCTGTTGACATCAGCAGCGGCGATACCACCGAAGTGAAAATATCGCTCGGTCCGGCAGTTGAGTTGGAAACTATTATCGTAGAAGGGAAACGCCTACCCCCCACAATAAGCCGAACGGACATCCGCGGGAGCGAACTTCTCCGTATCCCTGGCACCGGCACCGATGCCCTCAAAGGATTAACCACGCTGCCGAGCATCGGCATTCCAAACGACTATTTTGGGGTCCTCTATATTCGTGGCAGTGAACCGGGGTCTAATCTTTATTACCTTGATCGAACACCGCTCGGTTACCCATTTCACTGGGGTGGTTTACTGTCGACCATCAGCTCAGAAACGATTGAAAAAATTGACATCTATGCGGGTGGCTACGGTGCTGAATTCGGATTGGATTCGCAAGCCGTGCTTGACATCCACGCACGCGATAGCATCGACGAACGCTTGAAGGGCAAATTCAATCTGAATATCCTCTATTCTGAAGGGCTCCTTGAGGGTAGCATCGGGGATAAGGGCTACCTTTCTGCTTCTGGAAGGCGGAGTTACTTAGACCTCATCGCGGGACCGCTCGTTGAGGCACAGACAGGACAAGAACAGCAACTCCCCTATTTTTCAGATTATCAGTTCAAATTTGCGCGACCGTTTGGTGAAAAGCATCATCTCACGGTAAACGCTTTCGCTGCAACCGACCATTTTAAAATTGTGGAAGAAACCGAGGCAGGGAGCGTTAGCACATCGGAAGTGACTCAAGACGTTGAAGTACCTGGCTCCTCAGCCTTGTTCAAAAATGGTTTTAACGGGCAAGGTCTCCATCTCCGTTCAGACTTCACTGAAAATCTCACCTCACATTTATCGTTGACCCGTTCCTTTAATTTCCTCACGATCAATTTTAAAGGAGTCGTCAGGGAGACAAGCACACTGACACCTGAAGGGGAATGGCAGTTAGAGGAGGTAGACTTCGCCCACTATGACGTTAATGTTAAAGTACCCGTCTACACACTCCGCGAAGATGTTTCCTATCAGTTAGCACCAACGCTTCAATTGGAGTCCGGTTTTCTCTACACGTTCAGTCCTGCAAACAGTTTTGAAGATGGCCGATTTCCGATGTACGAGTCCAGTGAGGTGGAAAATCCAGAAGAACTTCCCGAAGTCCTTGAATATGCCCAGGAAAATGAAGATACAGTCACAGTGTCCAGGCGGAGTGACGGAATTTATGAGGTTGAAGAGCGCAGTGTAGAAGAAATACATGATGAATTCGGACACGATTTTTATCGGACTGAAGGGTACGTGCAGGGACGCTACGATCCGCTTGCGTTCCTGTCGGTCGCACTCGGTGTTCGCCTCGACTATCTGAATGTGACAGAGCAGGTCTCTGTTCAGCCGAGAGGCAGCGTGAGTTTCCAGTTACCAAACGGTTCCAATCTCCGCTTCGCCTATGGGCACTATGAACAGAGTCCACAACCCTTTCAACTGTTAGCGGAAAACGGCAACCGTGCGTTGGAATCAAGTCTCACACGGCACTATATCATGGAACTCGAATACCCGCTCTCATCGCGCACTGAACTCAAGTTCGCTACCTATTACAAGGACGCGCAAAAGTTGGTAACACCCGATGCAGTCTCAAACTACCTCAATCAAGGCGTTGCCTACGTCGCCGGTGTGGAAGCGTTCCTGCGCCATCGTATTCCGGATAAGTTCTTCGGTTGGATTTCGTATGCTTATACGCACGCCGAGCGGCGCGAAAATCCAGCTGTCGCCTATCGACCCTACCTTTTTGATAATACACATATCGTCAGTGTCGTTGCCAATTATAGCCTCACCTCCGATTTTGAAATGGGCGCGAAGTGGCAGTATCTCAGCGGCACCTCTGAAGTCCCTATCAGTGCTGTTTTTCTCCTCCAAGACCCGGTAACGCGCGGATTGAACCCGCTCTTGGCGAGTGCGGACGAACAGTTAAGCACCGAACTGGCACCGTATCATAAGTTGGATTTCCGTGTAAGCCATAAATGGCAGTTTAAGGGAATGAAGATCGGCGGATTCCTTGAGATTCTGAATGTATACGACCGGGAGAACAAGATAAGGTTCATCTTTGAAGACGCAACGCTTGAAGTACAGGGGGAAGCCGTTGAGATTGAACGTGAAGTCTTTGACGCCCCCCAATTCCCTCGGATCATCTATTTCGGGTTGACACTTGAACTATAAAGTCAAGCAATGGTTGTAAAATCTATATTTATGCATCTTTTCCCTCCTAAAATTGTGTCTTTAACAAACAGAGAAACGTTTTTATGATGAAATATAACGATACGTGGGCTTCGTAGGTTGGGTAGAGCGAAGCGAAACCCAACTGGTTACCACAAACATTGCCGCACAAGAGATTCCAAAATCTACGCAATCTGTGTAATCCGTGTAATCTGCGATTCAGACAACCACCAACTACCAATTGCCCAGGGTCATTTAGTTTTTAAGCAATTTGTATCCAGATACCCGAATGTGTTGCTCTCCCGAACAAGTTCGGGCATCCAGTAAGAAGTGTCCTTCACATAAGTAAACTTATCTCTTAAAACTACATAGCCCTACCAATTGCCAACTGCCAATTGCAATTTAAACACGGTCTTGGTATAATACTGTGTGAAATTGGCAGTATGGAGAAGGCGCATGAAAGCACTAACCATCTTTAGTATCTGTGCACTGATGTTCGTTGGCTGCACCAGTGCCGAATACCAAAAGATGCAAGCAGAACGTGATCAGCTTCTCAAGAATTATGAGGATCTCCGCGAAGAACACAGTGAACTCAAAGCCAAAACCGACATAACTGATACACTCCTTGGAAAGTGGCAGTTTCTAAACCTTGAGGTCGAAGAAGGGGCTGCCATCGAAGATGTTGCGAAAACCCGAGCTGCACTTCGCGCCCTTGATTTAAAAAACCTCACACTCGAATTCTTTGAGGCGCGGGATATCTACCACTACCGAGGCAAAAACGGCGGCACAGAGATTTTTGGTCAATTTAGCATCTTCACTGTCCGGTATGGCGACGAACCGTTTCCCTTCATCCGGTTTATCAAACGCTCTGGTCCGGAGCTATCGCAACTCCTTTTTGCCGTGAGTCGTGATAGGCAGTCGTCTGGGCCTCTTGGACTTTCAGATCCACAAGGACTTGCAACAGCCAAAGAAATCAGTATTTCAGTTACGGAGGACAGGTTGTACCTCACGATGCACGGTAAGATGCAATTAGGTCCCACCGGTTGGGTGCAAAGTGGTGGAATGCATTGCTACTTTGAGAGGGTTGAGGAATGAAATTATTCACTATTTTTAGCATGTTGATGCTGGTTTTTGCGGGTTGTACAAGTGCGAGATACCAAGAGATGCAAAGCGAGCGCGATAAATTGCGGGCGGCGCATGAGGATGCCCGTAGAAAAACCGACCCGCGCCCAATGGAAGATAATTTAACCCAAGGGCTTCTCGGTACATGGCAATTTCTGGACATAGAGGTTGCCGAAGGCGATTTGAGTGAAGAACTGGCAGCACTAAAGTATGAACTCCAAGCGACGGCTCGCCAAAATCTCAGAATTGAATTTTTTATGGATCAAAACGTCTTCCGTCGATACCGGGGGAAAAATGCGGACGTGGAGGTGACGGGAAGTTTCAAAATCAGTGCAAGGCGCTACGGCGATGCGCTATTTCCGTACCTGCGGGTTTTTCGGGATACAGGCGAACGTTTCCCCGAATTTATCTCCGGTGTGCCACCGAATGTGCGCGACACACCCGATAATGCTTCTATGCAGTTGGTTCCGTGGAATTGGATAGGTATTTCGGTCACAAAGGAGAGGTTGTCCTTAACCCTGTTTGGTGTGATGGAATTAACACCGAACGGGTGGGCGCAAAGCAGAGGGGTCCGCTGTACTTTCAAGCGAATTAAGTGAGGGTGGTTTATTTATGTTTTTTCAAAGTGAAGGGGGATGAGCGGTGAAAATGCTAATAGGACTCGGTATTATGCTGGTGGTGTTCAGCGGTTGTGCGGTGTTAGTACCGCAAGAGACGCAGCAGGAACGGGAACGCTTGCTTGCAGTTTACGACGCTGCACGCCAAAGACAAAATCCAGAAAGGATTAAGAGGGCGGTCAAGGATCTCCTTGTCGGCAAATGGCAATATGTCGGTTTAGAAGTTGAGGAGGATAACGGCATCGCCCAAAAAGCAGAGCCGGTCCCTCAGCAGATGTCCTCCACTGTAGATAAGATTTCCAAAAATGCCACAACTGAACAGATAATACCATCTGATTCACTGGAACAGACGGAAGTACCAGATTTGCCAAATCCAGAGACAGATATACAGGCTTCGGAGGAAAATACAACACGCTTGCCACGAATAGAGGTGACGGACGAAAAATCAGAACAACAGATATTGGGGGCAAAAGCAGCACTTGTTGCATCTACGCGCCAAAACCTCACGCTTGAGTTTTTTGAAGATCGTAGTTCGTACTACTATAGCAGTAACAACGGCAGCAAAAGTGCCACTGGGCAATGTTACATCACCACGAAACGGTACGGCGATGACCCATTTCCATTTATCAGTTTTAATCGGCGGACTGGACCAGAGATGATTGAGTTTATATTCGGTTCTGAACCGGTAAAGTGGAGGACTGCCAAGGAGCGGGAGCGAAAGATCGCTATGCGGCGTAATATCACACCCATATCCGGCGCGAAACGCAATAGACGTCTAACCAGACCGCCGGTGCAACCGGTTCGCCGACAGGAAACATCTATTTTAATGCCCGGTATTACGGTGACAGAGGACAGGCTCTATTTAGTGCTCTACGGGAATGTAGCACTAACACCCCAAGGTTGGGTGCGGACGGGTGGGCTGCGATGTACTTTTAAACGGATTGAGTAGAAGCCTTGCCTTGAGGTAAAGGAGGGAGTGTATAGTGAAAATGCTAACAATGCTCGGTGTCATGCTGGTGGTGTTCAGCGGTTGTGCGGTGCTAACGCCTCAGGAGACGCAGCAGGAACGGCTTCGTCTGCTTGCAGCTTATGATAAGGCCCGCCAAAGACACAATCCGGAGAAAGTTAAAGAAGCTGTGAAAGACCTCCTCATCGGCAAATGGCAGTATGTTGGGTTGGAGGTCGAAGGTGGCAACACCACGGTGAAGGGCGTTAAACCGACACCGGATCAGCAGAAAAACTCGCTGGACTCCTTTGCAGAACGGGTTTTCAAGGGTGCTATCGGTGAACAGAAAGCAGCGTCCAACGTACCTGAACAAGGTGCATCACCAAACTCACCGGATCCAGAAGCCGGCGAACAGACCTCAGAAGAAAATGCAAGGCGTCTGCCCCGCATTGAAGTAACCGATGAAAAATCAACCCAACAGATACTGGGAGCAAAAGCCGCACTCGTCGCATCTACACGCCAGAACCTTACAGTCGAATTCTTTGAAGACTACGGCTCGTACCACTATAGCGGTAGCAATCGAGGCAAGGATGTCACAGGGCAGTGTTATGTTACCACCAAACAATACGGAGACGATATTTTTCCGTTTATCCGTTTTAACCAACGCACGGGAACAGAGATGTTGGAGTTCCTATTCGGTTCTGAGCCTGTGAAACAGATAGCTGCGAAGCAAAAACAGGAACTGGCTGCTATCGTACAGAATCGCAAAATGGGTATAAAAGCTGCGCGACGAGCTGCTGCGAAACGGAACTCCTTCTCAGCTGCTTCGATGGCAGGCATTACGGTGACGGAGGATACACTTTATCTCGTCCTGTACGGAGATATGAAACTAACCCCCAGGGGCTGGATGCGAACCGGCGGACTGCGATGCACTTTTAGGCGGATCGAGTAATGTACTAAAGGAGAAAATCTTATGAAAGTTACACGTTTTTTCGTTCTGTGTTGTGTGAGTTTGATATTCGTGTTTGCGAGTGCTTATCCTATTGACGCGAGAGCACCGAAGACGGAGAAGATCGTGTTTTCATCAAAGCGGCGCGGGAATTGGGATATCTATGTTATGAACCCCGATGGCAGCAATCAGGTCAGACTCACCAAAAACCCTTTAATCGATGTCAGTCCGGTGTGGTCGCCGACGGGTGAACAGATTCTTTTTGTCTCTGGTCAGGGCGGAGCGATGGATCTCTATGTAATGGATGCGAATGGTAGTCGTCTGCGGAAAGTTTTTGGAGATGCGAGACATAGAATCGAACCGGCTTGGTCCCCCGATGGTGAAAGGATAGTATTTCACGCCCAATTGCCGAGATGGAGCATCCAAACGGCTACGATACACGGCAAAGATGTGAGACTGGTGGCGTCTGCCGACCCGCGTGGTGGTAATCCATCGTGGTCGCCCGATGGAAAAGAAATCGCCTATGTTGACAATATTAATGACACCCGCCGCATCCGAATTGTTACACTCGATTCGGGTGAAGTCCGGACATTCCTACCCAATAAATCCACATGGATGTATACGCCAGCATGGTCGCCGGATGGTGAAAAACTTGCCTTTACTTGGTACAAGTGGGGTGTAGGAGATAAGGGCGGACTTTTCGTTGCTAATCGTGATGGCACGAGTTTGAAGCAGATTGGAAAAGCCAGACCTGGTGCGTCCAGTCCCGCATGGTCACCCGCCGGAGATAAAATTGTTTATACGGAGGAAGCCATAGAGAGAAATTGGCAAATTGTCATAATTGATATAAACAGTAGAAAGAAAAAGGAACTTACCGATCGTGGCTTGAACATTACACCCTCTTGGTTCGATCCAGCATTTGTAACATTGCCCGTCGCGCCCCAACCGCATTTGCTAACGACTGTATGGGGTAAGATGAAAGCCGACTAAGGGCGCACCGTCCGTACCTGTCCACGGAGATCAAGCTGCACTTTCCAGTTATTCCAGCGCGGTAGCAGTATTGTACTCAACGCCGGTTGACGAATGCCGCGCTGCCAACGCAGCGTAACCAATTTTTGGGCGGGGTTGTATTTCACATCGAATTTAGCGCCGTTAACAGAGAATTCCTTTGGATACTGCGCCTCAATTTCAGCGATCGTTCCAGCGTCTATCTCGGTAAATGTTAGATCTTCAGCAGAGAGGAGTTGCCACTCCTCGGCAGCCTCAACGCCTAATGTAGTGAGCCGTGAAACCAGCCATGTGTGCGGCGTCATCGTCTTTGTTGCTGATGTTTGTACATCAGGCTTGAGTGCGCAATGCAATAGCCAAGCATCAATCGAGCGTGTGAGATTTTCACCGACATCGGGGAACACGGACCCAGAGAGAATAAGAGATGCTAACGCCTCTCTTAACAATCCGCCACTGAGCGGTTGACGTTCGCGTCCAATCTCCCTTCCCGTGTATTCGGTCACGACCTCCGCAACGATGTCATCGCCTTCGAGTCTGGGGGTGGCGAGTTGAGAGGTTCCGATACCCGCATCCACCAAATCCTCAAAAGTACAGGGCATCGCCGTACGTCCCATCAATTGAACGCGCGTACCTTTCGCGATGCCGACGGTCTCGAAAATAAGGGCGGCATGCCGCTCGTCGGGTAGAAGGGAATCGGAATCAAGTAAAACCTCTTCCTGTCCATTTCCCCAGCCTTTGCCCTTCCGTCTCCGGATGTAAGCGCAAGCGACCCACTCACGTAGGAGATAAGCTATCAGCGCATCGCGATCGGGTTGTAGGGGGGTGTGGTCTTTTACTACAGGTGGCAGTTCAAAGAAGTCTCTGAGTTGCGTCGCGATCCTGCGGCATTCGGCGAGAGCGATTTTATGCAGATGATGGTGTTTCTCATCGCCACAACGTAATGTTCGGATTGCCGCCGTTGCATCGCATCCATCCCGAAAAAGGTCTTTTTGCCGAGCTTTCTGGATAGTGTCTTGCTGTTCGGTTGGCATGCCGTTCATGCGTCGCCATAGCGGGGCAGGTCGTTCCAATGTGGCGATCAAATCCACCAGGTCGCGTCGGAGAGAAGGTGGGGCTTTAACCAACAGTCGAGCGTGTAGCGGGTTAACAGGCAGTGCACAAATTCTGGCTCCGGTTGTCGTAAGTGTGCCGTCGTCGGATAGCACGCCCCAACTTTTCAATTCCATTTGTGCTCTTTCTACTGCAAAATCAGGAGGTTCGTCAAGGAACGTCAAGTCTTGGGGACGGTAGCCGGTTGAAGCAACAGTAAGCACGAATTGTGTTAAGTCCTCGCGCCGAATTTCTGGAGGTGTTTCCTGTTCAAGTTGTGCATGCTCTTCCCAGAGTCTATAACAGATACCGGGTCCGAGGCGACCGGCACGCCCGCGGCGTTGTTCGGCTGAGGCTTGTGAGATCGGACGCAGTGCCAAGACGATGCGCCGATTTTGATGGATACGCTGACGCACTAAACCTGCGTCTATCACAGCCGTAATACCCGGGAGTGTGACGGACGTTTCTGCCACGTTGGTTGCGAGGATAACGCGACGACGTTGGGATCGTGGGTCAAATGCCAAGTCTTGGGCACTGGGAGGTAGATCGGCGTGCAGTGGGAGAAGTTCAACGTTCCGTATTCTACGTAGGGCATCTTGGCATGCGCTAATTTCACCTTTGCCGGGTAGGAAAACCAAGACATTTCCCTCGGTCTCTTTGAGGGCACGGATAATCCCTCTTTCAACGCGTTCCACTAAATGGTGAGCGGTCGGCACGACTGTACCGCCGAGGTAACGCACTTCAACGGGATAGAGGCTTCCTTTTGAACGTAAGACCTGTCCGCCGATAGATCGGGCGAGTTGTTGTGCAGCTATCGTGGCAGACATGATAACAAGCCTTGCCTCACGCCGTTTCTTTCGACAGATAGCGAGAAACAGGTCTGCTTCTACACCGCGTTCATGGAATTCATCCAAAATGATGGTCCCATATTGATCTAATTCCGGTCCAGCGGCATATCGCAAGGCAACACCGGGCGTAACAAAACGGATACGGGTTCGCGCCTCCGAACTGACATCCTCAAAACGGACGGTGTAGCCGATCGAATGTCCCAACGGTTCGCCGCGTTGTTGTGCTACCCACCGTGCGAGTGAACGACAGGCGACGCGTCTCGGTTCGACAACCAACACTGGGGTATCGGATAGCGCTGCGCACCATGGCGGAATTTGCGTTGATTTGCCGCTGCCCGTCGGTGCTACGACCACGACGGGACCTTTTGCGATGGCGTCTTGGAATGTTTCCTTTAGTTCTGTAATCGGCAGTGTGGTTTCGTTCATGGCGTGTATTATAACCGACAGCAGCTTTGGTATCAAGCGGAACCCAGGGGCATTTAGTTTATATATTTACTTTATATATATGGATGTTTTTCGTGTTTTTTTACCCTTCCAACTCGGTAAGCGAGATTTCCTAACCTCGCTGGCTTGAAAAAAAGGGTGTAAAACCCGATAATTTCTTAAAACT
>JAJDUH010000040.1 GCA_022826805.1 Candidatus Poribacteria bacterium
AGTTTTAAGAAATTATCGGGTTTTACACCCTTTTTTTCAAGCCAGCGAGGTTAGGAAATCTCGCTTACCGAGTTGGAAGGGTAAAAAAACACGAAAAACATCCATATATATAAAGTAAATATATAAACTAAATGCCCCTGAACTACACTATCGTCGATCCAACCGCCTCTGTGGCACACCAGAATTTTTGCATCGGGGAACCCGTGAAAGGGCAAAATGATACACCAACGATACTTAGCTTAGAAAAATAAGGGGTTCGACCAAGCTTTTTTGCCTGAGGCGTCGGTTATCTCAACGCGAACGTATTTCACACTCTCTGGAATGCTATACGTCGCCTCGGTTAAGAGTTCACCGTCAGGCGGTAAAACTCGTTTACCACGACTGCACTGCGCTTTAAAAACAATCGATTGTGCTTGGGAGCATTTGACCGTCAACGCATTTCCATCTAACGTCATATCCTTGATTTCCGGTCCAAGCGTTGAATAGAATGCGCCTGTACGGAGCGCTTCCATGATACCATCAAGTGTCAGTTCTTCTGCCTTGACCATAATCCACCCGTGAAAACAATCGAGTTCTGTGCCGTGTGAATCGTCAGCTGCGATGCCAAGAACAGGTCCACCTCTATCCAGTAAATCATCCCACGCTTGTTCTGAAAACTCCTTACCAATGTCCACACAACTGTCGTTGTAGACTTCAATAGCGAAATATCCATGTAAAGGCAGATAATCTAAAATCGTATGCCCACTCCAATAAGGATGACACAAAACCGCTTCACCGCCTTGTGCCTTAATGTCATCAAGCACAGCGTTCGGATGCATTTTTGCACAGTTTATGCGTTCGTGTATGTTAATAGCGACGAAGTGATACGTCTCACCACCATACGGATTATCAGGATGCACCTCGCTCCCTGATATTGCCAAAAAATCCGGTGTCGTGTAAGCCTGTACGTCGTTAACCTTGCGGTGGTCGGTTAGCACGAGGAAGTCGTAGCCAGCGTCTCGATACGCAGCGAACCGATCTTCGATCGAAAGTTGTCCATCGGATTCCGTGCTGTGGCTATGTGTATTGCCGCGGTACCACTGTCCTGGTTGTTGAAAAGGATTCGCATTGAACATTGAGAACTCCTTCTTCTCTCTATGATTTTCTAAGTTGATGGGACTCTTTTGCTATCTGCTACAAGTTTTATGCATTCATCTGTATTCCTATGCCTATTTTGTCCAGCACAACCATATTTTACCACGCCTTGACTGATGTGTCAATGATTGTTCAGATTTCATAGGGTATTTGGTTTTAGGTTATAAATTGTAGGTAAGAAGCAGTTAGTGGCGAGGTTAGGGGCTTGAATTTGAAGCATCTAATTTTCGCTAGTGAATAAAAAAACGAACTTTTTTCATGCCAATCTGACTAAAGTTACGAAAACAGAATTGAATGTAGAATAGTGAAAAAAATTAATATTAAAACGAAAAAGATAGGAGAAAAAATCATGGCAACGCAAATTCGTAAGCAAAACGGCATCACAATTTTGGAACCCAATGGAAAGATAGCAGGAACAGCAGTATCAAAATTACGGGAGGCAATCTCGCCACAGATCCTGTTTTCCGATGTTCCCCGTATCGTCATCAATTTCGAGCATGTTAATAGGATTGACAGTTCAGGACTCAGTGCTCTGATGGAAGCACGGGTCGCCGCATCAGGAAAGAAAGGTCGTATCGGCGTCATCAATGTTGGCAAACATATCAAAAACCTTGTTGCTCTGAATTGGCTGGTTAATCGTTTCGAATATTTCGAGAGCGAGGCTGCTGCGGTTTCGGCACTGTCCGCTTAAGGTCTAAATTTCAGGAACATGCCAGAAAGAGGTTGGTTTTACCAACCTCTTTTTTTGTTGTCAGTATATGCGTAGAAAAGACCGGTGCCCTTCCCAGTAACGGGAGGGAACCCCCTTTCCAGTAACGGAAGGGAACCCGGTTGGAAACCGCACCTACCGTATATGGCTGTCGGCGGTCAGCAGCCAGCAGTTTTAGCAGTTAGGGGTTAGCAATTGATTGTCAGAATCAAGATTTCAGGACTGGCAGGATTATAAGTTGTCTCCCGTTGCTAAGTGAGGTTAGAAAATCATGCCTACAAAGGTTAGAGACTGTCTGTCGGGAGCGCTTATCCGATAGCGATCTCAATGGGTTTCAATTATCCTATTCCGGTGCGTCGGATGGTGCTTCCAATGCTATATTAAGGCCGTCCTTGAATTGATTCTCGTATCTCTCATGATAGAATGAAGGGACACCGATGACGCGATATTTGCAGTTCTCTGTCAAGATTTTACTTCGGAATTCGCCCCGGATTTCCTGTAGGAATTTCTCTTTCCACCGATCAGTTTCTGCGAGATGTTCACCTTTGGGTTCGATGAAGAGTTGGTAACTGAGGGAATCTCCATTTTTCTCGCGTAAGAACAACACGAAGTCAGGTTGAAAGGGACTGCCATCGGAGAAGTTATAGATCGAGAAATGTCCCTCATTGCGAAGCAGATAGATGTCCTCGTAAGTTTTCTCTGATTCCTGAATCCACCTATCTAACATCTGCACAAATGCTTTTTCTTCACTCGTGCCGTAGAGCGTGTCATAAGCGAACCAGTCTCTAAGCTTGACCAGATATGCCGTGTCGCTGTCATCGGCACGTGGTGTGTCCACACTGAACTTCAGTGTTTTGTTGGTGAAAACAGCGCGGATGTAATGCTCATAAAAATGTTTCGTGCCTTCGTATTCGGTAATTTCTTTGCGAATTTCGGATTCAATTTGACTGAGCAGCCCTTCACATGCTGTCAACTTTGCTGGACGGTTATCTTTCAAATCAGCGAGGTTCCCTTTGAAAGTAATCGCCAAACCTCCCAGATAGTTTTTTGATGTGATAAATTCACGGATGGATGTCAAGTGTGGGAAATACTGCCTGAGCGATGCGAATGAGAAAAACGGATTCCTTGCAATGGCAGATCTAACAATATTCTGTTCAATATCAGCCATCTGGACATCTCGGCTGCTTTGATCGGCTTGTCGCACCTGTGTTTCGCCCTTTTCCATGACAGCCGTCACACCACCGGTCCCTGTATAGATAGTATGCTCATAGTTTTTCTGCCGGACACTGAGTTTCGCTAAGTCCTCAAAAGATTGGATATGTTGATAATCTTTCGGCACCTGTTTGTTGAGCCAAACAACACCGTGTTTGTAGAGATATGTATCTTTGAACGGCTCTTTCAACTTGAATTCGCGAGTCTCAAGGCGTTCGTCCATCATACCTTCGTCAATCAGTGCGGCGCGGATTTCAGAGATGTAGCGCGAATCGTGGATGCTGTGGTAGTGGAGTTCTTCCAGCACACGCAATTCGTGATCGAGATCCTCGTCAAATTTACGGCGGAACCGGTCTATGTGGTCGGGCAAGACGAAGGGGAAATAACGTGCGCCGCGCCCGATAAGTTGCGCCTCGGAAATGGTCGTTTTTCCGATTTTGCTTTTTCCTGAGTCGCGCGCTTCGTAACACCGAACGATGTCAAACAGGTTCAACACATCCCAGCCTTCATTGAGTTTCTGCACGGCAAAGATGGCGCGGATGGGGTTGCTTCTGTCTTCGAGGTTGTTAAGCCGGAGCTGATACGTCTCCTTTTCTTTGTCATTGTTAACCGAAAGGCAATGCTCCTCACGGAATGCAGATTTTAGACGTTGGATAAACGCCTCGGTAGTTATGCCTTTTTTATCAAAGAAACGGAATGCCCGTTGAATGACTTCGAGACTTGATTCCCGAAACGTGTCAATTCGGTCGGCGGTGAGTTCGTCAATGAGTTTATGGAAGTTTGCCTTGTTCTCCTGTGATTGCGCGATTGTCCGCTGTGCTTTGAACAAGATGACAGGCTTTAGGTTGACCCCATTTTTCGCGGCGACCTCCTCCTTGTACTGATTGAGAATGAGTGCCTGCAAGATACGGGATTGTGGATCTAAGTCGGAATGCACAAGGACAACATCTTTTGAAAAGCGGTCGTTCCGAAAGTTCACGAGATCGTAACGATAGATAATCTTGTTCCGGTACTTATCTACAATGTTTGGGTTTTCGTAGTCGTGTGTGGCGGTGAATTCCAACAGTAGGTTATTTGGGTTGGCGTTAAAGATGTTCTCTACCGTATTCTCCCAACTCGGCTTTTGTTCTTCCAATTCCAGTTCTAACTGCTGGGATCTGGTCTGGACATTCATGTGATGTGCTTCATCCGCCAAGAGCACGATTTCCTTTTTCTGGAAATCTTCAAAGGTTAAGGCATTCTCTTTTTCCGTTGTCAGATCCGAATGGAGTTTCTGAATCGTTGTGAAGCAGATGTTGATGGATTTCTCGTTGATTCCGTCGAAATTCTCCACTTCTGTGATCTCAACATGCTCCCCTTTGATATGGATGTTTTCAGCGAAAAGGTATTTTGAAGAACGCGGGTTGCGGAAGTTGTCCTTCGTTTTTTCGATGATATTGGTGGAGTTAACGAAAAAGAGGAAGTTGCGGTAACCTTTCTCGTAGAGATAGAGGATCAATCCTGCCATGATGAGGGTCTTACCGCTACCGGTTGCCATGTTGAACAGGAGATGTAGGGGTTTTTCCTTACCCGGTAGATCGTTGTTGTAGTAGTGAATGAAACTCGCAAAAGCGTCTTCTTGGTAGGGACGGAGTTCAAATTCGGGATTCAGATTTTGCGTAATGCCATCCGGCATTTCAGGTTTGGGAATCCCAAAGTTGAAAGCTATTTCGAGTTGTTCATGAAGGAATTGCTCAAGCATTATCCACCTTAGTCGTCCCAATCAATGTCATCAAGTGTCTGTGCGGTTGCGGCGTTTTCAAAAAGAGCATCAAGACGCGATAGGCTTCGTATTGAGGCAATCCTACTGGCAACGGCTTCGGGGACGGAATCAAACCGAAGACGGAGCAATTTGAGGACTGCTTCACGTTTTGCATTTGTTTCACCGCGTCTTTCGCCACGTCTTTCACCTTGTTCCATGAGATACTCAGCCATCGTCTGTGCCATCGTTTCTCCCTCCTCTCTACGGGAAGTTCCTTGGATGTGCTGGTGAACCAGCGTTTTCAATTCGTCATGTTCCTCAGTCGGTCGGCGATGCAAAATCAGCAGATACAGATAGAAAATCGCACGCCGCCACTGCTGTGTTTTTCTTTCATCAAGTGTGTCAATATGTATTACTGCTTCCATTAAGGCGGTCTGTATCTCTCCCTTGTCCGCGTGTTCTTTCTGGAGAACGGTTAGCAGCCACCCGAACGGATGGTCGGTTCTTGTTAGATTCGCTGCGTCGGTATCTTTTACGCTAAAAAACAGGGTCTCAAATTCCGGAACAAATGCAGAAAGGGCATCCGGCAAATCCATCATGACCCTGAGTGTTAGCGGTGTTTGCCATCTCTGTTCTCCGGTGTAAAACACAATCGGAATAATGGGGCGGAAACGCCACTGACTTTTAGGAACATTGCTTGATTCCCACTCGCGGCGTTGGAAATCCCAAATCTGGGTCATATAGAACAGCACTCGAAATCCCATTGTTACGTCAATTGTTGATTGATGCTCAATGAGTATGTAGATCAGGAGTTCTTCCGCTTCCGATTCGCCACGAAACGGCACGGTATATACGATGTCAGATTCTTGTTCTCGAAGGTTGTCCGGGATGAAACTTCTGTTGATGTGTGTGAGTTGACTAAAATCAAGATGTGCTACAAGATGTTCAGCGACGATCTCTAATAACCCTTGGACGTTTTCCCTGTCTTCTAACAGCCACCGGGTGCTCCGGTCAGCAAAGTGTTCAATCGGAAAATCGAAAAAAGAGAGTGCTTCTGTTTCTTTGGGTTGCATAAACTCTGGATTTGTGAAATAAACTCAGTGTTACTCGATGTTTATTTATTATACACAGAACAACGTTAAATATCAAGTTAACCGAGTATCAAATTGTTCCAATCAGGGAATTTCCCTTTTTCCAGAATCTTTAGTATTGATTCCCGACACAAGTCCTGAGCCTCAGTGATAAACTTTGATATAGGAATAATTTTCCGGTCTATCTTAATTTTTTTATCAAGTTGTCCTTCATGGACAGCATCGCAACGGAGTTCATATATTGCCTTGAACTTCGCCTCTTATGAAAGTCAGGGGCGAAATGGCTCCATGCCACGTGATTGCGGGGCCGCGGTTCGCGCAATCCTATATCCCTGGCTTTTTTACTTTCCATAAAAAGCCTTGTTCAACGCCTTATCTCCCTCACTAACCCCAAAATCCGCATCCTCTATTTCCGAGAGATTGACATAGAGTTGGTTCTTATCCAGCAGTTCTGCCAATAGGTATTTCTGTTTCTCCACGTCGTTGATGGCAATGAAATCGTTTACCGCATCTTCCGGCATTTGTTCGTTGACATACCAGTTCAAGAACGAGTTTTCGGAGATGTCTTTCCAGAGTGCAACAAGCTCTTCAGAGGATTGCGCGGTTTGGATTTTGTCCATATACGCTTGGTTATATTGCAGCAGTTCACAATAGATGAAATGACCACTACCCTGCTTTTCCATTACTTTTTCTACACGTTGAACCGTAACATCTTCAATATAATTCATCTGTTCCACTAAAATAAATTTGCGATTCCCATTGTCTTGCTTGTTCAATTCCAAAACGGCGTGGGCCGTAGTCCCTGAACCAGCGTGAAAGTCGAGAATAATTGCCTCCTTATCTTTTTTGAAAAAGGTGGCACCGAGTATGATTTCTTTTAACAAGGAAGTTGGTTTTGGAAATGAAAAAGTATCTTCACCCATCATATCCTTTAGTTCATTCTTACCATCCGCATTCAAGTGTTTCAAGATGGAATAAAACTTTGAGCCATCTTCAGCTAATGCTCTATATCTTCCGACAATTGTTTTATTTTTTCCTTTATTCAGAAGGATGTACTGACCCCTTTCTATTCCTCTGTCAATTTCATCTTTTTTCGGTTTTCCTTTAACCCTCTCAATATCCTCATAGTAACAAGTCCCATATTTCCCAAATTCTAATCTTAACCAGTCCTCTTCAATCCAATATTTTTCACCATCTTTTTCAACAATTTTGCCTCTGATGTCTTTAGGTTTTCTTAAGGGTTCAAAATTTTCGATATTCTTTGCATAAGCCAATAAGTAATCATGTCCTTTTACTACCTGTTTAGCAAGTCCACCGCCTTCGGCACGAATGACCACAAAATTGGTAATGAAATTTTCATTGCCAAAAATTTCGTCCATCAAAACTTTCAAATATGCCTGCTCATTATCATCACAACTTGCAAAAAATACACCGTCATCTGTTAATAGTTCCTTTGCCACTTCCAACCGATTTTTCATAAACGTCAGCCAACTGGAATGGTTAAAACTATCATTATAGCCGAAACTATCGGTTCCTGTGTTATACGGTGGGTCAATGTAAATCAGTTTTACTTGTCCGCGGAATTGTTGTTTGAGGGTATGGAGTGCGATGAGGTTGTTGCCTTTGATGATAAGGTTTTCGCGAATGATTCCATTTTCGTTCCGCTTAATTTCCTCAATATCACTTTCAAAATACTTATCATACCCCCCCCCTCTTTTTGTTTAGTATTGTTTCTGGCAGTGTAGCGTTTCCAGTTCGTGAGGACTTTTGGATCAAACATCTGATTGATTTCATCTTGCGCGAGGGTCTCGTTGAAGAAAATCTCTTTGCGCTTTTCTTCTTCCTTTGTTTGTCCACCCTCTAAGACACAGTCCTTGTAGGGCCAGACGAGTGAGACTTCGCCGCGTTCGCGAAGGAATTTGCCTTCAATATTCAAGCCGATCTTGTTACGGAATTGAGTGTAGGAGTTTGCGAGGAAGTTTTTGTCGGTGATGTAGTTGATGAAGGTATTATGATTGAAAATCCAATGCCCATCAATCTGGTCAAAGAAGGCTGCCTTTATTTCATCGTCGGTGAGCAATAATCTGATGAGGTCGTGATTGAGTTGCCATGCGTGGTCTCTGACAGCGGCGAGGATGAGTTCGCCTGCATCGTCAAGGAAGTCGGGCTGGGTTTTGAGGAGTGCGGTCAGTTTTTGGTTGAAATTCTGTTTCGGCATAAGGGGTCGTAACCTTCAATTTATTTGGGATCACAATAGTTCAGAGACAGAGTTTTTCCACGCATATAACTTACGCTAAGTTTACCATGTATCGGATACAAAATCAAGTGAAATGTTTATGGTGGATTTTAGAATTATTTTGACATTAGGCATGTGTCGGGAATCGGAGTTCCCTCCTACAAGAGGATTTTGAATACAAAAAAGAAAAAACATTGACAAGATAATGGACTTATGATATAATTGCGCAAATGCAAGATACAAAACTTATGGAATGAGAATATGAAGACCTTGACTTTCATATTCCTTCTCCGCAGGAGAAAAATTTTATGAAATCCTACAGGCAGATCGTTGAGGAAGCCAAAACAGAAATACCAGAAGTAACAGTTGATGAAGTAAAAACCGAACAGGAGCAAGACAGCAATTTCGTACTGCTGGATGTTCGCGATGAAGACGAATATCGCGCTGGCTACATCCCCAACGCTGTTCATGTCACACGCGGGATGCTCGAATTTTCCGTTGAAAATTATATTCCCGACCGGGACCAAAAGGTCGTTGTATATTGTGCCGCCGGACTCCGTTCGCTTCTCGCTGCCAAATCGCTCCGAGAAATGGGATATACCGACACCGTCTCTCTCGCAGGCGGATATCGGGATTGGATGTCCGCGGGTTACCCAACTGCACAGGATAAACCGATGTCACACGATCAACTCGATCGTTACAGTCGGCACTTTATGCTGACGGAAGTTGGGGAACAAGGACAAGCGAAACTTCTTGATGCCAAAGTCCTGCTTGTTGGTGCTGGTGGCTTGGGTTCACCGGCGGGTGTGTATCTCGGTGCTGCAGGTGTAGGTCATCTCGGTATTATTGATTCCGATGTTGTAGAACTCAGTAATCTCCAACGTCAGATACTTCATCGTACAGAATCAGTCGGTACCCCGAAGGTGCAATCGGCGACAACAACGATTAAGTCGTTGAATCCGGACATTGACATTACACCCTACAATCTCCGTCTGACTACTGATAACGTTGAAGAAATCTTCTCGGAATACGATCTGATTGTGGATGGCTGCGATAACTTTGCCACCCGTTACCTTGTTAATGATGCAGCTGTGCTGCTGAACAAACCAGTCGTTCACGGGAGTATCTTCCAATTTGAAGGACAGGTCACGCTCTTTAAACCACACGAGGGCCCTTGCTATCGATGCATGTACCCGACACCACCGCCGCCGGGTCTGGTGCCGAGCTGAAGCGAGGCTGGAGTCCTGGGCGTGCTTCCAGGCGTAATTGGCGTCATGATGGCAACTGAAGCGATTAAATACATCCTCGGTATCGGCGATCCCCTCATCGGCAGGCTCGTTCTCTATGATGCGTTGGGTATGACGTACCGCGAGATGAAAATCAACCGAGATGAGAATTGTCCGCTTTGCGGTGATAACCCAGTCATTACAGAACTGATTGATGATTACGATGCTGCGGCGGAGAATCCAGAAACCTTCGCGCCCGCGGCTGACTAACATTAGATGGAAACAATCACGAGGAGAAACGAATATGCTGCCTTGCCCTGATTGCAATAACCCGCTAACGCAGTTCCCAATTGAAAACAACGATGTAGATATGATGAGTTGTGACAGTTGTTATGGCGTATGGCTTGTCTATCCGGGTGATGACCTTGAGCGCGTCGACAACGTCACTTTTGATGAGCTTGTTGAAGCATACGGCACGGAGTATCCTATTGATGTGGATCCGAGTACAGTGGAACTTCCTGAGCCAGTTGAAGATGCTTTGATGTAGTTTGAAAAGTACGATAAATGTGTAAAAACTCGATCAAAACATTGAAAGAAGAAAAAAGTAGCATTTTTCTTTCTGATTGTGCTATAATAATTCCAATCCACTTTTCTAAGGAGGTTTGTTGATGCGAACTATCATTTTGTTGACGGTTTTAAGCTTAATTGCTCTGCCCGCATTCGCACAAAAATATATCAGTTGGGAAGCGGAAAACTTTAACGATTCAAACGGCACGAAATTTGAGGTCTTTGAAGTCCCATCCGATCACCCAGGTAACGCAGCTGAAAGCGTAGACGATTACAGCGTCACAGAAGCGTCGGGTGGTGCTTATATCGGTTCACATAACGGTGCTACAAACGATGGCGGTGACTGGGTAAAATATGAATTCTCAGTCGCAGCAGACGATTGGCATTTCTGGGGACGCGTTATCGCCCCTTCAGTTGGTGATAACTCTGTCTATTGGGCATTCGATACCCCTGATGGCGATATCGCCTCTACCAATGATGCTACGATGAACATCTGGGATTTCTTCGAAGTAGAATCACTTCGGGTTAACTACACAACCGATTGGGTCTGGTTCCGATTGAATACACGTGACGGTCCATTTGAAGGCACCGAACCTGTCCAACACGGCGACGATCCGGTTCCTGTGGAACTGTCCGATGGAGATCACACACTGCATCTGGCGCATCGCGAAGATGGCACATACATCGATAAGATTTTCGCGACAACGGATGTCGAGTTCGATCCGAATGAAACTGACCCACAGACTGCTGTTGAAGCGCAAAATAAACTCACTACGACTTGGGGCTCGCTTAAAGGCGGATTCTAATAAGTAGAATAGACCCTTAAAGGCACTCACTCGTTGGGTGCCTTTATTTGTTTAACATCAATGTGAGACAGATGATTTGTGTTGACATAAGGTTTATTTGCGCGTATAATAGTACAGTGATTACCCTTGATTATAGAGGCGTGTTGGAAAGCCTCAATTTTTTGAATTTTTAAGATATGTGAGGAAAATCGATTGGCTCAACAGAAAGCAACTAACATCACGTGGCACGAAGCGATTGTCACAGTAGAAGATAGGGAAAGATTGTTGAATCAGAAGGGTTGTGTGATTTGGTTCACTGGACTCTCTGGTTCTGGTAAATCGACATTGGCAAATGCAGTTGAACAGTTGCTGCATCAGCAGAACCATCATACATACGTTTTAGATGGCGATAACGTTCGTCACGGACTAAACAAAAATTTAGGTTTCTCACCAGAGGACCGCGAGGAAAACATCCGTCGGATCGGGGAAGTGGCGAAACTTTTTGCGGACGCTGGTACTATCGTTATGACAGCCTTCATCTCACCGTACCGCACTGACAGAGATCAAGCACGAGAGCTTATTGCCGAAGGTAGATTCGTTGAAGTTTTCGTCGATTGCCCACTCGATGTTTGCGAAGAACGCGATACGAAAGGCTTATACAAAAAAGCACGCGCTGGAGAGATTAAGGAGTTTACAGGCATCAGTGCGCCTTATGAATCGCCTCTTGATCCTGAAGTCACGGTGAATACGGCGGAACTCTCTCTCGAAGAATCTGCACAGGCAGTCATAGCGTCCCTTGTGAAAACTGGCTTAGTTCCTGCCGACAATTAGAAAACGAAAAGGGGCTTTCCGCGGCGCCAGAGGTGCTACGGAGATGACCTAAAGATGGAATCAGTTATTAATGACTTCAATGCAAACGGCTTCTCTATCCTTCACGGTATTTTGGAATCCACTGTGCTGAAAGCGGTCAAGCACGAATGTGAAGCATTAGTCGCCGAACTTGCAGTGCAACGGCACTCGCAAGGAAAACTGATAAACACCTATTCTGATGCCCCTTTTGAAACTCGTCTGATGCTGCTCTATGAAGACTACCCAGACGAGAATCCGAGTATCTTTCGCCCAGAACTACATCGGGAAGGATTTTTCGGTGTATTCACACATCCTACCCTGCTTGAACTTGCACACGCGATCCTCGGCCCAGAGATCCGATTGTACCCGAACTATTCTGTCCGTCCGAAGCTGCCAGAGAACAAACGAACGGAGGTGTTGTGGCACCAAGATGCTGGCTACACCTCCGAGACAGCGGATGTTCTTCGGATGATGAACGTCTGGACACCTTTAGTGCCAGTCAATGTTGAGAATGGGTGCATGGAATTTATTCCAGGAAGCCACAAATGGGGCGTTGTTCCACACGAGAAAGACGAATACTACCTACGTATCCACGACGATTACATCAAACCTGTCGAAGCAGATGCCGTTCAGATAGAGATTGTCCCAGGGGATGTCGTTATTTTTAGTAATCTTTTATTTCACCGTGGATTGCCAAACCGAGCAGGACAGGTCCGATGGAGTTTAGATTTCCGTTACCAAGATGCCAGACAGCCGACGCTCCGCACGACCCAAGGGCATCTACTCCGTTCAGAAAGTACACCAGAAGTGGTTGTTCAGGATGCTAAAATGTGGTCGGAACTTGAATTTCAGTAAATAATTTTTTGTGTAAGGACAAACAGAATGAAACTCATTCAATTTCATCTACCGAACTTAGGCAAGCGGGTTGGGATTGTTACCCGCGAGGAAGAAGTAATAGACGTAACGAGCGAAGAGTCACCGGGTGTATTAGAGGTGCTGGAACTCGCGCACCGAGAGCAGGTGAGTCTCGGTGTAATACTCGCTGATATCCAAGAGAAGGTGGCGACACCTGCCCCGATGCAACTCCAGGCACACCCTGATGCGGCGGATGCAACAACCGAATCAGACGAGCTGACACTGAAAAAATTAGATGTTGCCCCCGCTGAAAATGTTCCCCATCTTCTGTCACCAATTGATTCTCCCGAAGTATGGGGGTGCGGTGTAACCTACAAACGGAGTGCGGATATGCGTGACGACGACAGTGAACAGGATATTTATAGTCGTGTCTATCACGCAGACCGTCCTGAAATATTCTTTAAGGCGACGCCTTCACGCTGCGTTGGTCCTAACGGCTTTATCGGCATTCGCAGCGATTCTGCGCTAACAGCAACGGAGCCAGAACTTGCTTACGTCCTCGGTGACGATGGAGAAATTATCGGATATACGCTCTGCAACGACGTATCTGCCTGGGACATTGAACGGGACAACCCGCTCTATCTACCACAATCGAAAGTTTTTTATGGATGCTGTGCACTGGGTCCGATGTTTGTCACACCATCCGAACTGGACGACCCTTACAATTTGGATATGCAGTGTACCGTTCTTCGTGGCGATGAAGTTATCTATGAAGGCGGCGTGAACACCTCTCAAATCAATTGGAAATTCGAACAACTCACTGAATTCCTGATGCGAGATAACCCAATTCCATTTGGGACAGTCGTTTCGACTGGCACTGGTATCATCGTACCGAACGATCTCCCTCTTGCTGCCGGTGACGTCGTTAAGATAGAAATTGACGGGTTCGGCACTTTATCAAACCCTGTAAAACAGCTTTAGGAGAACAGCAGCATGAACCTCGATCAGGATACACAGCGTAGCGAGCCTTTTATTGGTATGCACAAAACGGAGTTGGATACGCCTGCCTTGCTCATTGATTTGGATAAATTTGAAGCCAATATCCAGACGATGGCGGCTTACTTTAGCACAGTGAACGCGATGTTGAGGCCTCATATGAAAACGCATAAAACGCCGATTATCGCGCATAAACAGATTGCATCAGGTGCCATCGGGGTTACGTGTGCGAAACTGGGTGAGGCAGAAGCGGCGATTCATGCAGGGATTCGTGATGTGCTAATTGCCAACCAAATTGTCGGTAAACAGAAGATCGCGCGCCTCATCAACCTCGCAAGACATTCAGAAATCATGGTGGCGGTCGATAGCGCACAGAACGTGCAAGCTATCTCAGAAGCAGCATCAGCAAAAGGTGCCCACGTCAGAATGTTAGTGGAAGTTAATATTGGTATGGATCGGTGCGGTGTTGAACCGGGAAAACCAGCACTGGAACTGGCAAATGTGATACATCAAAGCGCAAATGTGAGTTTTGAGGGCTTAATGGGCTATGAGGGACATACTGTCTCAAGACCGGATCGAGTGGAACGGAATGCAGCTGCGCGCGCCGCTATGCAACTTTTGTTGGATACGAAAGATCACCTTGAAAAACATGACGTGGCGGTTCCTATCATGAGCGGCGGTGGCACTGGAACCTTTAACATTACCGGCAGTATTCCTGAAATGACAGAGGTGCAAGCAGGTTCTTATGTATTCATGGATTCCACTTACCGAAATGTAGAAGGTGTTGGAGAGCACTTCAACTGCTCATTATCAGTTTTGGCTACCGTTGTGAGTTGTCCATCCCCGGATCGAATTATAGTGGATACGGGCTTGAAAGTACTCGCCAAAGAATTTGGTATTCCGCAACCTGTTGGTGTAACAGGGGTAGAGATGACAGGACTCTCTGAAGAGCACGGAAAGATGCAGGTATCCGACGAAAATGTTTCCTTCAATCCTGGGGATAAACTCGAAATTTTACCAAGCCACTGTTGTACAACGGTGAATCTCCACGACAGATATTACGGCATCCGCAACGGAATCGTCGAATCTGTGTGGGAAATAGCAGCGAGAGGAAAAGCCCAATAATGATTACAACGACTACGCATACTATCGAAGGCAGACACATTCGGCAATATATCGGACTTGTTACGGGTGAAGCGATCATGGGTGCGAATATCCTTCGTGATTTTATGGCAGGTATTACCGATCTTGTCGGTGGTAGATCAGATGCCTACGAAAGTAAATTAGCCGATGCACGTGAGACAGCCATCCAAGAGATGCAAGACGAAGCACGGCGCAAAAGTGCGGATGCCGTCGTCGGTATTGACATCGACTATCAGGTCCTGGGTGCCAACAACGGTATGTTGATGGTAACGGCGACTGGAACAGCTGTTAAAATCGAATAAGATCCTTTATATCTGTGATACATTCGGGATGCTTGATTTGTAACCTCGCGAGGACAGCCCCGTAAAAACACAGCATTACATAGGAGAAAAATTCATGCAGATGCCAACCCCGAACTTTAAGTTACAAACTATCCTGAAACCTTATTATCTTTTCAGTCTGCTTGTTGTGGGCACAGTAATATTGTTACAAGCACCTGTGGAAGGATACATAGCCAAACGGTATACTATTAGACAAATCGTTGCGGAAAGCACCAATGTTGTATTCGGCACCGTCATTGAGGTTAACACCAAACGGAAAACAGCAAAAATCAAGGTCGAAGAAAACCTCAAAGGGAGTAGCGAATTCCAAGAGATTAAGATTCGGTTTGATGTCTATAAAGGAGAAACGGACTACAGAGAAGAGATTATCCGTTTCCTGAGAAAAGACGAACCAATCATTGTCTTCTACCTGAAAGATGGGAGACGCATTGACAGCCTCGCACACACAAGAGGGAAATGGTTTCAGACCCAAGTCACAAAACCACGGGATAAAGACTGGGGTTGGTGGTTGTTTACACACTTTGAGAAATATCTCAACAGGGACAAGGTCTCAAGGCGAGATTCAACAGAGAACTTTCAAGCAGAATTACGCGGTCTACTCAGCGGAGAGGCTCTTCAACTTCTGCTACTTAAAACAGATAGGTACGAGTCGGAACCGCGCGCTATTGCCGAACTTGATGCCGTAGCAGACTTTGGCTTTGTTTATCATTCGACAACCGACCGAAATCTGCCAACACTCGGCGAAGCAAATATTCTGTGGCTCGGTTTTCGCTCACTCTCCGAAGGCAGATACCGGCTTAATAGGGAACAAGAGAAGCGAATCAAAGAATTTGTTAAGAACGGCGGGATTGTCATTTCCTCTGGACAGGATAGCGATGATGACCGTCCATGTGGTTCTGGTTGGTTACCTGAACCTCTTAAAGGTGTGGAAAGTCGAACCCGAAACGATTTCCAAGTGACCTCTCATGCGGGTGAACTTTTTAAGGCACCGAACCGTATCCGATCTGGACAACTTTCGCTTGATGATTCATGGCGAGGATGGAACGAGAAATATCAGATATTGGCAACGACTAACAATGGTAAAGAGATTGCTGTCGCCAAACTCAGGTATGGAAAAGGGATGTATCTAATCACGAGTCTCCACAATCAGAGGCGCGAGCAAATATCTAAAAACCGTCGGATGCTTGAGAACTTGGTACATTTCGCTGTAGGATTTCTGGAAGAGGTTAAGTAAACGTCGAGGAATCACCGATGAAAAATGCAAAATTAAAACAGACACTAAAGGGGTACAGAACTGAGGGACAAAACTTCAGACTTCGCACAAAGTTGCTGCTAACAACAAGCCTCCTATTTGTTTTTTTGGCTTCTGCGCGTCCAGCAGATGCAGTTATCCCGCAGCTTCTGGGACCCCTTACAGCGTTGCTGAGCATTATCCCACAAATCCTCGCTTTCGTTGGTGTAGCACTGCTTACAGCCCTTGTGTTTGCCCGCGATACAACGAAAATGCTGTTCTACAAGATCCGGAACTTTGCTGTCGCCCATAAAATTACTGCCTCCATGCTCAGCTTCATTATCCTCGTGGGATTTGGTTGGGGAACCTACCAACTGATCGTAATGACGCAAAGCCAGACGACTTCTACACTTGAAACAAATATTCGGAATACGAGTACAGGAAACGTGAAATCTAACAGGACTTGGTCAACCTTTCGAGGTGGAAAAAATCGGACAGGACATATAGATGATCTTCCGGGTCCAACACACGGAACTTTGGCATGGGTTTTTAAGGACGAAGAAGCGATGGCTGTTGACTTCTCTTCCTCGCCAACGATTGTCGGAAATCGTCTCTACATCGGTTCTTCACACGGTTCAATCTTTTCTGTCGGCGGTGCCACGTACTGTATTGATACGGAATCACAGAAGGTTATCTGGCGCCATAGTTCATCTATCCCAATTTTCTCTTCCCCTGCAGTCGCTGGTGGTAGAGTCTATATCGGCGAAGGCTATCATCAAGACAGCAATTGCCATCTTCGGTGTCTTGATGCAAAGACGGGTGAACTTATCTGGTCCTTCAAAACAACGAGCCACGTTGAATCAACGCCATTTATCAGCCAAGGCAAACTCTATTTTACAGCGGGTGCTGATGGAGTCTACTGCATTGATGCTTTAGAAGGACAACAGATTTGGCACTATGAAGGTATTCACGCTGACATGTCTCCTGTAGTAGACAATGGGAAGGTTTACTTCGGGGCAGGCTATGGTGATTACCAGATTTTCGCGGTTGATGCTCAAACAGGCAGGGAAATGTGGTCAAGGCAGATGCCCTATCCTGTTTGGGGCAGCCCAAGTGTCAACGAGAACCTCGTATTCTTTGGACTTGGGAGAGGCACATTCTCCGACAGTGGACCTATACCGGCGGGTAAGGTGGTTGCACTTAATACAGAGACTGGTGACGTAGTCTGGGAACACGAAGCCGAGGACGCTGTTCTGACGGCGATCGCTGTTCAGAATGGCTACGTCATTTTTGGTTCGCGCGATGGATACGTCTATTGTCTACAGGCAGCGGATGGAGAACTTAGTTGGCAAACCGATCTTGGCGGACCGGTTGTATCTTCACCAGCTGTAACACCCGAAGTTGTCTACGCAGCGGCAAAAAACGGGTATATCTATGCGCTTTCCGCTGATAGTGGGGAGATGCAGTGGGAATTCAATACGAGAATTGTTACCCGAAATATAGAACTGTATTCATCACCGGCGGTCGCCAATGGATTGTTGTACATTGGGTCCAGTGATCGGTATATTTTCTGCCTGGGTGGTGATGACCCGAGTAAAGTTGTTGGGAACCGCTAATGAGGAAAAGAAAATGAAGAAAAATGTAAAGCTAAGACAAATTTTGCGGCGTAAATCATTCTCACGGCGAAGTAAGAATGCGCGTGTGAGTATTCTGCGGGGTAAAATTGCGATAGCAATCGCATTTGTGCTACTAACAAATATCACAGCAGATGCACAGTGGCGTAGTAAAACGCACGATGTCTATAATGCTCTCACTGGGATTGATGTCAAAATTGATGGAGAGCTTAACGAGTGGGATGGTCTCCGTGATGCTGTTACAGGCACGGACGGCAAACCTTTTTGTGGGGTCGAGTATTCGGGCAATGTTTTTCAAGAACATAACGGTGGAAAATGGGAAGGTGCTGACGATCACGAGACCTGTTTTATGATTACTTGGGAGACTAAAGCCGTCTATATTGCGCTTATTGTTACCGATGATGAGCATGAGCACGCTGCGGCAGCTGCGTGGAACGGTGATGGCGCACAGCTCGCCTTTGAAATGAGTGGCAAACGAACTGCTGGTATACAAATGTGGCTCTATAATGTCGGCTTAGATGATAAGGCAGAGAACATTCTTCCGGTTGCACTAAATGAAAAACCGGGGGGCGCGGGCATCGCCCCCGACGATGACATTGTCGTCATCCGAAATGAAGCGGAAAAGAAAACCTACTACGAACTCAGATTCACGGCGGAAGAGTTGCAAGTAAAGGGTAAGAAATTCAGCGAAGGGTTCGAGTTTGGTCTGGGTATTTGTGTCAACGATGGGGACAAAGGTGCCGGGCAAGACGGACAGAAGGGCTGGAGTGGTTGGTATACGCACTCCATTGTTTTCGGAAAGAATTCGGAACACACGGGTTTAGTTGTCCTTACGAGTGAGGAACTGGCTGTTGAAGCATCTAATAAATTAGCGACAACTTGGGGTAAACTAAAATCCATCAGATAATAAATGTCTGCGACAATGAACGTCCCATAAGTAAATAAAAAAGCCACCTATCTCGGTGGCTTTTTTCATTCGATTCACCTAATGATCGTGATGGTTTGACTTGTGGTAGTGTAACCGCAGCAGATCGACGCCGAAATCGTCTGCGATGTGCCGCCACACAGAGTGAATGTGGTTCGCATCGTTCTGGGTATTATCATACTCCACAAAGAAAAATGGTCCGTGTAGTCTATAATAGTGCGGTGTCTTGGGCACTTCACCACCTGCCCACGCGAAATGGATATCATTAACATTCCCTTCACGTAGTTTACGCTGCTCAATCTGAGCGATTTCATCAGGCAGTCGATCAATGTACTCGTGGACGAGTTCCACGAGTAGTTCGCGCTGCTGTGTTTCCATAGACTCCGCAGCTAACCCCTCAACCGCCTCAAATTCAACTTTAGGGACATCGCGCGTCAAAATATCGGATGGTGCATCTGCATTGATGATGGTTTGCCCCTTCTGTGTGCTATTCAGGCTTGAAAGGAGTTTACGCGCTATATCCTCTTCGGCGGAAAGAACTCTTAATCCTTTTTTCTCTCCTTGGGGCACTTCAGCCGGGTTTGATCCGAAGAAAGACGGATTCGGTGAAATAAGCTCACGATTGACAACAGTAAAGTTGAGTGAGACGTGGTGTCCTTCGGCGCGCCATCCCCAAGCACCATTACCTGTTGGATCCCCAAACACAGTGAAAAAGTATAAGGCGGGATCACGGACAAGTCGTGCTTCCCCAGCAGCCTGTTCAATTTCACCGAGCGTTGTCTCTAAATTAATAATAGCGCGAGCTTTTTGATACCCTTTTGCGCTTAAGCCGCTCTCCATGAGTGCAAACGCCGCTTCCTGCTGTTTGGCGTTTAGTTCCTTGAGAGAAACCCCTTTCCGTTCCCACATCTCGATTGGGATGTAGTGCCAACGGAATCGCTCGTTTCCATCAAACGGCAGTGCTGCTTTTTCGCGCAGCGGTGGCGTTAGTGTATCCAGAAAGTTTCCTGCCGCTTGCGCCATGAGCGCCGCTGTCTCGGAAGCAGGAATAACCAATGGCTTTAATTCGGAATCGTTATGTGTATGTGCCACAAAAAATACCTCCACCTGTTTGGCATCAGATCTTATTACATTCTATTCTAAACTAAGAGCATTAGAAAATCAAGTATTTTAATGGTGGTCAGTTGTTGAATACCAGTTCAGCTATCAACAGTCAAGGGTTGGCTGTTAGTAGTAATGTAGGAGAGAACTACATGTCCCTAAATCCGCTAAAATCATCTTGACAAATTAATAATGAATTCTGTAAACTTATTAATATTGTTTCCGTTTAAGAGAGCGATGAGTCGATTTTGTTCACTGTAATGTAAAGCAAAGACAAATTTTGCCCGTGTGGGCAAAATTTGATTAGGGCAAAACATTCAAACCGATATTGAAAGTCGGATATTTATGGATAAGCTGATTGATGACGAAATGTTAGTTGCTCAGTTTCAAGCCGGTCGCCAAAACGCATTTGATGAGTTGATGAAACGTTATAAATCGAAAATCTTCTCGTATCTTCTGCGTTCGGTCAGAAATTACGAAGATGCCGAAGATATAACTATCGAGGTCTTCTTTAAGGCGTACCGCGCGCTGGAGCACTGGCAGCCGAAAGCTAAATTTTCGACGTGGCTTTACAAGATCGCTGCCAATCTCGTCATTGATTACCACCGTGCCAAAGCACGGCACCCCGTCTACGCGTTGGAGGATATGGAAATCCCAGAAGCGAATCTCGTTGCCACTGACCAATATAGCAATCCGGTAAAGGATGTAGAAGAGAAGGAGCTTGGACGCATTATTCGTAACGCAGTCGATCAACTCTCCCCGAAACAGAAAGCAGTCTTTATTTTAAATCGATATGAAGGTCTCCAACTCAAAGAAGTTGCTGAAACACTGGGTATGGCAGAAGGTACGGTGAAAATACACTTACACCGTGCCACGAAACGGCTACAAACGATGCTGCATTCACTCTGGGAAAATAACAAAATTTAAGGAGGAAATCTACGTATGCCTAAATGTAAAAAGTCAGAAGGACAAGCCATCGACTATGCTTCTAAACTTCTACCAACAACAGAAGCAGCGTCCTATGAACAGCATCTTAAGAACTGTTTGGACTGTAAAGAAGCAGTTGAATCCTTCACTACTTTATTAAATTTGACAGACATGGCAGAACAAGAGGTAATGTTACCTGAAACGGCACTTCGTGACATTGAAATGAATGTGTACAAACGGCTCGCTGCGACCCAGCAGGAGGAATCACTGTTTTCGCGCGTTCGAGGCTATTTTGCAAACATCAAATCCCTTTTTCAATGGCACAAAACCGCTGCGGCGAGTACTATTGTTATCGCCATGATTACCGCCGCTGTTTTAGTTGGGGAACTCTTCCAACCGGAAGTCGGATTACAGTTAACAGAATCGCAATCCGCTGATGTTCGGATGGAACAATATTTTCAACAAGACATCCAGCGGCATTTGGATGACGCCATGATTACGCACCATCTCCGCAATGATGCGTGGGCAACAGAAAGCCGAATCCAACGGGTTCAGGAACAGGCGCAAGGCACGAATTGGATGAAGGTTCCGCAAACTTTGAGTGCCAACCACACAACCATGGCAGCTGCTACAGGATATTAGCAATGAATAGTTGTCAGTTATCAGTTATCAGTTGTCAGTTAAGAGATCTTCCCGTAACAATTCATCATTTCTTGGCGTACGTCGAGTGGTGGAAGACTTTTACAAATCGCTTTTGCCGGAAATCCGACAATAGACGACTGAAAACCCTTATCTCACAGGTACTGCTAATAATGTTCTTCCTTCCGCTTACAGTGTCGGCGCACTTTGAAGAAGTGCACGTCTTAATCGAAGCGGGAGATTATACTGAGGCGATTCATAAACTCGAAGCCCTCGCGGAATCTACTAAGGACATTGCAATAAAAAGTTGGTGTTATTATCAGATTGGCGAAATCTACTATAACTACACCCACCAGTACACACAAGCAGCTGGTGCTTACGACCAAATTCTGCAGCTTGAGAAAAAGGGACTCTCCGTTGAGGAACTCTTTCTCGCTATCATCAAGAAAGGCGATGTATACAGCCGCATAGGGAACTACCATGATGCTATACAGACCTACGACAGGCTGATTAAACTCGCGCCTGCCACCCATTTTGTACACAAAACAGGTTTACAGAAAATTCGGGATATTAACACCGCGCTCGCTGATCTTAGGGAACAGCAGCGTATTGCAATCCAGTACAAAGGGACACCACTCGCCGCTATCGCTCAATTCCAGATAGCTGAACTCTATCGCAACCACTCGCAACTCAACCAGCCTGAAAAAGCAATCTCCAAGTACGAGGAACTGTTAGAAACGCATCCGGATGCGACGGTGGCACCAGAAGCGAGATGGCGCATCGCACACCTAAGACATACCGTCCTCCACCAATCGGCTTTAGCAATGGCAACCTACAGGAAAGTCATTGACGATTATCCTGCCAGCAGTTTCGCTGCGGAGGCACTTTTCCAAATAGCAAATATCCATCGTATGACTGAGAAATACTCGTTAGCAATTCCGGTGTTTGAAAAACTGAAACAGAAATATCCGAACTTCTGGAAAATGCACGCTGTTATCTATTGGGCAGGTGTTTGTCATGAAAAGGAATTGAATTATCCGAAAGCGATAGCGGCTTATGAAACGTTTCTTCACGCCTATCTGCCACAACTTGATCCGGGGTATTTGGGCCAGCTCTCAATGCATGATAAGAGTGTGTCTGAAGTGAAAGCACAGATTCGTAGGAGAATCGAAAATCTTGCAAAACAAATGGCGGAAACTGAATTAGATCGGTTGAATACAGCGCATGCAGATCGAAACTTTTCTGTGGCATTCCGTATTGCCCGAAATCTCATTGCAACTGTTCCACACACACCGCAAGCAAAACAGGCAGCGGAACAATTTTCTACACTTCAACATCTTGCTGCCGTTGAAAACCTACAGGAGCAGCTACAGAACAATACTCTATCGCCTATAGAAGCGGCACGGGCACGATTGCAAATCGGTACTATTTATGAACAACAATTACAGAACTATCCAAAGGCAATTGAGGCGTACCGAGAGGTCACGAAGCACCATGCTGACTCGATGTATTCTGCTGAAGCCCTCTACCGCAGCGGATTCGTTTACGCCAAACAACTTTCTACGCCTAACGAAGCACTTGCGGCTTATAAAACAATTATTACAATGCATCCGAATACGCTGCAAGCGATGATGGCAAATTTTCAGTTAGGGGAACTATACAGAAAACTGAACCGTTCCAACGAGGCACTGCAAGCCTATAAAACCACTATTGGATATCCAGAGCGTGATAGGTATCTTGTGGGGGGATACAAGGATAGTTTCTCCGATAGAGCACAGTTTCGGATCGGACGTGTCCATTATGACGATGGCCGTTACAGTGAGGCGCGCTTCGCTTTTGAAGAGTTTATTCAGAACCGGACCCACTCTCCGCGCCTCGCTGCTGCTTATATTTATCTCGCTGCTATAAATGAAAGGCACGATGAAAAAGCACAAGCAGCGTATTTTTACAAAAGGGCGAAAGATACACTTACGGATAATCCTGTGCAAATGGAATCACTCATAGAAGAAACCAGCACCCTTGGCAACCTTCAAGCCAACGATTCAGAGACCTTCATGCGCTTTCTTGAAGAAAAGCAGAAACGGCTTAAATAGTTATCAGTTGTCAGTTAATAGGTTTCTGTGTAACAATTCACCAAACCGTGGAGCATTCTAAATGGGTGTTACAAACCGCTCTTGTTTGACAACTGATAATCAGCAACTGACAATCCTTGAAAGCGAAAATCTACTTCCGAATGAGCATCTTCTTCGTGGCAGAGAAATCATCACCCGTTTGAAGTTGATAGAAGTAGATACCACTTGCAACGTGTTCCCCCAGCATGTTACGACCGTCCCAATACGCCGCACGCGCCCGCCCCGTGTAGTAACCTGCCGATTGCTGTCCTAACTGCAACGTGCGGATGACAACACCCTGAGCGTTGTAGATCATGATACGCACGTCTGTATCCCTCGCCAACTCATACGGGATCCATGTCTCAGGGTTGAATGGATTCGGATAATTGGCAAGCAGGTGCGTCGTGTCTGGACTTGCTCTCTGGGAAGACACAAACCCATTGTTCACAGGTGCTGCAGGACCAGCACTTACACCTCCTAAGACCAAGGCAGTAGGGGACGCTAAGCCTGAAACGACGTTTTGAATCCTTTTGCCGTTGAGATTAGCACGCTGAATACTCCCACTAGAATCTGTCCAATAAAGTTTATTACCTACAGAATCAATGGCTATACTCAGAGGTGCATGCTGGAGTGTGATAAGCGTGTTGAAGTTTGAACCGTTGAGGTTGGCACGTCTGATTTTTCCACCCCCTCCGTCTGCGATTTCTGTCCAATACATCTTGTTGCCTGCTATAACAATATCACTTACGGGATCCAAGTTGTCCGAGATGTTTTGGATGCTCTTACCGTTAAGGTTCGCACGTCGAATGCGTCCTGATGCTTCCGTCCAGTACAACTTACCGCCTGCAGCCTCTAAGGTGATGTTGCTTGGAGCCTCCAAGTTTGCGATGAGGTTTTGAATTTGATTACCATCAAGATTCGCACGCTGGATGCGCCCTCTTGTGTTCGTCCCGTAGAACTTACCGTTAGTAGCGTCGACGGCAATGCTGGTGGGCACACTTTTCAAAGTAGCGAGTAGTTGGACGTTTGAACCGTCCAGATTTGCGCGTTTGATCCTTCCTCTATTCTTACCTGTTTGCTCTGTCCAGTAGATTTTGTTATCTGTTGTATCTAAAGCAAGGTTGGTTGCATTCTGGACATCTGGCAGAAGATCTTCAACTTCATCACCGATGAGGCGGTGGAGGGTGCCAGCTCCTGCATCTATCCAATACACTGGCGGACGTTGCGCGGGTCCGATCTGTACGACTGGGGATAGGAGAGCATTAATAATCGCCCGTCCATCTTTTTCGACAGCGCGATATACAGCGAGGTTTTTTCCGTTTGGGTCCTTAACTAGCCAGACATGTCCTGCATAAGCAGATTGCTTGACAAAGTCATTGGCAGCAACTACGCCATAAAGTATTTCATTACCCTCATAGTCTATCCAATAGTAGGAAAGGTTAACTCTGGTAAGATTCACGAAAATGACCTCAGTTTCATTGTCCCCACCTCTTGATCTTAAGGTTTGAAGTTGTTCGAGATCAAGCGGCTCCAAGTTTATCCAGGTGCCACATTGGTCAATGTTTGGATCTGTCAACTTTTGATTGCATTCATCACCACTGCTGGCCTGTGGGGTCGAATCGACTGCTGTTTGAATTCCGGTGCTTTCTGGCTCATCAGGAGAAAAAATCGTTAGTGGAAGCCGCTCCCTGACCTGAATTGTTCCATAAGTGGTCGTCACCCTGCCTTCCACGCGCAGCTCACCCTTACCGGCAGCTGTCGCATTTAGCGTGAAAATAGCAATATTGCGTATATCCTGTCCAGTCTCTAATCTCGAAGCCGTGAGGGTGCCGTTGATACCTCTTCTTGAGTTATGCTCAACGCGATCAAACCATTCTACAGATTTGACAGAAGTCAGTTTGTGAGGAACGGTGTAATTTAAATTAAATCCAGTAACATTCCACGCCTTACGTATTTGGACGCGGTATTTCAACGTTTGTCCGACGCTGGGAACCTCCGAAGAGTTATCGTCTCTTGTGATAGAAATGACAGGTGGAATATTAAAATCCACATCTTGTAAGTTCGGAAGGTTCGCAAGCACAGAGACATTCTGAATCGGGTTCCCTTTGAGATATAAGTATTCAAGATTCGACAATCCAGCAAGCGGAGACACATCACGAATCTTGTTGTTTGCAAGATCTAAAAACGTTAGTTGCGTTAAACCTTTAAGGGGTGTCAGATCGCTGATCTCCTCACCATCAAGCCACAACCCCCTTAGTTGCGTCAAGCCCCTCAGAAAACTGAGATCGCTAAATCGACCATTAATAACGTATAAAGTACTTAACTGCGTCAAATTTGCGAGAAGGTGGAGGTCACTGAATTGATTCCTTTCATTATTAAACCACCCATCAAGTCCTAGGACCTTGCACCGAGTTAAGTCTACATGGGGGCTGAGATCACCGATTTTCCGTACACTAATGTGTAACTCCTCTAGTTGTGTTAAGCCTGCGAGGGGACGGAGATCGTTAATTTGTTCATTGCCTGAGATACTCAAACTCCTCAGTTGGGTTGCATGTTGCAATCCGGTAATGTTTTTTATCTCGTTCCATTGCCCTGTAACCCTTTCTACGGCCCCTGGAAACGCATCGAGAGACGTTAATGTCTGCATCGCTTGCCGCGTAATAACGGTGTTAGGCGCTAACCCCAGTGCCTCTCGCACAACAGCCGCCAAGTTAGGATCGGGAATATTTACAACCTGTGCGTCTGCGGTGTCGAACCAACAACTAAGGGTAAGCCAAACAATAAAAGATGCGTAAAGTCTTTTCATCGTTTCAGTTCCTTTCATTTCAGATAGGGATAATAAGCATCGGATGAACCCCAATGCCATAAAAAAAACCCGCGACATAACGCTCAGAAAGCGCGCGAGGCAGGTAAAACGGAGACAGACCGGCAGAAACTATTGCCGAGACTGCCTTATGAAGCCAAATACTTACTTTATGAATAGCAATCAGGAGATAAGTGAACGGGGGGGGTAATTTAATTTATAGGTAGTAAATCGAACCCAGTAGTATCGCAAACACAGCAAAGCAGCCCTACTGAATTGGGACCAGGGCTTGATCGCTTTGTTACTGTAGAAATTGATGTGTGCGTGCTGCATGGTCGCTCCCTACATAAAGCTGCGGAAAAACGTGCTTTCGACATCTTTTTCGCTCACTGAACTACCAAATTAACATAATTATAGCAAAAAATTCTAATTTTTGCCATTTTTTTTTATAACGGGTATGTAAATATAGTAAATTCTGTAATTATTTGAACACTCGTCTCTTAGTGTGAACTATGAAGTTGCGGGGCAGGTTGGCACAGACTAACAGTCTATGCTACAAGTGTCAACATATTTTTAGGGGAATTTAGTTTTAAGAAATTATCGGGTTTTACGCCCTTTTTCTCAAGCCATCGAGGTTAGGAAACCTCGCCTACCGAGACTGGACAGGGTAGGATGGATCTCTTTATCACACACAATAAGCTGAAATACATCGTTGAGACAACGGTATGACGAGGTGAGAGACGTTATCAAGCAGGTAAGCAGCAGCTCGCCGCTTATCTCAAACTGGAGGGAGTCACCAAAGGATACTAGGTCGTCTTTGATCATTGAAAAGAGGCGGGAACGAGCGTAGAAACAGAGACGTTAGGAGGAAACCCGACAATTCGGAGCTACGTCATTCCTGTGATCCAAGAAATCCCTTCGCTGGAAAGAGGGACAACCTAAAAGGTTATGCCACGAAAACTATATCCGCAGAATCCACCTTTGATAGAGGCACAACCCAACAGATTAAGCTACAACTGGATCTAACGTAACCAGATACGGTGTTGCCCCCGTTAAACGCTTATGCGAATCCGGTACTTTTTCGAGTTCCAAAGCCGTTTGCGCCTGAATTTCATGTAGGCTTGGAAAGTTATATACCAATTCTCCGTTTTGGATGATCGGAATGAGGAGAGGTTTTCCTTCGGCATTCAGTTCATCCCAGTGTGTCACGCAGTCGCTGACATAATATCCATTCGCATCGGTGATGCGATAAATCTGTTTTCTCCCGGGTATAGTGGCTTTGGAGGGTTCATCAAGAGACTGTTTTCCCACTGGTCTATTATTACTCTCAACTAATTTATAGACCCCGCCTAAGGCAGACGGTCCCCCTTCACCTGTGAGCGAATTGAAATTAGCACCTGTAGCAAGACGAGTGCCTACCCCGAAACTATCAAGCGGTGCGCAGTTTTCAAGCATTGTGCCTATCTGAAATTCATCAAGTTCATGGCTTGCAATGATTTGGACGTAGTCGAGTCCTTCGGCATCAAGGATGCGACGTACATCTTTGCTGAGCGCCATGATGTCGCCGCTGTCCAACCGTACTGCCCGTAATTGTGCGCCGCGCGCTTTCATCTCTTTTGCAACGATGCAAGCGTTACGCGCACCTTGAATTGTGTCGTACGTATCAATGAGAAGTATGGTGCTGTTGGGAAAGGCTTTTGCGTAATCGCGGAAGGCATCTAATTCTGTAAGACGCTCGGAGATAAATTTATGCGCCATTGTACCGACATAAGGGATATCGAAATAGTGTCCGGCAAGCACCAGCGATGTACCACTGACCCCACCGATGAAGGAAGCACGAGCAGCCAGAATACCGGCATCCCTGCCGTGTGCCCGCCGCGCTCCGAAATCAAAAACGGGTCTACCCTGTGCGGATTGCACGATTCGTGAGGCTTTCGTCGCAATTAGCGTCTGGAAGTTCATAACGCAGAGGAGGTAGGTTTCAAGAAGCTGGACGTCTCGCGAGCGTCCGGTGACGTTGATAATTGGTTCATTCGGAAAAACGGGTGTGCCTTCGGGAACAGCAAAAATAGAACCCTCAAAATGAAAGTTCTTGAGGGAAGTAAGGTAGTCAGTACGTAAGTCCCCACGTTGTGCTAACCAATCAAGTGTGGCATCTGTAAAGTGTAAATTTAAGATGTAGTGGATAACCTGCTCTAACCCAGCGGCGATGAGATATTGTCCCTGTGGAATTGATCGGACGTAGTAGTTGGCTGTGATAACTGCCTCGTTATGGACATCAAAATCTGCCTGCCCCATCGTGAGTTGATAATAGTCAACAAAAAGGGACATATTATCCTCTGTAAGTAAGGCGGATTTAGGGGCATTCATAGACTTTTCCCTTCAGTGACAACGAGTCTCTGGTTGACAGATAGATTCCGATGTGTATCTACCTGACCGGAGGGCCAGACAATTTCAACCGTATCAACTTTTGTATGCGTTCCAAGACCAATTTCAAGGGATAGACTATTAGTTGAGCCAAATCCACATCCGCCACTGACTTCTCTGTAAATTGTGCTATCACCAGCACGCACCGTCACTTTAGCACCAATACCGTCTCTATTACTTTTAACTCCGACGAGTTTTAGAGTGAGCCAGTTGTTGGTAGAACCCGTGTTTTGATAGAAGAGATTATGCCACTGGTCCCCGAGAAACGCGCCGCCGACAGGAACATAGATATCGAGATCACCATCAGCATCGGCATCAGCAAAAGTTACGCCGTGGCCTTTTCCGACGTTGCCTAAGCCTAAAGCAAAAGTAGCATCCGTAAAGGTGCCGTCCCCGTTGTTCTGGAAAAGAGCATCGCGTTCAAGTCGTCCCATCTGCGGTGCCCCTGTGGCAAGATAGATATCAAGGTAACCGTCGCTATTGATGTCTCCGAAATTTGCGCCCATCGCTCCATAAGCGTGGTAAAGTCCTGACTCACGAGTGACATCGGTAAAAGTGCCATCGCCGTTGTTCCGATAAAGCACCTGTCGGTCACTATCGTGCGTGGCAGTTCCTGTAATTTGTCCCGCGATGAAGGCTTGGAAAGATCCTGAATTTGAAATAAAAATGTCGAGATCGGCATCGTTATCTACGTCTAAAAAGAAGGTAACGAATGGGTCAGTGACAGCGAGATTCATGCCGGTTGTCGGGGTGACATCAGTGAAAGTCCCATCCCCGTTGTTTCGGTAGAGGACATTGGACTGTCCGTAATTGATGACGTGCAGATCGATGTATCCATCTTTATCATAATCTCCCCAAGCAGTTCCGAGAGAGTTCCCGGTATTAGCGACGCCGGCTATGTTAGCGGTATTGGTGAAAGTCCCATCCCCGTTGTTATGATATAAGACATTCGCGGCACCGTCCCCAATAACTCCGTTTGCAATGTAAAGATCCAAATATCCATCGTTGTCATAATCAGCCCAAGCGGCACAGAAACTACTTTGTGGGTCAGCAACGCCTGCGGTATGTGTTACATCGGTGAACGTGCCGTCGCCGTTGTTATGATAAAGTGTATTTTCTGCTGCACCCGACCAGCCACCACGGGTAATATAGAGATCCGGGTAACCGTCGTTATCATAATCGGCGAAGAGAGAACCCCAACCTCCTCTCGGATCGGCGACGCCTGCTTGATGAGCCACGTTTGTGAACGTGCCGTCATCGTTATTACGGTAAAGTACGTGTGGCTGATATGTTCCGACAGCAACGATATCCAAATCCCCATCACTATCATAATCTCCCCAAGCACTGCCGCGGCCTCCATCAACTTTGTCCATTTTTAAGTCAGGGGCAATATCGGTGAAATAGTTGCCAGTTGCCAATTGTCGATTACCAGTTAAGAGTCGAGAATCGGAGTTCCCTCCTACAATTCTGAATTCTTCTGGTAATTCTGCTGGATAGCCACCGAGTTTGGCATAAGCTGTCCATAAATTCCATAAGGTTTCAGGATCGCGAGGTTTGAGACGGAGCGCCTCTTTGAAATTCGTAACGGCTTTTTTAGGATTACCGTGCCTGAGATGATAGACGCCAAGATAGTAATAGGCACCGGAATGGCGGCGGTAATTTTCGATGATGTTTTCAAACCTTTCGGCTGCTTTATCGGCTTCACCGAGTCGGAATTCGGCTAAACCGAGTTGTAGCATCGCCTCAAGGTTATTGGGTTCAAGTTCCAAGACTTTTTCAAACTGCTGTTTGGACGCAGAGAGATCTGGAACAAGCATTTGTTGCGGTGCACCAAGGAAATAGCCGAGTCGGATGCGTGCATTTGTATCATTAGGATTCACCTTGAGTGCGCTGGTGAGGGCAATCGTAGAATCAGAGAATCGCTGTTGATAACTGTAAACCTGTGCCAACATTAGATAAGCACTCGAAAGTATGTCCTTCGCTTCCGGTGTGTCTTTAAGCATCTGTATCAATGTTTGTAAAGTCTTTTCGGCCCGGGTAAATTTCTGCTGTCTGATATAGGTGCGTGCCAACTGCATTCGTGCATCGTGGGCATTCGCATCAATCTGCAAGCACGCCTGAAACGCTTTTTCTGCTTCAGCGAAGTTATTTACGTCCAAGGCGTCTATCCCTTTCTGATACTGCGCGGTGAGTTGCGGGCTCTGGACGGGCGGGGTTACCCCGCCTCTACGACGCTGAGGTGGATCTGGACTGCAGCCGACACTGATGAGGAAGATGAGGAAAATGAAAAAAATCTTTCGCATATCTGTTTCCTGAATCAGTTAGGTTTCGCTAATGCTCAACCTAACCTACGGGATGTCTGTAAGTGATTGTTAAAATAATAACAGATTTCAGGGGAAAGTCAAGGAAAGTTGGCGGGAGTTGTCTGAGTCGCGGATTACACAGATTTTACGGATTCTAATGGGCTTTTGTATTATCGTTTTTGGGTCGGATAGAATCGAAGACTGTGAAAAAGAGTGGGGTTATAAATCTGCTAACCTTGCCTTTAATTCTTCTGCTTGTACAGGTTGTGCAAGATTCATGAGATAGATTCGCATGTGATCTGAGCGGTCAGAACTAAAAACGAGTGTCTTTCCGTCTTGTGAAAGGCTCGGTTCAAAATGGGCACCAACGTGATTCGTGAGTTGAGTTTTGTTTGTGCCATCGGCGTTCATCATCCAGAACGTATAATGGTTATGAGCATTAGAGACATAAATAATCTGTTTACCATCTGGTGTAAAAGTTGGTTGATAATGGCTTGCGTCTTCGTAAGTGAGCTGCTTCACCGCGCCCCCCTCTGCGTTCACGCTGAAAATCTGGTAGATGTCATCTACCATTGAAGTGAAGGCGATCTGCTTTCCATTCGGCGCCCACGTTGGGTGTCCGTCATCAACGCTGTTATGGGTCAGCTGCGTCTTATTTGTGCCGTCCGTCTGAATGATATAGATTTCTAAAGTATCGTTATTGTCAACACTTCCAGGAGTGCTTTCATGCTCCTGTGTCGGTGCTCTGGATTCAAAAGCGATGCGCTTTCCATCAGGCGAAAAGACGGGGGCGCGATGCGCGCCTTCTATGTCAATTAATGGACGTTGATTTCTTCCATCAATATCCATAAGATAAATTGTGGCACTGCTCGGATCAGAACCGCTTGCTTGGACAGGGGGGAGCATCATACCGCCACGGGTGCGCTCCGTTACGAAGGCAAGCGACTTTCCATCGAGTGAAAACGCCGGCATATACTCATCAAGTTCATCAGTATGTGTCAGTTGACGGAGTGAACGAGTGTTAAGATCCATGAGATATAATTCAGCGTTCTGGAGGCGATTTGATGCGAAGACGAGCGATTTCCCATCAGGCGAGATTGCGGGACTATAATCGTCCGTATACTTCGCCGTAAACGTCATTATATTCCCTTTTTCAGTGAAGGTCTGCTCGTAATCGTCGCTACCTTCGGTGCGGAGACGCCGGACGTGGTAGGCATCCCCAGTGAACCCCGCCAATTTTAAGATAATATCTTGACTTGGTGATGCTTGTAGAAGCCGATTAAATTCATAAAGTGCTCGATGCCGTTGATTGTCAAGCCAACAGAGGGTTCCAAGCGTGAGTCTAATTTCGGCTCTGCGTGGTGCTCTTCGCGGTGCCATGTCCAGTGCCCAATCAAGTGCCTCTATAGCAGCCGTTCTATGTTCTGTGCCGCTTGGGTTTTTATCCACCATTTCCAGATAAATCAAGCCAATTTGATAGAAGGCTTCAGGTCTCGCGGAATCATAATCAATAGCGTTCCCAAACGCCTCTATCGCTGCGTCGGTGTCTCCGTCTGCGGCGAGTTGCTTACCGCGCTTGATTTCGGGATGGTCGCCACAACCGAAAAAGCTACACACACACATCCCGATGAGCAAAGTATAGAAGATTTTCATTGTGGTTTCTCCTGCGTGACGCGGATTCGCTGGTTTGCGGGTATATTATGGAGCGTTTGTGTATCCCCATTCGACCAGATGACCTGCACACTTTCAACTTGTGTGGCACTTCCCACACCGAACTCAGCGATAAAACTATTAAAGGACATGTAACTATCACCTGCGTAAATTTCCCGTAATTGTGTCTGATCCATCGTTTTCACTTGAACCTTCGCGCCAACTGCGTTTCGGTTGGCGTTTGTGCCAATCAATTCGACATGCAGCCAGTTGTTCCGATTTCCACCGTCATTGCGTAATAAAGCCGGTTGTGCATGGTTATTGACGATGAAAATATCAACATCTCCATCGTTATCGTAGTCGCCAAACGCCGCGCCGCGACCGACGCGGGTAGGAAGCGCGGTAATTCCTGTGACGCCACTCACATCGGTGAACGTGCCGTCACCATCATTGCGGAACAAGGCATCACGTTGGGCAATAAGGACCTGAGGACGCTTGAGTTCCTGGAAGGTGCTACCATTCGTTACAAAGATATCCAAATCACCGTCGTTGTCGTAGTCAAAGAGGGCAGTGCCCCATCCAATCTGCTTGATACTCACTTCAGCAAGCATAGCCGTATAGGACTCATCTACAAATCTGATGTGTTCGGTAGTTCCGTCTTCTTTCAATAGATTTCGGTAGAGTGCGTTTTCTTCGTCAACCCAGTGACTCATGAAAAGATCTACATCACCGTCGCCATCATAATCACCAGCAGCAAGTCCCATAGAGCCGCGAAAATCTGCAGCCCAAGATTCGGCACTGACATCGGTAAATACACCATTGCCCTCATTGCGATAAGTGTAGTTGACAGAGGTATCATTCGCAACGTATAGATCAAGGTCATTATCGGCATCGAAGTCGCTAAAGATGGCTTGCATACTACGACCTCCATAAGCAGCAATACCCACCTCAGTAGTTATATCCGTAAACGTGCCGTCCCCGTTGTTGCGATAAAAGACATTGTCTTGTGGTTCAAAGACATGGGGATTGAGCGCACTAGGCACCGGTTTGCCAGATTGTAAAGACTCCTCCTTCATCTCCTCCAACTTCTCTAAGTCGTAAGTAACATAATTGCAAACGTATAAATCGAGGTCGCTGTCGCCATCGACATCTGCGAAGGCAGCACCCGTGCTCCATAGGTCGCAACTCACGCCAGCAGTTTCTGTTACATCACGGAAGATGCCATCACCGTTGTTGCGATACAGCACGTTCGCTCCATAGTTAGTAACATACAAATCGATATTACCGTCTCCATCGTAATCAGCAAAAACACATCCCATTCCGTAGCCGTGATGCCCAACGCCAGCGGTCTTGGTGATGTCCGTAAATGTGCCATCACCATTGTTACGATAGAGAGCATTTGTGGTGGGCGTGTCAAGAGGGACACCATTTTGTTTAAAGGGTCCTGGGATATTGACGATGTAGAGGTCAATATCTCCGTCGTTGTCTATATCGGCAAAACCAGCCCCGGATCCCATGTCTTCTGGCAATAGACTGGAGCGGGTGCCACTTGAATGTTGAAAACGGATACCTGCTTCATCTGTGACATCAACATAGGTAACAGCACTTACAACCATTATAGGCATCAGGGTGGTGATCAGAAATGCAATAATGGCAGTTAGTTGACGGGGGGCAACGGTCAGCAGAGGATAGTTTGTAGCAGTTAAGTACGTTCGCAACCGGGCCAACAAATTCCTGGCAACCGATCGCCGAAAGTGAGCGTAGCGAAGGTGCTCGAAGCCATTAAGCAAAAACATTATGTCTCTAAGAAATTCGTAAAAATAGCTCTGTTACGAAAGCGTTCGTCGTTGAGAATTTGACGGTAGAGCGGAATTGTAGTTTTTATACCTTCAATCTTGAATTCAGACAAGGCGCGAGCTAACCGGGCAATTGCTTCCTCACGGTCCCTACCACTTGCGATAAGTTTCGCGACAAGTGAATCGTAGTGAGATGGGACAGTATATCCTCCATAGAGATAACCGTCAACTCGGATGCCGATGCCACCCGGCGGATGGTAGTCAGTGACCAACCCAGGCGAAGGCATAAACTGATTTGCGGGGTCTTCGGCATTAATCCTGCATTCAATAGCATGCCCACTGACCTCAATATCAGATTGGCTATACCCGAGTTGTTCTCCCATTGCGAGTCGAATCTGTTCCTTAATCAGATCGATGCCGGTAATGCACTCAGTGATAGTGTGCTCAACCTGAATACGCGTGTTCATCTCTAAAAAATAGAAGTTGTTATCTTTATCAACAACAAATTCAATAGTGCCTGCGTTCGTGTAACCGATGGACTTCGCGGCTTTCGCGGCGGCCTTACAGATGTCTGCACGAAGTTTAGTTGGAATAGACGCCGCGGGTGCTTCCTCTAAGAGTTTCTGTTGCTTACGCTGGATAGAGCACTCCCGTTCGCCGAGATGGACGACGTTGCCGTGCATATCGCCTAAAATCTGAACCTCAATATGTCGTGCCTCTTCGATCCATTTTTCAATATAGACATCACCGTTTCCAAAAGCCGCTTCGCCTTCGGCTTTTGCGGTGTGAAAGAGGGTCATCAAACTGGGGCGGTTCTCGGCGATTCGGATCCCGCGGCCACCGCCGCCTGCGACGGCTTTGATTCCGACAGGGTAACCGATTTTTTCGGCGAGTTGTGCGGCATCCTCGGCAGTATCAACTGTACCTTTTTTGTTGCTTCTACGTCTACCGCTTTGGCTACCCGGTATCAGCTTCAAACCCGCTTTCGATGCCGTCTCCAGTGCCTTTACCTTATCTCCCATCGTGCGAATATCCTCAATAGAAGGACCGATGAACCGTATTTCGTGTGCTTCACAAATCTCAGCGAACTGTGCGTCTTCAGCGAGAAAGCCTGCCCCTGGGTGAATGGCATTGACATTCGCGAAGTCTGCGACCGCAATAATATTGGCATATTTGAGATAACTTTCTGCTGACGGCGGGGGCCCGATGCAGTACGCCTCGTCGGCGTACTCAACGTGGAGTGCTTCTTCATCAGCAGTAGAGAAGATAGCTACCGTTTTAATACCCATGTCTTTACATGCACGGATGATACGGACAGCGATTTCACCACGATTTGCTATTAGTATTTTTTTTATCATATTTTTTCTAAGCGATACCTAAAATCATCATGGACTCCACAGTTTGTACCTAAACCCGAAACGTCCGTTGTCCGTTGCCAGCAATTCTTTAAAACCTGAAGAGTTTCCAGCAATTTCAAGAACGAAAAAACCCAATTTTGACAACGGAAAAATCGGCACTGAGGCTTAATAGACAAAAACCTATTGTGGTTTCACTCGGAATAATGGCTGGGCGTACTCAACTGCTTCACCATCTTCAGCGAGTATCTCTAAAATCTCGCAGCTAAAGGGTGCCTCTACTGGATTATAGGTTTTCATAACTTCGAGGACCGCCACAGGTTCACCGACACTAACGACATCCCCAACCTTAACAAAAGGCGGTTCCTCAGGTGATGGTGCGCGATAAAAACGCGAAGGCATTGGCGCATTGATGAAGTTATCTTGCGCTTGCTCGCTGCCTTCAACATCCGTCGTCTCCATTGGTAGACTTTGGGTACTCATCGCAATGCTCGTATCTGTTGGCTGTAGCGGGATGGCTTCATATCCACCCGGGTTTCCGGGATGTCTGGAAACTTGCACCTCAAGCTCATCCTCTTTGATACGTACCTCCGTCAATTCGGTACGTTCGAGGATCTCTGCGAGTCGTTCAACGAGTTCGAGTACACCACTGTAGTCTTGTTCCGTAGACTGGGATTTGTCCTTAGGTTTGTTTTGACGCATCTGTTTATCAATTCATCCTTCTTTTCTTCCTTGACTTAAAATGTCAAAAATGTTAAATACACATAAGATTTGAAAAAATCCCGCAGGCAGACCTTGTCTGTTGGGTAGAAGGTATAAGACTTGTTACACAAGCCTCCTTCGTTGATCCCACGATCCCGAAGCTACAGGAACCTCCCTCCCATGCTTTAGTAGGGGAAGTATGTCAAATCCTTTCTACATATTTTCCAGTACGCGTATCAACTTTGATGCGCGTTTCGTTTTGCACAAATAGCGGGACGTTAACAACTGCTCCGGTCTCAAGGGTAGCACGTTTTGAACCACCACTCACAGTATCACCGCGTAACCCTGGATCGGTCTCAACAATTTGGAGTTCAACGAAATTAGGTAATTCAAGGACAAGTGGGATTGAACCCTCCATTTTGACGGTAACAGTCTCACCTTCTTTTAGGTACTTCAAGCTATCCCCTATGAAATCCATAGGAAGAGAATGTTGCTCAAAGGTTTCGTTATCCATAAACCACAAACCGTCGCCATCCCTGTACATATACTGCATCTGGTGATCCATAAGTCTCACAGTTTCGATGTCTTCGTTGGAACGGAAGGTCCGGTCCAAAACTGCGCCATCACTAATGCGTTTGATTTTTGTGCGAGCAAAGGCACTGCCTTTCCCCGGCTTGACGTGTTGACAATCAACAATAGTATAGATAGTATCGTTAAGACGGATAACCAATCCGTTGCGTAAGTCGTTAAGTGACGCCATTTTCACCTCGTTTATTGGTTTTCAGCTGTCAGTACGGTGAATCAGAATCAACGGTATTAATGCCTGAATCAGAATCAACGGTGTTCATGCCTTATGGACATGGACCGGGTATGAAGTGCTTATGCACTTCCCCGGGCATTGCCCGGCTACGCAAACCTTTCAGTTGTCAGTTAAGAACAGTGTGTAAGAGAAAATATAATGTCCTACCGACAGAAACATCTTACCAGCATCCGAAAGCAATGCTAAAGTTATTGCGTCCTGATAACCTCTCACCACAAAAATGTTTACAGCAAAGTAAGAGCCTGTTGTAATGCGTTGGCTCTGTGACTAATTTGATTTTTTATTTCTTCTCCCAATTCAGCGAAGGTCTGTTCGTAACCATTGGGTACAAATATTGGATCATATCCAAATCCGCTTTGTCCAGCGGGGGCATAGGTGATTCGCCCCTCACAAATACCGATAACTACCTCAGGAACAGCATCAGGATGTACAACTGCAATTGCGGCGATAAATCGAGCACGCCGATCCGTAAGACCTTCGAGTGCTTTAAGGAGGCTCGCAACCCGCTGTGCATCCGTTGCGTCTTCACCTACCCAGCGTTTGGAGTTAACACCGGGTGCGCCATTAAGGGCATTTACTTCTAAGCCTGCATCGTCGGCAAGCGCGAGATGCCCGGTATATTCGGCAATTACAGACGCTTTTTTGATAGCGTTCTCAGCGTACGTTGCCCCATCTTCAACGACCTCAGGTGCATCGGGATAAGATTTCAAGGAAATGACTTCAATGCAATGGTCGTTGGTTGGGATCAACGTCCGAATGCGCGTGTGGCATTCGGCGGGTCGTCGGTTATCAGTTTTGATGGCTGACGGCTGATAACCATTATTGAGCATTTCCGAGAGTTCACGGACTTTGCCTTGATTATGCGTTGCCAATACCAGCTTCATCTAACCCCTCCAGCATCATACGATTCTGCAGTCGAATAAGTTCCTGAATACCACCGACGGCGAGATCCAACATCTGGTCGTAATCTTCACGCGAAAAGGGTGTCTCTTCTGCAGTTCCTTGGACCTCTATAAACTTTCCACTCCCCGTCATAACAATGTTCATATCAACATCGGCGGTGGAATCTTCGGCATAGCAGAGATCCAACATCGGTGTGCCTTTAACCATTCCAACGCTGGTTGCGGCAATGTTATCAGTGATCGGAAAGTTTTTGATTTTCTTGTTATTAACGAGCCAGCGACAGGCATCCCATAAAGCCATGAAAGCCCCTGTAATTGCGGCAGTACGTGTCCCGCCATCGGCTTGAATGACATCACAATCTACCCAGATTGTGTGCTCCTCTAAAGCATACAAGTTGACGGCAGCGCGTAAGGAGCGACCTATGAGCCTTTGGATCTCTTGCGTCCTTCCACCGATACTGCCGCGGGTCACTTCACGCTGCATCCGATCAGAGGTGGAACGGGGCAACATCGAGTATTCTGCGGTCACCCAGCCTCTATCTTTGATACGCTGGGCACGCATGAAACGTGGCTGCTGGTCTATAACAGAAGCAGTACAGATAATATGAGTATCCCCCGTTGCGACAAGGACTGACCCCTCTGCGTGTTTGATATAGTGTCGTTTGATTGTGACGGGCCGCATTTGATCCGGCTGACGCCCATCTACTCTTTCCATTCTTAATCTCCGTTGAAAATAGGGCTTACAAAGTCCTCCCACGACTTATAAGATAGATTGTACATATCTTGATAACTCACTATATGAACTATAACTCCTTGAGAAACGCTAATGCCTTGGTATAACTTTTCCGTTCAAGATAGTGGAGAAGCATCTTAGGCGCAGTCGGCGTGAGTTCCTGAGACAGTACATCAATCTGTTCCAACTGTTCCATTATATCCGCGCCTGACTCAATTCGTTGCATCATAGTTTCCAATGCGTGCCTGAGGTTAACAAGTTTAGACTTGGGTGCTGCGTCAAGGGGTTCAACTTGCATCTAAATCCTCCAGTTCCTCAACAGCTTTACAGGTTCGCAAGTGGACATCATTAGGCGGATCATCATAGCCCTTCCAAGCGTAAGGATCAACACCAGAGACCGGGATGATGCATCGGCGGTCAGCATTTGCTGGACGTTCATCATCTTGGAGCGACCATGGCAGCAAAGACCATGAATTGCAGTAATGGTTTACCAAAACCCGGCGATATGTCTCTCCACGGTTTTTATGAGAGCGGTGGAGTAGATAACCGTTAAAAAATACTAATGTGCCGGTTGTAACTTCAACGGGAATCGCACCTGTATCATCAAAACCGTAACTCTCCCAAGCAAAATCCAACTCATCTGGGTTCTCATGGTATCTCTGCGGATAGAGATATCCTGGACGATGTGAACCGGGAAGGACCCATAAACATCCATTTTCTATGGTAGCATCATCCATTGCGGTCCACGCGCCAATCAAGGAGCGATCGCGGGTCGGAATAAAAAATTCGTCCTGATGCCATGCCTGCCCTTGAAAATTGGGAGGTTTTACAAAGAGCATCGACTGCATACACTTGACGCTTCCATCCCAATAGGGTAGATGTGCGGCAGTTATCTGACTCAAGATACCACAGATTTTTGGGTGCTTGACGTACTGCTCAATAATTGGACTGACAAAATGTGGCTGATGAATGCAGAGGATACGACTGATAGCTGCATCATCACTGATATCGTCAGGAAGTGGTTTCAGACTCTCACAGGGATACCCACCTTTAGCAAGCGTGATGGTGTCCTGCCGCAATTCCTCTACTTCATCGAGGGACAACAGATCCGGAACGACGAGATAACCATCCTGAATAAAAGATTGAATTTGCTCGTCAGATATGATTTTTGGCACGTCAATTGGTGCGCTTGATTCAAAGTTCACGATTTCTCCTTTTTATAGCCGTCAGTTCTCAGTACGCTCACTCCGTTCGCTTTGAGCTATCAGTTACAGTGTTCAAAACTCGTATATCTACCACATACCGACGACAATTTCAAAAACTCAGATACGGTTTGCAAGGAACATCTCCGTTACCGCCAGTGCGAAGACTGCTAACATGAGGTACATCCAGATGTCCTGTCTGTTTTCAACATCCTCCTGATATTGTGCAATGAGTTCTGCAGTAGGTTTGTCCTCACCGGATTCATCCACAGCACCTTTCAACATACTCGCAAGTTCTTCAATATCACGCGATGCCAGATCAGATTCCGTCGCGTCAACGTTGACCACAAAGTGGCGAGATTCCGCACCAGAGGCATGAATCGAATAGATACCTGGTAACATTGTATCTGTATAAAAGATACCTGTAGTGATACTATTTCCATCGGTCTGCAAACGAGTCTCGACGTTGTTTGGATTGAAAACGGCAACGACTGGATTTTTCTGTGTAGCCATACTTTCCGTTTCGGCAGCGAGTTCAACAGTATCACCGACGCGGTAATCCGGAATTGTGTCCATATTTTTGAGGGCGAGATACTTAATCGACTCATGCAAAAAAGGCAGATAAACGGCACGTATTGGCAGATCGTTCCAGTCTCTGTCTATCGTTGAGGTAAAACAGAGCACACGCCCCGGGGTCCCCGTAGCGGATAGCGTGCGGGGGTCTCCATACGGTTTTTCAAAGAGCGCAGGACTTCCATCATCATAAGCGGCAATAACAGTTGCGTCTGCTGTCGGGACTGCCTGAAAAAATCTGTAAAACCGTGCCTTACCGAAATCACCGTGATTAGGTTCTTTAAATGGTGCAAAAATCGGATGTTCATACTTTATTGTTGCAAGCACACGGAATTGCTGGCGATCAAAGGCATCCCCGACCGCTTGAACAAAGTTACAGGGCATCAACCCCGCCTCACCACCGAGATGTTGTTCATACGCATCAGCATTCAGATTATCACCCACTGTCAAAATCAAACCACCGCCTGCAGCAACGTAGTTCTTTACGCGCCCGGCTTCAGCGGAAGAAAGTTGAGCAACATCGGCAAGAATAAGTACATCGGCACGTGCAAGTGTCTCTGCACCAGGAACAGTTGTAGATTCGGTGAAATCAATCGGTACGGCATCGCTACCGGCGGCAAACGCCATTTTCATGAAGAAGGTTTCCGCTTTCTGATAAGCGTTCTGCGTCCGAGCCTTGTTCCTAATCGCATGGACTTTGATAGACTGCAGACTCTGCAAAGTGAAATAGCGTCTGTTGTCAACCGCAAGTGCATCCTCTGGAAGTTCCACCCAGCCCGTATGTGTTGCTTCATCTTGAAAATCAACTCTGAAAACGGCATCCGCCAAGTCGTCTGGTTCGATATCGAGTTGGACGGTATGAATTACATTTCCGTCTATAAAAAGACGCACTGGCAAATTTTCAACGGGTTCATCGCCGAAGTTGTGAACACGAGCGACAAGATGCGACGCTTGCTGCTCATTTAGCACGACAGGCGGGACACTGATACCCGTAATAGCAAGATTTCGAGGATCCTCAACACTGACATTAACAAACTCGATTTGGACATCGGGACCGAGTTTGTCCGTCTCAATAAAGTTCTCCCAACCCCGTTTTTGCATATCACCGATGAGATAAATTTGTTTCTGTCCGATAGGAATAGATTCAAGTATCTCATCTGCGGTTTCGAGCGCATCCAAGTAATCCGTAGGCTCGTAGGTAACTTCAGCAGTGTTCAAAGCAGTCCTAAGATGTGAAAAATCTGAGCCGATTGGTGCAACGACGCGGGCATTGTCCGATGAAAGCACGAGGCAAGCAGCATCGGTTGAATCAAGCCCATCCAGAATTTTGATTCCTTCCTCTTTGGCATTTCGGAAAACCTCCTCATATTGCATACTATAAGAGGTATCCAAAATAATAATAGCGTTCCGTTTTCCGCCAACTTTCTGTGTGATGACCGGTGCTGCAGCGAAAAATGGGCGGGCGAATGCTATGCCAAGCAGCGCGAGCATCAGAATACGCATCAATAGAAGCAGCAAGCGCTTCAACTTATGCCGACGGACGTTTGTCTGATGCGACATCTGAATAAAACGTACAGTACTGAATACCAACCGTCTTGCACGTTCCCGATTCAACAGGTGCAGGATAATCGGAATAGATGCGCCTATGATTCCGGCGGCTACAAATAGCGGTGCTAAAAACCCTAATCCAAACATTAGTATTAGTAATCAGTTGTCGGTACGGAAGTCTGCTACGCAGATCTCCTTTCAGTTGTCGGTTAAGAAATAACTTGAGCAAACCAAACATTTCTTTCTTTAACCGATAACTTTCAAAGAATACCTTGTCGTTTGGCAAGATAAGAAGCGAGCGCGAAATCAATCGGCGTCGCTGTTGTTATCATGTTATAGTCAATATCGGCTTGCCGCAGTGCGAGTTTGTAGGTATCAAGAAACGCGTTGAAATTACTTAGATAACTCTCGCGAATCGCCTGTGGCATTGTGATAATCTCGTCGTCGTTTTCGGAATCAACAAAACGGATCAGCGCTTCTGAACTTCGTCCCGTTTCAAAGTTAGCAAATTCAACTTCATGTTGGGCAAGGATGTGAAAAACAATGACTTCATGTCCCTCATACCGAAGATGCTCCAAGCCAGCGACGACCTCTTCGTGATTTTCATCATAGAGATCAGAAATAAAGAGGACTAAACCGCGCTTCGTCAAACGTTCTGCGATTTGATGCAATGGTACTCCCATACGTGTGCCTTTTGCGGTTTGTAATGTCTCCAGCGTAAGCAAGATAGAATGCAGATGTGACGTGCTACTCCGAGCGGGAAGGTACTGGTGAAGAGTATCATCAAAATACGCGAACCCGACAGCATCTCGCTGCTTCGCCATAAAATAGGCGAGTGACCCAATCAAGAAACTGGAATATTGCAGTTTCGTCAGCCTCTGCCCGGTCTCTCTCTGTTCCGCGGTACCATCTTCCTGGACGGCATCTATTGGATGTGCCATAGACTCGCTTGTATCAAGGAGCAAGTAGCAGTTGAGGTTGGTTTCCTCTTCAAACTGTTTAATATAATACCTGTCAGTCCGAGCGTAGGCTTTCCAATCTATATGTTTAGTATCATCTCCGGGCATATACTGCCGATATTGCGAAAATTCGACACTGAACCCGTGATACGGGCTTTTATGGAGACCTGAAATAAAACCCTCAACGACGAATTTGGCAATCAACTCAAGATTCCCGATTCGTGCAAGGATCGCTGGATTTAGAAATCTGCGCCCTTCTGACTGGCTTTGCATTCCTTAAATTACACCTTTTATGTCGCTCCAAAGTACATCTTATTTCTTTTTTAAGATGAGCAGCGTGAGGTCATCAAATTGATCCGCTTCGCCTTGAAATTTCATCACGGCGTCGTGAAGGTGCTCTCGGATAGCTTCAGCACTGTCATTCTTGCATGCCTTGGATGCCTCAAAAAGCCGATCTTCATCATAATACTCATCCTCGACGTTAACGGTTTCTGTGACACCATCCGTATAATACACAACAACATCACCGCTAACGAGTTCAATATGCTCAGCTTCATATTCAGCGATACTTGAGACCATATCGTTTGGAAACATTCCAAGTGGGATACCGCCGACCTCTTCACCCAACCACTTAGAGGTTCCATCTTTTCTTATCAGTAGCGGTGGATTATGACCAGCATTGAGCGTTGTCAGTACATCGGTTTCTGGATTCAGATGACTATAGAAGAAAGTCGCGTATTTTTCTTCTGTGCCGCTGGCGTAAAGCAGCGAGTTGAGCGTCATAGCCATTTCAGCGAGTTCAGCATACATGGTTGAAGGACGTGTCTCTTTCCCCGTGTCCTCTGATGTACCATTTTGCACGCGCGATAATTCAGAGATGAGCCCAGCGCGCAAGGTTGCCATGAGCAGTGCCGCTTGCATTCCTTTTCCAGAGACATCCGCAATTGCGAGCCCCCAACGTCCGGTAGGCAAGGAAATACAATCATAATAGTCACCACCAACAGGTCCGCGAGGTTCATAGTGTCCTGCGACTTCATAACCGGGAATGTCAGGGAGGTTATCTGGTATGAGGTTCACTTGGATTTTGCGTGCCTCTTCCATCTCTGCTTGCAACTGGCGTGCTTCAAGTGCCTCCTGATGAAGGTGTGCGTTCTCAATTGCCACGCCTGCCTGCTTGGCAAAGGAATCAAGTAGGACGACATCCTCATCGGTAAAGGGTGCGATTCTACCCCCACGTTCCTCTTTGTCACCCACGACAAGGACTCCCAAAATATCACCCTCGCGCCCAGGAATAGGGACAGCCATCAAATTTTTGCCACCGAAAAGTGTGTCAAATTCCGGTAAGCAGTGCCCGGGAAGCCCGTCATTGACGACAGATTTCAGCATATCTACCGATGTTGCGTCTTGAGCTACAGGCACCTCTTCACCACAAGGGATAATGAGTTGATTACCATTGTACTGTGCAGCGGCAGTTTCAACTAAGGTCTCTGGAAAGGCGTAACGCAGTTCAAGCTCCTGTTGTTCGGGGCTTGTGAGCATGAGCGCTCCGGCATTTGCATCCAAGAACGAGACAGCCTGGAGTACCACCTGCTCAGCGGCATCTTCAGGTTGTAAGAGTTGACAGATCTGTGGGGCACTTTCTGCGAGCATGAATAACCGGAACTTTTCGCTCTGGATCCCCTCCACCATCTGCGAATAGGCGATAGCAATTGAAATTTGATGGGCGAGGGTTGTTAACAATTCCTTCTCCCACTCTTCTAACGTCTCCCTTCCCAAAAACCGTCCTAAACCGATTATACCCAAGAATTCATCTTGAATCTTTAGTGGAACCCAGAGACGGATGTCAACGGCTTCGACCAGCTCAGCACTCCGGATAAAGAATTCTTTAAGAACTGTTGGAGGTGAGATATTTTCAATGACGGCATGTTGCAGTAAACCTGCGACTTCCTCTGATTCAATAGGAATTGGGGCGAACACCTGCTCAGGTGTCGATGCGATGACATCAAGATTCTGTCCGGTAGTGTGGTAGCGCAGGATCACGCCTCGTGTGACTTGCAAGGTCCCGAGTGTAATACGGAGATAGGTTTTGCTTGAATGATTAAAGTTACCGTATCCAGAGATGAGCGTTTGCCCCAAATGCTCCAACTCGGACAGACTAAATATGAGTCGCTCCATAGTCTGTTCGGCGGTATTTTGTGTTCCATGGGTTTGCTGCAAATCGCTCGCCAAAATAGGTTCGCTCGAATCTTTCATAGTGTTGCATCCAGATATTGGGATATAGTATATGCTATATCTATTACTACAAGGGTATCCCTAAGACACGAGAACAGGGGTCGGAAATATACCTGTGAACATAATTTTCTAATCTCCTTCAAGACGAAATTTGAAATCAGAAAAAGATTATAGATTCGCAATAGCGGATTCTTCGTCGGGGAAAATACCGGCGTATTTAGCGAGTGCCATCATACGAAAAGTCCGTTCCTGCGTGGCTGACAACCCACAGAAATTCAATGCCCCTTCTCGTTCGTGAAGTGCTTCTATAATTTCGATAAGTATGGAAATACCGATGCTATTAATGAGCGTTGTTTTCTCAAGATTGATTACGAGCTGCGTATAACCGTTCTGAATGAGTTCTTGCGCTTTCTCGGCGAGTTGCTCTCCGAGTGCATCGTTGAGGTACCCAGCTGTCTCAATGACTGCGTGTTCTCCGTCTTCACGGATTTGAATATCAAATTTGTTCAAAACCCTTACCTCCTTAACTTCCTAACCAGGACTTGCAGTTATACCTCAAGTACGAAGGTGGGATGTAGCAAAATCCCATCGTTTAACAACGAATTTGAAACAGAGCTTGGAACTTATCGTATCTGATCCCAAATTGTGTTACGATATAGCGAAACGAAACAACAGTTTAGGGTTTCTTTCTCTTTATGATCTTGACAGTTGTTCCATTCGGGCTGCTTTCTATATCCACTTCATCCATTAAGGATTTAATAATTTGCAATCCCCTTCCTCGCTTACGCAGGTCGGTATACACTCCCGGACTTCCGAGCAAACGGCTACCGTCGAGTGTATCAGTAGAGATACCAACTCCCCGATCGGTAACCTTAAACTGCAGTTCATCGTCCTTGAGTAAAAAGTCGATATGCACCTCCTGATCGTCGCTTTTGCTATGCTCAAAAGCGTTGATACAGGTTTCGATAATTGCGAGTTGGATCTCTTCAACCTCTCCCTCTTCGAAATTCATCAATTCGGCGAGAACAGAGGCTGTTTTGGCTGCAGCAAGTTCCATGTCAGGGTGCATCGGTATAGTGAGGGTTACTTGTTTTGCCGTATCTGACACGTTGCGTTTCCCTCCTTGCTATGGCTTGTGTTCGTATAGGAATCCACAAAATTCAATTCGGTTTGTGTTTTCCGTTTTAGTCAGTGAGAAATGAGAATAGGAAAAAGAACTGAGGTCGCTTCCCACTGGCATGTTTAGATGCAAGCGTATGAAAAACTTGATTATATCATACCACATTTATTTTAATTATGTCAAGTTTTTTGTCCAATTGATTTCTCAAAGCACCTATGGTATCATAAAATACGATAAACTTTTTATTTAAACTTACTATATAATAAATAGTTGGATGTTATCTTTATTAACATCCTGTCAAATCCTGTCAAAAAGGAGTAAAGATGGAAATTCTTGAATACACGCCAGAAATGCAAAGGCATGCCACTCAGTTCTATAATAACCTTACAGTCAATGTTCCACACTGTTATCCTGTGAGTGAAGACGAATTGGGTGAAGTACTTCAAAACACTACATATAAAACAGAGGATAAGAAAGTCCTTCAATCTCAAACTACCTTTGTTGCCAGAGAGCAAGGGACTATTTCCGGGTTTATACAAGTTGGTATCGGACCGGATGAAGAACTAAATAAGAATAACATTGGTATCATCCGGTTTTTAGGTTACCAACCCGGTGAACGACGGGCTGGACAAGCACTACTTGAAAAAGCGGAAAGCTATCTAAGTACCTATAATCCTGAACTAATCGTTGCGCTTCCCCAAGATTATCGATACCGGTTCTACCATTTTGGGCACGCTTACTTATCGGATGCTTTAGGACATGTTCAGGCACTCCTCGGATACAACGGTTATCAGCGCAGGTTCGGTGAGGTATTCTTAGCGTGGGAAAACTACACTGTTACACCAATTCAACTGGCAATACCTATTGAACTTACTGTGGAATGGAAACCTGGTAGAGGAGAACGTCCAAACTGTACTGTACAAACATTTCACGATGGGACAGAGGTTGGAATCTGTAATTCGGTATCGGGTGGCGAGTTTTCAGATCATCCTGATGCGCAAGATTGGCTCCACACCATGTGGCTCGGCATAAAGGACGAATTCCAAGGGCGAGGTTTAGGGCGTTATCTGCTTCAATACATACTCCACGAAATGCACAACATTGGATATCGTCACGCGCTGATTAGCACGAGTTGGGATAATTATCGAGCAGCTCTTTTTTATAGTAATTTCGGCTACCAGGTTACAGATTGGACTTATGGCTACTTGAAAACTGAGTTGTAGCACAACGGGAAATAGGATTTATTGGATTGTGCCATGGGTGGTAATTCACGGAGTGGCTATTTTTGTTTCATCAACAATCCATCGAGCGTCTGCTATACGTGCGACCGCCTCTGACGGTTCGGGTCGGTAGCCTGCGAACTTGACTCTGTCACAATTGGCGAGTAATTGCTGGACCCGCTCAACATAGGTACCACCTATCTGGGCGTGTTGCATTGCGTGCAGCAAGGCGGTTGTGGTCAGTTCCAACGCGGGGATTTGATAACGTCCGCAGATATATTCACGAAGGACGTACGCAATTTGGATGTGATACGTCTCCATATCACCGTGCTTGAGCCAATCCGAGGCTTCAATTGCTGCTAACTGTTCGTACGCCATCTCATGTGGCAGCGGTGTATCATTTTCTTCTGTTGGAGACACTGGTAAGGTTTGTGTCCGTTTTCGGATATAGAGAAAAATTGAAACAGCTATGAATCCGAGGACCCCGGTACCACCGATGAAATACAATAGTAGGCTTTGCGCTACCTCCAACGGTGGCTTGATATCACGCAGGTTCTGAACATCAACAGTACCTTGCGTAAGGATTTGTGTAAGTAGAGACATATCTCTTGGAAAAGGTGCAAAGGACAACGGATAGAAAAAAATTGGAAAAGCCCCTTATGCAACACGCGGTTGAATGACTATTGATTTGGGAGCAGTTGGGCAAGCGTATTGGCAGACACCACACCCTGTGCATCCTGGGTCAAGTACCTCTACAACACCGTCTGACGTAAGACGAATCGCATCATCTCCAATAGGACAGGTATCAACACAGTAGGTACAATCTACCTCTTTCGTACGAAGACAGGTTTCAGCGGTAAAAACTGCCAACCCGATTTTAATGTCCTCTGCATAAACAGGTTGTAAGGCACCACTTGGACATACATACATGCATGCCAATGAATCACAGATGACGCAAGGCTGTTCCTCTGGATCTATATAGGGTGTATTCGCAATACTGGTATCCGTACTCTGCAGGGGTTGAATGGCGTTTGCGGGACAGTTTTTGACGCAGTTCCCACACCGATGACACCGTTCCAAGAATTCAGCTTCAGACAATGCACCTGGCGGTCGAAAGATAACACGCTGCTCCGAATCCTCAGCAAGCAAGTGTTCACCCACCGTATCATCAAGCAATTCAGCAACGGGTTGGATGAGTTGATTCAAGGCTTCCTTGAAAAAGCCGCGTCTTCCTGTTTCTTCAGACATTTTTATTCTGATCCCTACGCTTGTGCCGAACGCTACTCTTTTTTCTTTTTAGCAATCCGATAGCAACACCTATGACTGCCTTGCATGAGATGTTCTTCCCGAACGACCTTTGTCCCCAAGGATTGTCGAAAGAGTCCCAACTCAATTTCGCATACATAAGGATACTCCTCAGCAATCACGGAAATTGGGCAATTATGTTCAATCAAGACGTAGTCGTCCTCGTTCTCGTCACAGCATGCCATGTATCCTTCTTCGTCTCGGATACGCGTAAGTTCTTTGACGCGTTCGGGCAAATCTTTTCCTTCAAGCCGTTGTTGATATGTCTGCAATTGCGATTTCATCCGTTCTTGAAAAACTTTGTTGATGAAACCGGGCCCGTTGAATTTCGCGACTTCATTCATCAAGCCAACAGCAAAGTTAGCGTAGGTTGTCGGGAAAAGAGTGCTTGCTTGATCGGTTAAGCGATAAATGTGAAGCGGACGCCCGCGCTTTTGCTTTTCTCGGTGGTATTCGACCAACTCTTCAGCTTCCAGTATAGCGAGGTGTTGTCGGATCCCCATCTGACTGATATGCAAAGCATCTGTCAGTTGGCTGACCGTCATACCAGCCCGCATTTTGAGGAGCTGCAGGATTCGCATTCGGGTTTCGCTCATTTCGCAATTCACGTGATTTCCCCTTTTTAATATGTGGGACTGTAGATTGGAAAGCTGTTTCTTAATATTTCACCTATTTTAAAGATTATATCACAATCATCTAATATAATTCAAGATAATTCAGTTTTTATGGTAGATTTTAGAATTACTTTGACACTCTGAAAAATACCTAACCCCCTATATCCCCCTTATCAGGGGGAATTTGGAAACTTGGTCTACCGAGAAGTGTCTATTTATTTTTAGAATTTACTATAGTTGTTGGTTATAAGTTATAAGTGGTTGTCTGAATAGCAAATTACACGGATTCATTGATAACTGGAAATCACAAACGAAACACCTCTGTGTTAGTTGTGTACTGCCCCCCTAAATTCGGGCCACTCCCTAAACCAAGATTGTGGTATAATATCTACGACTTGAAAGGAGACCCCGATGGCGAAACGAAAACGAAGAACCTTCACCCCCGAGTTTAAAGGCCGAGTTGTTCTTGAGGC
>JAJDUH010000056.1 GCA_022826805.1 Candidatus Poribacteria bacterium
TTTCTCGTCATCGTCTTCACCTCAAAGTCGTTGTGGATTTTTAGGGTGAAGTATAGCATGTATTGCGTGAAAACTCACGCAATACATGCCCATATAAAATCATAACTCTACAAATCAAATCTTAAAACTAAATGACCCTAAGTTGTTAGGAGATAAAGTTGATTTTTTTCAATCAATGTGTTAAAATATTGAAAACCAATTATCTGTACGGACGAACCAGAAGTCATCTGATAGGCAAGACTTCTTTGGATACCAACAAACATCGTCCTGTACGAAAAATAGAAAGGATATCTGATGAAACAGATTACTTGTATAGTTGCAATTCTGCTCCTGTCTTTGGGTCTTATCTCTGGCGTTTTCGCCCAGGATTTGGTGAGTGATGAATTTGATGGAACTGGTCAAGACCTTGAGTCCTTCTGGAAGATCAAGGACGGTGATAAGAGTCCTTGGGAACTAACAGGCGGATCACTCGTTGCCGAGGCAGGTTTCGACCAGAATTTGTGGGGTGATGACACCTCCACACGTTTCTACCAGGTCACAGATCAGGACCAGTTTGACATCGAAACGTCAATGGTTGTTGACTACGCGGATGCTTGTACTGTTGCTGGCATCGTTGTGTATTCCGCTACAACGAAAGATCACCAGAACCGCGACGGTCAATGGGTGACATTAAAATTGTGGGGCCGTGGTGCTGCACAGAATAACAATGCCGTCCTCCAATACCAGCGCCGTCAAAATGATGCTGCACCTTATGTCGGCACACAACCCGATTATAACCCAGATCAAGGTGTGATTCCGATTGAACTCCGGGTTAAGCGCGATGGTAACGAATACGAATCGTGGTTCAAGCCGAATGCCGAAGGCGATTGGGTCTCGGTAAGTACGGTGACAAACGAACTCGAAGAACCTCTTGAAGTCGGTATCTACGTCGGTATCTGTGAGGGACAGGGTGCAGGTAGGATGACTGTCAGTTTTGACTATTTCCGAGAGGCATCAAGCGTGGTAACACCGGTTGACCCGCGCGACAGGCTCGCTGTTACATGGGGTGAACTTAAAGGACAGTAGTAGCGAACGTAGTTCGTAGATTTGCTGAATTGCTGGCGGCTGTGCCTCATATGCTATTCGCTGTGGGGTTTTCTATGTCGCCAGCTCTTTTATGAGGGTATATTTTAAGGCAAACAATTATTTTATTTTTTGTCGGTCTTGCGATGCTTTTTAGCACGCGCTCTGTCTCGTGCCGTTTGATGTTTCGCCTCGTGCGAAATTGCTGATCGCTTGGGGCGACTTGAAACGCAGGCATAACGGACTGGAGTCTCGCTAATTATGATGTTACTTGTCGAGTCTGTGTTGCTCAAGTAGCGGAGAATTGAATGCTGCTACAGTTTCATAACTTATTAGAGGTTAGTTATGGCTTGCTATTTTACATTTTTTTACATGTTGATGAACCTCTCAGTTGTGGTCGCCCAGGCTGTGAATTTTACGGTACTGTTCCTAGCTAGTGGATGGGATATTTTTTTAGATGGTTGTCCTGGCTGCGGTTATGGTGCCGCGTCTGAAGAGGATCTTAAGCGTGGGTATTATGAGTCTCAAATGACAAATTTTTGTTTTCACTGTTCTGCTTCTTACGGTGGTGAATATTGTCCGAAGTGTTATGCTGACGATGTCCAGCAGGGCCTTAAGTCACAGACTGAGCATGAGGCAAGGCTTCAAAGTGAACAAATAAATTTTGAGAATAAACGAAGGGCAGGGATTGAGGAGGATATACCTTTCTGATTGTGTTTAGAGGTTGATTATGCAACTTGTTTTAAGGTTTCTTCTGGCTTTCATAAACGTTCCGTTTTGTTTATTACTTGCTCTGTAGTATATTTTGACTGGTTACAATTTGATTTGATATTTCTTTGTGTTGGTATTATAATTGTTTGTTGGATATTCCTCTTGTCTGCATCGATTCTGAAAGAAGTATATGGCTACATTTTATAAAGGTGCGGGGATCGGGACGCATTGGCACATCAACGACTCCCGAGAAGTCGGCTTTACAGCAATCTCACCTACAACAAGGCATACGATTGAGGCATTGGTAACGCATGTTGCCGAAAGTCCTACAAACAGTCCTTATATTTCATTAACTCGCTCCTACGCGGTGGCATGGAATTATGCGGTAAGGGGTGGGACTGATATACGTACACTGGGTAAGCGAGGCTACGTTTACGAGATAGAGATTGATATACCATTATCTCCTGAGCTCGAGCTCTTAGATCCAGTCAAGGAAGTTGCGAAGAGTTTACCAAACCCTATTGATGTTGACTTCAAAGGGGGTTATCCATTTTATCAGCATAATGGACTCCCAGATTTCTTACTCGGAGTCGTTAGACCCGAAGGTATGTCACGTTTTCTGGTAGGACGACAACCGCGACCACCGGGGCCAGGTGTCCCTTGCCGTCCGAACCTTACACCTCAGTTAAAGGCACTTGTGAATGCTCTGCGAGATGCCGAGATTTTGTTCTACGGGCGCATACCGCCATCTTGCGTCAAAAATCGCTTTGAAGTGCAGTTTACCGAATTAGATGAGGAGGAGTCATAATGAGCACGTATGAAGTTCATGTTATTGATCTAAATGGATTGCAAGACTATAGGTTCATAAAGTTCCTTCGGATGGAAATACTTGGTGTGCGCGGATATGGTCCCACTTTTTTCGGGCACGTTCGGTATACTCTCAATGGTATTGAGCAGGATGAAAGTTTGCCTATGGATTTGGGCAAAGGAATTTTCATCGCTACTCTCAGGGATGACCAATTAGGAGATATTCCGCGGGAGGTGTTAGAAAAAACTTTACAAGAGTCAGCGGTAAAGATCATTGAGATTGTTCGGAAAGCCCCGAATATGGAGGCATTTCTGCCTGATTATGACTATCTAATATATGATAGGGATTGTTCTGAGGAGAAAGTGGACAAAACTACTGTAACTGCACTTGAAAATATCTTAAAGGATTATCCTTACCTGAAATATGATGAACTTTACTCTAAGCCTCCGAATGTTTTGAAATGCCGTGTTACCGTAAACAGTCCTCGTCAGGCGAACGATATTTTTGAGATAGAACACAGGTTACGCAATGACACCGGCGAGAAATATATAGTAACGTACGGAGGATCCTCTGGTCCTGGGGATAATCTTGATGAGGTCTGGAGCACATTTTCTTTACGAAAATTCGATTTTCAACGAACTAAGTCCAAATGAAACGCGACTGTCTTACGACTCTCCTGTTCATTCTTATGATCTGTGGCAGTTTTACCAGTGCTGAAGTGAGTGAGACTGCTGGAAAGGTCCTCACCACAATAGAATGGATTTCCATTCCTGCAGGCACGTTCCTGATGGGTTCGACCCCTGAAACGGCAGAAGCGGCTTACGAAGATGCAAGATTGCGGAGTTCTATGCTGGAGTGGCATACGTTTGAAGCGGAATCGCCACAGCATCGGGTTTATTTGGATGCTTACGAAATTTCGCGGTATGAGATCACGAACGCGCAATATCGCACCTTTGTTAAAGCGACGGATCGTCCTACACCGCGTGGACACAATAGCGAAGAGATATGGGCAGATGAAACGCTCAACGGCGATGCCCAACCTGTCGTCGGTGTTACATGGTTTGACGCGCAAGCGTTCGCGGAATGGATTGGTGGCAGTCTCCCCACTGAAGCACAATGGGAGCGTGCTGCACGCGGTGCGGAGGCGCGCATATACCCGTGGGGTGATACCTCTCCGAAGGCACGTCAGCATGCTAACTTTGCCCGTCGCTACAATCGTCCGATGCCGGTCGGACAGTTTCCGAAAGGTGAATCACCAGACGGTATTGCGGACCTTGCTGGGAATGTGTGGGAGTGGTGCCTTGACGAATATAGTCCAACGGTTTATCAACGGAGCAGTAGAGATATCCCCCAAAATCCGATGAATCTCCCCTTCCGAGATGTGCTACGTGCTAGGATTATTCGTGGCGGCGCGTGGGATGTAGGCAGTGTATTCCTTCGTTCAAGTTTGCGTTTCAAATTCTATCCTTTGGATTCAACTCATACGATCGGGTTTCGGGTCATCCGCCCGCGCCCAGAAATAAAAGAGTAATCTGCCTGTCACCATGTTTCAACGAACGCTGTATCCATTCCTTTTATTTTTTCTCATACTCACCACTTTTCTTTTTCTTATGTTTCCACAGTTCAGCAGTGCTGAACCCTATTTTTGTGATGTAACCGAGGCTATGAAGCTTGATTTTCGGCATATCAGTGGATTTTCTGCGGAGCGTCGACTCGTTGAGACGATGGGTAGTGGTGGTGCTCTTTTCGACTTCGATAATGATGGAGATTTGGACCTCTATCTTGTTCAAAGCAAGTCGCTTTCTCCATCAACAGCACCTCTACCTAAAAATCGACTCTATCGAAACGACGCTGGTGTTTTTGTTGATGTTACACAATCTGCCAGCGTCGGTGATACCGGCTATGGACTCGGTGCTGTTGCCGCGGATTACGATTCTGATGGTGACCGCGATTTGTACGTGACAAACTTCGGAAAGAATGTATTGTATCGTAACAACGGCGATGGCACGTTTACTGATGTAACCGAGCAAGCACAGGTGGATTGTTCCTTGTTGAGCGCCAGTGCGGCGTTTGCTGACATCGACCGGGATGGTGATCTGGACCTTTATGTTTGCAACTACATCGAATATGCCTTGGAGACCGACATTCCGTGTTATTACAAAAATAGTTTGCGTATCTATTGCGGTCCGAAGGAATATCACGGTATCGCCGATGTGCTGTACCGCAACAATGGGGATGGGACATTTACAGATATTACAAAACCTGCGGGTGTTTATGAACCGACGACACGAGGTCTTGGGGTCGTCTTTACGGACGTAAATGGGGACGATTGGATAGACATTTACGTCGCAAACGATATGTCTCCGAATACACTTTTTATTAATCAGGGCGATGGAACTTTTCAAGAGGAAGGGGTACGCCGCGGCGTTGCCTATAACGGCGACGGAATTGGAAACGGTTCAATGGGCGTAGATGCCGGGGACTATGATAATGATGGTGATATGGATCTCTGGGTGTCGAATTTTTCAATGGAGGCAAACTGTCTCATGGAGAATGATGGCGATGGCTATTTTGAGGATGTGACTTTTGACACGGATCTTGCCGAACCTTCCTTCTATGCCCTCGGTTTTGGCACTCGCTTTGTTGACTATGATAACGACGGTTGGTTAGATTTGCTCGTAGGAAATGGACATATCTGGGATAATGTGAAGCAGATTGACGCGACACAGAGTTATGCACAGCCTATTCAGTTGTTCCGTAATCAGGGGGGTAGGCAGGCTGATGCCATAACCTTCACCGAGATTACCACTGAAGCGGGGTTGAATAATGCGTCTTACGTCGTCCGCGGCATGCTCTTCGGAGATATAGATATGGATGGCGATGTGGATGTTGTGCTTTGTCAATCAAACCGTCCGACGGTTATTCTTAGCAATGAGGTAGGTAACGCAAACGCGTGGTTAACAGTGAAATTAGTAGGAATAGATGGCAACACGGATGCGATCGGTGCGCAGGTTCAGGTAGAAACAGGTGAAGCAACGCTCCTGCGGGAGGTTATCTGTGGCGCAAGCTATTTGTCAGGCAACGATCTGCATCTCACCTTTGGATTGGGCAGTGCCACGCGGGTGGACAACCTCCAGATTCGCTGGCATAACGGAGATGTTCAGCGGTTAGACAAGGTGCCGATTCGGCAATCTATAACACTCTCGCAGGATTGACACAGTCCGTTGTCGGTGCTATAATACACAATTATGAAGATTGTTGAAGACAGAGAAGCGTGGATCCACACGCATTTCATTCTTGATAGTTTTTATATCACAGAGCAGGAACGTCGGCAGATTTCTATCAGCGTTGAACCGGAGTTGATGCAACTCGGACTTCAGTACGGATTGAAGTATAATATCGCACCGTCAAAACATCGCGCCATTGTTGTGCTTGAATGTATTCCATTTGATCCGGTCAAAGCAGTCGTCAAAAAATTGATTGATGATGTGATCGAAGATTTTCCCGTCCGACTCCCGGAACAACGAAACGTTGTCACTAATATTACGGTTTCGGATCCAGAAACAGAGCGGACGGATGTTAATGTCCAAGCCCCGGTGCAGTGAGGACTTGGGTGTCAACGGTGCCGTCAGTGATATTGAAGATTGATGGGAATTCGTCGCACCAACCGTCGTTCGCACTTGGACAGAATTGACGTGAGTTGCCTTCGATAGCCGTTACGCCGGGGATGCGCGCAGCGAGTCCAGCGGAGTGCAAAAAGGACGCTCCGGGACACGTTAGATCCTGAACGGCGAGAAACATACCGTATTCTGCGGCAGCGGCACCCATCAACAAAGCTTGGGACTGCCCTTTGCACGCCTTAAGCGCTACACCAGAGTATCCCTGCTCACGCGCAAGTAGGAAAGTCTCGAAGTCGGTCAATGACTCGTCGATCACTACAGGCTTTATCTCGGCGGCTTTGTGCATCTTATTTTCGGGATGTGCCTTCAGATTCCGGTCGGTCGGTTGTTCAATGTAGGCGAGACGTTGGAATGCTGCATTCTCTGTCTCTTGAATCTGGCTAAGAAACGCCAAGAGATATTCAACATCTTGACAGGTTTCATTGAAATCGGCGGAGTAGTGCCACGTGTCAATACCGCGTTTCGCTTGTGTTTCTGCAGTGACTTTGTCAATGGCGAGGACGCGCGCCACATCCCACGCAAGATCGTCACCATTCAGTTTAATCTTTAGATGCGTCAATCCATCGGCGACGATCCATTCCGGGAGTGTCTCTGGTAAACCGTCGTTGAGGCGTTCTGCGATATCGGCATCGGTCAGTGGATCCAGCGCGCCGACCAGATGATAGAGCGGCATGTTTGGCTTCGGTTGGCGTGAAGTATATTGGTCGAGGTATTTTCCAGTGAAGTGTTCGTTCAAAAAGTGCGACAGATCCGCTGCAATGAAATCTTTACCTAATCCGTCGTAACTATTAATGCCGTTTGCTTTGCCGAAGGCGTCGTGAATTGCTGCATCAATAGGACTTGTTGTAACGACGGTGCAGAGTTTTGGTATGGGTGATGCGAGTTGCATAGTGTTGGACAATGCATCGGCGATTCGTAAAAATTCGGGTTCAAGCACTTCAGAGAGTTCGAGTGGATGGGCGCAAAGCGGGCAGTCCTGCGTTGCGGCTATCGCCAATTCGGCGAGTTTTTTCATCGCTGCGAGGCTCTCGTCAAAAGGCGCATAGCGAGGTGGAAATGCCCAGACGTTGCCGAGCGGCATTGAGCCTTTTCCTTCTGCCTCTTTTCCGTCGTGTGTCTGAACTTGCATGCGGACGTTAAAGAGAATACAGTGATCTGTCGGTACGCCGCCGAACTTGAGCGGGGTCCGGTATTGATGTTCTTCAAAGTCGTATTGAACGTCAAGGATGCGGATATCTGTCGGTTTTGGCATAATTTCCTCGTTGCAATGTGTGTTTTCTTTCATCGTAACCTATTTCTTACGGCACGTCAAGCACTTTCTCTATCCCTTTCTCTAAATTAAATGGAGGCTTGTTTCAATGACCCATAACCCAAAGGTCCAACAACTTACTTCACTTCTCGAGAAACATCACACATATCGGGAAACCTGTCTCAATCTTATCGCTTCGGAGAACACGCCTTCGCCGTTAGTGGAAGAACTGTTTGACGAACGATTGGCGCGGCGGTATGGAAATTATTCTGGTACTGACATTTATCAACGGAATTACAAAGGCAACCGTTATATTGTCGAAATAGAGGGGTATACACAAGAATTAGCAAAGGAACTCTTCGGCGCAGCGCATGTCGATTTTCGCCCATTGTCTGGAAATATCTCAGGGATTGGAACAACATTCGCGTTAGCGAAACCCGGGGACACAGCATTAGAGGTTCATAACGGACACCACTATGCTGAAAAACTGCTGTCCTCACCACTCAAAGTAGAACTACGGTCAATTCCGATTCCGTGGGACGGACGGCGTTCAAATATAGATCTTGATGAAACACTTGCACTGATTGCGGAATACAAACCCAGGATCATTAACGTTGGCTCCGGTGTATTTCTTTTTCCACAACCTGTACGGGAATTGAAAGAGGCGATGCGCGAAGCAAATCCAGATTCCTACCTCATCTATGATGCTTCGCATGTCATTGGGCTCATCGCTGGTAAGCGGTTTCAATCGCCGTTTGAAGAAGGCGCTGATGTAATTATTTCCAGTACTCATAAAACCCTTGCGGGACCGCAAGGTGGAATGATTTTGACGAACGATGCCTCTATTGCTGAACGGGTTGCGACGGGACTTTATCCATTGCTAATGAGCAATCACCATCTGAATCGTCTTCCTGCATTAGCGGGAACGTTTATAGAATGGATGGAATGCGGTGAAGCGCAAGCGGATGCGATTGTTGCGAACGCAAAAGCACTCGGTCAAGCGTTGGCGGAACGCGGTGTTCCGATACTCGGTGCTGATCTCGGCTTCACGGAGTCGCATACTTTGATATTGATTGTAGATAAGTATGGAGATGGCGGCACCCTCGCGACGCATTTGGAAGCGTGCCATATTATTGCGGGTGCAGCAGGACTGTCGCCGGAAGTCGGAACCTCTGGATTACGTATGGGTGTTCAAGAGGTTACGCGATGGGGTATGACGCCAGCGGATGCCCAAGATATTGCCGAGTGTATCGTCTCAGCACTTTCTGGTGGTAATCCTAAAGAGCTCAAGCCAAAGGTTGCCAAGGTAGCGAGCCGTTTTAATAAAATTCAGTTCACTGTCGATTAGAAACCTGTAAAGGAGTTCTTGTGACAAATAAGCGAGCGTTTATTACGGCAGTAGAGAATGGAGACGTAGAGGCAGTCAAAAACCTGTTGGCGAGTGACCAAATCCTCGCAGCACACATTGATGCCCCGTGGTTTAGTTTCGATGCACCTGCGATTGTGTTTGCTGCGGCATCCGGTAACCGCGAACTCATCCAGATTCTGCTTGATGCTGGGGCTAATATTGATATCAAGAGCAAGTGGTGGGCAGGTGGGACCTCGGCGTTACAACATGCCGCTGGCTCTATGCTGAGTTATAACAGGGAACTCGCTGAGTATCTAATTGAACAAGGGGCAACTGTTGACGCACATTCCGCTGCGGGTTTGGACATGTATGAGACGCTTGCAGCATTGATTCGGAAGGACTCTAAGGTTGTCAATGCACCGGGAAGTGATGGTATGTCTCCACTTCATTTTGCAGCGACACCACGAATTGCTGAACTGCTGCTTAAGCACGGGGCGGATATAAACTTACGGGATCTCGACCATAACGGCACACCTGCGCAATGGACAATGAGAAGACAATCTGAGGTGTGTCTCTATCTCCTTGAGCAGGGAGCTGAGGCAGATGTTGTCCTCTATTGTGTGATAGGTGATGTTCAACGGGCAACGGCAGAATTTAAAAAAAATCCAGAACTCCTCAATCTCAGAATTAATGTGAAATCCCCTAAAGGTTATGTGATACCAACGTTGAAGTCGCCTGATCTTGACCGAGAACAAACGAATGAAGTCCCCGGCGGTCATGTCTATGCCTATCAGGTCGGACCTACTATGCCACTGCTCGAAATAGCACTTCAATCCAAACAACCAGCAATCGTTGATCTGCTCATTGACGCAGGTTATGAAATCAACTTGCGTGATTGGTATGTGCTTGTTGGGCAGGGACCGAAGCGGTTTGATGCATTGGTGAAAGGATTTCTTGCCAAAGGTCGCGACATCAACGCCCGTCAGAAGCATCGGCACGGGATGTGGACACCTCTACATTGGGTTACACAACGCGGTTTAACGGATGGTATCGCCTGTTTACTGGCAAACGGGGCGGATCCAAACGTAATGGATGATAAGGGACGGACGCCGCTGCATATCATCGCGCAAAAAGGGATCGGGAAAAATCAGGTGCAATTGCTCATAGAACATGGTGGTGACCTTAGCAGACGCGATGCAGACGGTAAAACGCCACTTGATTATGCCCGGAAAGCGAAAAAACAGTCTGTTGCAAATTTCATTACGGGTATATGCTGATAAAATGGCACGCACACCCGTGAACATGAGTCCGGGTTGGTTTGTTTACGAGAAGGTGCTTCTTGTAGGAGCGAGTTGTGCTCGCGATGTCAAGGCTTGTATTTGTTTCAGAATCTTCAAGATAACTTCTTGTAGGAGCGAGCTGTGCTCGCGATATTTGAACTTCTCTGCATCACATGAAAAATTTAGTTATCTTTCTTTTCTGTACTTTGTTATGCTTGTCAGTTCGAGGTGCTACCTTGGAGTTCGCATTTCAACTCGGTGTAAAGCAGGAGCCGCGGCTTGATAGGCTCCTGCCCGATGTCGCGCGACGGATGGCATTTAACAAGGACAGCACGAAGCTGATAACGAGAGGAATGGGCGGCAGTGTGGGGGCATGGGATATCGGGAACCGACAGAAACGAGAGATCAGTGCCATCCACGCCAAACGGTGGTTCGCCTATTCCACCGGCGCAGATCGATTGTTGACCCGGGACGCCGATGACAATATCACTATCCTTTCGATCGGAAGTGGTGATGAAGTACCGCTAACAAATGGGCAGTATGAGAGTGGCAGTCTGTCTGCGGATGGTACCCTCGCAGTGCTGTCGAAGAGGGATGACGAAATTGAAGTTTGGCGGCTCGCCGGACAGGGGCCGAAAACTGCGATGCGTGAAGGATCTGCCCGGAGATTGAAAACACTTCAGACGGGTTTTCCCGTCAGGAACGGTCTTACGCTTTCTGACGATGGTCGGTTTATTGCCGCTGCGGAAGGGAGTTACCGAGATGGTGAAGGACATCGGACTGCGATTGAGATTTGGAACACAACCGATGAACGTCCGACATATACTTTCGACACTGGTGAGATTTTAGGGATCTGGAACGTGCTATTTTCACCCGACGCTACGCTGTTGGCGGTTGACACACAAAAGAACGCTCAATCTGGAATCTGTGTCTGGGAGATCGGGACCGGAAGACGGCGGCTTGCGAAGGGCGGATTTGAGGCATATTGGACACGTGCGCTCGCCTTTTCGCCAACTTCGGATTATCTCGCTTCAGGCGGTGAAGCCGGTAATCTTCGGGTATGGGACATTTCCGAAGGCGAATCGGTGATTTGGGAAACCTACTCGACTGGCATTCAAGCGTTAGCTTTCTCACCGAATGGAGAATATCTCGCTGTTGCGTTGTGGGATACTACAATTCAGATTCTATACTGGAGGGATGAATAATGAACGATGAGAAAGATTTAGAAGAGGGAGCTTATATTGATGCTAAAGGGCGGACACGCTGGCATGAGAATGATGAGATTTCCCTAAGGCTCTTGGAACTCCATACTTTTTTGATTATTGCCGACTATCCAGAAGACCACGCGACGCGATATCCATGGTTGGCACATTATATCTCTCGATTTCCAGAACCGATGTCGGATTTGATTGCCCAAGGTCGATTGATAGAGGAGCTTCCGGGAGCAGGGAAAGTAATGGCGAAAATCATTGAGGAATTCGTGGAGACTGGCACCAGTGGAAAACTGGAAGAGTTTGCAGGAGATACGCCACGGACGGTTGTAGAGCTTGTGCCTATTCCTGGATTGGGTGCTAAGACGATTAAGCGACTCTACGAAGATGTCGGTGTGGATAGCCTCGTCTCACTCCGAGCGGCAATTGATGAAGGACGGCTCAAAGGTTTCAAAGGGATCGGTGCTAAGACTTTGGCGAAAATTGAGGCATATCTTGATACAGTATTATAGGTTTATTCTCAAAGCAGTCGGGCATTTAAGTCCGTTTCTATAGGTGAAGTTATGAGAAGTTCATTGACAGATGGCGAGATGGTTGATGGCAAAAAGCACGGCTATTGGATCACTTATTATGCGAACGGTTTTAAGCGGAGCGAGGGCGGCTACATTCATGGAAAAAAAGAAGGACCTTGGATTACTTACCATAAAAATGGAAACAAGGCAAGCGAAGCCTCCTTCCGCGATGGAAAATACGAGGGGCCCTGTATTACTTATCATGAAAATGGGAACCTTAGATCCAGGGGTGCCTATCCTAAACATGTAGGCAAATCCTACGATGGGAAAAAGGAAGGTGCCTTTTATGGTTATGAAGATGATGGCGAGACGGTGTGGCACATTGTAACCTACAAAAAAGGTGGCAGCCGTGCGAAACCGGATGAGTATCCATTAGGGGTCTGTGATGTTTGCGGCGAAGGTAGACGTTTAGCGTGGAGTAGGACTTGTCCACGGTGCGGTAATGAACTGGATGCATATTTTGAAAAAGGAGACTAAAACGATGAGAGTTCTAAGTGCTTTGATTACTATGGTAGTTATCTTTGTTACGGGGGTATGGGTTCAGGAGAGCACATCGGAGCTTGATCCAGAATCGGTTATGGGGATCTGGCTCTTTGATCAGGGAAAAGGAGACACGGTTAAAGATACTTCTGGCAATGGAAATGACGGTGAGATTATTGATGCCAAACGCGTTGATGGAAAGGATGGTAAAGGGATCGAATTTAACGGGACTAATCATGTGGTTATTCCAGCGAGCAAGACTGTCAATGACTTCCTCGACGGATTTACGTATCTGCTCTGGGTGAAACCGCTTGGTAACCCTTCTGGTCCGCACGTTCGTCTCATAGAGAGAGATTGGCACAATCCAAATATTCTCATCGGTCCGACCGATTTTTATGGCAGTTTCATATTCAACGGTGGCATAAATAGTAGTGCTGTTCGGGGCGGGACTTGGGAGATGGATGAGTGGAGTTTTGTTGCTTTAACGCACGACGGTAAGACGCTCATCCTCTATGTTGATGGCGAAGCCGTGGCGGATTTAGATGTCGGGGAGCCGGATTTCACTGAACAACACGACGGTGGTTCGATTTGGTTAACCCGTTGGAAAGGCGCAGCGGGTTGGGATTTTAGTGGGGTTCTTGACGAAATCGTTATTTTCAATGTGGCTGTCAGTGAGGAAGACCTAAATACAATTATGACAGAAGGGATTGAGAAAGCCCTCGCGGTTTCACCTACTAACAGGTTAACAACGACTTGGGCGAGTATCAAACGGTAGGAGCGATTTCTAAGATGGCAAAATCACTTACAGATGGCGAGATGGTCAACGGTAAGAAGCACGGTTATTGGGTCACCTACTATGCCAACGGTTTTAAGCGGAGCGAAGGGGGCTACATTGAAGGAAAAAAAGAAGGGCTTTGGATCCAGTACCACAAGAATGGGAACAAAGCGAGCGAAGCCACCTTCCGCGATGGAAAGAACGAAGACGACTACATGTGCTATTACGAGAATGGCAATCGTAAGTGGGGCGGTCCGTATCGAAAGCATGACGGTAGCTCGGCTGATGGCAGGAAAGAAGGCGTCTGGCTCTGCTATGAAGAGGATGGCGAGACGGTATGGCGAATCATCACTTACAAGAAGGGGGGCAGCCGTGCGAAACCCGATGAGTATCCGTTGGGTACCTGTGATGTTTGCGGCGAAGGTAGGCGTTCCACTTGGGGTGATACCTGTCCACAATGTGGAACAGATGTTGCTGACTAATCCTCAAAAATTCTGAAGTTTTTTATCCGAATCGGGTTTCAATAGGTAAACAAACAAGTCTACAGAGAACCGAGGGAAACAGTTGAAAATTATATCGGACTTTTGGTGTGTTTGGGTGTTGTTTTCGATATTTTGTGTTTTGCAGCTCCCAAACACAGCACAGACTGAGACAGAAACCGAATCCGCGCACAGAGTTGCGACAGCTGTTCGCGTTAAGGACACACCACCACAATTAGACGGTATTTTAGATGATGATATCTGGAAGACCGCGCCCCTCCATGAGGGCTTTCGTCAACGCGACCCCGATGAAGGGCAATCTGCTTCCCAACACACCACCTTCCAAGTTGCCTACGACGATGAGGCAGTCTATTTCGCTGTCATGTGTTACGATAGTGAACCTGATAAAATAGTCTCCCGGCTCGTTAGGCGAGATGAGTACGTTGAGTCGGACAAAATCCAGATTATCCTTGATCCGCACTACAACCGACAGCGTGGCTTCTCGTTTACTGTCTATCCTTCTGGCTCTGTAATAGATGGTATTACCGGAGGCGGCGGTTGGAGAGGATGGAACAACGCGTGGGACGGTGTCTGGGAGGCGAAAACCCGCATCCACAAAAATGGGTGGGCAGTAGAATGTAAAATCCCGTTTTATATGTTCCGTTTTTCACCCAAAGATAAATACACATGGGGTCTGCAGGTAGAACGGGAAATTAGTCGTAGAAAAGAGCGTGCCCATTGGCGTTTGATTAAGAAAGGTGCCCCAGGGTGGCTATCGCATTTTGGTGATCTGGTAGGGATAGAGAATATCCATCCATCTCGGCATTTGGAGTTGATACCGTATACCATGGGGAGAACGACCTTGAACAGTGATACGGATTTGTGGGGCAATGTTGGCGGCGATGTCCAATATGGGATTAATACTGGGACAACCCTCAACGCCACGATCAATCCTGATTTTGGGCAGGTAGAGGCAGACCCAGCGACTTTAAATCTTTCTGCTTATGAGGAATTTTTTGAAGAACGTAGACCGTTTTTTGTGAAAGGTTCATCTATTTTTAACTTCGGTGAGGGAGAAAATCAATTCTTTTACTCACGGCGAATTGGACGGCAACCAGGTCATTTTGAGATTCCAGACGGTGCTACGGAACTGAGTCGTCCAGAAGCGACGACAATTCTGGGTGCTGCCAAGATCGTCGGAAGAACCAACAGCAATACTTCCTTTGGTATCATGGAAGCTGTCACGGCACGCGAGTATGCACAGATTAAGGAAAAAGGCAAGCACCGCGATTATCTCGTTGAGCCATTGACGAATTATTTTGTGGGTCGAGTGACGCAAGATATCTTGGAAGGGAATTCTCGAGTCGGACTGATGACAACTGCAGTAAATCGGCAAGCTGCCAATGCTGCTTATGTAGGTGGACTTGACTGGGACTTGCGGTTTGCGAAGGAGCGATACAAGATAAGCGGAATGCTGGCGACAAGCCAAACTGGGAAACCAGAGGCACGTAAGTCAGGTTACTTGGCACATATTGAATTTGATAAACAGGGCGGTTGGTGGAGACTTGATACCGATTTTAATGTCCGTTCCCCAGGCTTAGACATAAATGACATAGGGTATACGCAGCGCGGCGATATGATGAGATGGTTCTATGATCTCATCTTCAAAAAAGAGCAGCCGTTTAGCATTTTCCGAGAAGTTACTCTTGGACTCTACGGTTGGCGGGAATGGAATTATGATGGTGTTAGCATCGGTCGCTACTCTGAGATATGGACAGATGGAACACTAAAAAACTATTGGGAGTACGATCTTTGGGTGGGACGGAATTTAGAGTCGTTTAGGGACGAGGATGTCCGACGCGGTGGGACACTGATTAAAAATCCTGCGGGTTGGTGGATTTTTACCCAACTTAGAACCGATAGCCGTAAAATGGTTCAGCTTGAACTAAATCCGATCTTTGCGTGGGACGATGATACTAAGAGTTCTGAAAAGGAAGTAACTCTTCTCCTGAACATTCGTCCGGCGTCGAACATTGAATTGAGCATTGGACCGATGTATCGTTACCGCGTTTACGATGCACAGTGGGTCGAACTGGTTGAAGAAAGCATCAATGGACAAATCAAAAACCACTATGTCTATGGGGAATTAATAGCGCAAACGCTTGACTTTACGACGCGAGCAAACATTAGTTTCACGCCAACGTTGAGTCTTCAATTCTACGTACAGCCCTTCATTACCATCGGCGACTATTCCAACTTCAAGGAGTTGGTGGAACCGAAGTCGTATAAATTCAAACCGTATCCGCTGAAACGAAATCCTGATTTCCACATGCGTTCGCTGCGGGGCAACACCGTCCTTCGCTGGGAATTTCGTCCTGGCAGTACACTGTTTTTGGTTTGGTCTCAGTCGCGTGAGATTGAATTGGAAGATATTGGAGCAACTGAACTTGAGTTTCGACCCGTTCACCGGCTACGAAGCAGTTTCACGGATCCTGGGAGGAATATCTTCCTGATTAAGTGTCGATACTGGTTTGGAATGTGATATTAAAGGGGGCATCGAAGGCACTTACCTCAAAAGTATATGGGGATTGATACAGTTTTTTTGCATAAAATCTATGCACTCTCTGCTGAAAAATTCACTACTCCCTCTCTGAAATCCCTTTCTTGTTTCTGTGTATCCTCCGGCGTACCCGTATATACACAGACTTTGTGTAAATTCTTATCTGAATTGGCATGTTTTTTGCTTGATACGTAACAAATACAATATCGGAGGAGTTGTCTTCACTACCTTCTACGAATTGTCAGAACATCTACAGAAAATCTACACGAATTAGTTGTGGAACCAACGTTGGTTCCACTCGCGACAGAGGTGTCTATTTGCAAAATTTTTGCAAATTGATGCCTCTTTTTTATTTGCACACCTTGAATAAAAAAACGAAACCTCAATTTATTACAACTGAAACAAGAATATAAAAGGAAGCAATACAATGAAATCCAAACATCTTTTTCTGTACTTGTTGAGTCTGTTCATACTTTCAGCACCTGTACTTTGTTATTCCAAAGACGATGCTGTAAAATTATCATCCCAAATCCGTACACGAGGCATCTTGGATAGTAAAGACTTCAATAACAAAACACCGACCAACCGATCTACTCTGATGCGGGTACGGTTAAATGCGAATTTCCAACCAACAGAGGATATCTCAGGATTGCTTCAGCTGCAGGATTCGCGAGTTTTTGGGACCGAGCCGAGTACGTTAGCGAGTATTGACAATATTGATCTGCATCAAGGCTATCTCTATACCACCGATTTCCTGGTAGATGGGCTTAGTTTGAAGGCAGGGCGTATGGAACTTATTTATGGTGGGCAACGGTTGATTGGTGTGGTCGGATGGCACAACATCGGCAGAGCATTTGATGGGACATTGATGGCTTATAAGTTGAAAGAAAAACTAAAGCTGGACCTGTTTGCAACAAAACTGGTTCAACAAGCCGACCCGGAGATGCCGGGGGACACAGGTGCTTATTTTGGCGGACTCTATCTGACGCTTTATAACTTTGGGGTATACTCACTCCTTGAAATGGACAGGCGTCAGACATTAGGAGGTATTGATGATTTACGGCGTATGACACTTGGCACCTATGGTAAGGGCAATTTCGGCATGCTGGATTATGAAACTGAGGCAGCTGTCCAACTCGGCACCCGGATTGATCCTACTGCTAAGAAACAGCAGGATGTCTCAGCATTCATGGTCACCGGTGCAGTCGGCTATACTTTCGATATTCAGCAGAAACCACGCGTCGCTATTGGATACGATTATCTATCGGGGCAGGCACCTGATGATACCGACTACAAGGTCTTTGATACGCTGTTTGCGACAAATCATAAGTTTTACGGCTTTATGGACTATTTTCTGAATATCCCAGTACATACTGGTGGTGCTGGACTACAAGACCTGATGCTGAAGTTTCAAATAATACCACACAAAAAAGTTACGCTTAAAGTGGATTTTCATCAGTTCCTATCGGCACAAACAGTCGAGAATATGAACAGTTATGGTCAAGAGGTAGATTTGACGCTTGTGTCCGCTTATCATAAAGCACTCAATTTTACACTCGGTCTGTCGGTATTCCTACCGGATGCGTTGATGCAATCACGGTTTAAGGGCAATAGCGATATCGCAGTGTGGGTATATCTGATGACGACTGCTAATTTTTAGGGTTCGCTGTAGAACAGTGATATCTCATAACAGTTAAGAGCGACTTTAGACTCGCTTCATTTTTATTTTCTGACGGATTTTGTTATATTTATACACAAAACGCAAGTTAATGATATAATTTGATATATGGTAAACCAGATAAATAAACAGATACTATTCCCCCCTGATAAGGCTTACTGTTACCCACAAGTGTGGAGGTAAAGATGTTTGGCTTTCAGAGTTTTTTTCAGATTTCTTGCGGAGTCTCCACGAATGTGCTATGTTAGAGAGGTATTCTTAGTTCCCCTCTACAAAAAAAG